>JBBSFH010000001.1:0-289699 GCA_038238915.1 Sphingomonadales bacterium
GCCGCAACCCGCTCGCGCAAGTCCTGCGAATACGCCCTCGCCATCCCATGCCGGCCTCCGTCCCCGGCCAGCCGCTTGAATCAGATCACCCCGCGCTTGGGAATCCCCCAAACGATTCAAGCGGGACGAGTCAGACTCTAGACCCGCTGGACTGCCATCGATCGCCTCAGCGCGGCAGCAACTCGAACTTGAGCAGCAGCGTGCGCTGGAGCGGCGAGAAATTGTCGTCGCTCGCTATATAAACGAACGTGCGGTCGCCGGAGTGGCGTACCGCGACCGCTTCCATATTGTCGATCGAAAGCGGCCAGCCCAGCATCGCTATTTGGCGCGGCTTGCCTAGCGCCAGATGCGCCGCATCGACCGGGACGAGCGCGAGCGAAGCGGCGACGCCCATGGTGGGCGAGATACGGCGGCTCAAAACAAGCACGTGGGTATCGTCGAGCGCGGCGGCATCGGTGGGTTGGAAGCCCTCGGGTGGTTTGTAAGCGATCCTGCCATAGGTAGTGCTGAGCGCGCCGCCGCCCTGGAGGATGCCGTTCCAGCCGTTGGGCCCCGCATCCTCGGCCAGAAAAAGCCAGAGCGCGCCGACGCGCGCGATTGCGGAAACGCCGCCCGCAGGGGGCAAATGCTGCAGCCAATCGGGATCGGGGAACGCGCGCGCGCGCGGTCGGCCTTCATCGGGATCGAAGCGCCAGACGCGCGGATTGCGCTGGAACGTCACCACGCGCGAGCCATCGGTATCGAGTTCCAGCCCCGAGGCGAGCGATTCAAAGCGCGATTTGAGCCGCCGCCCGGTGAGATCGGCCATGGCCGCAATCGTGACCGGACCGACGCCCACCAACTTATCGCCGTTTTCGGCCAGCGTCAGCGTTATCCAGCTGCCCTCTTCGGTCACGGCTTGCAGGCGACCATCGGCGAGGAGGCGCATTCCCGAAATGCCGCCGAAACGGCGATCGCGCGAGGCGAGTTCGAGGCCACCCAGATAGCGCAGCGCACCGACGCGGTCGTGCGCGGGGTCGTTTGGATCGAGCGCGATGGCGCGCGCGGTAACCGCGATCGGTGCGGGCTCGGTCTCGGGGGCCATACGGTAGGCGGCGAGCGCAAGCGCGGCCATCAGCGCGAAGGCGAGGCGTGCGCGGCTCAGAGGCGCTCGACCGCCATCGCGGTCGCCTCGCCGCCGCCGATGCAGAGCGCCGCCACGCCACGCTTGCCGCCGGTGGCTTCGAGCGCGGCGAGGAGCGTGACGAGGATGCGCGCGCCCGATGCACCGATAGGATGGCCCAGAGCGGTCGCGCCGCCGTGGATATTCGTGCGCGCGGGATCGAGGCCGAGATCGCGGATCGCCGCCATCGCGACGACGGCGAACGCCTCGTTGATCTCGAACAGGTCCACGTCGGCGGCGGTCCATCCGGTTTTGGCGAACAGCTTCTGGATCGCACCGATGGGGGCGGTGCTGAACTTGGCCGGAGCAGCCGCGTGGGTGGCGTGGCCGACGATGCGCGCGATGGGCTGGAGACCCTGCGCCTCTGCGTGCGCGGCACGGGTGAGCACCAGCGCGGCGGCGCCATCGCTGATCGAGGATGCGTTGGCGGCGGTAACCGTACCGTCCTTGGCGAACGCGGGCTTGAGCGTGGGGATTTTCTCGGGCCGCGCCTTTCCCGGCTGTTCGTCGATGGCGACCGTGATTTCGCCGCCCTTGCCTGCGACGGTCACCGGCGCGATTTCGCCTGCGAACGCGCCACTTTCGATGGCAGCCTTGGCGCGCGACAGGCTGGTGAGCGCGTATTCGTCCTGCGCAACGCGGGTGAACTGGTAATCACGCGCAGTCTCCTCGGCGAAACTGCCCATCAGGCGGCCGGGTTCGTAGGCGTCTTCCAGACCATCGAGGAACATCGAATCCTTGATTTCGCCGTGGCCCATGCGCAAGCCGCCGCGCGCCTTGGCGAGAAGATACGGCGCGTTGGTCATGCTCTCCATGCCGCCCGCGATCAGAATGTCCGCCGAATGCGCGATCAGCCGATCATGCGCGTCCATCACCGCCTGCATGCCGCTGCCGCACATCTTGTTGACGGTGGCGCCATGGGTCGTCTCGGGGAGCCCGGCTTTCAGGATCGCCTGGCGCGCGGGTGCCTGGCCCTGTCCCGCCATCAGCACGTTGCCCATGATCCCGCCTTCGACCTGCTCGGCCGCGATGTTCGCTGCGGCGACAGCGGCACGGATTGCGACTGCGCCGAGATCGGAGGCGGAGAGCGAGGCAAAATCGCCCTGGAAGCCACCCATCGGAGTGCGCTTGGCGGCGAGGATGACGACGGGGTCGAGGGGCATGCGGCTCTCCGGGCGGGCGTATGGGGGAGGTAGCGGGTTGAGGCAAAGCTTCCAACCCGTCGAGTGTTGGGAGTTGGTGCGCGGGCGACTAGATGGGGCTCCGATGAAGCAGCTCCTCCTCAGCATCCACGATGTCACTCCCGCGCACGCCGAGCGCATCTCCCGGCTGGAGGCGCAGCTCGCTGCGGTCACCGGAGGATCGTCAACCTACGCGATGCTTGTCGTTCCTGATTTCCACGGCCGTGCCCCCATCGCGGGAGACCACGCTTTCCACGCTTGGCTGCGCGCGCGCGCGGACGCGGGCGTCGAGATGCTGCTGCATGGTTGGTTCCACCGCGACCAGAGCGAGCACAGCGGCGCGGCAGCATGGAAGGCCCGGCACATGACGGCGGGCGAAGGCGAGTTCCTTGGCCTTTCGCTGGCCGATGCGCGGTCGCGGCTAAAGGACGGGCGCAAGCTGCTCGAAGATGTCCTCGGCCGCGCGATTACCGGCTTCGTCGCGCCCGCGTGGCTGTACGGCGAAGGCGCGCGCGCGGCGCTGGCGGCCGAGGGTTTCGCTGTAGCGGAGGATCACGTGCGCGTATGGTCCCCCGCCAGCGGCGCGGTGCTGGCCAAGGGGCCGGTGGTCAGTTACGCGAGCCGATCGCGCAGCCGCATTCTCTCGTCGCTGGCGTGGTCCCGGATCGCCACGACTGCGCTCGCGGGGCTGCAAACGGTCCGCCTCGCGCTCCATCCGCACGATGTGGATGTGCCCGCGCTGGGCGACGAATCACGCCGGGCGATACAGCACTTCCTCCGGCATCGCCGACTCGGACGTTACGACGGCCTGCTGGCGCGGACGTAGCCGACCCGCCTTGTAATCGCGCGAGAGCTGGCCGTAGATTTCGAACAGGCGGCTGAAGTGATCGCGCGCGGTGCCGAGTGCGTGGCCAGCCTTGGCCGCCTCGACCGACATCGCCTCGCGGTCGCGCGCCTGGAAACGGATCACTGCGGCACGCGCGCCCTTGCGGTCTCCCGAACGGTAGAATTCGGCGAACGCAGGCTTGCCCATTTCCACTGTCCCGCCGGTATCGGGCACGATCAGCGGCAGACCCGACGCAAGCGCTTCGGCCACCGCAAGCCCGAACGTCTCCGAACCCGAACCATGGATCAGCCCGTCCGCCGACGCGAGCATCTTCGCGATCCGTGCGCGCTCGACGATGCGCCCCGCCACGTGGACGTGCGTATGCTTGGCTGCGGCACGCTCGACATCGGGCCGTGCAACCCCGTCGCCGATCAGGAACAGTCCGATCGGCTTGGCCAGTCCTTCGGGAATTGTGGAACGCATGATCGAGGGCCAGCGTTTTTCGGGATGGTGGCGGCCCATCCCGATGAAAAGCATCGCATCTTCGGGCATCCCACAGGCCGCGAGCATCTCGCGCCGCAGATCGAGATCGCGCAGCGAAGGATCGAACGCGGAAACATCGACGCCCAGCGGTGCCACCGCTGGACGGCGCATTCCGTAGCGCATCATCCGCTGCTGCAACCACGTTCCCGAGACGACCATCGTATCGAACCGCTTGTCGAGCGCGCGCATTTGCGCCCAGAACCAGTAGCACAACCGATCGATTGTCTGTTCGGACAGGATCCCCGCGAACCAGCGGTAGGGGTAGGCCGCAACCGGATCGCTGTGCAGAAAGTGCGCTTTCGCGGCATCGCCCTGCCACGCCGATACGATCCATGCGGCAGTCCAGGGCGAGCTGGCTTCGACAACATCGGGCTTTTCCGCATCGAGGATCGCGTGGATGTGTTTGAAATTCCAGAACAGGCGGTAATTCTTGTCCGCAATCAGCGTCTGCGCAGGCACCCAGATCACCCGGCCGCCCGGCCGCTGTTCGACCTTGTATTCAGAGCCGGGCGCGATGACAACGACATCGTGGCCGAGTGACGCGCCGATCGCCATCTTCTGATCGATATACGTCCGCACGCCGCCGCCGGTGAGCGTGTAGAATTCGGCGACATCCACCAGTTTCATGCGGCCTGCCTCAATTGGGATCTCCGTCGATGGGGTGCTTGACTGGACCGACCTGGAAGAAGCCGTGCAGATACTGGATCGTGATCCGCGTACGGTTCAGCCCCGGAGCGATCGTGATCCACGCCTTGCTCGCAGGAGGCTTGCTGTAGCTCAGTTTGGGATCGCCAGGGAAGCCGATCCCATCGGTGAACGGGCTGAACTTTTGCGTGTCCTGACGATCATGAACCACGGCAAGCGAATAGCGCGCTGGAGCGGGAATGCCCATGCACACATACGTCGGGCCGGGGCCTGCCGGGACTTTGAGGACGATCCGCCGGAAAGTCTCGCCTGCCGCGATCATCTTGTTCTTGTCGCCGAGGAACTCGGGATCGCGGTCGGGATAAAGCTCGACCCTTAGCGAACCCGCGCGATCCTTCAGACCAACGATCTTGACCAGCAGTGCCGGAGCGGGCGCGTCCGCGCGACACAGCGCGGTTTCCCCCAGAATATTGCGCGGTTGCGCCGCTGCGGGAACGGCGGCGAAAACGGCAAGCAGCAGCAGCGCGCGCTTCATGCCGCCACCCGGCGTGTGGGCGTGACTCCCGGGATCGCGCCGATCAGCGCGACCGCAAGGTGCGCCACCAGCGTCATAGCGCTCACTAGCGCAAGAATCGCGGCGACGTCGCGGCCGGAATGGCCGAGCGCGAGGATGGCAAGGTTCACGAACAACAGATCCTTCTGCGGCAGGAAAGGCAGACGCGCGATGAAGTTGCGCCAGGCCGCGAGCGTGAGCCACAGCGCGAGACCGTGGCCGGGCAGCGCGACGCTCCACAGCGCCATCATCATCATCACGCCCGTCACCAGACGCAGCGTGTGCATCGCCGCGATAAACGCGCGCGTGCGTGGCGGGAGGCTGAACAGCTTGGGCTTGATCAACAGGAACAGCGTCACCGCCAGCAGGAACGCCATCGCGCCGAGCATCGCGGGGCCGCGCGCAGCGGACGCCGCACTGGCAAGCCTGACGCCATCGGCAAGCAGCAGTGTTGCGCCGAGCAGTGCGAGCGTCCCCAGATTGCTGACGATGCCCGACAGGATGTTCACATCCTTGACCACCTGCAACGGTGTGTATCGGCTGCTCGCGTGGCTGTTCGCCCACCACACCGCGTAAGCCTCTCCGCTGTAGCCGAACAGCGCCTCGTTCATCACGCGCTTGCGGAAGAAGACGGGTGCCACATCGACGCCGACGTTCCACAGCCGACGGTAGATGATGATCTCGGTGGCGATCGGCCCGATGTAGGATCCAGCAAACAAAAGGTAGAATAACCGCGAGGATGGCCACACGCGCGCGATCGTGTCCCAGCCGATCGCGCGGACCTGGATCACGAGCAGGATAACCATGAGCAGGCCGAGCGCGGCAGGGATCAGCCGCGCGGCGCGCGCCACGGCGGGAATGCGCGCCAGGGCGACGACGCGCGCCGTTGCCCCCGCGATGAGTGACGCCAAGTGTGGTTCGCCTCGTCCGGTTAAGATCGAGGATCGACCATGGAGCCGAATAACGGCCGAATGAAGGTCAGGCAGTTTGCGGCGTCACTTCCCACGGGCGCTCGCGCAGCTTGGTATCGAGTTGTCCGCGCGCTTCGAACCGCGGCTTCAGGAATTTGTGGAAGAAAGGCCGTTTGTCGCGGATCGGCGCGAAATGGTAGAGAAGTCGCTCGCCCAGCGTCCAGCGCACCGATTTGCGATCGGTGCGCCGGTCCGAAGAGATGCACCAGAGCTTGGGTTCATAAACCTGATGGCCGAGCCGCAGCACGCGGCTCATCAGTTCATGATCCTTCAGCACATAGGGCCAGATCTCGGGATCGTAGCCGCCCGCCTTGCGCAGCGCGGCAGTACGGAACGTGTGCCCCGCCCCGCTCGTGTGGTTTTGCTGCGGCCAGACCCTCGCGGCAGTGAGCCAGTGCCAGGTGTTGAACTTGTCCCGAAAACGGCCGTGATCGCGCGCGTGCCGAAGATAGCCCATCGCAGCGACGCAATCCGGCCCTGCGCGGTCGTACATCCCCGTGGCGTATTCAAGATAGTGGCCGGGGTAAAAGGTATCCGCGTCGCACACCGCAACGAACTCGGTGCGCACCGCAGCGAGGCCACGACGCAGCGCGTGCACCTGCCCGGGGCGCGGCTCGCGCAGATAGGTGACTGCAAGCTCGGGATAGGCTGCCATCTCGTGGCGACACACCGCTTCACTGCCATCGGTCGAACCATTATCGACCAGAATCAGATGCACGTCGCGCAGCGACTGCAGAGCGATAGAATGCAGCGTGACGGCGATTTCGGCCGTCTCGTTGAAATAGGGCACGACGACCGACCACCGCATACATCATTCCCATCAAGGGCGCGCGTGGCGTTTTCAAGGCGGCCACGTGGCGCTCAATACGGGGCCGACATTTACGTTCCCTTGCGCGTCTTGAGGATGGGGTCGAAGCAGCAGTTCGCGGGAGAAGCGCACCGGCGCGAACCGATTGCTGTCGTGGCACCGCCTTCTCGCCGCGCCTTGCTATTCAGGCGAGGAGGTTGGCGAGTTCGGGATGGTGTTCGAACCAGTCCTTCACGAACGGACAGGCGGGGATGATCTTCAGGCCGCGCTCGGCAGCGCTCTGAATCGCGGCGGCGGTTAGCCGGCCTGCAACCCCGTGACCGCGCGCATGGATGGGCACGATCACGTGCGTGAAGGCGATGGTACCGGGGCCAAGATCGTAGCTCACGATCGCCACCCCGCCGCCCTCGGCGGGGAGTTCGAAGCGGGAGCGTTCGGAGTGATCGACGATTTCGGTCATTCGTCAATGAACAAGGTGGCGGGGTGTTCGAGCATCGCCTTGACCGATTGAATAAACGCGGCCGCGTCATAGCCGTCCACCACGCGGTGATCGAAGGATGAACTGAGGTTCATCATGCGGCGGATGGCGATCTGGCCGTGGTGGACCATGGGGCGCTCGACCATCTTGTTGACGCCGACGATCGCGACTTCGGGATGGTTGATCACCGGCGTGGTAACGATCCCACCGAGTGCGCCGAGCGAGGTGATGGTGATCGTCGAGCCGCTGAGCTCCTTCGCCGCGGCCTTGCCCGCCTTGGCGGCGGTGGAGAGGCGCGTGATTTCCGCCGCAAGATCCCAGAGCGAGCGCGCCTCGGCGTTGCGAATCACCGGGACGATCAGGCCGTTCGGCGTCTGCGTGGCTAGCCCCAAATGGACTGCGGCGTGGCGATGGACCTCGCCCGCATCATCGTCGAAGCGCGCGTTGACCTGGGGGAAGTGCGGGAGGGTGCGGGTAAGTGCTCGGATGAGCAGCGGGAGGAGGGTGAGCTTGCCGCGTTCCTTGGCCGTAGTGGCGTTGAGGTGCTGGCGGAGCGCCTCGAGTTCGGTAACGTCCACCTCTTCGACATAGGCGAAGTGCGGGATGCGGCGCTTGGCCTCCTGCATCTTCTCGGCGATCTTGCGGCGCAGGCCGATGATCTTGAGGGTTTGAGTTTCATGGCGTTCGGCCAGCGCCGTTCCCTCTCCCTGCGGCTTCGGCGCCGTCCCTCCCCCCGGTGGGGGGAGGGTAGTGGCAAGCATACGATCGAGGTCGGCGTGGCGGATGCGGCCGTGGGGGCCGGGGGGGAGCTGGGCCAAATCGATGCCGAGCGCCTTTGCGCGCGCGCGCACGGCGGGGGCGGCGAGGGGGGCGGGGGCTTGCTCTGCGGTCGCGGTTCCCTCTCCCTGCGGCTGCGCCGCTGTCCCTCCCCCCGCCTGGGGGAGGGCGGACGTCGTGGCAGGGTCCACCCTCCTCCCGCCGGGGGGAGGGAGATGCGCAGCGGGGCGGAGCGAGGGAGAGGGGTGGGCGGCTTCGTGCACCCCGGCGTCCGCCTCGACCATCGCCGGGCCGTCGCCCTGCGGCTCGGGCGTGGCACCGATGTCGGCGAACGCGCTCGTCTCGATCACCACCAGCGCGCTGCCAACGGGCACCATCGCGCCCGCCTCGCCCGCGACTTCGACCACGGTGCCGCTGACGGGCGAGGTCAGTTCGACCGTCGCCTTGTCGGTCATCATGTCGACGAGCGGGGCATCCTCCTCGATCACGTCGCCGACCTTCACGCGCCATGCGGCGATCTCGGCCTCGGCGGTGCCCTCGCCGATGTCGGGGAGTTTGAAGACGAAGCGGGGCATTAGTCTTCTCTCTTTCTCAAGCGACATGAGCGAAAACGACCGAGTTGACTTACTCGGTCTATAAATCCGGCATCACGGCCCCAAATATACCCAAACGCAGCCATCGATAAAATTACGATTACGCCTATCCCGAAAACTGATCTGTTCGTATGATAGGCTGTCCATAAAGTTTTAATGCCGTAGCCTGCATAGATGATCCAAAAGGCCCATAATAGGAGACGTAGTGATCGCGGGCGTAGTTTGATAGACATCGAACTCACTCCTCCATCACCTTCCGGAGCGCCGCAATGATTCGTGCCGGTCCCGGGAAGTAATTCCACTCGAACGCGTGCGGATACGGCGTGTCCCACCCCGTCACGCGCAGGATCGGCGCCTCCAGATAGTGGAAACACCGCTCCTGCACCTGCGCGGACAGTTCCGCGCCGAAGCCGCTGGTGCGCGTCGCCTCGTGGACGATGACGCAGCGGCCGGTTTTGCGCACGCTCTCGACGATCGTGTCGGTGTCGAGCGGCAGCAGCGTGCGCAGATCGATCACCTCGGCGTCCACCCCGGCTTCCTCGGCGGACGCCAGCGCCACATGCACCATCGTGCCGTAGGCGAGCATCGTCACGTCCTGACCGCCACGCACCACCGCCGCCTTGCCGAGCGGCACGCGGTAATGGCCCTCGGGCACTTCGGACGCCGGGTGCTTGGACCACGGCTGGACGGGGCGGTCGTGGTGGCCGTCGAAGGGGCCGTTGTAGATGCGCTTGGGCTCGAAGAAGAGAACGGGATCGTCGTCCTCGATCGCGCTGATGAGCAGGCCCTTGGCGTCGTAGGGGGTGGACGGGATCACGGTCTTGAGGCCGACGACGTGGGTGAAGATCGCTTCGGGCGACTGGCTGTGCGTCTGCCCGCCGAAGATGCCGCCGCCAACCGGCGAGCGGATCGTGATCGGCGCGGTGAAATCGCCGTTGCTGCGGTATCTGAGACGCGCGGCCTCGCTGATGAGTTGGTCTATGCCGGGGTAGATGTAATCCGCGAACTGGATTTCGGGGACGGGACGCAGGCCGTAGGCGCCCATGCCGATTGCAGCCGCGATGATGCCGCCCTCGGCAATCGGCGCGTCGAAGCAGCGGGTGAGGCCGTATTTCGCCTGCAGGCCATCGGTGGCGCGAAAGACGCCGCCGAAGAAGCCGACGTCCTGGCCGAAGATGACCACATCGGGATCGCGCGCGAGCATGGTGTCGAGCGCGCTGTTGATCGCCTGGATCATGTTCATGACTGGCATCAGGCGAGCCCCGCTTCGGCGCGTTGTTCGACGACGTGGGGGGCCATCTCTTTGAAAATGCCCTCGAACATCGTGCGCGGATCGGGGCCGGGACCGGTGCCTAAAGTGCCATTGGCTTCCGCCTCGCGGCCTGCCGCGCGGACCTGCGCCGTCACCTCGATTAGCAGCGCGGCGTGGCGCTCTTCGTCCCAGTGGCCTTCCACGATCAGGTGCTGCTTCAGGCGCGCCACCGGATCCCCGAGTGGCCATGCGGCGCTCTCGTCGGCGGGGCGGTAGCGCGCGGGATCGTCCGAGGTGGAATGGCCCTCGGCGCGGTAGGTGAACATCTCGATCAACGTGGGGCCAAGGTTGGCGCGCGCGCGCTCGGCCGCCCACTGCGTGGCCGCATAGACCGCGAGGATATCGTTGCCGTCGACGCGCAAGCCGGGGAGGCCATAGGCGAGCGCGCGCGCGGCAAACGTGGTGTGCGAACCGCCCGCGATGCCGGTGAAGCTGCTGATCGCCCACTGGTTGTTGACGACATTGAGGATGACCGGCGCGCGGTAGACGGTGGCGAAGGTGCAGGCCGAGTGGAAATCGCCCTCGGCGGTGGAACCGTCGCCGATCCACGCGGCCGCGATGCGCGTATCGCCCTTGTATGCGCTGGCCATCGCCCAGCCCGCCGCCTGCGGATATTGCGTGGCGAGGTTGCCGCTGATGCTGAAGAAGCCGAACTCCCGGCTGGAATACATGATCGGCAACTGGCGGCCGAGCAGCGGATCTTTGCTGTTGCTGTAGACCTGGTTCATCATCATCACCAGCGGATAGCCGCGCGTGATGAGCAGGCCCTGCTGGCGGTAGGTGGGGAAGCACATATCGTCGGGGTTCAGCGCCAATGCCGCGCCGACCGCGACCGCCTCTTCTCCAAGCGACTTCATGTAGAAGCTCGTCTTGCCCTGGCGCTGCACGCGGTACATGCGATCGTCGTAGGCGCGCACGGTGAGCAGCGCGGTCAGCGCCCGGATCAGCGTTTCGGGCCCGAGGTTCGGGTTCCATGGGCCGACTGCGCGGCCATCGTCGCCCAGTACGCGGATGAGGCCGTAGACATGTTCGCGGATGTCGGCCGGATCGACGCCGATGTCGGGGCGCGCCAGCCCGCCCGCCGGGGGCACGCGCACATGGCTGAAATCGGGGGCCTGACCGGGACGCGTCGGCGGCTCGGGAATGTGGAGGGTGAGCGGCGGGGTGTTGGTCATGGGGGCAATGCGGCCGTAGGCGATGGTGCGGTGCGGCGGCAAGGGTTGCGCGCGGGTCGATACGGCCGCACGCGAGCATCGATGAGCGCGCATGGCTGGATCATCGTCGATAAACCGCTGGGGATCACCTCGGCAAGCGTGGTCGGGCGCGTGAAGGGACTGGCGCGCGCGGCGGGGTGGGGGAAGGCGAAGGTGGGGCATGGGGGGACTTTGGACCCGCTGGCGACGGGCGTGCTGCCGATTGCGTTGGGGGAGGCGACGAAGCTGTGTGGGCGGATGCTCGATGCGGTGAAGGCGTACCGGTTCGAGGTGACCTTTGGGGTGGCGACGGCGACCGACGATGCCGAGGGGGCGGTGGTCGCTTCGTCCGTGGTGCGGCCGACGCTGGCCGAGGTGGAGGCGGTGCTGGGGCGATTTACGGGGCCGATCTCGCAGCGGCCGCCCGCGTATTCGGCGCTGAAAGTGGACGGCGAGCGGGCCTATGCCCGCGCGCGGGCGGGGGAGGAGCTGGTGCTCGCCGAGCGGGGCGTGACCATCCATGCGCTATCCACCCGTCATCCCGGGCTTGACCCGGGACCTGCCTTTTCTCCGTCCGACTGCGACCCACGGAGGCAGGTAGGTCCCGGCTCGGAGGCCGGGATGACGGGTTTCGAGGGGGGTGGGCGGTTAGAAGCGATTACCCTGGAGGTGGTCTGCTCCAAAGGTACCTATGTGCGCAGCCTCGCACGCGATATCGCGCTCGCGCTCGGCACCGTCGGCCATATCACCATGCTGCGCCGCACCCGCGCCGGGCCGTTCGCCGAGGGGCAGGCGCATACGCTGGACAGCTTGCAGATGTTATGCGATGAAGGGGTCTTGGCAGACGCAGTTCTGCCGATCGCCGCGGGGCTGGACGACATCCCGGCTCTCGTGGTGGACCCGGATGAGGCGGCGGCTCTGAGACAGGGCCGCAGGCTGGCCGGGCGCCCTGGCCGGTCCGGCCTCCATCTGGCGATATTGGGTGACGTGCCCGTGGCGTTGGTGGTGGTTTCCTCATTTGAGGTGCGGGTCGAGCGGGGGTTCAACCTGTGATGATCGCGGAGCAACGGACATGTCGATATCTGCTGAACAGAAAACCGAAGTCATTGGCGAGCATGCGCGCAGCGAAAGCGACACGGGCTCGCCCGAGGTGCAGGTCGCGATCCTGACGACGCGCATCCAGAACCTTACCGATCACTTCAAGACGCACAAGAAGGACAACCACTCGCGGCGCGGGCTGCTGATGATGGTCAACAAGCGGCGGAGTTTGCTGGCCTATCTGAAGCGGACGGAGGAGGAGCGCTACTCGGCGCTGATCGCCAAGCTGGGGCTGCGGAAGTAGGCGTTGGGCAAGAGGGGGCGATATGCGCAAATCAATCTTGGTTTTTACGGGATCATTAGGGGTTCTCTTAGCTTCGTCGGTCTCTGCTGAACGAGCGGCTATCACGCCGTCGGGACAGCCAGATGTCATGTATTGATGCTGCTGAAGCGGGCAGCAAGGTTGCAAATCATTGCCTAAATGTCGGTTGGCAGATTACGGATCAGACGGCTAGCCAGATCACCTGCCAAGTTCCAATGTCAGCAATGAGGTCTGTGCTGACGCAAGCACTTATAGGCAACAGCTACTCGACCGCGCCTTTATCGTTCGTGCGAGTGACACTGGTTAAGGTCGGAAACAATACCCGCGCGCAAGCGACAGCTTGGGTGGAGACCCAAATGGCGTTTGGCCAAATGCGTCGGCAGCAATTCTCCGACGATAAGACGTTCAACAACCTGCTCGGTTTCTTGGTGGCGTCCGGCGGCGAGCTTCCGCCCGGCACACGGATCTCGGGTATTTGGATGGGTGTCGACGGTAAGCCGATCAGCGATGGAAAGTCGGTGTATATCCCGGTCGCGCGAGTGCTTCCCAACTCTCCCGGTGCTAAAGCGGGTATTCTGGTCGGTGATCACGTTGTTGAGGTAAATGGCAAAATATTCAAGTCGCTAGATGAAATGAAGAAGTCTCTGAACCGCGTAGGGGTAGGCGTAAGTTATCCCGTCGTGCTAATCCGAAGTGGCGTGAGGCAAACTGTTATGCTCGAAGCCCAAGAACGTCCCCTTGTTGGGACGCCGGAATATGATGCGCTTGTTGTAAACTCCAATGAGGTGCCCGCACCGAGCTCGGGTGATGCGGCGCGCATAACTACGCCAAAGTAGAAGCGGCTGTGCGCTCGACTACCGCTGCTTAACTGGGGCCAAGGATCGCGCCCGCCTGAAGCGATCCACACCAAAGGCCTCGCCGCAATCCGGCCGCGGGGAGACGAAATGCCCCGTATCGTCAGCCCGGACTTGTTCCGGGCCGGGGCTGCCTCCGGGCCGCGAAGGCAGCCTTGCCCCGGAACAAGTCCGGGGTGACGATTGGATAAGGCAGCCTCGCCCCGGAACAAGTCCGGGGTGACGGTTGGAGATGCAGCCCCGCCCCTGAACAAGTCCGGGGTGACGGGTGGCGAGAGGAGATTTACCCGTTCAGCCTATCGTACAAATCGAGCCAATCGGGATTCTGAGCTTCGATCAGGTTGAACTTCCACACGCGCGGCCAGCGTTTGACCCGCTTTTCGTGCGCGATCGCGTCGCGGATGTCGGCGATGGGTTCGGAGGACCAGACCAGCCGCGCGATGCCGTGCTCGCGGCAGTAGCTCGACCCGAGGCCCTCGCGGTGTTCCCACATGCGGCGGGCAAGATCGGCGGTGACGCCCACATACAGCGCGCCGCGATAGCGCGACGCGAGGATATAGACATGGCCACCCATTGCGAGGTGGTATAACCAGACACCACACACGTCGTCCTGGGCTTGTCCTGGGATGGGGCTTTTCTTTGCGCTATTTACCCATACGGGAGCAGAGGCAGCGCCGCTCCGGAACAAGTCCGGGGTGACGGTTGGAGAGAGGGCGTGACGCCCTCGCAAAACGGGCACCGGATCGCGCCCGCCTGAAGCGATCCAACCACGAAGGCCCCGCCGCAATCCGGCCGCGGGGGCAAGACGAAGGACTACCAATATGTTCGATACCAAGACCGTTTCGGTCGAATGGGGCGGTCGCACGCTCACGCTGGAGACCGGGCGCATCGCGCGGCAGGCGGATGCGGCGGTGCTCGCCACCTACGGCGAAACCGTGGTGCTGTGCGCGGTGACCGCCGCCAAATCGGTGAAAGAAGGCCAGGACTTCTTCCCGCTGACCGTCCACTATGTCGAGAAATTCTCCGCTGCCGGCCTGATCCCGGGCGGCTTCTTCAAACGCGAAGCGAAGCCCACCGATCACGAGACGCTGACCTCGCGCCTGATCGATCGCCCGATCCGCCCGCTGTTCCCCGACGGCTTCTACAACGAGATCAACGTGATCTGCCAGGTGCTGTCGTATGACGGCGAGAACGAGCCCGATGTCGTCGCGTTGATCGCAGCCTCCGCCGCGCTCACGCTGGCGGGTCTGCCGTTCATGGGTCCGGTCGGCGCGGGCCGTGTCGGCTATATCGACGGCGAATATGTGCTGAACCCGAGCCGTGCGCAGATTGCGCAGAGCGATCTCGATCTGGTCGCGGCGGGGACGCAGGACGCGATCCTGATGGTCGAATCCGAAGCGAAGGAGCTTTCCGAAGAGGTGATGCTGGGCGCGGTGATGCACGTCCACAAGGCATCGCTGCCGGTGATCGACGCGATCATCAAGCTGGCCGAGCAGGCGGCGAAGGAGCCGTGGGAACTGAAGAAGACCGACGATAGCGCCAAGCTCGAAGAGATTCGCGGACTGGTCGGCGCGGATATCGACGCCGCCTACAAGATGCTGGGCAAGGGGGAGCGACGCGAGGCGCTCGAAGCCGCCAAGTCCAGGATGAAGGCGCACTACGCGGACGCGAGCGGGCAGGAGCAGATGAAGGCGGGCAAGCTGTTCAAGAAACTCGAAGCTGCGATCGTGCGTGGCGCTATCCTGAAGGACAAGCGGCGTATTGATGGGCGCGGACTGAGCGATGTGCGTGCGATCGTGGGCGAGGTGGCGGTGTTGCCGCGCACGCATGGCTCGGCGCTGTTCACGCGCGGCGAGACGCAGGCATTGGTCAGCGTGACGCTGGGGACTGCCGAGAGCGAGCAGATGATCGATTCGATCTACGGGATGCGCAAGGAGAACTTCCTGCTGCATTACAACTTCCCGCCCTATTCGGTCGGCGAAGTGGGCCGCTTCGGCGCGCCCGGCCGTCGCGAGATCGGCCATGGCAAGCTCGCGTGGCGCGCGCTGAAGCCGGTGCTGCCGAGCAAGGCCGAGTTCCCCTATACGATCCGCCTGATCTCGGACATCACCGAATCGAACGGTTCGTCCTCGATGGCGACGGTTTGCGGTGGCGCGCTGGCGTTGCTCGACGCGGGCGTGCCGTTGAAGCGCTCGGTGTCGGGCATTGCGATGGGCCTGATCCTTGAGGGCAAGGAGTTCGCAGTATTGAGCGATATCCTCGGCGACGAGGATCATCTGGGCGACATGGACTTCAAGGTCGCGGGCACGTCCGAAGGCATCACGTCCTTGCAGATGGACATCAAGATCGCGGGCATCACCGAGGAGATCATGCGCGTTGCTTTGGCGCAGGCCAGCGAGGGCCGCGCGCACATCCTGGGCGAAATGGCGAAGGCGATGGGCGAGGTTCGCGGCGAAATGTCCGCACACGCGCCGCGCATCGAGACGATGAACATCCCCAAGGACAAGATCCGCGAGATCATCGGCACCGGCGGCAAGGTGATCCGCCAGATCGTCGAGGAGACGGGCGCCAAGATCGACATCGAGGACGATGGCACGATCCGCATTTCTTCTTCGGATGCGGCGAAGATCGAGGCCGCGCGCAACTGGATCATCGGCATTGTGGCGGAACCAGAGGTGGGCAAGGTCTACACGGGCAAGGTCGTCTCGATGGTCGACTTCGGCGTGTTCATCAACTTCCTCGGATCGAAGGACGGACTGGTCCATATCAGCGAAATCCAGAACGAGCGCGTGACCAAGGTGAGCGAAGTGCTGACCGAGGGCCAGGCGGTGAAGGTGAAGGTGCTTGGCGTCGACGATCGCGGCAAGGTGCGGCTTTCGATGCGGCTGGTCGATCAGGAGACGGGCGAGGAACTGCCCGATACACGTCCCCCGCGCGAGGGCGGCGATGATCGTGGCCCGCGCGCTGGCGGGGACCGCGATCGCGGTCCCCGCCGCGAAAGCTCGGGCGGTGGCGGCGATCGGGGCGGCCCGCGCCGCGACGGTGACCGCAGCGGTCCGCGCCGCGACGGTGGCGATCGCGGCGGTGACCGTCCGCGCGAGGCGCGTTCGGACGACCGCCCACGTGACGACCGGCCACGTGACGACCGGCCACGTGAGGATCGGCCGCGCGACGACCGGCCACGCGACGATCGCCCTCGTGACGATCGCCCTCGTGAGGATCGGCCG
Organism: Sphingomonadales bacterium; assembly: GCA_038238915.1. Lineage (GTDB taxonomy): Bacteria > Pseudomonadota > Alphaproteobacteria > Sphingomonadales > Sphingomonadaceae > JAVVHE01. The sequence continues at coordinate 16,484 of JBBSFH010000001.1, forward strand.
CGCTCGGATGACCGCCCGCGCGAGGATCGGCCCCGCGATGATCGTCCGCGCCGCGACGACGATCGTCCGGTCCGAGACGATCGTGCGCGTTCGGAAGAAGCCGATCCGTTCGCCACGCCCGACTTCCTGCGCGCGCCCGTTCGCGGGGACAGTGACGTGGCCGAGCGCCCGCGTCGTCGTCGCGACTGATCTAACTGGATCACCGGGGAGGCGAACGCCTCCCCGGTCGGCTCACCCCAGCCGCGCTGCCAGATCGTCCAACCCAGCCAAGGGTTCGACCAGTTGGAACAGATTGGGCGGCGCAAAGCCTTCGTCGGCGATGTGGCGCAGAAGCGCGGCCAGCGGTGCCCAATAATCATTGGCACCCATCAGCCAGATCGGCTTGTCGTGCAGCCCGAGTTCGCGCCACGTCAGCGATTCCATCAATTCGTCGAGCGTGCCGATGCTGCCAGGAAGTGCGAGGATCGCGTCCGCGCGGGCGTGCATCTCCGCCTTGCGCTGGTGCAGCGTTTCCACGACGACGAGTTCGGACAGGCCGCGCTGTGCGATCTCTTCTGTCATCAGAAAACGCGGGATCACGCCGATCACCCGCCCCTCAGCCGCCATGCACGCGCGCGCCGCCAGCCCCATGATGCCAATCGCGCCGCCGCCATATACCAAGGTGATCCCCCGCTCGGCGAGCATGCGCCCCAAGGCCTCGGCAAGCGCTGCATGCGCCGGATCGGCACCCGGCCGCGAGCCGCAGAACAGGCAGAGCGATCGGATCGGCATTCCCAAGTCTCCAAAGCGCTTACGATGCGCGCGCGATGTGACCGGACCGTGACGACCCTGCCCTACTCCGCGCGCGCCAGTCCGCGCGCGATGATCGTGGTGGCGAAGCCCACGAGGGCGAGCGAGAACAGCGTAGTGAGCGCGAACATGGGAGTTTGCTCCGATTCGGATTGAAGCGCTATGTTCGATATCTGTTCCATTGCGTCAAGCAAAAAGAACAGAGCTGGAACGAGCGCTCTCGTCCCCGAGCAGCCGTCGCTTCACGTCCAGCCCTCCCCGGTAGCCGCCCAGCCCGCCATCGCCGCGGATGACGCGGTGGCAGGGGATAAGGAACGATATATTGTTCGACCCGCATGCGCTCGCCGCAGCGCGCACCGCTGCGGGTCTCCCAATGGCGGCGGCGACCTGCGTGTAAGTGCGCGTTTCGCCGCGCGGGATCGTGATCAGATAGTCCCACACCAGCCGCTGGAAGGCAGTGCCCTGGATGTCGAGTGGCAGGCGGGGATCGGGGCGGCGGCCCGCCAGATGCTCCGCCAGCGCCGCGCCCCAATCCGCAAGCGCGCCCGCCTCGGGGCGGGCCGCGACGAATTCGGCGTGCGGAAACTCGGCGCGCATCTCGTTCTCAGCGTGCGCACCGAAGCACGCGAACGCCAGCCCGCGCTCGGTCGCCGCAATTGTCAGCGGCCCGTAAACCGTGTCCATCGTGGTCCAATCGAAGCGCATAGCCTTTCCTCCGCTTCGATATTGCGTGGGCGTGAGCGCGCCGAGCGGGCCGTCCACACCCGCCACCCGGCTCGTCGAGCCATAGCCCGCGCGGTGGAGCGCAGCGGTCGTACTGGGTTCCTCCTTGAGCGCGCGCTTGTAGGCCTGCGCACGCACCGCCGCGTGATAGTCGCGCGGCGAAAGCCCGACGATCGCGGTAAAGCGCCGCTGGAAGTGCGACGGCGCATAGCCCGCTTTCGCCGCCAGCGTAGCCAGATCGAGCGTCTCCTCGGGCGCGTCCTCGATGATGCGAACCAGCGCCGTCACCGTCGCCAGTCCCACGTCTGCCACCGCACGCAGCGGGTGGCAGCGACGGCACGGGCGGAACCCCGCCACCATTGCGTCGGCGGCTGCTGCTAGGAAGCGCACATTGCGGCGGTGTGGCATGCGCGCGGGGCACGCGGGACGGCAGAATATCCCCGTGGTGAGCACGCCCGCCACGAACACGCCCTCTGCCGAGCGATCCCGCGCCTCGAAGCGCGCCCAACATTCATCCTGGTTCAGCATCGCACACTTCCACCATTTCCGCTTCCAATAACCCGCAGATAGTTGCGCCCGAGCGCCACGTCATTCCGCGCCGTGCGGCCAATGTCGCCACCGTGGCTTTCGCCTGCGCGATGGCTAAGCTACCCGTGGCACCAAGAAACCTGGGACGGAGACGCAACGCGATGATCGGAACGATGCAGGACTGGCCGTTGCTGGTGTGGAAGCTGATCGATCACGCCAAGCTGAATCACGCGACCCGCGCTGTGATCAGCAACACGGTCGAAGGCGGGGTGCTGGAGACCAATTGGGGCGAGATCCATGCGCGCTCGAAAAAAGCCGCGCAGGCGCTGGTCGCAGGCGGGATCGGCATTGGCGACCGCGTGGGCACGCTCGCGTGGAACACGCACCGGCATGTTGAGCTCTGGTATGGTATCTGCGGCATGGGCGCGGTGGCGCATACGCTCAATCCGCGACTGTTTCCCGAACAGCTGATCTACATCGCCAATCACGCGGCCGACCGCGTGCTGTGCTTCGACATCAGCTTCATCAAGCTGGTCGAGGGGATCGCGCCGCATCTGAAAACGGTCGAGACCTATGTGTGCATGACCGATCGCGCCCATCTGCCCGAAAGCAATCTCAAACTCGTCGCCTATGAGGATTGGATCGGCGCGCACGACGGCGAGTTCGACTGGGTGCGTCTCAACGAGTATTCGCCCGCTGGGCTGTGCTACACGAGTGGCACCACGGGCGATCCCAAGGGCGTGGAATACACCCACCGCTCCAACGTGCTGCACACCTTCGCGGTGATGTCTGGCGATCGTGCCGATGGCGGCCAGCGCGCGGTCACCATGCCAATCGTCCCCATGTTCCACGCCAACGCATGGGGCGTGCCCTACGCCACCGCCGCGCTCGGCCAGTCGCTGGTGCTGAACGGCCCCGCGTTCGATCCGCAGACTCTCCACCGGCTGATCCACGATTACGGCGTCACCACCACAGCGGGCGTGCCCACCGTGTGGCTCGGGCTGCTGCAATATCTTGACGCGACCGGCGGCAATCTCGGGCCGTTGCAGAAGCTGCTGATCGGCGGTGCGGCTGCTCCCCCTTCGATGATCGCCGCGTTCGAGGATCGCTACGGCGTGGAGGTGGTGCACAGTTGGGGGATGACCGAAATGTCGCCGTTTGGCACCATGGGTGCGCTCACGACCGCTGCGCTCAAGCTGCCCAAGGAGGAACGGCGGGCGCTTCAAGCAAAGCAGGGCCGCGCGCCGTTCGGTGTGGAGATGAAGATCGTCGGTGCGGACGGGCAGGACGCGCCGCGCGACGGCCGGGCCTTCGGTCGGCTGCTGGTGCGTGGCCCGTGGATCGCGGCGCGCTACTTCCGTCACGACGAACCCGCCGTGGACGCGCAAGGCTGGTTCGACACCGGCGACGTCGCGACGATCGACGCGATGGGCTACATGCAGATCGTCGATCGCTCCAAGGACGTGATCAAATCGGGAGGCGAGTGGATCAGCTCGATCGAGATCGAGAATATGGCGGTCGGCTGTCCTGGAGTGGCCGAGGCGGCCGTGATCGGCATCAAGCACCCCAAATGGGACGAACGTCCGCTGCTGGTGATCGTGCGCAAGGATAGCGCAGACGTGACGCGCGAAGATGTACTCGCGTACCTGACCGGCAAGATCGCCAAATGGTGGATGCCTGACGATGTGATGTTCGTCGATGCGATCCCGCACACGGCTGCAGGCAAGATCCAGAAGGTGGCACTGCGGGCGCAGTTCGCGCACTATCAGTTGCCGACAGCAGCGTAGGGGTGCGTGCTCGGCACGGGCGGCGCGCCACGCTATGCGTGCACGATCAGGGACAATACCCGATGACCCATCGTTCTTGTACACAAGTGCTCCTGTCTCTGGTGGTTCTCGGATCGGCGCTCATCGGCTCGCCTGCGTCCGCGCAGACGCGGCTGGGCTCACTCGGCGGCCCGGGTGGCGGCCCGTTCGTCTCCCAATGCGCGCAATTCGATGTGCTGCGCGGTTTTGATCTGCGCGCCGCGGACGATGTGGATGCGCTGCGCTCGGTGTGTGGCAGCACGAAATGGCCCGATCAGATCACGCGCGAGACCGCGATAGAGCCGTTCAATGGTGGTGGCGGCGGTCGGCCGGTGCGCATCCTGTGCCCGCTCGACCTGCCTGCGGTGATCGGCATGGAAGTCGTTTCGGAGGGCGAGGGCACCAAAATTGTTAACAGCATCCATCTGAGCTGCGGGCACATTACCGAGCTTCCCCAACAGGGGCAGTTTTTCGCATTTGCCGCCTTCAATGGGCCCCTTATCGAAAACTCGTTCGCGGACACGGAATTCCATACGGATTGGTCGCAAGCATGTCCGCCTGGCCAACTCGCGGTAGGCGCCCACGGGCGCAGCGGCGTTTGGCTCGATTCAGTCGGCCTGATCTGCGCGCCGTCGCCGCAGCTGACCACTGCGGTGCGCAGCATCGGCAAGATCAATACCGGCCCACCCGTCAAGCGCCCCAAGCGCACGATATGCCAGGCTGCCGACGATGCTGAGCAGCGCCAGTCCCCCGCCGCACCTGATCTGCGCGCGCAGTGCATCGCCAGCAAGAAGAAGTAGGCGCACGCCCGGACTTCGCTCGGTTCGGCTATTGAGGAAGATCTTCATCTTGCGGCTGCGGCTCGGATGCTTGAGCTTCCGCAAAGCCTTCGCCTGGATCTGACGGATGCGCTCGCGCATGACCCGGAATTGCGGACCCACCCATTCGAGCGTGTGATCGCTTCACACCGACGCCAAAGCGCACCCTGATTACGCGCTCCTCGCGCGGGGCCTCGGCCGGATAGCACGCGCCTCACCGTTTCGGTATCGAATGCAAGGATTGACCTTTGCTTGTGCGGCAATTTGCCCTATCATGATCGAGTCAACAGGAGGAACTGGCATGAAGCGCATCATGTTTGCCGCGATATCCGCCGCCGCCGCCTTCGCGACCCCCGCCGCCGCAACGAAGTTCGTTTACACCTACGAAGGCCACCTGCCAGTTGGTGCCAAGCTGGGCACTACCACACTCGCGCGGCCCACGCCGTTTACGTTCCACGCGGTGTTCGACGATAGCAGCCCCAACCTCGCCGCCCTCGTCGGCGTGCCCGGCTTCGTCGCCTACGCGCCAATTCGCGCGACGCTGCGGACCTACGGACAGACGTTCGATCTCAAGCCCTGGGACGGTACAAGCGGCGTCGCGGTCTCGATCTTCGATGCAAGCACGCCTTTTGGCCCCGACCACGTAGCGTCGGGCTTCATCCAGGACGTGCTCGGCGATGGGGCGGGTATCGTGGGCGACTGGCTGACCTCGACGCCGTCACCCTTCGACTCTAGTGGCAGGCTCCAGCCCTTCACGATGAGCCGCACCGATTTCTTCGGCGTAGGGTTCGGCGCTGGCGTGTGCAATCCAATCTGCGGCACCGATCCGTTGCCCCAGACCTCGACAGCCGCGCCGACCCTGTCGCTCGTCAGCGGGGACTTCACCTACGTGGACTATCAGTTTGTGGGCCCGCCATTCACGCCTTACCGTGATCTGGCAGTGCTCGCCGCGCCAGAACCCTCCGCAATCGCGTTGTTCGGGCTTGGTGCGGTCGGGATCGCGTTCCAGCGTCGCCGGACTCGCTGAGCCGCGTCAACTGTCGAGGAAGCTCTTCATCTTCCGGCTGCGGCTGGGATGCTTGAGCTTACGCAGCGCCTTGGCCTCGATCTGGCGGATGCGCTCGCGCGTGACCGAGAACTGCTGACCCACTTCCTCAAGCGTGTGATCGGTGTTCATCCCGATGCCAAAGCGCATGCGCAGCACCCGCTCCTCGCGCGGGGTGAGGCTCGATAGCACGCGCGTCACGGTTTCCTTGAGGTTGGCATGGATCGCCGCTTCCACCGGGATGACCGCGTTCTTGTCCTCGATGAAGTCGCCCAGATGCGAATCTTCCTCGTCGCCAATCGGGGTCTCCAGCGAAATCGGCTCCTTGGCGATCTTCATCACCTTGCGAACCTTTTCGAGCGGCATCGAGAGCCGCTCGGCCAGTTCCTCGGGCGTCGGCTCGCGGCCGATCTCGTGCAATACTTGACGCGAAGTGCGCACCAGCTTGTTGATCGTCTCGATCATGTGGACAGGAATACGGATAGTCCGAGCCTGATCGGCGATCGAGCGCGTGATTGCCTGCCGGATCCACCAGGTCGCGTAGGTGCTGAACTTGTAGCCGCGCCGATACTCGAACTTGTCCACCGCCTTCATCAGGCCGATGTTGCCTTCCTGGATCAGATCCAGGAACTGCAGCCCGCGGTTGGTGTATTTCTTGGCAATGCTGATGACGAGGCGCAGATTGGCCTCCACCATCTCCTTCTTGGCGATCCGCGCCTCGCGCTCGCCCTTCTGCACCATCGTCACCACCCGGCGGAACTCGCCCAGTTCCACGCCTGTCAAATCGGCGATTTCGGCGACTTCGTGGCGAATACGCTCGACATTTGCGACTTCGGCGACCGCGAACGCGCCCCATTTCCGATCGATCGGCCCAACGCGCGCCAGCCACCCTTCGTCAAGTTCATGACCAGTATAACTGTCGAGGAACGCCTTGCGCTGGATACGGTGCTTCTCGGCGAGCCGCATCATCTGTCCGCCCAGTGCCATCATTCGACGATTATAGCCGTAGAGCTGATCGACGAGATAATCGATCTTGTTCTGGTGGAAGAACACTGCCTTGATCAGCGCGGTCAGCTCGATACGCAGCTTCTGGTAACGGCGCTCTTCGGCAACCGAGAGCGCCTTGTTGCCGCGCATCGCACTCAGGCGACTATCCTGGAGCTTCTTGAACTTGGCATACGCGCTGGTGATTTCAGCAAACTGTGCGATCGCCTCTGGCTTGAGCTGTTCTTCCATCGCCGACAGGCTGAGCGTATTGTCTTCGTCGTCGTCGTCAGAAAACGCCTGTGGCGTCATGCGCCGCGCGATCAGCGATTCTTCCTCGCTATCGACTTCGGATGCGGGCGCGCTTTCGACATCCGCCTCGCCCTCGACGAGCGCAGCGACCAGCACCTCGCCGGTATCCCCCTCGGCGGGTTCCTTGTGCAGCATCGCGTCCAGATCGAGGATTTCGCGCAGCTGCATCCGGCCTTCGCTGAGCGCGGTGGACCAGGTCACGATCGCGGTGAATGTCAGCGGCGATTCGCACAGTCCCGCGATCATCGTATCGCGCCCGGCCTCGATGCGCTTGGCGATCGCAATCTCGCCTTCGCGGCTCAGCAGCTCAACCGCGCCCATCTCGCGCAGGTACATTCGAACCGGATCGTCGGTGCGATCGAGCTTCTCGGTCGTCTTCTGCGCGATCGAAGGTGCGGAACTTACGGTGTCGACCTCATCGGGCTCGACATAGTCCTCCTCGTCCTCGGCAGGCTTCTCCTCGCCCTCGGCTGCCTCCTCGGACTCGACGACGTTGATGCCCATTTCCGACAGGGCACCCATGATATCCTCGATCGCCTCGGACCCAACCTGATCGGGTGGCAAGGCTGCGTTCAGCTCGTCATAGGTGATGTAGCCGCGCTTCTTGGCGCGCGCGATCATCTTCTTGATCGAGGCTTCGTTAAGGTCGATTAGCGGCGCGTCGCTTTCGCCCGCTTTCGTCTCGATCGGTTCTGCTAACGCTACGCTGGTTTTCGCCATTCTTCTCGCTCGATAACTGGCACAACGGAATGACCCGTCGCGTGGGGCTCATCCCCGGAAACCTGCGCTTTCGCCCGCAGATCAGGGTCTACCCCCATCTCTCGCTGAAACGCGTACCACCCCTCTTGTCGTTGCAAACGACGGGTTTGCAAGGCGGGGGTCTGCCCAGATAAGGCGATTCGCGTAGCTTGCAACGCTGGGTCGTCCCCCGGACGGTTCAGCACGTCACGCAATTCTCGCAGGTTGGTTTGCTCTGCCGTACCTTGCAGCGCAAGGCCCGCCAACGCTTCAAGTTTCGACGCGAGTTGTTTTTTGGCGCGCTCATGCGAAGACGGCTCGTTCAAGAAACTGTAGTGGAGCGGAGGGTGATCGTGAACCCACTTCACATCATCGCCGAGTCCCCGGGTTTGTAGCGCCGCTACGAGCCCATTGCGGGTCGTGTCAGGGTAGCTAAGCAGGACATCGCTGATCGCCCCTCGGACACGAAGCAGACGTGGGTTGATCAACCCTATCTCGTTCAGTGCTTCCCAATGGTCGCTCGCCACGTCCGGCCAAAGCAGGACGCCACCCAGAGTTGAGTGGCCTTCGCTCTCTAAACGTCTGCCAATCCTACGCACTGCGGTTGACGGCTGCGAAGCGTTTTGCCAGCCGCCGACACTACGCTTCCAGCCGAACGCGTCCATGAACTGCAGGCGGAACAGGATTTCATACTGCTCGCGCACATCCTTGTCGGCGATCTCCTTCGCGACTGCGGCAAGTTCGGCCTTCAGCCCCGCGCGCCCCTCGGGCGAAGCCGTATCGGCGGCAGCGAGCGCGGTGCGCCAGAGCAGTGCGTGGAGTGGTTCGGGCGTGGCGGCGAGCGCTTCGAACGCGGCCTTGCCGCCTGCGCGGACTACGTCATCGGGGTCTTGGCCTTCGGGCAGCGTGACGAAGCGCAGCGATCGACCGGGGGCGAGTCCCGCTAGCGCGCGGCGTGCAGCTTTTGCAGCTGCCGCCAGCCCGGCGCGGTCCCCGTCGAAGCACAGCGTCGGTTCGGGCACGATGCGCCATGCCAATGCCAGTTGCGCCTCGGTGAGCGCGGTGCCCATCGGTGCCACCGCCTCGGCGATCCCCGCCTGCGCGAGCGCCACGCCGTCCATATACCCCTCGACGATGAACAGCCGCGCGGCCGCGCGCGCCGGAGCCGCCGCACGGTCGAGGTTCCACAGCAGGCGGCCCTTGTCGAACAGCGGGGTATCGGGGCTGTTCAGATATTTGGGTTTGAAATCGCCAAGCGCGCGACCGCCAAAGCCAACTGTGCGCCCGCGCGCATCGCGGATGGGAAAGATCAGCCGGTTGCGGAAACGATCAAAGGCTGGGCCGCCTTCCTCGGGCAGGATCGACAATCCCGTATCGACCAGCCGATCCACGCCAACCTTCGGGCCGAGCACCGCGGTCAACCCGCTGCGCGCGTCGGGCGCGAAGCCGATGCCAAACGCGCGCGCAGTTTCGGGCGAGACTCCGCGCTGTGTGAGATAGGCCCGCGCCGCCGCACCCTCGACCGCCCACAGCCGCTCGGCAAACCAGCCTGCTGCCGCCTCGGTCGCGTCGCGCAGCGTTGTTGCGCGCTCGGCCTGTTCGCGTGCCTGCGGCGTCTCCTCGGGCACCTCCATGCCCGCGCCCGCCGCCAGCTCCTTCACCGCGTCGCGGAAGCTCAGCCCCTGCTTCTCCGTCAGCCAGCGGATCGCATCGCCATGCACGCCGCAGCCGAAGCAATGATAATGGTCCGCATAGACGTAGAAGCTCGCGGACTTTTCCTGATGGAACGGGCAGCAGCCGCGCAGATCGCGACCCGCGCGGCTGAGCTTGACCGTCCGCCCCAGCAACGCGCCCAGATCGGTGCGCGCGCGCAACTCGTCGAGGAAGGCGGGGGCGATCGGCATGAACCTATCGATTATACCACAGGCGATGGTCCGGCTTTCAGTCCCGGCAAGAAAAAACGGGGGATAAAAGGACGCTGTTCTAGGCAGCCTCGGCCATGTTGTGTCCAATGCGCGGCGCGGGCAGGCCGGATGCGCCCAGATCGGCGATCATCAGCTTGGCGGTCGCTTTCGCCGACCCCACCACCCCCGGCACGCCCGCGCCGGGGTGCGTCCCCGCGCCGACGAAATAGAGGTTCGTCAGCACGTCGTCGCGGTTATGCACGCGGAACCATGCGCTCTGGGTGAGCACCGGTTCAAGGCTGAACGCGCTGCCATGATGGGCGCGCAGCTCGCGCGAAAAGTCCAGCGGCGTGAAATGGCGGCACGTGACCATATTTTCGCGCAAGCCGGGCAAACAGGTGCGCTCCAGATAGTCGAGGATTTTGTCCCGGTACCCCGGTGCGGCCTCATCCCAGTCGAGCGGAAGAGCGCCCAGATGAGGCACGGGGGCGAGCACGTAGAAGGCGCTGCAGCCGGGTGGGGCGAGTGCGGGATCAGTCAGCGTGGGGTGGTGCAAATACAGCGAGAAATCGTCCGCGAGCACGCCCTTGTCGTAAATATCGCTCAGCAGCCCCCTGTAGCGCGGCCCGAACAGGATCGTGTGGTGCTTGATCTCAGGGTAGAAGGTCTTGGTGCCAAAATAGATCACGAACAGCGATGGCGAGAAGCGCGCCTTCGCCAGCCGCTTGCCCTTGGACTTGCCGCGCGAGGACTCGCCCAGCAGATCAGCGAAGGTGTGCACCACGTCCGCATTGCTCGCCACCGCATCGAACGTGCTGGACCACCCGTCCGCGCACGTCACCGTGCGAACCGCCGTGCCTTCGACCGAAACGCCCGTCACAGGCGCGTTCATCCGCACCACGCCGCCCAAATCCTCGAACAGCCGCACCATCGCGCGCACCAGCGCCCCCGTGCCGCCGCGCGGGAAGAACACGCCCCATTTGCGCTCCAGCGCGTGGATCAGCGCGTAGATCCCGCTAGTCTTGAACGGATCGCCGCCCACCAGCAGCGTATGGAAACTAAACGCCTCGCGGAGGTGCGGGTGCTTGATGAACGATCCCACGATCGAGTGCACCGATCGCCACGCCTGATACTTCGCCAGCGCGGGCGCGGCCGCGATCATCTGGCGGAAGGTGAGGAACGCCTCGTGCCCCAGCTTCTCGTAGCCTTCGTGGAACACGCCTTCGGCATAGGCGAGAAACTTTGCGTATCCCGCCACATCGTCGGGAGACAAAGCCTCGATCTGCTTCAATAACGCTTCTGTATCGTTCGAATAATCGAAGATCGTGCCGTCTTCCCACATCAGCCGGTAGAAGGGCGTCACCGGCATCAGCTCGATATAATCCTCCATCCGCCGCCCGGAAGCCGCCCACAGCTCCTCCAGACACGTCGGATCGGTGATCACAGTCGGCCCCGCGTCGAACGTGAACCCTGCGTCCTCGTAAACATACGCCCGCCCGCCCGGCTTATCGCGCGCTTCGATCACCGTGGTCTGAACCCCGGCCGATTGCAGCCGGATCGCCAGTGCCAACCCGCCAAAACCCGCGCCGATTACTGCCGCCGTCGTCATGCCTTGCTCCGATAGGTTGCGAGCGCCTTGAGCGCGCGCGGGATAGGGATGGGGGGAACCCCGGTCAAAATCCGCGCCCAGTCCCCCCACGTGGACGCCGCCGCGTAAAAACGCCCGACCAGTGCATCGTCGAGCCGGTAGAAATGCTGCAACACGCGGTAGCGCTCGGATGGATCGGCAGCGAGGAACAACATGCGGTTGAGCATTCGATAGAGGCCGCGGCGTCCCCATGCGCGCGTGCTCATGTCGCGCACCGCGCGGTAGATCGTCGCTGGATCGTGCGCGGGCAACCCGGCGATGAGGTCTGCGGTGCGTACCGCATCGGGGAAAGAATAGCCCGTGATCGGATTGAACAGCCCCGCGCCCAGCCCGATGCGTGGCACGCCGGGCACGCCTTCATCCCAGAACGCCGCGATGTTCCCGCCGAGTGCGAGCGGAAGCACGCCCACCTCCTCGCGTCCGGTGTGCGCGATGCGCCAGCCCTGGCGCACGGCATAATCGGCGATGTGTGCGCGCAGAGTGGGCGGGGAGAGATCGCCGTCGTCGCTGTAATAGGTGTCCTCGATCAAGACGCGTGTCGGCGAGAAGGGCAGCGTGTAGACGAAGCGGTACCCATCGAGCTGCGGCACGGTTGCGTCCATGATGATCGGCCCGGTGAGGCCATGCGGCTCGGCCAGTTCCACTTCGATCCCCAGGAACTTCTGCCAGCGTAGATCGATCGCCTTCGTCGGCCCCTGCCCACGCGCGTCGATCGTCGCGCGGGCATTGAGCACGCGGCCGTCCGACAGCATTACCCGCGTCGGCGCGAGCGCGCTGACCGCCGAGCCGAACCACAAACGCTCCTCCGGGATCGCCGCGCGCACCGCTGCGTCGAGCTTTTCGGACGTCGCGCTGCGATAGCCCGCCGCGATGCGCCGCCCGTGCTCGGGAAAGCGGATCGCATACTCTGCCCAGTCGTGCGCGATGAGCGGCGCGGTCCACGCGCGCTGTGCTGCCGAGACATCCTGCGCGAAGCTGGACCAGGTATGGTTGCCACCCAGCGACTGCCCCGCCTCGACGATGCCCACCCGCAGCTCGGGCCGGACCTGCGCCAGGCGCAGCGCCACCAGTCCGCCCGCAAGCCCGCCGCCCGCAATGAGAAGATCGCAGTCCACCGCGCGCAGGCTTAGCGCGGCCGCTGCACGCGCGCCAACGGGGTGCGACAGCATTGGCAAACCACCAACGCTTGGACGCACCGCGCGCACGGGTCTAAGTCCGTTCGCGTGGACATCTACCTCCCCATCGCCGGCATGGCGGTCAACGCGCTCGTGATCGTGCTGCTCGGCGCGGGGGTGGGGTTTCTCTCGGGGATGCTGGGTGTCGGCGGCGGATTCCTGACGACGCCGCTCCTCATTCTCTACGGCGTGCCGCCCGCGGTCGCGGTCGCCTCGTCCGCAACGCAGATCACCGGCTCGAGTGTTTCGGGCGTGCTCGCGCACGCGCGGCGGCGCGGCGTCGATTTCAAGATGGGCGCGGTAATGGTCGCGGGCGGTCTGATCGGCTCGGTGGCGGGATCGTTCCTGTTCGAGCTGCTGCAGTCGCTCGGTCAGATCGATAGCGCGATCTCGATCGTCTACGTGATCATGCTGCTTTCTATCGGCGGCCTGATGCTCCGCGATTCGTGGCGCGCTCTCAGGCCGGGCGATGCGCCGCGCGCACTGCCCCGTCGCCATCATGGCTGGATCGCGGCGCTGCCGTGGCGGATGCGTTTCCGCCGCTCGGGCCTGTACGTGTCACCGATCGCGCCTTTCGCGCTTGGCGCGTCGGTGGGGGTGCTCACCGTGATCATGGGTATTGGCGGCGGGTTCATCATGGTGCCCGCGATGATCTATCTGCTCGGCATGTCGGCTTCGGTCGTGGTTGGCACCTCGCTGTTCCAGATTCTGTTCGTCACCGCCGCGACCACGCTGCTCCATGCCACACAATCGAAGACGGTGGACATTGTCCTTGCCGGACTGCTGCTCGTAGGCGGTGTGGTCGGCGCGCAATATGGCGCATTCGCCGCCCGGCGGTTACCCGCTGAAAAGCTGCGCCTTGTCCTATCACTGGTGGTGCTCGCGTTCGGGTTGCGGCTCGCGCTGCAGCTGACCTATCGGCCGAGCGAAATCTTCACGGTCGGCCCCGCATGAGGGCTTTGCTTGCGCTGGTGCTGCTGGCGGCCGCTCCCGCGCCGCGACTGTTCGCCGATCTCAGCCAACCACGCGTCGATATCTCCTACGGTTTCGATGGGGCCGAACTGCTCGTCTACGGTGCGGTCCAGTATCCACGCAGCCGCATTCCGGACCAGGAGCCGCGCATTGCGGTTGTCGCGCGCGGCCCCGATCAGGCGGTCGTCGTGCGCCAGAAAGCCCGGCGCGCAGGCATCTGGATCAACGCGGCATCGGTGGAGTTCGGCACCGTCCCGTCCTACGCGGCCGTTGCGACCACCCGCCCGGTCGAGGAACTGCTCGATACGCGCACAGCTTCGCTGTGGGAGGTGGGATTGGCGAACCTCGCCTTGTCGCCACGTAACGCCGATCCCGCCGAGATTCCTGCTTTCACGCGCGGTCTGATCGATCTGCGTCGCCGCGCGGGTCTTTTCCGCCAGGATCCCGCAGGGGTGCAGGTGACCGAGAACATCCTCTACCGGGCGCGCATCGCGATCCCGTCGGCGGCACCGGTCGGCCGCTATTCGGTTGCGGTGCACCTGATCGAGGAGGGGCAGGTGATCGCCACGGTCACGCGCAGCCTCGACGTGCGCAAGACCGGCTTCGAGGCGGGTGTCAGCCGCTTCGCCGAGCAGCATGGGCTGCTCTACGGCATCGCGGCGGTGGCAATGGCGCTAGCGACGGGGTGGGCGGCGAGCTTGATCGGGCGACGGTAGGCTCTGGGCTTACGATCCCACGGCGAGACGGAATCGGGGCCGCGAGATTAAGACTTTGCAAGTGAAGCGTCATGGCCAAGGGGTGCACGTTCGTAGGCCCGTAATCGATGCATAGTTTTCAGTTGCGTAAGGCTTACCATGTTCACGCCAGGTGCGATCGCGCTTAATCGCTTTGGACTTGGCGGTACTCCCGCAGATAATCCCCCTGCACTCCCGCAGGCGTGGCTGACCAATCAGATCGAACGTTATGCTTCCGTCCCGCCGGTCAGTACGGCCAATGGCGATAGCGTTTCGATGCTCGCGCAGTTCGCCGCGTTCGTGAAGGCGCGCAACAGTGCGCGGCAGGCGGGCACGCTCGATGCGTTCAAGGCGGACAAGTCCCACGTCGAGTTCCTGCGCGATGCCGCAGTCGGGCAGGGCACCGCGCGCTTCGTGTCCGCGCTCTCCACGCCTACGCCCTTCCCCGAGCGCCTTGTTCATTTCTGGGCGAACCACTTCGCCATCAGTTCGGAGAAGCAGGCGGTCCGCGCGATCGCTGGCACCTATGAGTTCGAGGCGATCCGCCCGCACGTCACGGGTACATTCACCGATATGTGGATGGCGGTTATGCACCACCCCGCCATGCTCGTGTACCTCGATCAGGCGCAATCGGTCGGCCCAAACAGCACATTCGCCCAGATTGCGGGTGCGCGAGGGCGGGCGCGCGGGTTGAACGAGAACCTGGCGCGCGAGGCGATGGAATTGCATTCGCTGGGCGTTCGCAGCGGCTACACGCAGGCCGATGTCACCGAACTCGCACGCGCGCTGACCGGCTGGACCGTGGGTGGCTTCGCGCGCGGGCTGCCGCCGCGTTTGCTCGGCTCCGGAAATGAGGCACCGGGCCGCTTCGCCTTCCGCGATGCAATGCACGAACCCGGCGAGCGCACCGTGCTCGGGAAACGCTATGGCGGCGGAGGCGAGCATCAGGCGCGCGCGATCCTGACCGATCTCGTCCACCGCCCCGAAACCGCGACGCATATCGCGACCAAGCTCGCGGTCCACTTCGTCAGCGATGCCCCGCCACCGGCGCTCGTCCAGCGCGTGGCAGCGGCCTTCCAGCGCTCGGGCGGCGATCTGCCTACCACCTACTGCGCGCTCATCGAAAGCCCCGAAGCGTTCGCGCCCGGACCGGGCAAGTTCAAGTCGCCGTGGGACTGGTCGATCTCCGCGATGCGCGCGATCGGCCTGACGGTCGCGGACAACCGCGCGGTCGGCATGATGCACGAACTCGGCCAGCCGCTGTGGCAGCCCGGCTCGCCCGCAGGTTGGGCGGACAGCCTGGGTGCATGGGCCGCGCCCGATGCGCTGCTGCGCCGGGTTGGCGTCGCCGAGCGCCTCGTCAACTTTGCCGCCCCCACTCTGGACGCGCGCGCGCTCGCCCCCCGGCTGCTTGGCGAGCTCGCCCCCCAGACAAGCCGGATGATCGCGGCTGCGGACAGTCCGCGCCAGGCGCTGACGCTGCTGCTCTCTTCCCCCGATTTCCAGCGGAGATAAGCCCGATGAACCTCACTCGCCGCGGCCTTCTCGCAACGAGCCTCGCCGCCGCCCCGCTGATGATCGTTCCCGGCCTCGCGCTGGCCCGCGCCGAGACGGACAAGCGGTTCGTGATGATTATCCTGCGCGGCGCGATGGACGGCATCAACGTCGTCGCCCCCGTCGGCGATCCCGCCTACGCTCCCGCCCGCGCCGCGCTCGCTTATCAGGGCGCGGCCACGATCAACGGATTGTTCGCGCTTCACCCGGCGCTGGTCGAAACCTCCAAAATGTACACTGCGCACGAGGCATTGTTCGTCCACGCGGTGGCCTCTCCCTATCGTGATCGGAGCCATTTCGACGGTCAGAACGTGCTCGAAACCGGAGGCGTGTCACCCTACGAGCGAAGCGATGGCTGGCTCAACCGGCTGCTGCCGCTGCTTCCCGGTGGCGCGCGCGCGATCGCAATTGCGCCTTCGGTGCCGCCGATCCTGCGTGGGCGCAATGGCGTGCAGAGCTATGCTCCATCGGGCCTCCCAGAACCTACCGACGATCTCCTGAACCGCGTGAGCGCCATGTATTCGCCCGACGCCGTCCTCCACCCGATCTGGGACGAGGCGATGGCCGCGCGCCGGGTGGCGCAGGCGTCGGGTGCCGACGCGAAGGGTGGCCGCGACTTGCCCAAGCTCGCGAGGCTCGCTGCCGACTTCCTGACCAAGCCCGACGGCGCGCGGATCGCCGTGCTCGAGTTCGATGGCTGGGATACGCATTCGGGGCAGCAGGGACGGCTCGCGAACCAGCTCAAGCAACTCGATACCGCCCTGGCCGCGCTCAAGACCGGCCTCGGCCCCGATTGGTCGAACACCGTCGTGCTGTGCGCCACCGAGTTCGGCCGGACGGTGCAGGCAAACGGCACCGGCGGCACCGATCACGGCACCGCGTCGGTCGCGATCGTCGCGGGTGGCGCGGTGAACGGTGGCCGCGTGCTGGCCGACTGGCCCGGCCTCGCCAAGCCCGCGCTGTACGAAGGCCGCGATCTCAAGCCCACCACCGATCTGCGTTCGGTGCTGCTGGCCGCATCCGCGCAACATCTCGGCGTCGATCCCGCGCAGGCGGCGCGCGCGCTGTTTCAGGACGCGCCCGTGCCGCTCGCGACTCAGGGGATGTTGCGCGTCTGACCTCGGTGCCACGCGTCGGCCCGGTCAGGCTCGGTGCGCGTCCGCCATCGCCGCAAGCGAACGCAGGATTTCGTGTGCATCGCGCGGCGAGAGCTGGTCGGGATCGATCGCACGCAGCCGTGCGGCGATCGAGTCTTCGCCAGTTGACCCGGCGGTGGCCGCGGATGGATCGGCGGCGGCGAACAGTGGCAGCTCGCCCTCAAGGCTGACCATCGGCCGCCCCGCCTCAAGCCGCGCCAGCACGGCTTTCGCGCGCGCGATGACCGGCGCGGGCACGCCCGCCAGCCGCGCCACCGCCAGTCCGTAGCTGCGATCCGCCGCCCCCGCCGCCACTTCATGCAGGAACACGAGTTCGCCCTTCCACTCGCGCGCGCGCAATGTTGCGAGCCTGAGGCCGTCCAGCCGCTCGGCCAACCTCGTCAGCTCGTGATAATGGGTGGCAAACAGGCAGCGCGCGCCGAGCCGGTCGTGCACCCATTCGAGAACCGCCCACGCGATCGCCAGCCCATCGTAGGTCGACGTGCCGCGGCCGACCTCGTCGAGGATGATAAGGCTGCGCGGCGTCGCCTGGCGCAGGATCGCTGCGACCTCGACCATCTCGACCATGAACGTCGAGCGGCCCGAGGCGAGGTCGTCCGACGCGCCGACGCGGCTGAACACCCGGTCGATCACGCCCAGATGCGCGGCGCGCGCGGGGACGAAACTCCCCGCTTGGGCGAGGATGGCGATCAGCGCGTTCTGGCGTAGGAAGGTCGATTTGCCGCCCATGTTGGGGCCGGTGATCAGCCAGACGGGCTTGTCGCCGAGATCGCAGTCATTCGCCACGAAAGGCTTGCGTTCGGCAGCCAGCGCGGCCTCGACCACCGGATGGCGACCGCCCTCGATGGCGAACGCGCGACTGTCGTCGATCCGGGGGCGGACCCAGCGCTCAGCCACGGCGAGTTCGGCGAGCGCGGTGATGACGTCGAGGCGCGCGAGCGCATGCGCACTCGCCGCGACCGTAGGCGCGCTTTCCAGCGCTTGCGCGCTGAGCGCGGCGAAGTGCGCACGTTCGCGCGCGAGCGCCGCTTCGGCCGCCTGCGCGATCCGCTGCGCGAGATCGGCGAGCGCGTCGGAGCCAAAGCGCACCTGCCCGCTCAGTGTCTGGCGATGCGCATATCCGGCCGCGCGCAGCGCCGCCTCGGCGCGCGCGGGCGCATCGATATGCCAGCCGATCACGCCATTGTGACGGATGCGCAGCGCCGCAACCCCGCTCTGCGCACGGTACTGCGCCTCGAGCGCTGCGATCCGGCTGCGCGCGCCCGACGCGTCCTCGCGCAGCGCGTCGAGTACGGCGTCGAACCCGGGTGCGATGAACCCGCCCGTGTCGAGCGTGCCCGCCGGCACGTCACCGCCGTTTCCCAAGCCCAGCGCCGCTGCGACCGAAGCGATGATCGCATCATGCCCGACGAGCGCGGCCGCGCGCGCAGCGATGACGGTCGGCGGCGCGGGATGCAGCGCGTCGACTGCGGAGGCCGCCCCGGGATCGGGTGCGCCCTCCAGCAGCAGCACCGCCATCTCGCCCGCGCGCGTCAGCCCGCGACCGATCATCGCCAGATCACGCACCGCTCCGCGCCCCGCGCCGAGCCGCCCGAGCGCGCGCACAAAATCCGGCGTCTCGCCGATCAGCGCGCGCAGGCGGCCGCGAAGGCGAGGCCGCTCGACGAACCACGCGACCGCGTCGTGCCGCGCCTCGATGGCTTCGACATCTATCGAAGGTGCCGCGAGATCCTCGCCGACCAGACGTGCACCGCTCGCGCTGCGCGTACGGTCGATCCGCCCGAGCAACCCGCCGCGCCCGAGACCCAGACTGGCACGCGTCGCCGCATCGATCCCCATGACGCGCGTGGTATCGTCGCGGGTCGGCGGATCGAGACGCAGAACGGTGCCGCGCGCCATGTGCGCGAGATACGCGATCAACCCGCCGAGCGCGCGGACTTCGGGCGGATCGAACGCTCCGAATGCCTCAAGTGTGGCGACCCCGTAGTGCGCATGCAGGCGTTCGCGCGCGGCGCGGAGCTCGAAATGCTGCGGCGCAAACGCCGTGGCGCCAGCGACGCCACTGCCTTCGGGGGCGACGACCTCGCTGGGCGCAAGCCGCGCGCGCAGTTCGGCATCGCCGCCGGCGGCGACCCAGGCGCTGACCAGCCGACCCGTCGAGACGTCCGCCCACGCTAGTCCGGTTGAAGCACCGTCAGGAACGATCACGAGCAGCCAATTGCTCTGATTGGCGGCGAGCAATTCCTCCTCGGTCAGGGTGGCCGCACTCGCGACGCGCACGATCGCGCGATCGACCGGGCGCGCCGCGCGGCGCGCAACTGCGGGATCCTCGATCTGCTCAGCGACCGCGACGCGGTGTCCGGCCTGAATCAGCCGCGCCAGATACGCCTGCGCGGCCGTGACGGGGACGCCGCACATCGGGATGTCCGCGCCCGCATGGCGACCACGCCGGGTGAGCGCGATGCCGAGCACGCCAGCTGCGATCTCGGCATCGCCGAAGAACAGCTCGTAGAAGTCGCCCATCCGGTAGAACAGGAGCGCGTCCGCCGCCTCGGCCTTCAGCGCCAGATATTGCGCGATCATCGGCGTGGGAGCGTCAGCCATGTGGGTCGCTATCGGATGCGGCCGCGTCATGCGTCAACGCTGCGGGCAAATGGTCGAAAACGGATGCAACAGGAGTGCGATCGGGAGCGGGGATGCGTTACACGGGGAAGAATGCTGATGGCGGCTGGACCTGATGGACGGATTGCGGCGGAACGCGCGGCGCGCGGTGTGGCGTACCGGTGTTCGCAGTGCGGGCAGGGCGCCACGCTCAAGCGCGGGAGCCGTGTCACTGCACATTTTGCGCATCGCGCAGCTTCGGCATGCCTCTGGGCGCATGGCGAAACCGCCGAACATCGTGAGGCGAAGGCGGCATTCGCACGCGCCTTCGCCGCGCGCGGGCTCGATGTCGCGCTTGAAGCCGAGGTGCTTTCAGGGGGAGGCGATCGGCGCGCGGACGTGCTCGTGCGTGATCCGCGCACCGGGGCAAGGGTCGCGATCGAAATCCAGCATAGCGCGATCAGTCCGGAACAGATTGAAGCGCGCACGCGTGCGTATGCCGCCGCCGGGGTCAAGGTGATCTGGATTCCGACGCTAGGGCAAACAGCGCCCCGCCCGCTGGCGCGCGCGCGCCTGCACGCGGTCGATCGCTATGCCGTGCCCGCGTGGCAGCGCTTTGCAGCCGCCTATCATGGGACGCTGTGGTTCTGGCACGCGGGAGCGGTGTGGCGTGGGTGGCTTGATCAGGCGTGGGTCGCGGGGGCGGGGCGGGGCGAAGATGGCGGGGAGGGCTGGCGGCCGTCGCGCCGCTGGCAATCGTTGACGCTCGAAGGCCCGTTCGATCCCTCCGGGCTGCGGATCGCGCCCAGCTTCAACCGGATCGAGGCGCATGAGGAGTTCGCGCTCGGGCAAGGGTTCGCGGCAAACTTCGTGCTTGCGGGCGAACGCGCTCGCAACACCGCGCCAACCGCGATGGCTTGGCGCGACCGCCACGCTCGCGGCGGACGTCGCGCGCCGCACCTGGAAATCATCGCCCGTCCCGCGCGCACCGGCGCAAGTCGCGCCGCCTGAGCGCCAGCGCCAACGGGCAAGCGATCAGGCGAACACGCCCGCCGCGAGTGCAGGATCGGCGAGCGCCATCAGTCGGCTTCCCGCGCGCCGCGCGAACCGCAGCGTCTGCGCGCGGCGGCGCGCGGCGGCCAGCGCGATATCCGCAGGCTCGGCGATGACCACGCCCTCATAGGCATCGGCAACGATCAGGCCCGCGCGATCCGGAGCGAACACCGCGGCTTTGAGCAAATCGACCGGAAATTCGGGCGGCACTGCCCAGTAAAAGCAATCGCACCAGTTCAGATAATCGGGCCATTTCAGGTCCGCGCGAAGATCGGCGATGCTGACCTTGATCTCCACGATCGCGATCCGGCCGCACGGGCCGACCGCCTGCATATCCGCGCGGCGACCATCGGGCAGGGGCACCTCGCGCAACGTCACCCAGTCGCGCGCGTGGAACAGCCGCGCAACGCCGCGCGCAACCTCGCTTGCGGTGATGGCACCACAGGCGATCCCGTCAGCGGTGCAGGCGGGCGGCGCGAGGTCCATGGCGCACCATAACGGAACAGGGTGCGAACGGACAAGCCGCGCCATTGCTCGCCCACACTCAGCGGTCGTGGCACGCCGATCCCGCCAAACCCCGGTTAGCGATAGAACCGATCAGCGATAGAAGACGTGTCGGCCGATCTGCGCGACCTCGGAGTGGCTCCAGCCTGGCGAAACCGAACTCGCGTGAAAGTAGAGCGCGCCGTGAGCCTGCGATGCGCCCGATCCGGCGATCGCCCCGCGCGCGACCGCGACTGCGCGTTGCCAATCGGCGTTCGACGCGGGCGTGAAGCTGCGGTGCGCGAAGGCGAACTGGCCCGGCTGGCGAACGACACCGCACGGCGTATCGGCGAAGCGTCCCGATCGCGCCCGATTGAGGACGACGTGTGCAACCGCGAACTGGCCCGCAATCGGCTCGCCGCGCGCTTCATAATAGACCGCGACCGCGAGGCAGCGTTCTTCGGCGGTCAACGTCGAGGCCCGGGAACTCCTGGTCTCGTCGGCATCATCGATGGCCAAGGTTGCGGAAGGCTGCGCGACGGTGGGCGCGGGTTCGTCGCGGTCCTGCAGGACGAAATAGGTGGACCCGGTGCCGGTATCGAAGACTGGCTGCGCTTCGTCAGCACCGCTGGCGAGAGCCGCGCCCGCATTGGTCTCGGCGAATTGCGCGCGATCGACCGTTTCGAGGGGTGCCGCTGCGGTCAAAGCCAGCAGGGCAAAACAAGCGAAACTCGCCGCGCGTACCGAAACCACCATCTAGTCGAACTTCCCAGTGCGACGTGCGCAGGTTCCAGCGGGCAAGATAACACCCGATATGCGCCAGAACCGGCGAACTTCGACTCGATCGCTCCGCCAAAAATGGAACACTGGCGGGGAGATCTACGTTGTGAACTATCAGTTGCCTGTCGACTGACGGCGGGGTCAACGCTGATCGAACGGTTCCGCGACGAGCGGTTGGATTTCGTCGGTGATCAGTTCTATGATCCACACGTCGGGATCGTACTGCCGCTGGCGCGCGAGATGCGTTTCCATGCGCGGCTCGTCTTCGGCCGTCGTTTCGAGCGTGCACGCCCAGACTGCAGCATCGCCGCGAGTGACGCGCGCCCAAGCCACTGCTCCCCCCGCGCGGTCCCGCGCGACGAGGATCACCGCACCGGCAACCGGATCGCCCTTCTGCAGCACTGCGGCGAACGCGCCCGCCGCGTGCGCGCGACGCAGAAGTGCGCCAACCCGCAGTTCGGTTGTCAGCCGGGGGATCACGGATCGATCCCTGGTGAGCGAGCACGCAGCGATGCCGATCCGCCCGGGCGATCCTCAGGCCGCATGCGCGAGTGGCGATACGATGAGCAGCGCACACAGGGCATCGGCGTCGGACGCGCCGCGCAATTTCGCCGCGAGCGATGGGTCGCGTAGCAAACGACTGGCACTCGCCAAGGCTTTAAGGTGCGCAGCCGACCCAGAGGCGGGCGACAGCAGCAGGAGCACGAGATCGACCGGCGTATCATCGAGCGCGCCATAATCGATCGGCTGATCGAGGTGCGCGAACACGATGATCGGGCGTGCGATCGCTGCCAGCCGCGCGTGGGGCAGCGCGACACCGCCGCCGAAGCCGGTCGTGCCCGCAGCCTCGCGCGCGAGCACTGCGGCGAGCAGATCGGCGCGTGGCTGCCGAGTGATCGCGGCGCCGCGTTCGCACATCGCCGCGAACAGTCCGGACTTGCTGCCGACGCGCAGCCGGGGGAGGATCGCATCGGGGGTGAGCAGACCGGGAGGCAAAGGCATCGTTCAACTCGCGGTTCAACTCGCGGCAGGGGTCCGCGCGATTAGGCGACACGTAAGCCTCAGCCGGAGCCGCGTCGGCCCGGCTCCACCCAGCCGATATTCCCGTCCTCGCGCCGATAGACCATGTTGAGCGCGCCGGTGTTGACGTTGGTGAAAAGGAGCGCGTTGGTGTTGCGCAGATCGAGCATCCACACCGCGTCCGCAACGCTCGCACGGGGCACGTCGACGGCGGCTTCGGCGATGACGAGCGGGCCGTGCGCCGCATCCGGCGCGAAATCGCGCCCCGACCCCGAGCCCGACGCTGCGTCCGCTTCGGACTCCGGCGCGACGAGGACGGTGTAGCCCGCATCGAGCGCGATACGCTCCTCGCTGCCCATGCCGACGTGATCGTGCAGGCGGCGCACGTGACGTCGGAGCTGTTTATCGATCTTGGCAAGCGCGCCATCGAACGATGCCTGCGCTCGCGACCCTCTGCCGCCGCCCTTCAGGATCACGTTGCCACGCACATGCATCATCGCTTCGCAGACGAAACCGATACCGTGCGGCCCAGGGGCGAGCGTGACCGAGGCCGAAATGGCGGCCTTGAAATACTTCTCGCGCATTTCCTCGAGCTCGGCGGTGGCGTAGTCGCGGAACGCCTCGCCCGCTTCCAGCCCGTGCCCTGATACCGAAATCTGCATCTGCTTTCTCTCCCGGCCCCCAGGTTACAATCCTGTTACGATCAGATGGGACCGATGTCGAACATGCGCCACAGTGGATCGGTGAGACGCGTGAGAAAGCTGGCGTGGCGGTCGGCCTCGGCGGGCGTCGGCTGATGTGGCCGCGTCGGCCAGAACGGGGCCTCGGCCGCTCGCGCGGGTCCGGCTGCGATCGGCGCGATGCCCAGCGACAAGCCGATCTGCCGACCGCCGATCAGCTCGAGATAGACTTCCGCGAGCAGGCGCGCGTCGATCAGTGCGCCGTGCTTGATCCGCGTCGCACGGTCGATGCCGTAGCGCACGCACAGCGCATCGAGCGAATGTTTGGCGCCGGGCAGCCGCGCGCGCGCGAGCAGGATCGTATCGATGGCGCGCGTCATCGTGAGCGGCGGGTGGCCGCTGCGGGCGAATTCGTGATCGAGGAAGCCGATATCGAAGCTGGCGTTGTGCGCGATCACGGGGGCGTCGCCCAAGAATTCGATCAGGCGCGCCGCATGTGCGGGAAAAGGCGGATGATCGCGCAAGAAGGCTTCGCTCAGCCCATGCACCGCCTCTGCGCCCGGTGGCATCGTCCGCAGCGGATTGATATAGCAGTGGAACTCGCGTCCGGTCGGCATGCAGCCGATCAGCTCGACGCAGCCGATCTCGACCACGCGGTCCCCGCCCTTCGGATCCAGCCCGGTAGTTTCGGTGTCGAGGACCACCAGCCGATCGGCGAACAGGCGGGGATCGGCGAGGCTCACGCGTCAGCCGCCCAGCGATGCTGGTGCGGGCGAGACGATGACGCTGCCACCCGCACCGATCTGGCGGACTTCGAGGCCACGCTCGGCGACACCGGCGGCGTTGAAGCGGAACACCCCGTCCACCCCCGCAAAGCCGCCCGGATCGGCGAGCGCGGGGCGCGGGAAACGCTCTCCCACCTCCCAGCGCGCCGACGCCGCCTGGACGAGCAGCACCGCATCATAGCCCAAGCTCGCGAGCCGAGAGGGCGCGCCGCCATAGCGCGCGCGGTAGCGTTGGCTCAGCCTCTGGAATCGCGCATCGGGAACTGCGGCGAACCATGCGCCGCGAAGCGAGGGCGCGCGGCCGAGGCCGGGTTCGCTTCCCCAGAGTTCGGTACCGAGCAGGCGAACCGCACCCGCCCCCGCGCCATATTTATCGAGCGCGGGGCCAAAGCTCGCCGCGATCGGGCCACCGTCCGCGATCAGCAGCGCGCCGAACGGCACCGCGCCCGCGCGCTGCGTAACCGGGGCGACGGTGCCATCGGGGCGGAGTGCGGCCGCGCCACCCGCGTGCGCGATGCGCGCATCATAGTTGGTGACGCGGCGCGCGGCGGCGGCGAGTTTCGCCCGGTCGCGCGTATAGGTGGCGATACCGCTCACCGTCCCGCCCGCGCCCTGAACCGCGCGCAGGAAGGCGGTCGACGCACGTGCGCCGTAGACGCCCGCGGGGATCAGCGCGGCAAAGCTGGTGACCCCGCGCGCGCGGGCGAACCCGATCACGCGCGCGATCGATTGCGTGGGCTGGTAGCCGAGCACGTACGTGCCGCCACCCGCGACGGCGGCATCGTTGGTGAAGCTCAGCATCGGCACGCCCGCCGCCGCCGCAACCGGCGCGGCGGCGCGGACATCGCCCGCGAGCAGCGGCCCCAGGATGATGCCCGCGTGCGCATCGATCGCGGCCTGCGCAGCCGCTCGCGCGCCGCCAGGGGCGGCGGTATCGTAGGTGGTCAGGCGGAAGCGCGCGTCGTGAACGTCTCCCAGAGCGAGCAATGCGGCGTTGGCGATCGACTGGCCAACCGCCGCCTGCGGGCCGCTGGTAGGCACCAGCAGCGCCACGCGGTTGCGCACCTCCTCGGGGGGGGCGACCCCGGGCGGCGGCACGACGGGGACAGGCTTGGAGGTCGGCGCGACTGGCCTTGGCAGCGCGGCGGGCGCGGGCGCACGATCGGCGCAGCCCGCCGCGAGCGCGACCAGCATCGCGGCTGCAAACGCGCGGCCTCGACTTGGGGCAAAGCGCCGCCCACTATTCGTCTCGCGCATGGATACCTCACCGCTCACACCCGGACTCTACATCGTCGCAACGCCGATCGGCAATCTGGGCGATTTGTCCGCGCGCGCGGCGGCGGTGCTGGGCGCGGCCGATTTGATCGCGGCGGAGGATACGCGCGTGACCGCCGGTCTGCTGCGCCATCTGGGGCTGAAGCGGCCGATGACGGCGTATCACGATCATAATGCCGACGCGGTGCGGCCGGGGCTCATCGCGCGGATGGGCGCGGAGGCGATCGCGCTGGTGAGCGATGCGGGGACGCCGCTGATCTCGGACCCCGGCTACAAGCTGGTGCGCGATGCGCGCGCGGCAGGGCACGCGGTGGTGACGATCCCGGGGGCATGTGCTGCGATCGCGGCGCTGACGCTGGCGGGGCTGCCGACCGATCGCTTCCTGTTCGCAGGCTTCCTGCCCGCCAAGGCGCACGCCCGCGACGTGGCGATCGCCGAGCTGGCCGACGTGCGCGCGACGTTGATCCTGTACGAATCGGGGCCACGGCTTGGGCGCACGCTCGCGGCGCTTGCGGCGGGGCTGGGCGATCGGCCCGCGACGGTGGCGCGCGAGATCACCAAGCATTTCGAGGAGGCGGTGCCCGGCACGCTTGGCAGCCTCGCAGCGCGCTATGCGGACGCTCCGCCCAAGGGCGAGATCGTGATCGTGGTGGGACCGCCCGAGCCATCGCCGCCCGCCGACTCGGCGGCGCTCGACGCGGCGCTGGCGCAAATCGACCCCGCGCTGCCGCTGCGTGCGGTCTCGGTGGAGGTGGCGGAGCGGCTGCGGCTGCCGCGGCGCGCGGTCTATGCGCGGTTGCTGGCGCTGCGGGGGGCGTAAACCAAAATCCCATTGCGTGCGGGCGGCACGCGAGTCAGTCTGTTCCTTCCCGCAAGGAGCTGGAGCCATGATCGAAACACTGGCGCTGATCGACGACGATCAGATCGTGCTCGACGAAGCCGCGCTGGCGCTGGCGGTGCTCGACCGCGAGGACAGCCCGATCGAGGCCGAGGCACTGCTCGCCCCGTATCTGACGCGGGTGGCGTTCATGGCGGCGCAGCTGATGGCGCGATCGGCGGGGATCGGATCGAACGCGGATCGCGCGCAGATGCTGAGCGCGCTGATCGCCGACGAGCATGGGTTTACCGGGGCGGACTCGGCGTTCGGCAGCGAAGCCGGCGCGGACATGATGGCGCTGATCGATAGCGGGCACGGGCTGCCGGTGGCGCTATCGATCCTGTATGTGGGGGTGGCGCGCAAGGTGGGCTGGCGCGCGGTGGCGCTCGGCGTACCGGGGCATGTGCTGATCCGCGTGGGGGACGAGCCGGGCGCGGTGTTCCAGGATCCCTTCGATGGCGGGCGCGTGCTCGATCAGCGCGCGCTGAAGTCGCTGCTGGGGCGCGTGCTGGGCGCCAATACGACGCCCGATCCGGCGTATCTGGCACCGATGGACAATCGTGCGACGCTGGTGCGGCTGATGACCAACCAGGCGGCGCGCGCGCGGCGGACGGGCGATCTCGAGCGCGCGCTGGTGCTGCACGAGCGGATGACCGGCTTCGCGCCGTTCGCGACCTCGCTGTGGTGGGAGCGCGCGCGGCTGGAGCAGCAGCTGGGGCGTCTGGCGGCGGCGCGCACGAGCCTGGTGGCGATGCGCGAGACGACGCGCGACGGCGCGATGCTGGGGCGGATCGAGGCGGCTTTGCACGCTTTGGCAAGGTCGGCGAGCTGATTTTGGCGGCGAAAGGGTGGACTTTGCGGGGTGTTTTGCGGGCGACTGCGGTGTTCGGGGGGTGAGCCGGGGCTGCGGGAATGGCGGATTTGCGGGGGTTTGGGGGCTGCGAAGTCCATGAAGGCCATGAAGTAGGCGAAAGTCAGAGGCATTTTTGGTTCGTTTTGGAGCGGGTTGGGGTGGCGTTGGCGTGAGGTTCGGGCATTGTTCGATCGGGAGGTGGGAGTGGCTGGGTGGTTCCTACAATGCAACGGTGGGTGGCGGTGAGGTCGCGAATACACACATCGATATCGTCCGCTTGGGGGGGGCGGAAGCAGACATTCGAACTGCGCCTCCTCTGTAACCGCTTTGCGCCCAGTTCCGGCATTGAAGTTTCGACGCCGATCGCCTGAAAGCGGCCGTCGTTGTGGCTTTTCGGCAATCAAAACCGCACGCGCTACGTTGGGATTCCGGAGACTGGGTAGTTGGTCGCGGATCGCCGCCGAGGCCATTGAGCCGATGTGTGCTGTGATGGAAAACCTCGACGCCGGCGACGCCTTTCCGCTGTCGCCGAACGTTTAGCCCAGAGTTGCGATTCGCGGGACGGATAGTAGAATATTCTACTAACGGCGACCGCAAGGGTTGCTGAAAGCGGGCTTGCGGAGCAAGATTGAGGGCATGATTGTCACAGTAGCGTTCGATGTGAAAAACCACGTTGAAGTGATGGAAGGCTGGCCCATCAGAACGGGGAACACGACGTTCTTCTTGGAACGCGAAGCCAATGTGCTCAAGCGCGTTTGCCTTGCCTTTTCCAGCGTGGACGTCGCACTGGCTCCATATGTGCAGCCCGCAGGGTCAGAGGCCGAGCTTCCGCACATAACAATAACGGGAGGGGAGCAAGCCTCCTTGGCCCGGAAAAGCATAATGAATTGGCAGGCTGTCGTAAGCGGACTACAAATTGTCGATCTAGACTACGACAATTACGAACTGCGCTTCCGCGCGGAAGACGTCAGTGAAGAAGCAAGTATCCATATAAAGTCATTTCGGTCGAACCCCGACAATGGTCTGAACCGGGAGTGCGATTTCGAGCAGATCGGAAGAGCCTTTTGCGTAGGTCCGATTTCCGATGATCGAATCGAATCAACCTCGCATTTTCGTGAGGGCCGAATTGCGTACGGTGCCGGCCGGTACATCGACGCGTACAATAACATGTATCTGTTTCTTGAGACGCGATTCTGCGATGGAAAGACCGGCAACGAAAAGCAGGGGGAGCTCCTGTCGAAGCAAGTAAAGCTCTGTCGGGCCGTCGAAGACAATGCGAAGGCGTTCGCCAAGCAAAAGTTAACTAGAGCGCCTGCGTTTGATCTCTTCAAGCTTGGAGATACCACCCGCGATAAGATTGGAGCCTTGGTACTCCTGCGTGGAAAGCTGCGGCATCATTCGCTTAAAAGTCCACACCGCTGGGATCCGAACAAGCAGAATGAATACGAAGGCGCAGCACGGTTCCTAGGTGCTGTAGTCGGCGACATCGTCATCAAGGAATCGATCGATGACATTTACGGGCCTGTTGCACTGCAATTGTTCCGAGAAGTCTCGATCGCTACGGGTCATGAGACCAAGATCAAGATTAACACGCACCGGCTCAATAACGAGCGGATGCTGGCACTGAACATGAGCTATCCAACGACAGTCGTGTCCAGCAAGCTTTGCCTTGCAGCGCTCCGAAATGCCGTGCAAGCGTGTGAGAAGGATGGGCAACTCGCGGATACTGTTAGATTGCAAGCTTCCAGCGGCCATTCCGAACTTGAGCTGTTCTCGTTAGATTTCGATGTTTGGGCCTACACCCAGAATCGAGCGATCGAAACGAAAGACCCTATCGTCTCAATTCGGTGTGGCTTCGAGCATTATCAGGCCGGACTCATCGTCCGGCATGAATTTTCGATCCCCATTCCGGGCAGCAAACTTTCGATCCCAGACGTGTGGAAGCTGCTGCGAAAGTGCTTCGACCATATCGAGGAGAGGGACCCTACGACGCGGATCATGAGCCTGAAGCTGTATTTTCGAGACGGGGACAAAGCCATCGCTGCATATCGCGTAGGCGGCCAAGTCAACAACTGATCTGGATTGGCAATCAAGCAATTTCATTAGTTCGGTCAGTCGGCAGCTTTCCGCCTGTCGCCGCCCGGAACCTGCCATTCCGCATCCGGCCCCGTCGCTGCTATCGGTAGGCGGCTCGTTAGATGTCCACAACGGGGCGCTTCAGGCCCGACCGCATTCCAGGCCTCCACCCAAGCCTAAGCCCGCGCCCGCGGCCGATACAACGGCCGCGCCGCCACCCCCGGAGCGCCCGTGCGGCGGGGCGGGGGCGGTGGGCCGTCGGCGGGAAGGATGGTTACATTGCCTTCGTCGCCTTGTCCGGAGGTGCGTTTTAGCGCGGCTTCGAAGCGCGCTGCCACCGCGCGCGGGATGGCGAAGCGGGTTTCGTTGGGGCCGATGCGGATCGCGCCGATCTCGCTTTTGGTCAGGTGGCCTCGGCGGCAGAGAAGCGGCAGCAGCCAGCGCGGATCGGCGTTCTGGCGGCGGCCGATGTCCATGGCGAACCAGACGATATCGTCGAACCCCGGGCGATGGCCGTGCGGGAGTGCGCCTTCGGCTTCGTGCGTGCGCTCGGTGCGATCGGTGCGCTGCGTTGATGCAGACGGGGCGTCGAGCAGTTCCTCGGGTGCGGGCAGGCGCGAGCGGTGGGCGCGGACCAGCGCTGCGGCGATGTCCTCGGGCGACATCTGGGTCAGGAGCTGGGCACCGAGTTCGCGGTCCGCATCGTCGACTTCGACCGGTTCGGCGAGCTGGGTGAGCAGGCGTGCACGGTCGCGCGCGCGGATGTCTTCGGGTTTGGGCGCGCCGATCCACTGGGCGGCCACATGCGCGCCGCGCAGCATCGCCTCCAGCCGCTTGCGGCGCGGATAGGGGACGATGAGCACGGCGGTGCCCTTCTTGCCCGCGCGCCCGGTGCGGCCGCTGCGGTGCTGGAGCGTCTCGGCATCGCGCGGCAGTTCGACATGGACGACGAGGCTGAGCGACGGCAGATCGATGCCGCGCGCGGCGACGTCGGTGGCGACGCAGACGCGCGCGCGTTTATCCCGCAGCGCCTGGAGCGCGGCGTTGCGTTCGTTCTGGCTGTGCTCGCCCGAGAGCGCGACCGCATCGAAGCCGCGCTCGATCAGGCTGGCGTGGAGGTGGCGGACATTGTCGCGCGTGGCGCAGAACAGCATCGCGGTTTCGGCCTCGTGGAAGCGCAGCAGGTTGACGACCGCGTTCTCGATATCGGCGGGGGCGACCGCGACGGCCTGGTAGGCGATATCGCCGTGGCCGCGCTCTTCGCCGAGGGTGGCGATGCGCCACGCGTCTTTCTGGAAGCGCTTGGCGAGTGCTGCGATCGGCTTGGGGATGGTGGCCGAGAACATCAGC
The DNA here is from genome assembly GCA_038238915.1 of Sphingomonadales bacterium. Taxonomy (GTDB): domain Bacteria; phylum Pseudomonadota; class Alphaproteobacteria; order Sphingomonadales; family Sphingomonadaceae; genus JAVVHE01. Next base: position 47,203 of record JBBSFH010000001.1, read on the forward strand.
GTGCGGCGCGTATCGGGGGTGGCGCCGAGGATTTCTTCCAAGTCCTCGCGGAAGCCCATGTCGAGCATTTCGTCGGCTTCGTCGAGCACCGCGACGCGCAGCGCGCTGAGATCGAGCGCGCCGCGTTCGAGATGGTCGCGCAGGCGGCCGGGGGTCCCGACCACGATGTGTGCGCCATGGTTGAGCGACCGGCGCTCCTTGGAGGCATCCATGCCGCCGACGCAGGTGGCGATGCGGCCGTGCGCGGGGGCGTAGAGCCATTCGAGTTCGCGGCTGACCTGGAGTGCGAGTTCGCGCGTGGGCGCGATGACGAGGGCGAGCGGGGCGGCGGCGGGCGAGAGCGCGTGCGCCTCGCCGAGCAGTTGGGGGGCCATGGCGAGGCCGAAGGCCACCGTCTTGCCCGAGCCGGTCTGTGCGGAGACGAGCAGATCGCGGCCGATGGCGCCGGGCTCGAGCACGGCGGCCTGGACCGGGGTGGGCGCAGTGTAGCCGCGCTGGGCAAGCGCATCGCGCAGGAAGGGTGTGATTTTCGCGAAGGGCATTGGGGGACATAGGGCGGAGTGCGGCGCGCGCAACGCCAATTGGTGCTGGCGCGCGGCGATGGGGAGCGGGGGAGCCGGTGGCGCGCGCGCGCGGGCGGGCGCATATGCGCGGCCATGGCCACCGCTATCGCTTCACCCTCCACGCCCACGCCCGCCGATGCGTTTGCCGCGCTGCACCGCGCCGCCGAACCGGCGGTTCTGGGTCCGCTGCTCGAAGTCGCCGCGCTCGATGCCCCGACGCTGGCGAGCGTGCGAGATCGCGCGCGCGCGTTGATCGCGCATCTGCGCGCCGCCGAGGCGACGGGGTGGGTGAATGCGTTTCTGCGCGAATATCGGCTGGGCCAGCCCGAGGGCATCGCGCTGCTGGGGCTGGCGGAGGCGTTCCTGCGCGTGCCCGATCCCGAGACCGCCGATCTGCTGATCCGCGACAAGATCGGCGGCGCGGACTGGCGCGCGCATGCGGGGGCTTCGACGAGCGCGCTGGTGAACTCAGCGACGTGGGGGCTGGTGCTCACCCGCGCGCTGGTGAGCGAGCCCGAGAAGCCCGGGGTGCTGAAATCGCTGATCGCGCGCGCGGGCGAGCCGTTCGTGCGTGCGGGCGTGGGCGCGGCGATGCGGCGCATGGGCGAGGTGTTCGTGATGGGGCGCACGATCCCCGAGGCGCTGGGGTTCATGCGCGAGGGCGCACAGAAGGGCTTCACCGCGAGCTTCGATATGCTGGGCGAGGCGGCGCGGACGTGGCCCGACGCCGACCGGTACATGGCTTCGTATGTCGATGCGGTGAAGCGCGTGGGCGAGGGCGGGGCGAAGACGGGGCATTCGGTTTCGGTGAAGCTGAGCGCGCTGCATCCGCGTTATGAGACGGCGCAGGCGGGCAAGTGCGTGCCCGAGCTGTCGGCGCGGTTGATCGAGCTGGCGCGCGGGGCTGCGTCGGCGGGGATCGGGCTGACGGTGGATGCGGAGGAGAGCGAGCGGCTGGAGATGTCGCTCGAGATTATCGGGGCGGCGGCGCGCGATGGTGCGACGCGCGGGTGGGACGGGCTGGGGATGGCGGTGCAGGCATATTCGAAGCGCGCGCGGCCGGTGATCGCGTGGGCGGATGCTTTGGGAGCGGAGACGGGGCGGCGGCTGGCGGTACGGCTGGTGAAGGGGGCGTATTGGGATAGCGAGATCAAGCGCACGCAGGTGGAGGGGCTGAGCGATTATCCGCTGTTCACGCGCAAGGCGGCGACCGATGTTTCGTATCTTGCCTGCGCGCGGGATATGCTGGGGGCTCGGAACCTGTTTCCCGCCTTTGCCAGCCATAATGCGATGACCGTGGCGACTATTCTTGAGTGGGCGGGGTCTTCGCGCGCGTTTGAGTTTCAGCGGCTGCATGGGATGGGCGCGGGGCTGTACGAGGCGCTTGTGCGCGAGCAGGGCTATCGGTGCCGGATCTATGCGCCGGTGGGCGGGCACCGCGATCTGCTGGCGTATCTGGTGCGGCGGCTGCTGGAGAATGGCGCGAATTCGAGCTTCGTGCATCAGTTGGCGGATGCGAGTTTGACCGAGGAGGATTTGCTCGCCGATCCGGTGGCGCTGGTGCGCGCGGTGGGGGGGACGCGGCATCCGGCGATCGCGCTGCCGGGGGATTTGTTTGTGCCCGAGCGGGTCAACTCCGCCGGGCTCGATCTGTCGGACGCATGCGTGCTTGCGGAAACAGCGGCCCTCGTCACCCCCTCCGCCCTGCGGGCACCTCCCCCAGAGGGGGAGGATCTTAGGTCCTCCCCCTCTGGGGGAGGTGGCGGCGCAGCCGACGGAGGGGGGGTTGCCGCAGTGGCGAATGCGGCTGCCTCCGCGCGCGCCTGGGAGGCGCCGGTCGAGGAACGCGCCGCCGCAATCACCCGCTGGGGCGATCTCCTCGAAGCGCACCGCGCCGAGCTGATGTCGCTGGCCGTGCATGAAGCGCGGAAGTCGCTCCCCGATGCACTGGGCGAGGTGCGCGAGGCGGTGGATTTTTGTCGCTATTATGCCGCGCGGGCGCGGATCGATTTCGAGCCGCAGGCGCTGCCCGGCCCCACGGGTGAGGCGAACGAGCTGCGGCTTGCGCCGCGCGGGCTGGTCGCGTGCATTTCGCCGTGGAACTTCCCGCTGGCGATCTTCACGGGCCAGGTGGCGGCGGCGCTCGCGGCGGGGAATGCGGTGCTCGCCAAACCCGCGCCGCAGACGCCGCGCATCGCCGTGCGCGCAGTGGAGCTGGCGTATGAGGCGGGGGTGCCGCGCGCGGCGCTGCACCTGCTGCCGGGCGGACCCGAAGTGGGCAACGCCATCGTCGCGCACCCCAAAGTGATGCTCGTTGCCTTCACCGGCTCGACCGCGACCGCGCGGCGGATCGCGCGCACGCTGCTCGAGGACGAGACGCGTCCGCTCGTGCCGCTGATCGCGGAGACGGGCGGGCTGAACGCGATGCTCGTCGATTCGACTGCGCTGCCCGAGCAGGTGGTGCAGGACGTGATCACGAGCGCGTTCCGCAGCGCGGGGCAGCGGTGTTCGGCGTTGCGGTTGCTGCTGCTGCAGGAGGAGATCGCCGAGCGCACGCTCGAAATGCTGCGCGGCGCGATGGATACGCTGGTGCTGGGCGATCCCGCCGATCCCGCGACCGATGTAGGGCCGGTGATCGATGCGGCCGCTTATGACCGGCTGATGGCGTATCGGGAGAGCGTCCGTGCGCGCTGGGTGCACACGCTGGGCGCGCCCGCCTCCCCCGCGCACCTCGTGCCGCCGACGATCGTCCGGCTCGACCGGGTGGAAGACCTGCGGACCGAGTGGTTCGGCCCGATCCTCCACGTCGCCACCTTCAAGGCGGGCGACCTTGAGGCCACCGTGCGCCGGGTGAATGCGAGCGGCTACGGGCTGACGATGGGGCTGCACAGCCGGGTGGCAAGCAGCGCGGACGCGGTCAGCGCGCTCGCGCACGCGGGCAATCTCTACATCAACCGCTCGATCATCGGCGCGGTGGTGGGTTCGCAGCCATTCGGCGGCGAGGGGCTATCGGGCACCGGCCCCAAGGCGGGTGGCCCGCGCTACCTGCCGCGCTTTGCGGTGGAGCGCACGGTGAGCATCGACACGACGAGCGCGGGGGGGAATGCGAGCCTGTTGTCGATCGATGCGGGGGGGCTCTAGGCGAACGCGGGCGAGGCGACCTCGCGTGCCACGCGCGCGAACACGCCGCGCACTTCGTCGGCCGATGCGCGTTCCACCGCGCCGTCCGCCACTTGCGCCGCGGACCACATCCACGAGCGCGCCGGATCGTCCATCATGTCCCAATCGGGGAACATCCGCTCCGCCACCGTGCCGCTGACCAGCGGACGAACGTCCAGATGCCGATCGTCGCGCAGGATGCGTGCGTAGAGCGCGTCGATCGCCGCGTCGGGGCCTTCGATGAGCTGAAGATAAATATCGTGCCTGCATACCAGCGCACCCGAAACCCCGTCGCGCCGGTTGTTACGACGCGCGCCGAGCAGGATGCCGCCCAGGATCGCGCTATCGTAACCGAACGGCTGCGACCAATAGATCAACTGTTTCAGCATCTGGGCTCGCTCCCGTCGTAAGCTGCAACGCTAGCGGTGTTCCGAAGCCGCGCCAAGCGCGTCACAAACGCCGCACCACCGCGCCCGCGAGCGCGATCCGCTCGACGCCCGCATAGGCCTCGCGCGCGAGTTCCTCGCCGAACACATCGGGATCGAGTTCGGCATAATCGAGCGCGCACCCCGCCCGCGCGGCTGCTGCCGCCAGCGCCGCGCCGAAGCGATCGCGCCCGTCCACGATCGGGCTGCCCATATACAGGAGCAGCCGCCCTCCGGCGGCAAGGCGGTCCATCGCCTGCGCGCTCCAATCGAGCGCGAGCGCGGTTCCGAGCGCGTCGCCCCCGTCACGATACGCGCGTGCGTGCGCGTCGATCATGAAGGGCGGGTTGGCGAGGATGAGATCGAACGGGCCGTCCACGTCGCTCAGCCCGGACGTTCGAACGAAGTCCGCTGGCACTCCGGCGTGCGCGGCATTCTCGCGCGCCATGACGAGCGCGCGTGCATTGATGTCGGTCAGCGTCAGTCGCGCGTCGACCAGCCGATCCGCCGCGACGATCCCGCCCACACCCGCGCCCGTGCCGATATCGACGACCCGCGCTCGCGCGCCGACGCCGTCCAGGTTGGCCGCGATGAAGCGGGCGAAACGGTAGCTGTCCGGCCCGAGAAACACGCTGTCCGCCGCCTCCGTTGGCCAAGCCGAATGCGCGAACAGGCGGTCGTACAGGCGGGAGACGCGCACGCTGCTCGCCACACCGCCGCCGCGCTCGACGAGCACCTCCGCCGCGCGCGCCGCTTCCATCACCGCTGCGTCCACGCTCCCCGGATCGACTGCCCGGCTCCACCCGAACAGATCGCGCGCGCCCGCGCCCAGCCCGCGCCAGCGCGCCGCCACATGCGCGTGGCTCGCGGGCGTGATCGTGGTGAAATCATAGCCGATGCGGTCGAGCGCACCCAGCAGTGCCCTCATGTGGGCCAGATCATCGCGGATCGGCGAGTTCGCCTACCAGCGTCCACAGATAATCGATCGAATCGTAGAAGCTCCTGACCGGCACGCGCTCGTTCAGGCCGTGCATGAAATCATCCTCGCTGCGCATGAACACGCCCGAGCTTTCGAAGGTGGGAATGCCCGCCGCGCGATACTCGCGCCCGTCGCTCGCGCCCGAGGACTGGGTGTAGGCGATCGGCACGCCGGGATAATGCTGGTGCACCGCCTTGGCGATCGCCGCCTCGATGTCCGCGCGCGGCGCGGAGACCGGACTTTGACGCCCGATGTCGCCCACCTGGGTGATCCTGACCCCCGGCCCGACGATCGTGCCCAGCTTCGCGCTTACCTGCGCGGGCGTGGTGCCGGGGAAAATGCGGCAGTTGACGGTGGCGGTCGCCGATTGCGGAAGCGCGTTGGGCGCGTGTCCGCCGCGCAACTGCGTGGCGACGCAGGTCGTGCGGATCAGTCCCACCCACGCCGGATCGGCCGAGATGCGTACTGCCGCAGGTCCATCGACCGGGTTGGCGGCGAACGCGCGCATCGCTTCGCCCATCGGCCCCGGCGTGACCTTGCCTAGCGCCGCCCACTCGGAACGGGTGACCGGGTTGCTCTCCACCGGGAAATGGTAGCCCCGCAACTTGGTCAGCGCGTCCGCGAGTTCGTAGATCGCGTTCCTGGGCTGCGGGCGCGAGCTGTGCCCGCCGGGGTTGGTGACGGTCAGTTCGAAATCCGCATACCGCTTCTCGGCCGCCCCGATCCCGTAGATCACCGGCTTGCCCGCTGGATCGAGCAGCCCGTTGTTGCCATCGAGATTGATCGCATATTCGGCGTCGATCAGCGCCTTTTTCGGCCCCGACAGCAGCGAGGTGGTGTGCATCGTAGATTCCTCGTCTCCGATGAAGACGAAGATCAGATCGCGCGAGGGTGTTTTATGTTCTCGCGCGAGGCGCTCGATGGTGATGGCCTCTTGCGTCGCGCTGCCTTTGTCGTCCGCGACGCCGCGCCCGAAGAAATAGCCGTTCTCCTCGACGAGGCGGAACGGATCGCGCGTCCAGTCCTTGGGATCGGCATCGACCACGTCGAGATGCGCGGAGAAGAGGATCGCCTTCTTCGTGTGGTCCCGGCCCGCGATGCGCACGACCATCGCCTGCGTCCGCTCGATCGGCACCATCGTGATCGCGGAAGCCGGGACGCCTGCGGCGACAAAGCGATCGCGCAGCCACGCATCGAGCTTGGGCACCTCGCCGCGCCCCTCCGCCGAGCGCACCGAGACGAGATGCTCGAGCACCGCGCGCGCCTGTGCGTGCCAGGGATCGGCGGGGATGGCAGCGGCGGCGGGCGCGGCGGCGAGGAGGAGGGCGGCGAGGAGGGGAATGCGCATGACGGCGAGCCTAGGCGGTGGGGCGCGCGCGTGTCCATGCCGCGCGGTGTGAATGCCGTCCGATCAGACCGAGGTGGTAAAATCGGTCAGCCAGTCCGGCGAGTGCGCGACGACGGCGGCTTCGAACATGCGGTCGCCGCCGGTCAGAATCAGCAGGCCGACTGCAACCACCAGCCCGCCGAGCACGCGCTTGCCGTTGCCGCCCGCCGTCATCAACTTGCCGCGCCAGCGCGTGAGGAAACCGCGCGTGGCGAAGGCCAGCAATAGCAGCACCGAGGCGATGCCCGCGCCGAACGCCGCCATCACCAGTGCGACCTGGCCGAGGTTCCGGCCCTGCGCGGCGAGCACCGTGGCGGCTCCCAGTGTGGGGCCGACGCACGGGCTCCAGACGAGACCCAGGAGGACGCCGATTCCCGCCTGGCCGAAGAGGCCGAAGCGTTCGAGCCCGGCCTGCTTCTCTCCCGCCCAGCGCATCAGCGGCGCGGCGATGCGTTCGGCGGCGTGCTGCACACCCGGGATGATGAGCGCCGCGCCTACGATCAGCAGCAGCACCGCGCCGAAGATGCGGACCGCGTCGCCATCGAGCCCCGCCGATTCGCCCAAGGTGGCGACCGCGAAACCGACGCCGGTAAAGGAAACGACGAGTCCGGCGGCAAGCGCGAGCGGTCCGTATTTATGTTTCTGCGCGGCCGAGCCGAGCACGATCGGCACCAGCGGCAGGACGCATGGACTGAGAATCGCCAGCGCGCCCGCCGCGTAGCCGAGCACGGGATTGAGGCCCGCGTCCACGGTCTAGTTCACCGTCGACGCGAGGACCGCGCCGATCTTGGCCTTGTCGGTCTGGTAGGACAGGCGGTTGACTTCGTGGCCACCCTTGAACGCGATCAGCGTCGCCTGCTTGTGGACGCCGAAGCTCTGCCAGTCGGCCTTCTGCTTGTCGTAGTTGAGCTTGAGGACGAGCAGCTTGTCGTATTTGGGATCGGCGGTGGCGGCCTTGATCGTTCGGCCCTGCGAGGCACAGACCGGGCACCACCAGGCGTGGACATCGACCAGCGTCGGGCGGCCCGCTTTCTGCGCTGCATCGAAGGTGGCGCGATCGAAATCGCGGAACTCGGCTGCTGCGGCGGGAAGCGCTGCGGTGGCGAGCGAGGAGGCGGCGAATGCGATCGAAAGATGGCGAAGCATTTTCATGGGGTCACCTGCTGGCTGGAACGGGTGACCGCACGATCGTTGCCGTGCGGTCTGTCCGTGACTTCGACGCGCGCGGGTGCGAGGTTACGCCGCCATCAATCGAGGCGTCGGGACCGCGCGAGCAACGACAGCGCGATGATCACGCCGAGGAACGCGAGCATCGGCCACGCATGCGCGAGCACCGTTTCACCGGCATCGCCACGCAGAACGGCACCGCGCGCGGCGCGGATGAAGTGGGTGAGCGGGAAGAGATTGCCGATGGCGCGTGCCCAGCCGGGCAGCGTCTCGAACGGATACAGAAAACCCGAGAGCAGCATCGCGGGCAGATAGAAAGCAACCGCCCCCTGGAGCGCGGTCAGCTGGCTCGCCGCGCGCGACGCGATCGCCTGGCCGAGTGCCACGTGCGCGGCGGCGAACAGCGGCAGCAGCAGCGCGAGCGCAGCGACGCCGGGCGGCATCGGCAGATCGAAAAGCAGCGCCCCCGCCGCGAGCACGAGAATGCCCTGCACGGTACCGATCGCGGCATAGGGGAGGATGCGCCCGGCGAGCGCCTCGCCTGGGCGGATGGGGAGCGCGAGGTTGGTTTCCCACGTCCCCGTCTCGCGCTCGCGCGCAAGCCCGAGCGCACCGAGCATGATCATCGCGATCATCACCGTCACCCCGGCAAGCGCGGGCAGGAAGGTCCAGTCGGCGCGACCCTGCGGGTTGTAAAGGCGCTCGATGCGGAGCGGTGCGCCGCGGCTCTCCTCCCCCGCACGCGCGGCCTTGGCGCGCCAATAGGCGGCCTCGATCCGCGCGACGGTGGTCTGGGTGCGCGCGGCATCGGTCGCATCCACGATCACGCGCAGCGGCTGCTGCTTTTGCAACAGGTGCGCGAGGCCGGGCGGTGGCGGCAGTTCCACCCCGATCAGCACCTCGCCCGAGCGTACACGCGCCTCCGCACCGCCCGGCGGCAGGTTGCTGACGATCACGCGCAGCCCCGGATCTTGTGCGATTGCCTTGACGCCTTCGGCCGCCTGCACTGGATCGGGCGCGGCGATGGCGACCGTGGCGGTGCCGCCACCCGGCCGGATCGCATAGCCGAACAGCACCACCTGCATCGCGGGCACAAGCAGCAGCAGCGTGAAGGTCATGCGCGTGCGCTGGAGCCGGATCAGCTCGACGCGTGCCACTGCGAGTGTGCGGCGCAGCGCGCTCACGCCGCCGCGCGGGCGAGCACCGCCTCTTCGAGCGTCGCCGCGCCGCTCGAGGCGACGAACGCTGCGGGGGTTGCCGCATCGGACGCCCGCCCGCCCGCGTAATGCAGGATGGCCGGGCAGCGTTCGGCCTCGATCAGATCGTGCGTGGCGATCACGACCGCATGGCCCGCCCCGGTGAACGCCGCGAGCCACCCCCAGATCGCGCGCTTGGTGGCGACATCGAGCCCGGCGGTGGGTTCGTCGAGCAGCAGCAGGCGCGGCCGGTGCAGCATCGTGGCGGCGAACTGGACGCGCCGCGCCCAGCCGCCCGAGAGCCGCTCGAAGCGAGTATCGAGCACAGGTCCGATGTCGAACTGGGCGGCGGTCTCGGCGATACGCGCGGTCGCATCGGCGAGACCGTGCGCGTCGGCACGAAAGCACAGGTTCTCGCGCGCGGTCAGTTCGGGATACAGGCCGAGCTTCTGCGCCATATAGCCGATACCGCGCGCGCCGGGCCGCGCACGGCGGATGTCCTCGCCGAGCACGGTTCCCTCGCCGCCGTCGGCCGCGATGAGCCCCGCGAGGATCCGCAGCGTCGTCGTCTTGCCGCCGCCGTTCGCGCCGACCAGCCCCACCATCTCGCCCGCGTTAAGGGTGAGCGTGACGCCCTCGATCACCGTCGCCCCGCCATAGCGTTTGGCGAGGCCACGCACGTCGATGACAGGCTCAGTGCTGCTCATACACGAACCCGCCATACATATGCTTGGTTGCTTCCGCGCCCAGCACCACCGCGCGCGCGCCCGACGCCATGCCGCGGGCGCGCAGCGCATCCAGCGCCAGCCAGATCGCCGCGGAGCCCGTGTTGCCCAGCGTATCCGCGTTGACGAAGAATCGCGCTGGATCGACCCCGAAATGCGCCGCGAGCTGATCACCGATCCGGCCGCTGACCTGATGCGGGACAATCTGCGCCACATCGGTCAACACCGCACCCGCGATTGCGGCGGCTTGCGCGCCTGCCTCGAACAGCCGCACGCCGGTGGCAGCGATCGCGGCATGATCATGATCGAAATCGAGCGGCTCCTCGCCGCCCACGGGTGCGGACGAGCCGCCGCGTCGCATCTGCAGGCCCGGCGGATGGCCAAGACCCACCGCCCCGGACCAGGCGGCGCTGATGCGATCCGTGTTCCGCGCATCGTGGCCGAGCACGATCGCCCCCGCACCGTCGCCCATCTGGACGAGGTTGACGAGCTGCCCGCTATCGCTTGCCGCCGCCGCCGGATCGAAGAACACCGATCCCGTCTCCGATCCCACGATTGCCACCGGCCGGGCGCCGGGCGCGGCAAGCAACCCGAACGCGACCGCGAGCGCGCTGGCAAAGCCCGTACACGCGCCGCGCATCTCCATATGCGGCCCCGCATAGCCGAGCCGATCGGCGACGAAGGCGATGTTCGATGGCAACGGCTGTGCGGGCGTTGCGGTGTGGCCGATCAGGAAACCGAGATCGTCCGGACGCAACCCCGCCTGGCGCAGCGCAGCGCGAACTGCCTGATCCGCCAGATCGGGGTTCGCGCGGCCCGGCATCGGCCCCTCCCCGCGCGCTGCCCAGGCGCGCGCGTGGTGGCGCGTCCGGATCGCCATGCGCCGCGCCACCGCCAGCGCCGCGCGCGCGGGTATTGTGCTGAAACCTGCCTCCAGCCTCGCGATCAACGCTTCGGTGGCAATCGGCTCGCCGGGCAAAGCCGCGCCGGTGCCCAGCACCGCGACCGCGCCGTGCGAGCGCCACGGCGCGTGTCCGCTCATGCGCGCAGCAGCCCATCGGGCAGGACGCGGATGTCCGCCAGCAGCGCACCGGCATCGACGCCGAGCACCTCGAACGCATCGCCCGCGACGCTCAGCACGTCCGCGAGCGCGCCGCGCGCCGACGCCGCGACCTCGGCAAGCGCGCGCGTATCGGCGCGCGCCATCGCGAGACCGCGCGAAACGCGCACATGCCGCGCCTCGTCGGCGTGGATGCGCGAAAGCACGCCAAAACTCGCGGCATCCGACGCGATCGGCGCGCCCCGGCGCGTCAGCCGCGCGAGGATGGTGCAGACCGCCGCATCGATTGCGGCCACGCGCGCGAGGTGCTCCGCGGCCGATCCCCTGCCCAGACGCACATGGAAGCGCCGCGCCGCGCGCATCCAGCCCGGCGCATCACGCGGTGCGGGCAGCCCCGCTGCCAACCCCGCGATCAGGCCGTCGTGGACACGCTCTTCCGCGCCGATGCGATCGAGCGCCGCGGCCGCAGCCGGATCGGCCTCGCGCGCTGCCAGCCCCGCGAACGCCATCGCAGCCGCTTCCTCGCTGCAGCCGAGCAGCGGCAACACCTCGGCCAGCGCGGCCGCGTGCGCAGCTCCGAGATCCGTGCGCGCAATGAGCGCGAGACCGACTTGCGGAGCACCGGGCCCAAAGCACCGACGACCTCGGACCAGTGGCCGCGCGGCCGCAAACGTCGATGGCGATGCAGACGGCATAGATGGCTTTCGCGCGTGATCGGCATCAGGTTACGCCGAGACACGCTCCGCCCCCATCCCCCCCGTTGCCCCCCCGCCCCTACCCGCTACATGCGCCAGCATGACCGCTCCCCCCGCCATCGCCGTCGCCAACCTCAGCAAGACCTACCAGGGCGGCAAGCAGGCGCTTGCCGATGTGAGCCTCGATATTCCGCGTGGGAGCATGTTCGGGCTGCTCGGGCCCAATGGGGCGGGGAAGTCGACGCTGATCAACATCCTTGCGGGGCTGGTGAACAAGACGAGCGGGACGGCCAACATCTGGGGGTTCGATATCGACGAGCACCCCCGGAACGCCAAGGCGTCGATCGGGATCGTGCCGCAGGAACTGGTGTTCGATGCGTTCTTCACGCCCGCCGAAATCCTCGATCTGCAAGCCGGGCTATACGCGATCCCCAAAGCACAACGCCGCACGATGGAAATCCTGCGCGCGGTGCGGCTGGAGGACAAGGCGAACGCGTATTCGCGCACGCTCTCGGGCGGCATGAAGCGGCGGCTGCTGATCGCGAAGGCGCTGGTGCACAATCCGCCGATCCTCGTGCTCGATGAACCCACGGCAGGCGTGGATATCGAGCTGCGCCAGCAACTGTGGGCCTATGTGCGCGAACTGCATGCGGGGGGGACGACGGTGGTGCTGACGACGCATTATCTGGAGGAGGCTGAGGCGCTGTGCGACCGGATCGCGATTATTAATGGGGGCCGCGTGGTGGCGAACGAGGCGACCTCCACTCTGCTGGAGCGCGCGCGCGACAAGGTGGTGATCGTCACCGTGGACCGGGATTGCGCCGAGGCCCCGGTGCTCGCGGGCATGACGAAAGTGGAGCGGCTGGACGTGCGGCGACTGAAGATCAGCTTCGACAAGACGACCACCACGGCGGGCCAGGTGATCCACGCGCTGACGGGGGCGGGGCTGGATATCGTGGATATTTCCACGCAGGAGGCCGATCTGGAGGATGTGTTCCTTGCGCTGACGGGGGGCGTGCACGGCTAGTCCGCCCCGAAGATTTCCTCCGCCGGGATCGTGATCGCCGGATCGCGCAGCGCGAGCGCGGTGCCGGGAAGGTGCGTGAGGTTGCGCCACTCGTTCGGGCCGACGCGCTCGTAGGTATCGAAGCGCGCGCGGATGGAATCGATGATGACAATCGTATCGACGCTCTCGATCGCCTGATATTCCTGCAACTTGACAAGGCGATCCTCCGCCGCCGTCGATCGGGAGAGAACCTCGAAAATTACGCGCGGATGGCGATGGACGAGCACATCGGCGTCGCTCTGGTCCAGATCGCGCGGATCGCAGCTGATCGCGGCATCCGGGTAGCGCACGTTGCCGACCGACGTCTCGATGCCAAGATTGGCGGAGGAAGGCTGGCACGCCGTCCCGCGCAGGCGGACACGCAGCGCCGCGTAAATGTCGGCGCTGACGCGGTCGTGCTGCCGTGTGCCGCCGGCCATCATGACGATCCGCCCGTCGATCAGCTCGGCGCGACCGTTCAGCGTTGGCGCGATGGCGAAAAACTCGTCGATCGTGAGTATGCGATCGGCGAAGGCGGGCTTGCTCATGCCGCGCGACATAGCAGATCAGGGTCATGCGCGCACTTGTTTCACGCGCGCGCGCTGGCCAAGGTAGTGCGATGAACGAACCCGACGTCCTGATCCTCGGCGCGGGCGCGGCGGGGTTGACCGCTGCGCTGACGCTCGCGCCGCTCGCACGCGTGCGTGTGCTGGCGAAGGGCGAAGGATCGACCGCGTGGGCGCAGGGGGGGATCGCCGCCGTGCTCGAACGCGGCGACACGTTCGAGGCGCATATCGAGGATACGCTCGTGGCGGGCGCGGGGCTGTGCAGGCGCGAGACGGTCGAGTTCGTGGTCGAAAATGCGCCCGCTGCGATTGATCGGCTGGCGGCGCTGGGCGTGCCGTTCACGCCGGGCGAGACGGTGAGCGAGCGGTTCCACCTGACGCAGGAAGGTGGCCACCGGACGCGGCGCATCGTGCATGTGGACGACATGACGGGGTGGGCGGTGAGCCGGGCGCTGCGCGAGGCGGCGGCGGCGCATCCCAATATCGAAATGCTGGGCGATCGCGTGGCGATCGACCTGATCGGGCGCGGGCATGGCGGCACCGAGGGGGTCCACGGGGCCTATGCGTTCAACGTGGCGACGGGCCGGGTCGAGACGCATGTCGCTCGCGCGACCGTGCTCGCAACCGGCGGCGCGGGGCGGGTGTATCAATATTCGACCAACCCCGATGGCTCGACGGGGGACGGCATCGCAATGGCGTGGCGCGCGGGAGCCCGTGTGGCGAACATGGAGTTCAACCAGTTCCACCCGACGTGCCTGTATCACCCGCAGGTCAAGAATTTCCTGCTGACCGAAGCGCTGCGCGGCGAGGGCGCGTATCTGCGGCTGCCCACCACCGGCGAGCGGTTCATGCCCGCGCTGCACCCGATGGGTGAGCTGGCACCCCGCGATATCGTGGCGCGCGCGATCGATGGCGAGATGAAGCGGCTGGGGCTGGAATATGTGTGGCTGGATATCAGCCACCGCGAACCGGCGTTCATCGAGGCGCACTTCCCCGGCATCCAGAAGCGGCTGCGCGAGCTTGGTCGCGATCTGACCGCCGGGCCGGTGCCTGTGGTGCCCGCTGCGCACTACACCTGCGGCGGCGTGCTGATCGATCTCGCGGGGCGCACCGATGTGCCCGGCCTGTATGCGATCGGCGAGGCGAGCTGTTCGGGGTTGCACGGGGCGAACCGGATGGCATCCAACTCGCTGCTCGAATGCCTCGTATTCGGCCAGTCGGCAGCGGACGATATTCTGGCGCGCCTGCCCCAGCTGCCCCTGCCCCCGCCCGCGCCCGAATGGGACGAGAGCCGGGTGACGCATTCGGACGAGGAGGTGGTGGTCAGCCACAACTGGGCCGAACTGCGCCGCTTCATGTGGGACTATGTGGGCATCGTTCGCACCGACAAGCGGCTGGATCGTGCCGCGCACCGCGTGAGCCTGCTCGCGCGCGAGATCGGGCAATATTATGCGGAGTTCCGCGTGACGCCCGATCTGATCGAGCTGCGCAATCTGGTGCAGGTGGCCGATCTGATCGTGCGCAGTGCAAAGGCGCGGCGCGAATCGCGCGGACTGCACTTCACGCTCGATCACCCCGCGACAAACGATCATGCCCGCGATACCGTGCTGCATCCGCCGGGTTGGGAACATGGCCGTGAAACGATTTCTATGGGCGGGCGCGCTGGCGCTGGTTTGCGCGAGCACGCCTTCGCTGGCTGACGAATATCTGGCGCGGGCGAAGGCGATCCTGGCGAAGTCTCCGGTGATCGACGGGCATATCGACGTGCCCGAGCAGTTGAAGCAGCGGCGCGACAACAAGATCGCAGGCTTCGATTTCGTGACCGTGCCCGGGCAGCAGGCGAGCTTCAACGTCGATCTGACTCGCCTGAAAGCGGGCGGCTACGGCGGCGTCTTCTGGAGCGTCTACGTCCCCGTGGAATTGGGACCGGACGAGGCAGTGCGCGCCACGTTCGATCAGATCGACGTGATGCGCCGCCTCATCGCGCGCTATCCCGAGCGGATGACGCTGGCCAGCACCGCAGCCGAAGCGCGCGCGGGGATGCGGCAGGGCAAGATCATCGGCTTTCTGGGCGCGGAAGGTGGCCACTCGATCCACAATTCGCTCGGCGTATTGCGCGACTTCTATGTGCTCGGCGTGCGCTACATGACGCTGACGCACTTCAACAACACGCAGTGGGCCGATTCGGCGACCGCCGCCCCGCAGCACAACGGATTGACCCCGTTCGGGCGCGAAGTGGTGCGCGAAATGAACCGGCTGGGGATGCTGGTCGATATCAGCCACGTGTCCGCCAAGACGATGGCGGACGCGCTGGACGTGAGCGTGGCCCCGGTGATCTTCAGCCATTCGGGCGCGCAGGCGGTCAATCACAGCCCGAGGAACGCGCCCGATGCCATCCTCGCGCGGCTTGCCGCCAACGGCGGCGTGGCGATGGTCAACTTCTACCCCGGCTATGTGAGCGAGGCCGTGCGCCTGTGGAACGGCGCGCACGCCGCCGAGGAGGCGCGCGGAAAAATCCTCAATCCCGGTGATCCAAAGGCGGCGACCGACGCGCTCGCGGCGTGGGACAAGGCCAACCCGCGCCCGCACGCAACCGTTGCCGAGGTGGCGGACCATATCGATCATATCCGCAAGGTCGCGGGGATCGATCACATCGGCATCGGATCGGATTACGACGGGATCGAGACCACGCCGGACGGGCTGGAAGACCCGTCCGCTGTGCCCAACCTGTTCGCCGAGCTGCTGCGGCGCGGCTATTCGGCTGCGGATTGCGCCAGGATCGCCGATGGCAACATCCTGCGCGTGCTTGGCGCGGCCGAAGCGGTGGCGGCTCGGCTGCAAAAGGAGCGCGCACCGGGCGAGGCCATCCTCGATCCGGCGCACCCCGACGCGGCTTCCTAGGCTCAAGACTCATGAATCGAAATCGTCCGCCTTTGGTGGGTGATCAATCCCAGAACGGCCAAGCATGATGGATAACGGTCGGCGCAATGGATAGCGGTCGGCGCAACATCAGCTCGAACGGCCTCGATATCTTAATTTGCGTCGATTGGCTTTGGGCCTAAGCTGCCTACATTATCGAAAGGGGAGATCATGGTATGACGGCCTATGTTGTCGCAAAATACCGCATAACCAACCCAAAGGGATATGAGGCTTATGTTCCGGCAGTCATCCCAACATTGATGGCGCACGGTGCCGAAGTGCTCGTTGCAGATTATGATTCGGTAGTGATGGAGGGCGATGCCCCACATACAACTATCGTCATTAGATTTTCATCCAAGGAAGCGGCTCGCGCTTGGTACGATTCACCCGAATATCGGGCGGTGATCCACCATCGTGTTGATAATACAGAGGGTTGCTTGGTGCTGACCGATCAGTGGACTCCACCCACCTGAATTCGGCACCAGATTGGGCGCACAAAATTGGTGCTTGGCTGGCTCAGCGCTCCACATCATGTGCAATACTGATCGAGTGCGCATCGCAGCTTTTATTGACTGGAGCCCCTCCCAAGCCCGCTGCTCGCAGAGAGGCGCAGCCCCTGAGGCGAGCGGCCAGCGCGAACGCGGTCCCGCCGCGATGATCGATCCGTTAACCGAACAGTTCGTCTTGGACGATTGACCCGGCGAGAGCACCGCTCCGGCGTGGATGGATCGACCTAAAAGGCCAGCCCCCGCGCCTCCTTCACACCCGGCAGGCGACAGATCGTCCACAGCAGCGGCTCGGGGATGGGCTGATCGACGCTGAGCAGCAGCGCCGCCTCGCCGCCCGCCGCACGACGGCCGAGGTGGAAGGTGCCGATGTTGACGCCGGCGTCGCCCAAGGTTGCGCCCAGGCGGCCGATGAAGCCGGGTTTGTCCTCGTTGACGATGAACAGCATCCGGCCGACGAGCGACGCCTCCACCTTGACACCGAACAACTCCACCAGACGCGGCTCACGGTCGGCGAACAATGTGCCCGCAACCGAACGCTCGCCCTCCCGTGTCTGCGCGGTCAGGCGCAGCAGTGTGTGGTAATCTCCCTCGCGGCTGTTGCGCGTCTCGGCGACTGCGATGTTGCGCTCTTTGGCGAGGAAGGGCGCGTTGACCATGTTCACGGTATCGCTGTGCGGGCGCATGAGGCCCGCGAGCGCGGCGGCGACGAGCGGCTTGAGGTTCAGTTCAGCGGCCGCGCCCTCGGCCTCGATCTGCACCGCGCTCAAACCCGATGGCGTAAGCTGCCCCAGCAGCAGGCCGAGCTTCTCTGCGAGAGCCATGTAGGGCTTGAGGCGCGGCGCGTCCTCGGCCGAGACCGAGGGAGTGTTGAGCGCGTTTGCCACCGCGCCTGTGAGCAGGAAATCCGCCATCTGCTCGGCAACCTGGAGCGCGACGTTGACCTGCGCTTCCTCGGTCGACGCGCCCAGATGCGGGGTGCAGATGAGGTTCCTGGTGCCGAACAGCGGGTTGGCCTTCGCGGGTTCCTCGGCGAACACGTCCAATGCTGCGCCGCCGATGTGGCCGCTCTCGAGCCCCAGCTTGAGCGCCGCCTCGTCGATCAGCCCGCCGCGTGCGCAGTTGATGATGCGCACGCCGGGCTTCGTCTGCGCCAAAGCGGCGGCGGACAGGATGTTGCGCGTGGAGTCAGTCAGCGGGGTGTGGAGCGTGATGAAATCCGCGCGCGCCAGCAGCTCGGGGAGTTCGACCTTCTCCACCCCGATCGCGGTCGCGTGTTCGGGGGTGAGGAAGGGATCATACGCGATGACCTTCATCTTCAGCGCCAGCGCGCGCTCGGCGACGATGCCGCCGATGTTGCCGCAGCCGATCAGGCCGAGCGTCTTGGCGTACAGCTCCACCCCCATGAAGCGGTTCTTCTCCCACTTGCCCGCCTGCGTGCTCGCGTCCGCCTCGGGGAGATCGCGGGCGAGCGCGAACATGAGCGCGATCGCGTGTTCCGCCGTGGTGATCGAATTGCCGAACGGGGTGTTCATGACGACAATCCCGGCTGCGGATGCGGCCGGGATATCTACATTATCGACGCCGATGCCCGCGCGGCCGATCACCTTGAGGTTCGGCGCGGCGGCGATCACGTCGGCGGTGGCCTTGGTGGCGGAGCGGACGGCGAGGCCGTCGTAATCGCCGATGATCGATTTCAGTTCATCTTTGGACAGGCCCGGGCGCTCATGGGCCTCGATGCCGCGCCGGGTGAAGGTTTCGAGCGCGAGCGGGGACATCTGATCGGCAATGAGGACGCGGGGCATGAGTATTCTCCTGAATAGCTGGGATTGGACGTGAAGGCGCGATGAAATGAGGGTCATGGGCGACAAAATGCGAACCGTTTCGCGTCTCCGGGCGTTGGGCTGTTGGTTGCGCCTTGAATAGGCGCGCTTTGAGAGGACCAATCACCATGCGAATTCAACTTCTGGCCGCCCTGGCTGTGGCGCTCCCGCTGTCCGCGATGGCGCAGACCACCACGACCACGAGCACGAGCGCGCCGGGAACGCCCGCCGCCAGCTCGACCACCGTGCAGACGCCCGATGGCACCACGACGAGCGCCACCACCTCGACGACCAACGACAGCGCCATGGCGCCGCCGCCGGAGCCGATGAACAGCTCGACGACGCATACCAAGGTGAAGACCAAGCACCACGGCCACAAATCGACGACCGACACGACGACCACGACTGCCTCGCCGCCGCAGTAAGCGCGGCGTTATTGCCCCTCCCCACGCGGGGAGGGGCTTTGTTCACGGGGGCGCGGCAGTGCGTCATCGGGGCTTGCGCTTATGCGGTCGCCTCGGCGTAGGCCCATTCGAGCCACGGGATCAGCGCGACGATGTCTGCGGTGTCCACGGTTGCGCCGCACCAGATGCGCAGGCCCGGCGGCGCGTCGCGGTACGCGCTGATATCCAGCGCCACGCCCTGCTTTTCCAGTAGCGAAGCCATCGCCTTGGGCACCTCGGCCGTTGCGCCTGGGAGAGTCAGGCAAACGCTGGTGGTGGAACGCGTTTCGGCCGCGACCGCCAGATGCTCGACCCACGGCGTGCGCTCGACCCACGCGGCCAACGCGGCGGCGTTGGCATCCGATCGCGCCATCAACGCTTGCAGGCCGCCGATCTGCTCTGCCCATGCGAGCGCATCGATATAATCCTCGATAACCAGCATCGAAGGCGTGTTGATCGTCTCGCCGGTGAAAATGCCCTCGATCAGCTTGCCCTTGGAGGTGAGCCGGAAGATCTTGGGCAGCGGCCACGCAGGCGTGTAGCTTTCGAGCCGCTCGACCGCTCTCGGCCCAAGAATGATGACGCCATGCCCACCCTCGCCGCCCAGCACCTTCTGGAAGCTGAAGGTGGTGACGTCGAGCTTCGCCCACGGCATGGCCATCGCGAACACGGCCGAAGTCGCGTCGTTGATGCTGAGGCCCGCGCGGTCGTCCGCGATCCAGTCGCCATTGGGGACGCGCACGCCCGAGGTGGTGCCGTTCCACGTGAACACCACGTCGTGGCTCCAGTCGATCGTGGCGAGATCGGGCAGGTGGCCATAGTCGGCGTGGAGCAGTGTCGGATCGATCCTGAGCTGCTTGACCGCATCGGTCACCCAGCCCTCGCCGAAGCTTTCCCACGCGGGGACGGTGACTGGGCGCGCGCCGAGCATCGTCCACATCGCCATCTCGACCGCGCCGGTATCGGAGGCGGGAACGATGCCGATGCGGTGCGTATCGGGGACGCCGAGCACCGAGCGCGTGCGCGCGATCGCTTCGGCGAGGCGCGCCTTGCCGATCTTGCTGCGGTGCGAGCGGCCCAGGCTATCGATGTTGAGAGCTTGCGGGGTCCAGCCGGGGCGCTTGGCGCAGGGGCCGCTGGAGAAATGCGGGCGCACGGGGCGCACCGCCGGTGGCGTATTGGTCATCGTAACGGTCTCTCCTTGCAGAGAGCCTGCGCCGCGTTGGGGCGGCGTGGCCCGCCGCCGCGCGTATAGATCGCGGGAGGGGTGTCAAGGGTGGACGCGCGCGCCGGGGCGGCTAGGGTCTGCCCGATGCAGCCCCAGCCTGCGCCCGAGTGGCGCGACCGCCTTCCAGACGCTGCTCGCCCCTATCTCGAACCCGCGCCGCTCGGCGCACTGATGCTGGGGATCAGTTCGGGCTTTCCCTACGCGATGATCGGCGCGACGCTTTCGACACGGCTCGCGCAGAGCGGCATCGACAAGAAGGCGGTGACCGCGTTCGCGCTCGCCTTCCTCGTCTACAATCTCAAGCTGTTCTGGGCACCGCTGGTCGACAAGCTGCGGCTGCCCGTGCTGGGCGGCATCGGCCAGCGACGGAGCTGGCTGGTGCTGGCGGCTGCGCTGGTGATCGCCAGCGTGGCGTGGCTGGGGTCGCTCGATCCGCGCGCCAGCCTCGGCGCGGTCGCGGCGGCGGCAGTGATGGTGGGAGCGGCGGGGGCGACATACGACATCGTCATCGATGCGTACCGGATCGAATCGTTGCGCCCCGACCAGCTCGGCGTGGGATCGGGCATGAGCCAATATGGCTGGCGGATCGGCTCGGTTGCGGCAGGGGCGCTCGCGCTCGAGCTGGCAGCGCCATATGGCTGGGGGGTGGCGTATGGCGCGTGCACGCTCTTCGCGTTGCCCGCGCTGGTGGCTGCACTATGGCTGGGCGAGCCCGAGCGGCGCATCGAGGTCAAGCGCGCGGGTGCGGGCGTGATCGAGGGGCTGCTGCGGCCCTTCGGCGAGTTCCTCTCGCGCCCCGGTGCAGGGCTGGTGCTGCTGTTCATCCTTATCCACAAAGTGGGGGACACGCTGGCCAACCTCACTTTCCGGCTGCTGTTCAACGATCTCCATTTCACCAATCACGAGATCGCCACTTACGATGTGGGATTCGGCGCGGTCGCCTATCTGAGCGGGGTTGCGATCGGCGGCGCGCTCTATTCGACGCTGGGAATGAAGCGATCGGTGCTGATCAGCCTGGTGCTGATGGCGGTTTCCAATCTCAGCTTCTCCGCGCTGGCGCTGGCGGGTCACAGCAACTGGGGCATGGCGGGCGCGATCGGCTTCGAGAATGTTTCGAGCGGGATTGGCGGGGTGACCGTGGTCGCCTTCTTCTCGGCGCTTTGCGATACGCGCTTCACCGCCACGCAATACGCACTGGTCAGCGCGGCGGCGAGCGTTTTGGGACGCGTGGTGACGGGATCGAGCGCGGGCGCGCTGATCGAGGCGTTCGGCTATGTGGACTTTTATCTGTTGACTTGCCTGATCGCGCTGCCGGGCGTGGCGCTGTTCTGGTGGATGGCGCGCTCGGGCATGGTGGACCGGGCGGTGACGCGCGGCGAATGAACTTCGCGTAGCGCGCGTCGATCGGCGCGGATTGCGACGATCATCGGCGAAGCATCGGCTGGCATCATCCAATCATCGGCGCACGATCAGGTTTCAAACATGGGATAAGGTTGAGCGGCGGGGCATCTTCCAATCATCGCCGCAGTGGGCTTCTCCACCCGGCGAGAACGGAAAGGATTTTCGCCATGATCAAGACCACCGCCCTCCTCGCCTTCGTCCTCGCCACGATCACCGGTACCACCGGTGCCTCCGCGCAGGTCGATCAGCCCAGCAGCGTCACGGTGCGCTACGACGACCTGAACGTGAACTCGGACGCCGGCCGCACCCAGCTGCATCGCCGCATGGTGTCGGCTGCCCGCATCGTGTGCGACGCGAACACCGGCGGCACCGTCCAGCTCGTAACCCGCGTGCTGACCGACCATTGCCTCAAGGAAACGATGGCACGCGCCGAGGCTACGTTTGCGGCTCGCAACACGGTGATCGCGTCGCGCTAGACCGGGTCGCTCATGCGGCGGCAGGAACAGGGGCGGGGACGCAAGTCCTCGCCCCTCGTGCGTTCAGGGTGAACCCGCGATCACGCCGCCCACCGTTGGAGTGCGGCAACCGGTCGTCTCGGGAAATGTGATCGCGCGCGCGGTCATTCGCCGCACGGCGAAATAGGCGAAGGCCTGCGCCTCCAAAGCATCGCCGTTCCAGCCCACCGCCTCCACCGGCTCGGTCAGGAGCCCGGTTGCGGCTGCGATCCCCGCCATCAACACCGGGTTGTGCCGGCCCCCGCCGCACACCAGTAACCGGCCGGGGGCAGCAGGCACATGCGTGATGGCGCGCGCGACCGTCGCCGCCGTAAACGCGCTAAGCGTGGCTGCGCCGTCGGCAGCGGACAAGCCTGCCACGGGCGCGGTCGAGAACGCCGCGCGGTCGAGCGATTTTGGGGGGAGCACATCGAAATACGGATGGTCGAGCAGTGCCGCCAGTGCGGCAGCGTCCACGCGCCCTGCCCCCGCGAGCCGCCCGTTCTCGTCGCACGCGCGGCCCGTGTGCTGCAGCGCCCAATCGTCGAGCAGCGCGTTGGCGGGGCCGGTGTCGAACGACAGCCACTCGCCCAGTCCCGCCCCCAGCCACGTCAGATTGCCCACACCGCCCAGGTTCAGCACGCCCACCGGCGCATCCCCCTCGCGCGCGCCGTCCGCCAGCGCGCGGTGGAACACCGGCAGCAGTGGCGCGCCCTGACCGCCGGCCTCCATGTCCGCACGGCGGAAATCATAGACGACAGGCAGCCCAAGCCGCGCCGCCAGCGCGGGGCCATCGCCGATCTGCCACGTCCACCTATGCGCGGGGCGATGCACCAACGTCTGACCGTGAAACCCCACGAGCTCGGCCTGCGCGCCGGTCTGGGAGAGCAGCGCCTCCACGGCCTGCGCGTGCACGTCGGTCAGTTCGCGCTCCACCGCACGCACCGCATCGGTGTAGACCGGCCCCGCCACGCGGCGCGCATAGGCCATCGCAGCTGCCAGTCGCCCGCGCAGGCCCGCGTCATACGCCTGAAACACGAACCCGAGCGGGCGAATGTGCGCACCCCCGTCGGTCTCGACCAGCGCCGCGTCCACGCCGTCCATCGACGTGCCGCTCATCAACCCCACCGCAACCCAGTTCCGCAACCGCACGCCTCCTGCTAGGCGCACATCGCAT
Organism: Sphingomonadales bacterium; assembly: GCA_038238915.1. Lineage (GTDB taxonomy): Bacteria > Pseudomonadota > Alphaproteobacteria > Sphingomonadales > Sphingomonadaceae > JAVVHE01. The sequence goes on from JBBSFH010000001.1 coordinate 70,161, forward strand.
GCGCTCCGAACTTCTGAACGTGCTCCAGCAGCGCGGCTACGTCCATCAGGCGACCGATCTCGAAAAACTGGACGCGCTCGCCGCCGTCGGTCCGATCACCGCGTACATCGGCTTCGATTTGACTGCGCCTTCGCTGCATGTTGGCAATCTTGTCAGCATCATGCTGCTGCGCCGTCTCGAACAGACGGGCCACCGTGCGGTCGTGCTGCTGGGCGGCGGCACCAGCCAGGTCGGCGATCCGAGCGGCAAGGAGGAAGGTCGCCAGCTCCTCACCGCCGAGACGATCGCCGAGAACAAGGCCAGCATCGGACGCACGTTCGCGCGATTCCTGAATGCGCCGATCACGGTGGACAACGCGGATTGGCTGAACGGCCTCGCCTACATCCCCTTCCTGCGCGAGATCGGGCGGCACTTCAGCGTCAACCGCATGCTGACCTTCGATAGCGTCCGACTGCGCCTCGACCGCGAGCAGCCGCTGAGCTTCCTCGAGTTCAACTACATGATCCTGCAGGCGTATGATTTCCTCGAACTCTCGCGCCGCCACGATGTGCGCCTGCAGATGGGCGGATCGGACCAGTGGGGAAACATCGTCAACGGCACCGATCTGATCCGCCGGGTGGACAGCAAGGAGGCGTTCGGCCTCACCACCCCGCTGATCACCACCGCTGACGGTGCCAAGATGGGCAAGACTGCGGCGGGCGCGATGTGGCTGAGCCCCGAGATGCTGCCGCCGTACGATTACTGGCAATTCTGGCGCAACACGCACGACGCCGACGTTGGCCGCTTCCTCAAACTGTTTACAGATGTACCGCTCGACGAAATTGGCCGTCTCGAAGCGCTCGAAGGGGCCGAGATCAATGCCGCCAAGGCCGCGCTCGCCGACGCGGCCACTGCGCTCGCGCACGGTGCCGACGCCGCCGCCGCCGCAGGGCAGACCGCGCGCGCGACGTTCGCCGAGGGTGGCAGCGGCGAAGCCTTGCCGCGTCTGGAGGCAACGGGACCGATCGCGCTTGTCGACGCGCTCGTCGGACTCGGCTTCGCGGCCTCGAAGGGAGAGGCTCGGCGTCTGGTGGCGGGCGGTGGTGCGCGGGTCGAGGGTGTGGCGGTCGATAATCCCGATCACATGCTCACCCCGGGTCAAGCGCCGATCCGGATCAGCGCGGGACGCAAGCGGCACGGAATGCTGATGCCAGCTTAGACACCGGCATGTGGTGCAAGTGCCTGCGATCAAGTCCCCGCAGGCCACGGTCGCCAATCGGCGGCGCGGGCGATGCGGTCCCGGACGTCCCTTTCTTCCAAGCCGACGCGGAGCGATGCCGCCAGTCCGCTCGCCTCGGCGCGCGTGGCCCCCTCCCCGAGACGCGCGGCGATCAGCGCCCATGTATATGCCTGCGCGCGGTTCCGGGGCATTCCACGCCCGTCCGCGAGCGTGCGGGCAAGCGCAATCTGGGCGGGCGGATAGCCTCGCTGCGCGGCTCGCAGCCAGTAAGCGGCAGCGGTGGCGGGATCGGCGCGGCCGATGCGGCCATCGGCATACATGACGCCGAGCAGTGTTTCGGCGACCGCGCTATTCTCGTAAGCGAGCGCGCGGAGCTCGGCCGCAGCTTCGCGATCATGGTGTCGACCAAAGGCGTCGAGCGCGGTGGCGAGGCGCGTCGCGGGACTGGCGGCGATGAGAGCGAGTGTCAGGATGGAAAGAAGGCGAAACATTCTGCCTCAATGCATGGATCGGGCGTGGCGTCACCAGCCCTGATCAGAAGCAGGATATGCCGGCTGCGTTACGGCTCAAGCCTCGGCAACGAGCAATCCCTCTCCCTCGACGATCAGAGCCAACAGCACGCCCGCCGCTGCAGCGAGTGCGATTGCGGCTTCGGGATTGTCGGCGATTGCGTCGCCGCTTCGCGCTGCGGCCGAGCGCGTCGTGCGCGCGAGCGCGGCTCCGGTGTCGCTGATGCCGTCGCGCGCCCGGTCCAGCACGGATGCAAGCTGCTCGCCCGCGGCGTCGATCTGCGCTCCGGCCAGGGTACCGGCCCGCGCGATCGCGTGGCGCGCCGCATCGCTCGCGTCCGCCGCCGCCCGCGCCGCACGCCTCCACGCCGATTGCTCGCCGTCGCGGGGATGCATCGCATCGAACGCATAGTTGTCGCCCTGCGCATAACGCGCATAATCGTCGGCCTCGTCGAGCGAGCGCCTGGAATTGCCTCGCCCCGAAGGGCGCAAGCTCGCAGTCGCGGCTACACCAACTGCGACGGCACCCAGCACAAACCATCCGGGATTGGCCACGACAAAGCGCTCGGCGCGATCGACCGCGTCTGCGGCCTGATCGCCCAACGCCATTACGCTGCGAACACCTTCATCGCGTGCGTCGCTGAACGCCTGCCGCACCTCCGCCTTTGCTTCGCGCACGATCGAGCGTGGACTCAACCGTTCGGACAGCTCGCCAACCGCATCGACGATCCGCCCGCGCGTGGCTTCGGCCTCGGCCTCGAAATGGCTGACTTCGCTCACGCCACGCTCTCCTTCACCGCCGCCACGTCCTTCTCGACAGATCGCAGAGCCCGTTCGGGCAAAAGCGTGGCGGTCTTGAAGCCGCGCATACCCGCGCTCAACAGCAAGAGCGCAATCACCGCGTCCGCCACCGTGACGATCAGCGCCGCCCATCCGACTCCCACAAAGGGCGCGAGCCAGCCGATGAACGCGACCATCAACGCAAAAAGTGCCGCAACACCGAGCAAAGCCGCGACCGCCACCATCACGACCGGACGCGCGAGCTCGCCAATGTTGGCCATCAACTCCGCGCGCGCGAGCTTGATCTCGCTGCGTGCCAGATGCGTGGCATCGTCCGCAATCTGCCGGATCAGTCCTGCGATCGGCGCGCGCGGCGGCGGGTTCGGCTGCGCGGTGGCGGTCTCGAGCATTACGCGTGGACGCGATCGTCGAAGGCGCTGCGACCGTGTGTCGAGCCGCGCAGCAATTGCGTAAGCGCAAAGCCCGCCGCGACGGCGATCCCGACCGCGACGGCCGGGTTGCGGCGCACAAAGCCAGAAACTTCGGTGAGCAACTGATCAACGTCCTTGTTGCGTAGCGTACCCGCGAAATCCTCGAGCGCATCGGCCGCTTGGTTGGCATAGCGGCCCACGGGGGCGATCGTCTGGTTCCGGCCGAGCCTCGTCGCTGCCTCGCGCAAATCATCCGCGACGCCATGGATCGTGTCGGCGGCTTTTGTCTTGCCTTCCTCGGCAACCGAGCGCGCCTGATCCAGCGCCTGATCCTTGTACTTCATCGCCTGCTCGCGCAGATCGCCCGCCTTGTCCTTTGCCTGATCATGCAAATCGCCGATCATGGTTCGTGCCTGGCCGCCCAACGCCTGCACGGCATCCTTGGCGTGGCCCGCCATATCATGGGCGCTGCCGGCAGCATCATGCAGAGCGGCCTGCGCCGAAGGACTGGAAGCGGCGTCCGGGGTATGGGGAGTATCGCCAAAGCTGGGGTACTGCGTTGCCATCGAGCGTTCCTTGTGGCTGGAGATTGCGGAGCTTGAACGAGGTGTTGGCGCGCGGGTTCCTTCGTGTGCTTCGCCCGTAACGTCTACATACGCCCGCCCGCCGCTCACTCCAAAGGTAAGCTCCATGACCGCCATCGTCGATGTCCACGCGCGCGAAATTCTGGATAGCCGGGGCAATCCTACCGTGGAGGTGGACGTGACTCTCGAGGATGGCTCGTTCGGGAGGGCGGCGGTGCCGTCTGGCGCATCCACCGGCAAGCATGAGGCGGTGGAGAAACGCGATCTCGACGCCAAACGCTATGGCGGCAAGGGCGTGCGCCGTGCGTGCGATGCGGTGACGGGCGAGATTTTCGATGCGGTGCAGGGACTGGACGCTGAAGATCAGGCGATCCTCGACGCGACGATGATCGAACTCGATGGCACGCCGAACAAATCCCGGCTGGGCGCGAATGCGATCCTCGGCGTCAGCCTCGCCACCGCGCGCGCAGCCGCCGATGCCGTTGGCCTGCCGCTGCACCGCTATGTCGGCGGAATCGGTGCGAACCTGCTGCCGGTGCCGATGATGAACATCGTCAACGGCGGCGCGCATGCGAACAACCGGCTCGACATCCAGGAATTCATGATCATGCCGGTCGGCGCCGAGACCTTCGCCGAGGCGCTGCGCTGGGGGGCGGAAATTTTCCATACCCTGAAGCGCGCGCTTGCGGACGCGGGGCATTCGACGGCGGTCGGAGACGAGGGCGGCTTCGCGCCCGATTTGGGCGGGGCGGACGATGTACTCGCCTTCATCACGGCGGCGATCGAAAAGGCGGGCTATCGTCCGGGCGAACAGATCGCGCTCGCGCTCGATTGCGCGGCGAGCGAATATTACCGTGAGGGGGCTTACCAATATGAAGGTGCAGCGCTCGACACGGCCGCGATGGTGGAGCGGCTGGCGGAGTTGGCGGGGCGTTTTCCGATCGTCTCGATCGAGGACGGAATGGACGAGGATGATTTCGAGGGCTGGAAGCTGCTGACCGATCGCCTCGGCAAGACCGTGCAACTGGTTGGCGACGATCTCTTCGTCACCAACCCCAAACGCCTGCGCGAAGGCATCGCGCACGGCCTCGCCAATTCGCTGCTGGTCAAGGTGAACCAGATCGGCACGCTGACCGAGACGATGGAAGCGATCGGCGTCGCACATAACGCAGGCTACACTGCGGTCATGAGCCACCGCAGCGGCGAGACCGAGGATTCGACGATCGCCGATCTCGCCGTCGCCACCCGCTGCGGCCAGATCAAGACCGGCAGCCTCGCGCGCAGCGACCGGCTCGCCAAATACAATCAGCTGCTGCGGATCGAGGAAGAGCTGGGCGAAACGGCGGCGTATGCGGGCCGTGCCGCGCTTAAGGGTCGCTAAGCCTGGCGGCAAATGCGCCCAATCGAATCGCGCACAGTCTTGCGGCGCACGCAAATCCGTGATTCACACGGAGTTATGCGCGTCCGTTCGCCTCTTGCCCGGTTGCGGCCCTGGCTGGTCCCCACCGCGTGTTTCGCGTGGGCCAGCTATTTCGCGTTCCACGCCATCGTCGGCGAGACCGGGCTGATGGCATTGGGCGGCTACCGTGCCGAGCGCAGCGCACTCGACGCGCATGAAAAGCTGCTGGCAACGCGCAAGGCGGTCCTGGACCATCGTTACGCGCTGCTCGATCCGCGCCATGTCGATCCTGATCTGGCGGACGAGCTGGTGCGTGATCAATTGGGCGTGGTCCGCAAGGACGAGGTTGTGGTCCCGCTCAAGCAGGGGGATTGAACCTGTCGCCATCCGGCGCGTATCAGCCACATAAGATTCCGGGCGGAGACGGCGGTTGGCAAAGGCGGCGGTGAGCAAGGCGGAGCACCCCGCAACCGATGACCCGAGGTTGGTCAAAGCGCCCACCTACGTGCGCGCCACGCCCGATGCGGCGGCGCTGACCAGACTCTACCGCGAGATGCTGCTGATCCGCCGCTTCGAGGAGCGCGCCGGGCAGATGTATGGCATGGGGCTGATCGGAGGCTTCTGCCACTTGTACATCGGCCAGGAGGCGGTGGTAGTGGGGATGCAGGCCGCCGCCGGTCCCGCCGACAGCGTGGTGACCGGATACCGCGATCACGGCCACATGCTCGCCACCGGCATCCCCGCCAAGGCGGTGATGGCCGAACTGACCGGGCGCGGCGCGGGCATATCCAAGGGCAAGGGCGGTTCGATGCACATGTTCTCGGTGCCGCACCGATTTTATGGCGGGCATGGCATCGTGGGCGCGCAGGTGCCGATCGGCACCGGCCTTGCATTCGCGCACAAGTACAAGGGCGATGGCGGCGTCGCGATGGCCTATTTCGGTGATGGCGCGGCGAACCAGGGTCAGGTGTACGAGAGCTTCAACATGGCCGAACTGTGGAAGCTGCCCGCGCTGTTCGTGATCGAGAACAACCAGTACGCGATGGGAACTTCGGTCAACCGCTCCTCGGCCGAAAACCAGCTGTATCGTCGCGGCGAGAGCTTCCGCATTCCCGGAATGCAGGTCAATGGCATGGACGTGCTCGAGGTGCAGGGCGCGGCCGAGGCGGCGCTGGCGTGGGTGCGCGGCGGCAACGGCCCCATCCTCATGGAAATGAAGACCTATCGCTATCGCGGCCACTCGATGAGCGATCCGGCCAAGTATCGCAGCCGCGACGAGGTGACCGCGATGCGCGAGAAATCCGATCCGATCGAGGCCGCCAAGCGCGAACTCCTCAAGATGGGCGTCACCGAGGACGCGCTGAAGACGCTGGAGAAAGAGGTCCGCGCCGAAGTGGCCGAAGCCGCCGATTTCGCCGAGCAGGCACCCGAACCGAGCCCAAGCGAACTGCACACCGACGTGCTGGTGGAGACCTACTAGGTGCCCGTGGAAATCAAGCTCCCCGCGATGTCCCCCACGATGGAGGAGGGCAATCTCGCGCGCTGGCTGGTGGCCGAGGGCGATACGGTGAAGGCGGGCCAGGTGCTCGCCGAGATCGAGACCGACAAGGCGACGATGGAACTGGAGGCCGACACGCCGGGGACCGTGGTGACGCTGCATGTGGCGGGCGGGTCCGAGGGCGTGAAGGTGGGAACGCTGATTGCCACGATCGCAGAGGAGGGGGAGAGCGCGGAGGCCTTGTCCGCGCCGCCCCCTCTCCCTGCGGCTGACGCCGCTGTCCCTCCCCCCGCCGGGGGGAGGGTGGACCTTGCGCCAACCACCACCCTCCCCCCATCGGGGGGAGGGACAGCGGCGAAGCCGCAGGGAGAGGGGTCCGCGACCGCAAAGCACGCCCCTCCCGAAGTCCCCGCCAACACCCCCACCCACCGCCAGACCGTGCGCGAAGCCCTTCGCGATGCCATGGCCGAGGAGATGCGCGCGGACCCGAACGTCTTCGTCATGGGCGAGGAAGTCGCCGAATATCAGGGCGCGTATAAGGTCACGCAGGGGCTGCTCGAAGAATTCGGGCCCAAGCGCGTCGTCGATACCCCCATCACCGAATATGGCTTCGCCGGTCTCGGCGCCGGCGCAGCCATGGGCGGCCTCAAGCCAATCGTTGAGTTCATGACTTTCAACTTCGCGCTGCAGGCGATCGATCACATCATCAACTCGGCCGCCAAGACCAATTATATGAGCGGCGGCCAGATGCGCACGCCGATCGTCTTTCGCGGGCCCAACGGTGCGGCCTCGCGGGTGGCGGCGCAGCACAGCCACAATTTCGCCCCCTGGTATGCGAGCGTCCCCGGCCTGATCGTCATCGCGCCCTACTCCGCCGCCGACGCCAAGGGCCTGCTCAAGTCCGCGATCCGCACGCAGGATCCGGTCGTCTTCCTCGAAAACGAACTCCTCTACGGCCAGTCCTTCGACGTCCCCGAAGGCGATATCGCGCTCCCCATCGGCAAGGCCCGCACGGTGCGCGAAGGGTCCAGCGTCACGCTGGTCGCCTATTCGATCGCGGTCGGCGTGGCGTTGGAGGCCGCGACCAAGCTCGCCGCCGAGGGGATCGAGGCCGAAGTGATCGATCTGCGCACGCTACGCCCCTTGGACACCGCCGCCGTGCTCGCCAGCCTCAAGAAGACCAACCGCCTGGTGGTGGTCGAGGAGGGCTTCCCCGTCTGCGGCATCGCGTCCGAGATCATCGCGCTCTGCATGGAACACGGCTTCGACGACCTCGACGCCCCGGTGCTGCGCGTCACCAACGCCGACGTGCCGATGCCGTATGCCGCCAACCTGGAAAAGCTCGCGCTGATCAAGGTGGACGATGTGGTTAGGGCAGCGAAGACGGTGTGTTATCGGTGACTGCCATTTGTCTTGTAGAGCTCTTAGAGCATTATCAACAACTTGCCGACACTGACGTAATTTATGCCGAGATCCCGTTCAGCCTTAACAGTCGAGCAATTGTCGCGGACGAAGATGACGTCGATTTCGCGGAGCCAAAGGGCTATGACCGCTTCGTCAGTGTAGATTGTGTGCAAGGTATGTTGTACGATTTTCCTAGTGAGAAGTCTTTACACGACAAACTTCTAATGTTGATCGCGGAGCAGGATACCCAGCGGCTTGAGATGAACCGCCATCTTGAGCTGAATGGAGGTCAATTTTCGGCGGACTATCTTCGGACACTTTTGACGGACATCGAAACTGTCAACGAGGAGGCGCAAAACTTTTTCGCGGAACTCGCCGGTGAGCAAGCTGATACAAAGGATGTTTGATGCCCATTGAAATCACCATGCCCGCGCTCAGCCCCACGATGGAGGAGGGCAATATTGCGCGGTGGCTGAAGAAGGTGGGCGATCCCGTGCGCGCGGGCGGGGGCTTGGCGTGGGCACGATGAGCGGCGATATGGGTATGATGGCGACGGTTCCATTCGATACGCTCGATTTCTCCCGCCGATTGCGCGAAGGGGGCTTCTCGCCACAGCAGGCCGAGACGATGGCGGACGCGCTCAAAACGAGCGCGATGGCGGAACTCGCGACCAAGACCGACTTGCGCGAGCTTGAACATCGGATGACGCTCAAACTAGGCGCGATGATGGCTGCGATCGCCGGCCTGTTGTTCGCCGCGCTGAAACTTGTCCACTAACCCCTCAAGCCCAATGCCCATCAACATCACCATGCCCGCGCTCAGCCCCACGATGGAGGAGGGCAATCTCGCGCGGTGGTTGAAGAAGGTGGGCGATCCCGTGCGCGCGGGCGACGTGCTCGCCGAGATCGAGACCGACAAGGCGACGATGGAAGTCGAAGCGATCGACGAAGGCACGCTCGCCGAAATCCGCGTGGCCGATGGCACCGAGGGCGTGAAGGTGGGCGCGGTCATCGGCGTGATCGCGGTGGAGGGGGAAGCGGCGCTATCCTCCCCCAAGGGGGGAGAATCACGGTCGCACGAACGCCTCCCCGCTCGCGCGGCGCCTCGCCGAAATGCGCGGGCTATCGCTCGCCAGCCTCACCGGTACCGGCCCGGGCGGGCGTATTGTGAAGGCGGACGTCGACGCGGCCGCGACCCCTCTCCCTGGCGCTGCCGCGCCTGTCTCTCCCCCCGCCGGGGGGAGGGTGGACCAGGTCGCCCGGCCACCCTCCCCCGAACCGGGGGAGGGAAATGCGCAGCGTCAGCGGAGCGAGGGAGAGGGAACCCCGCTCGTCGCCAAGCCCACCCCCGCCGCCCCAACCGACACCCCCCACGAAGCCGTCAAGCTCACGCAAATGCGCAAGGTGATCGCGCGCCGCCTGACCGAATCGAAGCAGACCGTCCCGCATTATTACCTCGCGATCGATTGCCGCCTCGATGCACTGCTCAAGCTTCGTGCCGAGCTGAACGCCGCGCAGCCGGTCAAGCTCTCGGTCAATGATCTGCTGATCAAGGCGCTCGCCGTGGCGCTGATGCAGGTGCCCGATGCGAACGTCAGCTACACCGGCGAAAGCCTGATCAAATACCAGCGCGCCGACATCTCGGTGGCGGTTGCGATCCCAGCAGGCCTGATCACGCCGATCATAGTCGGCGCAGACACCGCCCGCCTCACCACCATCGCCACAGCCATGAAAGACCTCGCCGCGCGCGCCAGGGACGGCAAGCTGCAACCCCACGAATACCAGGGCGGCACCGCGAGCCTGTCCAACCTGGGCATGTACGGCATCAAGCAGTTCGAAGCGGTGATCAACCCGCCCCAAGGCATGATCCTCGCCGTGGGTGCAGGCGATCGCCGCCCGTGGGTAGAGGCGGACGCGCTGACAGTCGCCACCGTCCTCACCGCGACGGGCAGCTTCGATCACCGCGCAATCGATGGCGCGGTCGGCGCGCAGCTGATGGCGGCGGTGCGCGACCTGATCGAGAAGCCGCTGGGGATGCTGGCCTGATCAGATCGGGCTGGGACGTCTGGCAAACGACATTCCCGCAGCGTTAACGAAGCGCCGCCGCCATTACCCTCGCCTGGCCAGCGGCACATAGTCCCGGTGCGGCGCGCCCGTGTACAATTGCCGCGGGCGGCCGATGCGCTGATCGGGATCCTCGATCATCTCGTTCCACTGCGCGACCCAGCCGACAGTGCGCGCGAGCGCAAACAGCGCGGTGAACATCGTCGTCGGGAAGCCGATCGCGGAGAGCACGATGCCCGAATAAAAATCCACATTGGGGTACAGATGCTTCTCGATGAAATATTCATCGGTGAGCGCGATGCGTTCGAGTTCACGTGCAACATCGAATATCGGATCGGTGACGCCAAGCGTATCGAGGATTTCAGCCGCGATTTTCTGCATGACCTTGGCGCGCGGATCGTAGCTTTTGTAGACGCGGTGGCCAAAGCCCATCAGGCGGAAGGGATCGTTCTTGTCCTTGGCGCGCGCGATGTAGGCGGGGATGCGATCCGGCGTGCCGATCTCGCGCAGCATGTTCAGCGCCGCCTCGTTCGCGCCGCCGTGCGCGGGGCCCCACAGACAGGCGATCCCCGCCGCGACGCAGGCGAAGGGGTTCGCGCCCGAACTGCTGGCGAGGCGGACGGTGGAGGTCGATGCGTTCTGCTCGTGATCCGCGTGCAGGATGAAGATCGTATCGAGCGCACGCTCGACGACCGGGTTCACCTGATAGGGTTCGGCAGGAACACCGAAAGTCATCCGCAGGAAATTGCCGGTATAGCTGAGCGAATTATCGGGATAGAGGAACGGCTGGCCCAGCGAATATTTATACGCCATCGCCGTCAAAGTCGGCATCTTGGCGATCAGGCGGTGACCAGAGATTTCGCGCTGCTTGGCATCGTGGATGTCGGTCGAATCCGGGTAGAACGCACTTAACGCACCCACCACGCCGCACATAATCGCCATCGGATGCCCATCGCGACGGAAACCGCGATAGAAAGTGGCGAGTTGTTCGTGCACCATCGTGTGGCGCGTGATCGTGGTGACGAACTTATCGTGCTCCGCCTTGTTGGGAAGTTCGCCGTGCGTCATCAGATAGGCGACTTCCATGAAGCTCGATTGTTCGGCGAGCTGATCGATCGGGTAGCCGCGATGAAGCAGGACGCCTGCATCGCCATCGATGAAGGTGATCTTGCTTTCGCACGCGGCGGTGGACGTGAAGCCCGGATCGTATGTGAAACGGCCGGTTTCCGCGAACAGCTTGCGGATATCGATGACCTCGGGGCCAACCGACCCCTTGATCACGGGCAATTCGAAGTTCTGATTGCCAACTGCCAGTGTCGCGCCGCTCACGTCCGTCATGCCGTCTCCCTCTCGCCGGCGGAAGCCAGCGCGTCATCGATCCTCGCCAGCGTTTCGCCCCGGCCCAGCGCGGCGGCCACCTCGAAGATGCCGGGCGAAACGCCCGAACCCGTAAGCGCGGCCCGCAGCGGTTGCGCGAATTGCCCGAGCTTGAACCCAAGCTCTTCGGCCAATCCACGCGCCGCCGCTTCCAGCGCTGCACTGCACCATTCGGATACGGCGTCAAGCCGGTTACGCAATGCGAGCAGGTTGAGGGGCGCGGGCGGGGCGAGAAGTGCGCGGGCTTTATCGTCTAGTACGAGCGGGCGGGCGCGGAACAGGAACAGGCTGCCCTCGGCGAGTTCGATCAGCGTGCGCGCGCGCGCCTTCAGCTCGGGCATGAGACGCGCGAGCAGATCGGCCTCGGCCCATGCGAGCGTGCGGCCGAGCGCGGCCTCGATGCGGGGGGTCGCAAGCGCGGCAAGGCGGGTGTCATCGGCAACGCGGATGTAGTGCGCGTTCAGGCTTTCGAGCTTCTTCGCGTCGGTGCGCGCCGGGCCGCGGCCGACGGCTTCGAGTGTGAACCACTCGATCGCTTGGGCGCGGTCGATGATCTCGGCATCGCCATGGCCCCAGCCCAGCCGAAGCAGATAGTTTTCGAGCGCCTCGGGAAGAATACCAAGTTCGTCGCGATAGGCATCGACGCCGAGCGCGCCGTGGCGCTTGGAGAGCTTAGACCCATCCGCGCCGTGCAGCAGCGGCACATGCGCGTAGATCGGCTCGGCCCAACTCATTGCGCGGATCAGGGCAAGCTGCCTGAACGCGTTGTTCAGATGATCGTCGCCGCGGATCACATGGGTGATGCCCATATCGTGATCGTCCACCACCACGGCGAGCATATACGTGGGCGTACCGTCCGATCGCAGCAGCACCATGTCGTCGAGTTCGGCGTTCGCCACCGTGACCGCGCCCTGCACGCGGTCGTGGATCGTTACCGCGCCTTGCGTCGGTGCGCGCAGGCGGATCACGCTGGGCTGCACGGCCTCATCTGCGGTCGCAACGCGGTCCCGCCAGCGGCCGTCATACCGGGGCGGCTTGCCCGCCGCGCGCGCCGCCTGGCGCGCGGCTTCCAGCTCGGCGGCGCTGCTGTAGCAACGATAGGCATGGCCCGCTGCCAGCAGTTCGTGCGCCACCTCGGCATGGCGCGCGGCGCGCGCGAACTGCATCACCGGCGGCGCGTCCGCATCCAGCCCCAGCCAATTCAGCCCATCGAGAATGGCCTCGATCGCCGCATCGGTCGAGCGCGCACGATCGGTGTCCTCGATGCGCAGCAGGAATTTGCCACCGTGGTGGCGCGCGAACAGCAGGTTGAACAGCGCGGTCCGCGCGCCGCCGATGTGCAGAAACCCGGTCGGCGAAGGTGCGAACCTGGTTACGACTGGTAAGGGTCCGGTTGCGCTCATGGGGCGGGCACGGGACACGAAGCGGGCTGGGAGACGGGCACGCGGGTGGCTAGCACGGCGACGGCGAATCAGGAAAGCACCGGTTACGCCGATCTGGCGGAACAGGGCGCGCGTGCGACGCGGTCGCTGGATGCCCCCCGGGTTACCCTCGGGCGCGCCGCTGCTGCGGTGGAGGCCTTCCTCGAAGCCGAGCGCCGCCAGCTTCCACTCTGGATGCCCGTCGCTCTCGCCGCAGGGATCGTCGCGTGGTTCATGCTGCCCACGCAGTCGCTATGGCTCGGCTTTGGCGCAGGAGCGCTGGCGCTGGCGCTGCTAGGCGTGGCGATCCCGGGCTGGATCGGCCGCGTCGCTCTCGCAGCAGGCCTGCTCGCCGCGCTCGGCCTCGGCATTGCCTGGGCTCGCGCCGAACGCGTGACCGCACCCCGCCTTGCGCGCGAGGTTCACGCCACGTGGATCGATGCCACCGTGATCGAGCGCGAGGACCGCGCCGGGCGGGGCCAGTGGCGTCTGTATCTCGATCCGCACGATCCCGCGCTTCCGCCGCTGATCCGCATTTCGCTGCGCAAGCCCCCACCTGCCGCGATCGCGGCGGGGGCCCGCATCCGCGCGCGCGTGTCGCTGCGGCCCCCTCCCGGCCCAAGCGTGCCGGGCGGTTACGATTTTGCCCGACGGCTCTGGTTCGAGGGCGTCGGCGCGACAGGTTTCACGCTCGGCGACCCTACGCTGCTTTCCCCGCCGCCGCCGCCCGCCGGCGCGCAGGCTTGGCTGGAATCGGTTCGCGTCCAGTTGACCCGCCTCCTCCAGACGCAGATCGGCGGCGCGGAAGGCGGGCTAGCCGCCGCCTTTGTCACCGGGGATGCGGGCGGCGTCCCTGATCAGGTCCGTCAGGACATGACCGACGCGGGCCTCGCGCACATCATCTCGATCTCGGGGCTGCACATTGCGGTGGTGATCGCGGTGGCCATGGTGATCGTGCGCCGCACGCTGACGCTTATCCCTTGGATTGCGCTGCGCTGGCCGGTCAGGCTGATCTCGGCCGGGACGGCGGCGCTCGTCGGCATCGGCTATACACTGCTCGCAGGGTCGCAGATCCCCACCGTGCGCTCGGTTGCGGCCGCGCTGCTCGTGCTGGTTGGCCTGATGGCGGGGCGCGCAGCGATCTCTCTTCGCGGTATCGCGACGGGGGCCTTCTTCATCCTGCTTTTCCGGCCCGAAGCGCTCCTCGGCCCCTCGTTCCAGCTCAGCTTTGCGGCAGTCACCTCGCTTGTGGCGGCGTTCCAGTCCCAGCCAGGCAAATGGCTGATGCGCGCGCACGACGGCGATCTGTGGATCGTGCGCACCGCGCGCCACGCGGTGGTGCTGGTCGCGAGCGGATGCGTCGCCGAATTCGCGCTTGCCCCCATCGCGCTGTATCACTTCAATCGCGAGGGCATGTACGGGATGATCGCCAATCTGGTGGGGATCCCGTGGTCCGAACTGGTGATCATGCCCGCCCTGATGGCGACGCTGGTGATGGACGGGCTGGGCTGGGCGGTGCCCGCCGCGTGGGTGCTCAAGCACTCGATGGCGATGCTGGTGTGGACCGCGCATTTCGTCGCACACTGGCCCGGCGCGGTGATGCGCACGCCCACCATGCCGCTCGCGGCCTATGCGGCGTTCGTGGTGGGCGGGCTGTGGCTCTGCCTGTGGTCCGGCCGCGCGCGCCTGCTGGGGCTGGGGCCGCTCGCGGTCGCAGCGCTGGTCGCAGCGCTCGCCCGTCCGCCCGATCTGATCGTCAGCGGCGACGGCCGCCATCTGGGCGTGCTGCGTGCCGACGGCGCGATGGCGATGCTGCGGCCGCACGCGGGCGATTTCATCCGCTCAATGTGGGGCGATTCGATGGGCACCGCGCGCACGCTGGCGCTCGACGAGGTGGGCAATGCATCGTGCGGCCCCGATGCGTGCGTGCTGCTGCTGAACCGGGGAGGGAGGGTGTGGCGCGTGTTCGCCACACGGTCCAAACGCATCATCCCGAGGCCGGACATGGAAGCACAGTGCCGCGCCGCCGACTTGGTGGTGAGCGAACGCCGCCTGCCCGCGTGGTGCGCGCCCGCGTGGCAGCGGTTCGACGCGCGTGCGCTCGAGCGCACGGGATCGGTCGCGGTGTGGCTGGCGGACGCGCGCGTTGACGCCGCGCGGACGGGCCAGGGGGCGCACCCGTGGGCCTCGCAGGTTCCGGTGTGGCGTGGTAAGCTGCACGATGCTTATCACCGCCGAACGAACGATGTCGGCGGCGGCGTTTATCGCGTGGATGAAGCGGCAGGACGGTAAGTTCGAGCTGGTAAACGGCGAGGTCCGCGCACGCTCGCTGAAGGCGCGGCTCGAAGCCGAGGTACGAATGAACATCCTGCAGGCGCTGCGGACGAAGCTGCGCGGCTCGGGATATCGCGCCTGCGGGCTGACAATCGCAGTCGAGATCGATGCTGCCAATGCGAGCTACCCGGCGGCGATGATCCTGCACGACCCGCGCGACCTCCGGCGCGACCCGCTGGTTGCGGCGGCCATGACCTACCCATGCGCGATTTTCGAGGTGCTTCCGCCGTCGCGGCCGGACGATGCGCGCGGCGGGCATTTCGCGCGGTACCGCGAGATCGAGTCGGTCAAGGTGATCGTGCTGGTCGATCCTATGGGGCAGACGTGCGAGACTTACGAGCGGCTCGATGCCGATAGCTGGCGGGTGCGGCGTCATCCGGCGGGTGCGGCACTTGAACTGGCCGAGCCGAGGGTGACGCTCACGGCGGAGGAGATGTTCGCGGAGGATTGAGGCTTGGACCCGTTTTCAATCTACGTCGCCCGCCGCAACCCCTCGCACGCCCGCCACAGCTTCTCCGGCGTCGCGGGCATTTCCACCTGTACCCCGTCGAGCGCGTCGATGATCGCGTTCATCAGCGAGGGCAGCGCGCCGATGGTGCCCGCCTCGCCGCAGCCCTTCACGCCCATCGGGTTGGTCGGTGACGGTGTGCCCAGCACGTCGAAGGCGATCGCCATCGGCATGTCGTGCGCGCGCGGAATGCCGTAATCCATGAACGATCCCGTCACGAGCTGCGCGCCCTCGGCGTACACCACGTTCTCCAGCAGCACCTGCCCCAGCCCCTGCGCGACGCCGCCGTGGATTTGGCCGACCACAAGTTCGGGATTGAGCAGCACGCCGAAATCGTCGACCACGGTGTACCGCTCCACCACCACATGGCCGGTGCGCGGGTCCAGCGACACTTCGGCGATGTGGCACCCGTTGGGGAAGGTGGGCGCGGGCTTCTCGGGCGCATAACGCGCGCGGCCGTCGAGCGCGCCCGGCCGCGCCACCGCGATCTCCGCCCAAGTGCGAGTGGCGTTGGTGCCCGTGGCGCGGAACACCCCCGCCTCGTACTGGGCGTCGCCCACGCCCAGCAGTTCGGCGGCAAGCGCGCGTCCGCGCAGAACCAGCTCTTCGGCCGCGACCCACGCCGCCCCGCCGCCCCATTGCAACGAGCGCGAGCCGCCCGTGCCGTGGCCAACCTCCATGCGGTCGGTATCGCCCTGTACGATGCGCACCTGATCGACATCGATGCCGAGCTTGTCTGCGATCAGCCGCGCGTAAGCGGTCTCGTGTCCCTGCCCGTTCGATTGCGTGCCGATCGCTGCCTCGATCAGGCCATCGGGCGAGACGCGCACGTCGGCGAATTCCTGCGCCGAGCCGCCGCCCGCAATCTCGACATAATAGCACATGCCCCGCCCGTAGCGCAGGCCCTTGGCGGCAGCGGCGGCGCGGCGTGCGGGGAAGCCGGCCCAGTCCGCCTCGTCGAGCGCGCGCTCCAGCAGGCGCGGGAAATCGCCGACGTCGAAGGTGAGGCCGATCCTGTTGTCGTGCGGCAATTCAGCGGGGGTGAGCAGATTGCGACGCCGCATCTCGTCCACACCGATGCCTAGTTCGCGCGCCGCAGCCTCCACCAGCCGCTCCATCACATACGCGCTCTCGGGACGCCCCGCGCCGCGATAGGCGTCCACGGGCGCGGTATTGGTGACGACGCCGTGGACGCGGTTGTGAATCGCGGGGATACGGTAGACGCCGCCCATGATGCGCCCCCCCGCCCAGGTCTGGATCGCCGCACCGAATTCGGACTGGTACGCACCAAGGTTGGACCACGTCTCGACCTGCAACCCCAGAATGCGTCCGTCTCGATCGGTGGCGAGCGCGGCGTCGGACACCATGTCGCGGCCGTGCGTATCGGTCTGGAACGCATCGCCGCGCTCGCCGGTCCATTTGACCGGACGGCCCAGGCGGCGCGCGGCTTCGATCACCAGCGCATATTCGGGGTAGATGAACCCTTTCATCCCGAAGCCACCGCCGACATCCTTGGTGATCAGCCGCAGCGTTTCGGGCTCCACCCCGAGTACCCCCGCGAGCGATTTGCGCATGCCCGTCACGCCTTGGCTGCCGACGTGGAGCGTGGTGCGGCCATCGGCCCCATGCTCCGCCACCGCCGCGCGCACCTCCATCGAGGTGGGGGCGATGCGGTTCTGGACGATCCGCAGTCGGGTGACATGCGGTGCGGCGGCGAGCGCCGCCTCTGTGGCGGGCGCGTCCCCTACCTCCCACGCGAAGAGCGTATTACCCGGCGCATGGTCCCACACCTGCGCCGAACCATCGGCCAGCGCCTTGTCGATCGTGGCGATTGCGGGCAAATCGTCATAGTCCACCAGCACCGCCTCGGCGGCCGCACGCGCAGACTCGCGGCTATCCGCCACCACGAACGCTACCGGATCACCGACGAAGCGCACATGCCCGTTGGCGAGTACGGGGCGCGGTGTGCCAAGCTTACCCATCATCATCGCGGGCATCTCTTTGAAATGCGCAAGATCGGCGGCGATCAAAACCAGCGCCACGCCGGGCATCGCAGCCGCGTCTGCGGTATCGATCGAGGCGATACGTGCGTGGCCGTAGGGCGAGCGAACCGTGACGCCGTAAGCCATGCCCGCCAACTGCACATCGTCCGTATAGGCACCCCGCCCGGTAATCAGGCGACCATCCTCCACGCGCTGCTGCTGGCTGGTTGCAAACTTTAGCATGGGGATCTCCGCGTTAAATGCGGACGTTCTAGCGCACCGTAACCGACTGCGCGACGGGTGCGGCTATTCTTCCGAAACCCACAGCCGAAGCGGCAACAACAATGCCGCCGCGAGGCACGCGAGCAGCACACCCGTCAGCGTGATCGCCATCCACAGCCGCGCCTCGGTGCGGGGCAGCGGGCTATCGGATGCGTGGGCGAGCGGAACGGAGGCCATTTCCGCGACGTGAACGAGCAAAGCGGCCGAAATGGGGCGCGGTCATTTGCGCCGTGTCGCCGCAGAAGGAACCCGCGCGCCCGCGATCATGTTATTCCACTGTCCCCACGCGGAGTTGTTGACCATGCGCGCGCCAATCGTTTCTGCCCTGCTCGCCGGTGCCACGCTTGGTGCCTGCGGCGATACGGCCGATCTGCCATCGGCGGCCGGGTTCGGCGCCAACCCCACCCTGCCAGCACCCAAGAGCGACTTGCTTCCCACGATTGAGATCGCGCCCGCAACCGGCTGGGCTGCAAACGCAATGCCAACCCCCGCGCCCGGCCTGAAGGTTAGCGCCTTTGCGCGCGGGCTCGTCCATCCGCGCTGGCTGCTCGTGTTGCCCAATGGCGATATTCTGGTGGCGGAAACCAACCAGCCGCCCAAGCCTGACGATGGCAAAGGCCTGCGCGGCTGGGCGCAGGGCAAGATCATGGCGCGCGCTGGCGCGAAAGTGCCCTCGCCCAACCGGATCACGCTGCTGCGCGATACCCATGGCACCGGCACGGCGGACATGCGCACGGTATTCCTGAGCGGCCTCAATTCGCCGTTCGGCATGACGCTTGTCGGCGATACGCTCTACGTTGCGGATACAGACGCGGTGCTGGCCTTCCCCTATCACACCGGCGACACTTCGATCACCGTGCCCGGCCGCAAGCTGGTCGATCTGCCCGCCGGCCGCATCAACCACCACTGGACAAAGAACATCATCGCCTCGCCCGATGGTTCGAAGCTGTATGTGACCGTCGGCTCGAACAGCAACGTCGGTGATAACGGTCTCGCCGCCGAAGAAGGCCGCGCGGCGATCTGGGAGATCGATCCTGCCACGGGCGCGCATCATGTGTTCGCGCACGGATTGCGCAATCCCAACGGGATGGACTGGAACCACGCTTCGGGAATGCTGTGGACAGCCGTGAACGAGCGCGACGAAATCGGATCGGACCTGGTGCCCGATTATATGACGAGCGTGAAACCCGGCGGCTTCTACGGCTGGCCGTTCAGCTATTATGGCCAGCATGTGGACGTGCGCGCGAAGCCGCAAAATCCCATGCTGGTCGCACAGGCGATCAAGCCCGATTATGCGCTCGGCTCGCACACCGCATCGCTCGGGCTGACGTTCGCCGACGCGGCGAGCGCGCTTCCCGCCGGATATCGTGGCGGAGCGTTCATTGGCCAGCACGGATCGTGGAACCGCAAGCCACTGTCGGGCTACAAGGTGATCTTCGTACCGTTTGCAGGCGCGATGCCGTCTGGAATGCCGCGCGACGTGCTGACAGGCTTCGTCAACGCCGATGGCAAGGCACAGGGGCGACCAGTGGGCGTCACGATCGACCGGCGCGGCGGGCTGCTGGTGGCGGACGATGTGGGCGACGCGATCTGGCGGGTAACGGGGGCGCAGGCGGTAGCAAGCCGGTAATCCTTACAGGATAAACCGGCTCAGATCGTTATCGCGCACGATCTCGCTCAGGTGCTTGTCCACATAGGCCGCGTCGATCGCAATCGAACTGCCGCCGCGTTCGCTCGCGTCGAAACTCACGTCTTCGAGCAGTTTCTCCATCACCGTCGATAACCGCCGCGCGCCGATGTTTTCGAGACGTTCGTTCACTTCGGCAGCGGTGCGTGCGATCGCGTCGATGCCGTCGTCGGTGAAGCTCAGCGTCACGCCCTCGGTGCCGATCAGGGCGGTGTACTGGCGGATGAGACTCGCTTCGGTGTCGCAGAGGATTCGGCGGAAATCCTCGACGGTCAGCGGCTGCAGCTCGACGCGGATGGGCAATCGCCCCTGCAGTTCGGGCAGCAGGTCGGCGGGTTTGGCGACATGAAACGCGCCCGAAGCGATGAAGAGGATGTGGTCACTCTTCACCGGCCCGTATTTGGTGGCGACGGTGGTGCCCTCGATCAGCGGCAGCAGATCGCGCTGGACGCCCTCGCGGCTGACCGATCCACCCCGGAAATCGGAAACCGCGATCTTGTCGATCTCGTCCAAAAACACGATGCCGTTCTGCTCGGCGCTTTCCACCGCCTGACGCACGATCTCGTCCTGGTCGAGGCGCTTGTCCGCCTCCTCGTTGACGAGCGCTTTCCACGCGGCGGGAACGCCCATCTTGCGCCGCTTGGTGCGCGGCCCCATCGCCTTGCCGAGCATGTCGCCCAGGTTGATCATGCCGATCTGGCCGGGCTGCATACCGGGGAGATCGAGCCCCTGCATCGGGTTGGAGGCTTCCTCGACTTCGATTTCGATCTCGCGATCGTCGAGCGCGCCCGATTTGAACCGGTCGCGGAAGGCGGCGCGAGTGGCTTCGGAGGCGTCCTTGCCGACGAGCGCGTCGAGCAGGCGCTTCTCGGCGGATTCTTCGGCGGCCGGACGCACGGCGGCGCGTTTGGTCTCACGCACGAGGCGGATGGCTTCCTCGACCAGATCGCGGATGATGCTGTCCACGTCGCGGCCAACGTAGCCAACCTCGGTGAACTTGGTTGCCTCGATCTTGATGAACGGCGCGTCGGCGAGCTTGGCCAGACGGCGGCTGATCTCGGTCTTGCCCACGCCCGTGGGGCCGATCATCAGGATGTTCTTGGGGCTCACCTCGTCGCGCAGTTCGGGCTCGAGTTGCTGCCTGCGCCAGCGGTTTCTGAGCGCGACGGCAACCGCGCGCTTGGCGTCCTGCTGACCGACGATGTGGCGATCGAGCGCCGCTACTACCGCGCGTGGGGTCAAAGCCACCAGCGCGTCTTCGGCAACAGTGGGGAGCGGGAGAATTGCGGCGGTCATATCGTCACGACTTCCATGGTCACATTATCGTTGGTGTAGATGCAGACTTCAGCGGCGATCTTCATCGCGCGCCGGGCGATCTCTTCGGCGTCCATATCGAGATCGATCAGCGCGCGCGCGGCGGCGAGCGCGTAATTGCCCCCCGAGCCGATCGCCACCACCCCGCTCTGCGGTTCGAGAACGTCGCCCACCCCGGTGATGACGAAGGTCACCAGCGCGTCCGCGACGATCAGGCTTGCCTCCAGCCGACGCAGATAGCGATCGGTGCGCCAATCCTTGGCCAGTTCTACCGCCGCGCGCGTGAGTTGGCCGGGATGCTTCTCCAGCTTGGCCTCAAGGCGATCGAACAGAGTCAGCGCATCTGCAGTCGCGCCAGCGAACCCGGCGACGACGGCATTGTCCTTGCCGAGTCGGCGCACCTTGCGCGCGTTGGGCTTGATGACGGTGGCGCCTAGCGTGATCTGGCCATCGCCCGCGACGACGACCGTATTGCCTTTACGCACGGACAAGATCGTCGTTCCGTGCCAGACGGGTTGTTCAGACATATAGGAAAGAGGTCTTTCGGGATTGCAATTGCCTTTGCTGATATGGGGGGTCGCCGGTTGCCCGCAAGCCAAACGCTAGGCGGCGCGCGCCTCCATCGACAACGATGCGACCAGCGCCAGCGCATCCTCCGCTGCCATCGGCCGCCCGGTGAAATAGCCCTGCACCAGCCCGCAGCCGAGATCGCGCACCGCGTTCATCTCCTCGATCGTCTCGGCTCCCTCCGCCACTGTCTCCATGCCCAGGCTTGCCGCGAGGCCAACGATGTGGCGCACGATCGCGGCGGACTGGCTCGCCCCGTCGATCGCGTCGCGCACGAAGCAGCGATCGATCTTGATCGTGTTGAATATGGTGGTGCGCAGGTATCCAAGACTTGAATAGCCAGTCCCGAAATCATCCAGCCCGATCCGCACGCCCAACCGCGAAAGCTGATCGAGCGCGCCGCGTGTGTTATTGTCTTCGTTCAGGAAGATACTCTCGGTGACTTCGAGCTCGAGACGATCCGGCGAAACGCCGTGCGTGGCCAGCGCGTTCAGGACCAGCCCCGGCAGGCGCGGGTTGATCAGCTGCGAGGGGGACAGATTGACCGAGATGCCGATGTGGCGCGGCCAGCGCGACGCCCAGGCGCAGGCGGTCCGCAGCACCCATTCGCCGATCGTATCCATCAGCCCCAGGTCTTCCGCGATCGGGATGAACTTTGCAGGCGAGACCTGGCCCAGGACCGGGTGTTTCCAGCGCAGCAGCGCCTCGAAGCCCACCACTGCGCCGTGACCCAGATCGCAGATCGGCTGAAACATGAGGCTGAACTGATCCTCGCGCAGGGCCACGCGCAGCGCGGTTTCGAGCGCGCGGCGTTCCTCGGCATCATTGTGCAGCGCGGGCTCGTACAACCGCACGACACCACGCCCATCGCCCTTGGCGCGGTAAAGGGCCAGATCGGCAGCGCGCAGGATATCGTCGATCGTCTCGCCGTCGGCGGGGCCAATCGCGATCCCCACGCTCGCGCCGATGCGGATCGCGCTGCCCTTGATCGAATAGCCTTCGGACAACGTGTCGACGATGCGCGCCGCAACCGCGCGCGCGGTAGGCGGATTGATCCCCGAAAGCACCACCGCGAATTCGTCCCCGCCAAGGCGCGCCACCGCACCGCCGTGCCGCAGCGATGCCTGCAGGCGGCGCGCGACCTCGCGCAGCAACTCATCGCCCATGTGGTGGCCGAGCGTGTCGTTGACGCCCTTGAAGCGATCCAGATCGATCATCATCACCGCGCAACCGGCACTGCCGCCGCCGCCACGCGCGGTATCGAGCGCGGCCTGGATGTGGCCTCGGATCGCGGCGCGATTGGCGAGGCCGGTCAGACCGTCGTGCGTCGCCATGCGCTCGATCTGTTCGCGCGCGCGGCGCTGTTCGGTCACGTCCGAGCCCACGCCGGTGAACCCAGCGAAGTGCCCCCGCGCGTCGAACCGCGGCGTGCCGCTCAGGCTCCACCAGCGCTGGTCCCGGTCGACCACGGGGCCAACCTGAATGTTCCGGAACGTCTGTCTGGCCCTGATCGCGGTCGCCAGCTCGTCCTTGTTCAACGCCTGCGATCGTTCGGGATCGAAGATCTGATGGCCAAGAAAGTGGGTCACGGGCTGACCGATGACTTCGGCGAACCTGGGCGAAAGATGCGTGCAGCGCCCTTCCGCATCGGTTTCCCAAAGCCAGTCAGCACCCGCGCGCTCATATTCGCTCAGCAGCATCCCGATCATGTCGCCGCGCTTGCGCAGCCGCTCGTGCGCGTGAACGTGGCTCACGATCGTGCGCGCGTGCGCGATCACGCCGCGCGCGATCATCGCGCCGATGATCCCTACCAGCGCGAAACTGCTTACCGGCGCACCGGTCATCGTCATCACGAGCAGCAGCGACGCGATCAGCGCGCCCACAAACGCGAAGGCAGCGATCGGCACGCCCGCGAAGACGAACGCGCCCGCGCTGATCATCGCGATATGCAGTCCGGCAAGCGCGGCGCGCTGGTGCGAATCGCACGCGCTGACGAGCGCAGGGAATATGGCGGCCCACATCGCGCCGATCGCAAGCGCGCGGGCGGCCACCGCGAGCGCAGCACGCGCGGGCAGCGTCTCGCGCGCGTGCACGCGGCGCATCCGCGCCTGGCGCAGGCCGTAGCCGAGCGTCCCGGTCATAAAAGCGAGCCAAAGCAGCAGTCCGTGGAAAGCGGGTGAGTGGCGGAAAATCGCCGTCACCATCACGGCGAGCATCAGCAACGCGCCACCGCCGAACGGCACCGAGCGCGCAATCTCGCCCAACTGCTCGGCGCGCACCCGTCCCGCGATCGGATCATCGTCGCACAGCGCCAGGATGTCGCGCCATCGTGGCTGGAAGGCGGGCGGCTCGGGCGAGACGGAAGTCGGCGTTTCCATACCATCGTTGACGGTTGGACCGTCACGCGAGGGTGGGACTCACTCCATTCCGGATCGATCGGTCGCGCCCGCCCTCATTCAACGATGCAGATCGAAGCGATCGGCCTCCATCACCTTCACCCATGCCTTGACGAAATCGCGCACGAACTTCTCACGCGCATCGTCGCTCGCATAGACCTCGGACACCGCGCGCAGTTCCGAGTTCGATCCGAAGACGAGGTCGGCACGTGTTCCCGTCCATTTCACCTGACCGGCGACCATGCCTTCGAAATGCTCCGAAGTTGTCCCCGTGGGACGCCAGGTCGTCCCCAGCGACAGCAGATTGACGAAGAAGTCGTTGGTCAGCGCACCCGGCCGATCGGTCAGCACGCCCTGCCGCGTGCCCTTGTGCGTGACGCCCATCGCGCGCAGTCCGCCGATCAGCACCGTCATCTCGGGTGCCGAGAGGCCCATCAGGCTTGCCCGATCGATCAGCAGATACTCGCCGGGCAGCCGACTGTCCGGACCCTTGTAGTTGCGAAAGCCGTCCGCGCGCGGCTCCATCTGCGAGAAGGAATAGACGTCGGTCTGCTCCTGCGTTGCGTCGCCCCGGCCAGGCGTGAAGGGCACGGCCAGATCGTGCCCCGCCGCCTTCGCCGCCATTTCGACGCCGACACCGCCCGCGAGCACGATCGTGTCCGCAACCGACACGCCCGCGTCCTTGGCGATGGTCTCCAGCACACCCAGCACGGGCGCAAGCGACGTGGGATCGTTGATCGCCCAGCTGCGCTGCGGCTCGAGCCGGATGCGCGCGCCGTTCGCGCCGCCGCGCTTGTCGCTGTGCCGGAAGCTCGAAGCCGCCGCCCATGCCGTGCCGACCAGCTGCGCCACGCTCAGGCCGCTGGCCGCGATCCGCTGCTTTAGCGCCTCGACATCGACCGTTCCGTGCACCGGCGCGGACACCGGATCCTGCCAGACGAGGACCTCGGCCGGAACCTCGGATCCGACGTAGCGCGCCTTGGGCCCCATATCGCGGTGCGTCAGCTTGAACCACGCGCGGGCGAACGCGTCGGCCAGCGCATCGGGATTGTTGAGGAAGCGGCGCGAAACCGCTTCATATTCGGGGTCGACCCGCAGCGCGAGATCGGTCGTGAGCATCGTCGGCAGATGCTGCCTGCCCACGATGTGCGCGTCGGGCACGCGCGCACTGCTGACGCCGCCCCTCGGCTGCCACTGGTGCGCGCCTGCGGGGCTTTTGGTTAGTTCCCAGTCGTGGCCGAACAGCATCTCGAAATACCCGTTGTCCCATTTCGTCGGATTGGGCGTCCACGTCACCTCAAGACCGCTGGTGATCGTGTCGGCTCCCGAGCCGGTGCCAAAATTGTTCTTCCAGCCCAGCCCCAGCTCCTGGAGCGGCGCGCCTTCGGGTTCGGCTTCGATATATTTGGACGGGTCGGCGGCACCGTGCGTTTTGCCGAACGTGTGTCCGCCCGCGATTAGTGCGACGGTCTCCTCGTCGTTCATCGCCATCCGCGCAAAGGTTTCGCGGATATCGCGCGCCGATGCGGCGGGATCGGGGTGGGCGTTCGGTCCCTCGGGATTGACGTAGATGAGGCCCATCTGCACCGCCGCGAGCGGTGCTTCGAGATCGCGATCGTCGGCATAACGCTCGTCGCCCAGCCATTCGGCCTCGGGACCCCAATACACGTCCTCGTCGGGCTCCCACACGTCGACGCGTCCGCCCGAAAAGCCGAAAGTCTTGAAGCCCATCGATTCGAGCGCGACGTTACCCGTCAACACGAACAGGTCGGCCCACGAGATCGACTGGCCGTATTTCTGCTTGATCGGCCACAGCAGGCGACGCGCCTTGTCGAGATTGGCGTTGTCCGGCCAGCTGTTCAGCGGCGCAAAACGCTGCTGTCCTGCACCCGCCCCACCGCGCCCGTCCGCAACGCGGTAGGTGCCCGCGCTGTGCCAGGCCATGCGGATCATGAAGGGGCCGTAATGCCCGAAATCGGCGGGCCACCAAGGCTGCGAAGTCGTTAGCAGAACCGCGATATCGGACTTGAGCGCATTGAGATCGAGCGCCTCGAACGCCTTCACATAGTCGAAATCGGGGTCGAGCGGGTTTGCGACCGCGGGGTTCTTGGCGAGGATCTTGAGGTTCAGCCGGTTGGGCCACCACTCCTGGTTCGTGCCGCCCTGCGTCGGGTGCTGCACGCGATCGGGCGAAATGGGGCATTTGAGGCCCGCCGCCTGCGCGCCATCCTTGTTCATTTCGGCGACGACCGCGTCGTCGTGCTTCACTTCGGCCATTGAGGACCTCCTTGGGGATTGGAATCAAGCGGGGATGAAAGACTTCGGCGCGCACGCCGGGCAGTAACCGCGGTACGTCACCTCGGCCTCGTCGATCACGAAGCCTTCCGTGCCCGGCGCATCGAGGCACGGGGCCGCGCCGATCGCACAATCGATATCGACGACGAGGTTGCACGCCCGGCAGACGAAATGGTGATGGTTGTCGTGCGTTTGGGTTTCATACAGCATCGGCCCGCCGTCGATCACGAACCGGCGCAGCAGGCCGGCGTCCGCCATGTGCGCGAGGCAATCGTAAACCGCCTGGTGCGACACCTCGGGCAGAACGGTCATAACGTCCGCAAGCACCGCTGCGGGGCTGGCGTGCGGCCTGAGCGCCACAGCTTCGAGGACCGCCACCCGTTGCCGGGTAACGCGGAGACCCGCCTGGCGGATAGCGTGTTGAGACTCCATTCGTTGCTGCTAACTCCGTTTCTTGAATTGTTCAAGATAGTGTGATGAAGCTGCGGTCCCATGTCCCAGCCCCCGCCTTGGGGGCGAGCCGGAGAACTGCCATGATCGCCGATCTCGCGCAGACCCTGCCCGATTACGCCAAGGATCTCAGACTTAACATCGGCTCGCTGCTCGGCGAGCCGATCCTCACCGATCAGCGCAAATACGGCCTCCTGGTCGCCTGCGCACACGCGACCGGCTACCGGCCACTGATCGAGGCGGCCGAGGCCGAAGCCGCTCCCAGGCTCACGCCCGAAGCGCTCAACGCGGCCAAGGCGGCGGCCGCGATCATGGCGATGAACAATGTCTATTACCGTTTTACCCACCTCGCGGCGAACAAGGAATATTCGAAGATGCCCGTGCGGCTGCGGATGAACGTGATCGGCGCGCCGGGCATCGAGAAGGTCGATTTCGAACTGTTCAGCCTTGCAGTCAGCGCGATCAACGGCTGCGGCACGTGCATCGACGCGCACGAAAAAGTGCTCGCGCAGCATGACGTGAAGCCCGAGGTGATTCAGGCGGCGGTGAGGCTGGCTTCGGTGGTGCAGGGCGTGGCCGCGACGCTGCGCGCGATCGTCTAGTCGCGCATCAAAGTCCCATCAGCGCGAGCACTTCGCGCCTGCTGCGCGCATCGTCGCGGAACACGCCCATCATGCGGCTGGTGGTCATCGTCACGCCCGGCGTCATCACCCCGCGCGCGGTCATGCAGCCATGGCTGGCCTCGATCACCACCGCGACGCCCAACGGCTGCAGTTTCTCCCAGATGCAGTTCGCAACCTCGGCGGTCAGCCGCTCCTGCACCTGAAGGCGGCGTGCATAGCCGTGCAGCACGCGCGCGAGCTTGCTGATGCCAACTACGCAGTGCTGCGGCAGGTAGGCGATGTGCGCCTTGCCGATGATCGGGGCCATGTGGTGCTCGCAGTGGCTCTGGAACGGGATGTCGCGCAGCAGCACGATCTCGTCATAACCTCCCACCTCCGCAAACACGCGGTCGAGGTGAAGCGCGGGATCGTCTTCGTAGCCCTTGAAATATTCGCGGTAGGCGCGCGCGACGCGGCCCGGCGTGTCCTTCAATCCCTCGCGGCCGATATCGTCGCCCGCCCATGCGATCAGCGTGCGCACCGCAGCAAGCACTTCGGCGGGGATCGCGGTATCGCGGGCCGGTTCCTCGACCAGATCGCCGTTACCTGCGCTATCGTAAATGTCCAAAGCCAACTCCCACCACGTTGAGCAGTTGGAAGGCGGAACACGCGGACGCAAGAGGGGCGCGCCCCGAAGAGCACGCCCCCGCTTACGTCATTGTGTCGCGCTTACTTGGTCTGCATGCCATTCTGAACGGCGTCGGCAACGCGCCATTCGCGCATGGCCTGATCGGACGTCTTGGAGAGTTTGACCTTGTCGCCTTCGACCGACGCGACCCAGCTGAGCGGGATCAGATGATGCTTGCCATCGGTCGAATCATGCTTGGTCAGCTTGATGTCGCTCGTGGTGACATGATCGATCTTGCCCACCCCCTGCCCGTCCGAGCCGACGACAACCTGATGCTCGTGCACCTGGCCAGCGATGGACGACGACAAGCCATTGGTGACGCCATTGGCACTATTGGTCGATGCCATCGTCGCCATCGAAGCGGCGCTTACAGCGGTTGCAGACGCAGGAGTCGCGCTTACCCTGCTGGTGCGGAAGTTGTGGAAATCGTCGTGGAAGTCTTTCGCCTTGGTCTTGCGATATTCGTGATAGTCACGGTCATATTCTTCCATACGCGCGCGCCGATACTCGGCATAGTGCGGATCATACGGCATCGAAGAACTGCCGGTGCCGCGTGCTTCGTATGTTGAGCTTTCACCACCGCCGAACGCCTGCGTCGCATCCTCGCGCGTGGCGTCCATCTGGCGGCGCCGCTCGGCTTCATCGTCGCCGAACCAGCTCTTCAGCTCGTCTGCAGCCTTGTTGAGAAATCCGCGATCATCGCCTTGGTAATCGCTGACAGGCGCGCGGTTGGACGCGCCGCGATCGTTAAAAGCGGAATAACTCGAAGAAGAGTAGCTCGATGGACGTCCGGCGTAGCCCTGATCGTAGCGGGGCGCGCCGTAACCACCCGGTCCACGTCCCTGGTTGTAGTCATTGTTGCTGTAGTCGCTCGATGAAGCGTGTGTCTGGCCGCTTGGAGCAGTGCGCGCGCCATATCCCTGGCCTTGGCTGTAGCGCGACGAACCATAGTCACCGCGACCGTAGGCGGTCTGGCCATAGCTGGTTGACTGATCGGAACCATGCCGATCATTGCCCGATGGCGTACCATATCGGCTTTCACCAGGATTTTCGCCGGGATAGCGGCCGATCTTCTGGCTATCCATCTCGAGGCGGCGCTCGGCGTCATTGTCGCCAGCCCAGCTACGGACTTCGTCGCCAGTACGCTCGGCCCAGTTCCGACCCTCATAGCCCGAACCCTGAACGGTACGACCGCCATCACGGGCGGCGTAATCGCGCGTCTCTGCGCCGTTGTAGCCGCGCCGCATGTCGGCGTCCTGATAGCCCTGGTCGCGGCCCGCTGCAGGCGCGGTATCGCGGTAGCGGCCGGTGTCCTGCGGGGTATAGCTTTCGCGGAAATAGTTCGTATCGCGCTCGTCGCGGTAACGGTCTGCCATGGGGTGGCTCCTTGTTCGGGAACTGGGGGCGCGACGGGCGATGGGTCGCCCGATGCGTAAAGGAAGAACACCGGCGCGGGTGCGGGGGTTCCGCTTTCCCTCTCGCCAGTCGCGTCCAAGTGGTTAAACAGCACGATGGCCTACTGCTCGCCCCTGAACCGATGACCGTCACCTGGACCGGCCGCTATCTCGAGGCGGTCGACGATGATGGCTGGGAATATGTGCGCCGCGTGGGCGGCATGTCCGCCGCGGTGATCCTTGCGATCACCGACGATGGGGAGGCGGTGTTCGTCGAACAGCATCGCCCTGCGCTCGGTGCCAACGCAATCGAGCTGCCCGCCGGTCTGGTCGGCGATGCGGACGGGCCGGGCGAAAGCGCCCGCGTGGCCGCCGAGCGCGAACTATTCGAAGAGACGGGCTTTGTCGCGCGCAACTGGAAGGAACTCGGCGAGTTCGCCAGTTCGCCCGGCACAAGCGCGGAGACGTTCCACCTGTTCCTCGCCACGGGCCTCGAACGGCGCGCGCCGGGCGGCGGCACCGGGCGTGAGCGGATCACGGTTCACACGGTGGTGCTGGCCCAGATTGCGGATTTCGTCGCCGCACGCCGAGCGGAAGGTTGCGTGATCGATTGTCGGCTGATCGCGTTCCTGCCGTGGATCAATCTCGTATGAGCGAGCGTGTGTGGACCGCCGCGCTTGTGATCGTCGGCGATGAAATCCTCTCGGGCCGCACGCAGGACCGCAATCTGGCGACGCTCGCAAAATGGCTGAACGCGGGCGGCATCAGGCTGCGCGAGGTGCGCGTGGTTCCCGACCAAATGGACGCGATCGGTCGCGCGCTGAACGATTCGCGCGCGGCCCATGATTATGTCTTCACCACCGGCGGCATCGGCCCCACGCACGATGACATCACCGTCGATGCGGTCGCCGCCGCGCTCGGTGTTCCGGTCGTCAGTCATCCGCGCGCGGAGGCGCTGCTGCGCGACTATTATGGCGATCGGATCAATGAAACGCGGCTGCGCATGGCGCGCGTACCGCAAGGCGCGGAACTGATCGAGAATGCGCGCACCGGTGCGCCCGGCGTGCGGATCGGCAATATCTTCATGCTCGCCGGTGTGCCCGCGATCATGCAGACGATGCTCGATGCGATCGAGGGTACGCTGGACGGCGGCAGGCCGATGCTGTCGCGCGGTGTGGGTGCCTGGACGCACGAAAGCACCGTCGCCGATCTGCTGCGTGAAACCGAGAAGGCGTGGGACGGTCTAGCGGTTGGCAGCTATCCGTTCTGGCGCGAGGGCCGCGCGGGGGCGAATTTCGTCATGCGCCACGAGGATGCTGATGTACTCGCGCGCGCGGTGGCCGATCTGCGCGCTCGGCTCGCGGCGCAGGGGATCGAGAGCTTCGACGGCGGAATCTAGACTGCGCGGCGTTGTGCGCGACGCACGGCGATCCCATCTGGCGCGAAACGGAGTAAAGCTTGGCCGACATTGATGTTCTGGAGCGAACCGGCCTCGAAACGGACGAGTCGGCACCGATCGAGGGCCTTGCGGTCGCCTCGATCGGCAAGCGTTACGGACCACGCATCGTGCTCGCGGACGTATCGCTGACGGTCCGCCGCGGCGAGGTGGTGGGCCTGCTTGGCCCCAATGGCGCGGGCAAGACGACATGCTTTTATTCGATCATGGGCCTGTCGCAGCCCGATCAGGGCCGGATCCTGCTCGATGGGCACGATATCACCAAGTTGCCGATGTACCGCCGCGCGATCCTGGGGCTCGGCTATCTGCCGCAGGAAACCTCGATCTTCCGCGGCCTTTCGGTCGAGGAGAACATCCTTGCCGTGCTCGAGATCGCCGAACCCGATCGCAAACGTCGCGCCGAGCGCCTCGACGAACTGCTCGAGGAGTTTCATATCGTGCGTCTGCGCAAGGCCCCCGCGATGGCACTTTCGGGCGGCGAACGGCGACGCTGCGAAATCGCGCGCGCGCTTGCGGCCAACCCGTCGATCATGCTGCTCGACGAGCCGTTCGCGGGGATCGATCCGATTTCGATCTCGGACATCCGCGCTTTGGTTCTCCAGCTCCGCGATCGTGGCATCGGTGTGCTGATCACCGATCATAACGTGCGCGAAACACTCGGCATCGTCGACCGCGCTTGCATAATTTACGATGGCCGGGTGCTGTTCGAAGGCACTCCAGAGGCATTAGTAGCCAATGAGGATGTCCGGCGGGTCTATCTGGGTGATGCGTTCGACCGATAGTGTGCGTACTGTGGCGTTCCGATGAGCCTCGCACCCCGCCTCGATCTGCGCCAGTCCCAGCAGCTGGTGATGACGCCGCAATTGCAGCAGGCGATCAAGCTGCTGCAGTTGAACAATATCGAACTCGAAGCGCATGTGATGGCCGAGATCGAGGCCAATCCCCTGCTCGAACTCGATGGCGGCGATACGGCCGAACCGACCGCATCCACCGATGACGCAACTCCGCTCACCGCGACCACCCCCGCAGACGAGATGCGGACCGACGAACTGATCGAGCGTGGCGAGGGGATCGGCGATGCACCGCTCGACGCGGACTATGTCGGCGAAACCTTCCATCACGCATCCGACGAGCCGACAACCGGGCCGACGGGATCGGGTTCGGCCGAAGTGGGCGGCGAGGGCGCGGGCGACATCGATGCGCTCGCGCAGACGGGGCTGGGCCTCGCCCAGCATCTGGAAACGCAGGCGGCGGCGCAGTTGACCGGCACGAACCTCGCGATCGCCCGCTATTTGATCGATCAGATCGACGAGGCCGGCTATCTGCGCGCCGATCTTGACGAGGTGGCGGACGCGCTCGCCGTCACGCGCGCGAGGGTCGACGCAATTGTGCGCCTGGTGCAGGGGTTCGATCCGACCGGGGTAGGCGCACGCACGCTGGCTGAATGTCTGATGCTGCAGGCGCGCGAGGCCAATTTGCTCGATCGCCGGATGCGGCTGCTGCTCAAGAACCTCGACATTCTCGCGCGCGGCGATCTGGGGTCGCTGCGGCGCATCTGCGGCGCCGATGGCGACGAGCTGGCGCGGCTGATCCGCACGCTGCGGTCTTTCGATCCCAAGCCGGGGCTGCGACTGGGCGGCGAGCCTGCGACACCGGTTGCACCCGACGTGCTCGTGCGGCGCACGAAGTCGGGCTGGGCGATCGAGCTCAATCAGGCGACGCTGCCGCGCGTTCTGGTCAATCATCGCTACCACACCGAACTCGCGCGCGGTGCAAAGGGGCAGGCCAAGATCTTCCTCACCGATTGCCTGACTTCGGCCAACTGGCTTGCCAAGGCGCTCGATCAGCGCGCGCGCACGATCATCACGGTTGCTACCGAGATCGTGCGCCATCAGGAACGCTTTTTCGAGCGCGGCGTGCGCTATCTGCGCCCGCTCAACCTGCGCACCGTTGCCGGCGTGGTGGGAATGCACGAATCGACGATCAGCCGCGTGACCTCGAACAAATATCTCGAATGCGAGCGCGGGCTGTTCGAGCTCAAATTCTTCTTCGCGCCCGCGTTGCAGGTGGTGGGGGGCGGAGCCGAGGACGCGGTTTCAACCACCGCAGTCAAGCGCCGCATTCGGGAACTGATCGATGCCGAGACTGCGGATACAGTGCATTCGGACGACGTGCTTGTTGAAATGCTGCATGGCGAAGGGTACGATGTCGCGCGGCGCACGATCGCTAAGTACCGCGAGGGCATGGGGCTGGGATCGAGCGTTATGCGGCGACGGCGATTTGCGATGGATGCGTAACGTGCTGCCAAGTCAGCTTAACAGGCGAACATGGCGGGCACTCAAGATACATCATTGCGTAGCAGTTTTAATTGATGCCGGGTGACCAGATGTTGGACCTTTGGCGCAAGTTGAGTGTTCAGTACCGCACCAGACGCTAGCAATTTGGCACCTCTGACGCACACGGCCTCCCATGTTGATGACACCCAAAGATCGACTGCCAGTCTCTTCTGCCTTTCGCGTCTGGCGCGACAGGCAACAGCGCGCGGTGATAGGTCAATGTCTGGCCACTGCATTCACTCCCGCCACCGACGACGAACTGGCGTCAATGCTCGCCAAGCTCGCGCGCCACGGCACGCCAACCGCAAAGCGACGCTGATCCGGCTTGTCCGCGCGCGCAATCGGGACTATGTTGAAGATCATCCCGCATCGCCGCTAGCTTGGAGATCGCCCGCATGGCGCGCGTCACCGTTGAAGATTGTGTCCAGAAAATTCCCAACCGCTTCGATCTGGTGCTGTTCGCAGCCCAGCGCGCGCGCCAGATCGCGACCGGGTCCGATCTGACCGTGGAGCGGGACCGCGACAAGAACCCCGTTGTCGCCCTGCGCGAGATCGCCGAAGCCACCGTCCAGCCCGCCGCGCTGCAGGAAGCGATGATCGCCTCGATGCAGCGCGTGCTCGTCGCGGACGAGGATGCGCCCGATGCGATGGGTTCGCTCGCCGCTTCGGCCGAGGCGCTGCGGATCACCGCCGCCCAGCCACCGCGCAATCAGAACCTCGGTCCCGATTACGAGTAACGCCGCTTAACGTGGCCGTCTGCGCCCGCTAGGGTCCGCTCCAATCTTGGGAGACGGACATGAGCGTGGTGAATTATTCGATCGATGGCGACATCGCCGTACTGGCGCTGAACAACCCGCCGGTGAACGCGCTTTCGGCCGCTCTACGCGGTGCGATCGGCGAGGGTTTGGCGCGCGCGAACGCGGACGCGGCAGTGCGCGCGATTGTGATCGTTGGCGGCGCCGATACGTTCATCGCCGGCGCAGACATTGCCGAATTCGGCACGCCCGCCGCCTGGGCCGCGCCCGCGCTGCCCGATCTGGTGCTGATGCTGGAGGCATCGGCCAAGCCCGTGGTGGCAGGGATCGCGGGTGTGGCGCTTGGTGGCGGGCTGGAAGTGGCGCTGGGCTGTGCAGCGCGCGTCGCGGTTGCCTCGGCCAAAGTGGGGCTGCCTGAGGTGGCGCTCGGCCTGTTGCCGGGGGCAGGCGGCACGCAGCGGTTGCCGCGCCTGATCGGGCCCGAAGCCGCGATCGAAATGATCACCAGCGGCAAGCATATTCCCGCGAGCCAAGCGCTTGCGCTCGGCGTGATCGATGCGGTGGTGGACCGCGCGCGCGAGGGGGCGATTGCCCATGCGCGCGCACTGGTGGCGGATGGCCGCAAGATCGTGCCGGTGCTCGAACGCACCGACAAGGTGAGCGGGATCGATCCTGCCGTGTTCGCCGCCGCGCGCGCGACGGTGGGCAAGAAGGCGCGTGGCAGGCTCGCCCCGCTCAAGATCGTCGATTGTGTCGAGGCGGCGTGCACGCTGGCCCCGCATGAGGGGCTGGCGTTCGAACGCGCGCGCTTCGCCGAATTGCTGGCGAGCGATCAGCGCGAGGCGCTCGTCTATTATTTCTTCGCCGAGCGCGAGGCGCGCAAGGTTCCTGGCCTCGTCGCGCAGCCGATGCCGGTGAACCGGGTCGCGGTGATCGGATCGGGGACGATGGGCGGTGGCATCGCGATGGTGTTCGCCAACGCCGGGCTGCCGGTGACGCTGGTCGACATCAATCCCGAAGCGCTCGCGAAGGGACGCGCGACAATCGAGAAGAATT
Source organism: Sphingomonadales bacterium (assembly GCA_038238915.1). Classification (GTDB taxonomy): domain Bacteria; phylum Pseudomonadota; class Alphaproteobacteria; order Sphingomonadales; family Sphingomonadaceae; genus JAVVHE01. The sequence goes on from JBBSFH010000001.1 coordinate 104,948, forward strand.
ACACGACGAGCGTCGCGCGCGGATCGACGCCGCAGGCGAAGGCAGACAAGGCGATCGGCCTGATTTCGGGCGCGACCGATTATGCGGCGCTGGCCGATGTGGACCTTGTAGTTGAAGCGGTGTTCGAGAAGATGGCGCTGAAGAAAACCATCTTCGCCGCCTTGGATCACGCCACGCCGAGCCACGCGATCCTGGCGACCAATACGAGCACGCTCGACATCGATGCGATCGCGTCCGCCACCACGCGGCCCGACAAGGTGGTGGGCACGCACTTCTTCTCGCCCGCCAATGTGATGAAGTTGCTGGAGAATGTGCGTGGCAAGGCCAGCAGCCCGGAGACGATCGCAACCGTGATGGCGCTGGGCCGCGCGCTGGGCAAGGTGACCGTGCTCGCGGGCAATTGCGATGGTTTCATCGCCAACCGGATGCTCCAATATTATACCGGCGAGGCCGAATATCTTTTGGAAGAGGGTGCGACGCCCGAGCAGGTCGATCGCGTTGCCGAGGCGTTCGGCATGCCGATGGGTCCGTTTGCGATGGGCGATCTGGCGGGGATCGATGTGGGCGTGCTGATCCGGCGCGAACGCGCGGCGGCGGGGACGCTACCGCACGGCGAGCGCGTTTCGCCGATCTCTGGCAGGTTGTTCGATGCGGGGCGGCTCGGGCAGAAGACGGGCAAGGGCTATTACCGCTACGAAGGGCGCGAGCGACTGCCCGACGCCGAGACGATGGCGATCATCGAGGCGGCATCGCGCGAGGCGGGGATCGAGCGGCGTGCGATTCCTGACGCGGAGATCGAGGAGCGTCTGTTCATGCCCGTGGTCAACGAGGGCGCGAAGGTGCTGGAGGATGGCACGGCTGCGCGCGCGGGCGACATCGATGTGGCGTGGGTGAACGGCTACGGCTGGCCCGCGCATAAGGGCGGCCCGATGTGGTGGGGCGCGCGGGTGGGCCTGGCGAAGGTGCTGGCGGTGGTCGAGCGGGTTTCGGCGCGGAACGGGCCACGGTGGGCGGCGTCGGCTTTGCTGGTGCGGTTGGCGAAGGAGGGGGGCGGGTGGCCGGGGTGAGCGAACGCCTGACGCACGCAGACGGATATATTACGATTATCTGCGCGACGACGGCGATGTTGGATGCGGAGGATGAAGGCGGTGCGGCCGTTGCCGCCATGCTGGAGGTCGGCGCGCCCGAAAGCTGGCCGCCCGAGCACAACGGCCCCGAAACGCGCGCTTGGCTTCGTGGCTTGATGGCTGAGCACCCCGACGAACCAGGCTTTGCGGCTTGGTACATCGTGGCGGACGGTCGGCTGGCGGGAACATGCGGATACACGGGGCCGCCCGATGGCGACGGCGTGGTCGAGATCGGATACGCGGTCATCCCCGAACGGCAGCGGCGAGGCTTCGCGACCGTGGCTGCGCGCCTGTTGACGCGGCGAGCCTTCACCGATGAGCGCGTGCGGAGCGTTACCGCACGCACGCTGGCGACGGGCGAGGCTTCGCAGAAGGTGCTCCTAGGCTGCGGCTTTGTCGCGACAGGACCACGCGAGGACAGTGAGGAAGGCGAGATGATCCGGTTCGTGGCGGAGCGGCCGCAACTCGCCTGAGCCGCCTCAAGCCTCCAGCTCGATATCCCAGTACAGATAATCCCGCCATGTCTCGTGCAGATAGTGCGGCGGGAACGCGCGCCCATGTTCCTGCAGATGATGAGTGGTCGGCTGGAAAGGCCGTTGCCGGGGCATCATGTGTGCTTCGGCGGGCGTCCGTCCGCCCTTGCGCAGGTTGCACGGCGCGCACGCGGTCGTCACATTTTCCCAGGTGGTCCGTCCTCCATAGGCGCGCGGCACCACGTGATCGAAGGTGAGGTCGCTCGGCACGCCACAATATTGGCAACTGAACTTGTCGCGCAGGAACAGGTTGAACCGGGTGAACGCGGGGTGGCTCGCGGGCTTCACATATTGTTTGAGTGCGATCACGCTCGGCAGGCGCATCGTGAAGCTCGGCGAATGGATTTCGCGGGCATATTCGGCCACGATGTCCACCCGATCGAGGAACACCGCCTTCACCGAAGTCTGCCAGCCCCACAGCGAAAGCGGGTAGTAGCTGAGCGGCGTATAGTCCGCGTTAAGCACCAGCGCGGGGCAGGATTCGGGGGGGACGAGGAGAGACGTATCCAGCATTGGCGCTCCGCATGTCCGGAGCCGCACCCAGCGAGTTCGCCCTGTCGCACTCAAGGCGGACACGCTTGGCAGCGGGTCCGTCTGAATTCCAGTTGGGCGCTCCATACACCGCGAAGTGTTGCAGTGTAATGACGAATTTTCGTGCAGCGCGCGGCACACGGCCGCGTTGTGAATTAAGCTGGGGATATCTCGTGGATTGCCTGTGCAAGCATCACGCTGCAGAGCTGCGCGCGATATTCGGCCGAGGCGTGAATGTCACTGCTGAGATCGGCGGGATCGGGGCGTAAATCGGCGACTGTCGCCACGGTGAAAGTGCCCGCCAGCGCGGCTTCGGCCTCGCTCCAGCGGAATACGCCCGAGCCCGCACCCGTCACTGCGACGCGCACGCCCGAAGCGTGGCGCGCCACGCAAATCCCCGCCAGCGCATAGCGCGAAATGGGGTGGCGATGCTTGGCATACGCGCTGGGCAAGCAGGGGAAGGATGCGCCCACGATGATCTCGTCTTCTTCCAGCGCGGTGGTGAACATGCCGCGGAAATAGTCGTCCGCAGCGATCGTGCGCCGATCGGTTCGGATCTGCGTGCCGAGCGCAAGGACGGCGGCGGGATAATCCGCTGCGGGATCGTTGTTGGCCAGCGCGCCGCCCAGCGTGCCGCGCGCCCGCACCGCCGGATCGCCCACGAGCGCCGCCATCCGGGCCAGCATCGGCAGGTGTTGCCGCACGAGCGCGCTCGTCTCGATCGCGCGATGCCGCGCCATCGCACCAATGACCAGGCGATCACCTTCGATCGCGATCGTGCCGAGGCCGGGGATGCGCGAAAGATCGATCAGCGCAGACGGCTGGCGCAGCCCGGATTTCATCGCGGGGAGCAGCGTGTGGCCACCCGCGATCAGCGCCGCGTCCCCGCCCATCAGCGCCCGCGCCGCCGCTATCGTCGAAGGACAGTGCCATTCAAAGGCTTGCATTCGCGCTCTCCCCAGCACCCGCGTGGATGGAGTTTACGATGTTAAGATATCCGGTGCAACGGCATAGATTTCCTTCAAGTTCGTGTCGGATCGTCTCCACATCGAGCTCGGGCCCGTGGCGCTTTGCCATCGCGATTCCCGCGAGGATCATGCCCGGTGTGCAGAAGCCGCATTGCAGCCCGTGGTGCGCGCTGAAGGCGGCCTGCATCGGGTGGAGCTGGCCGTCCTTTGCCAGCCCCTCGATCGTGATGACCGCGTGACCGTCCGCCTGCGCCACCAGCACGGTGCACGCCTTCACCGCCTCGCCGTCCAGCAGCACGGTGCACGCGCCGCACTGGCTGGTATCGCAGCCGATGTGCGTACCCGTCAGGCCCAGCCCATCGCGCAACCAATCGACCAGCAGCGTCGAGGGGGGGACGTCGGCGCTCCGCGCCTCGTGATTGATCGTAACGGATACCTGCATGTTTGCGCTCTAGCCGCCCGGCGCGCTTGCCGGAAGGGGCGAGAGCGGCTTTGATCGATCCACATGATCGTTCCGCTCACCACCGGCCAGCGCCTGCGTTCGATCGTTTCGGGATCGGTGGGCAATCTGGTCGAATGGTATGACTGGTATGCCTACACGGTGCTCGCGCTCTATTTCGCGCCGGTGTTCTTCCCCAGGGGCGATCCAATCGCGCAGCAGCTCGATGCAGCCGCGATCTTCGCGGTAGGCACGTTCGCGCGGCCGCTTGGCGGGTTGTGGCTGGGGCGGCTTTCGGATCGAAAGGGCCGCAAGGCGGGGCTGCTCGCTTCGATCCTGCTGATGTGCGTGGGCTCGCTGATCATCGCGCTGTGTCCGGGGGCGAATGACATCGGTGTGGCCGCGCCGATCATCCTTGTTATTGCGCGGCTGTGCCAGGGCTTGTCGGTCGGCGGCGAGTTCGGCGCGTCGGCGACATACATGTCCGAAATCGCGTCCGCGAAGAACCGCGGCTTCTGGGCGAGCTTCCAATATTGCACGCTTGCGGGCGGGCAGATCCTGGCACTGGGCGTGCTGCTGATCCTACAGCGGCTGCTGACCGAGACCGAACTTGCGGCGTGGGGCTGGCGGATCCCGTTTGTGCTCGGAGCGGTGCTGGCAGTGGTGGGCCTGTACGTGCGCCGCGCGGCAGCCGAAACCCCGGTGTTCCTGAACATGGCGGTGGAGCGTCGTCGCACGTGGAGGGCGGGGCTGCTCGCCGATCCGGGCGCGCTCCTGACCGTGATCGGCATCACGGCGGGGGGAACGATTGGCTTCTACAGCTTCACGACGTACATGCAGAAATATCTGGTCAACGGCGGCCACTGGACCAAGGCGGGGGCGAGCGAGATCGTCGCGGTGGCGCTAATGCTCTACGTGCTCGTCCAGCCGCTGTATGGCGCGCTTTCGGACCGGATCGGGCGGCTGAACATGCTGCTCATCTGCGGTGTGCTGGGTGTATTGTTCACAGTGCCGCTGATGCACGCGATCGCGGCGGGTCGCACCTGGGGCGAGGCGTTGCCGCCGCTGCTCGGCGCGCTCGGTCTGGTAAGCTTCGTCACGTCGATTTCAGGCTTGGTGAAAGCCGAACTGTTCAGCGCGCCCGAGCGCGCGACCGGGGTAGCGATCGGGCATAGCATCGGCGTCGCGCTGTTCGGCGGGACGACCGAGTGGATCGCGCTCCAGTTCACCAAAGCGGGCCATGGGCCGTGGTATGCCTGGTATGTGAGCGCGGGCTTCGCGGCATTGCTCGTGGTGGCAATCACGCAGCGCGGCCGCATCCGGCGGGGCCGCATCGAAGCGTCAGACGAGCCAGCGCCGCCCGCAACGAGCGCGGCGGAGGGCATGCCCTCCCCTATACGGTAAAGCTCTCCCCACAGCCGCATGCGCCCTTGGAGTTGGGGTTGGTGAAGACGAAGCCGGCGGTGAAATCATCCTCGCGCCAGTCCATCTCGCTGCCAATCAGGTACATGAGGCTGCCGCCATCAACATACAGCGTGGCTTCGGGGGTGGCGATCGGTTCGTCGCCGGGCTTGGGGGTGGCGACATAATCGAGGCTGTAGGCGAGGCCCGAACAGCCGCGCTTGGGCGTGGACAGGCGCACGCCCGCCGTACCCTCGGGGGCTTTGGCCATCAACGTGGCGACGCGCGCCTCCGCGGCAGCCGTGAGGCGGATAGGGGCAGGCCGGGGCCGGCGCGTGGGGGCGATCGTGGCGATTTCCATCACAGCATCCCCAGTTCGAGGCGGGCCTCGTCGGTCATCTTGCTCGGATCCCACGGCGGCTGCCAGACCAGCTCCACCTTCGCGGTTGCCACGCCGGGCACCGAAGCAACCCGCATCTCGACCTCGCCGGGCATCGATTCTGCGACCGGGCAGTGCGGAGTGGTGAGCGTCATGGTGACAAGCGCGTGGCCGTCGGTGACCGCCACCCCGTAGATCAGCCCCAGATCGTAGATGTTGACCGGGATTTCGGGATCGAAAATGCCGCGCAGGGCTTCGACCACGGCATCATAGGCCTCGCCCTCGGTCGCGCTCGGCGGGCGTGCTGCGGGCTCCTTCAGGAACCCATCGAGATAATCATGGCTCATCCGAAAATCCTTCGCACGCGTGCGAGGCCTTCGACCAGCTTCGCCACATCGTCCTCGTCGTTATAGACCGCGAAACTGGCGCGCGCGGTGGCGGGAACGCCGAGCACCGCCATCAACGGCTGACAGCAATGGTGGCCCGCGCGGATCGCGACCCCGCTCTCGTCCAATATGGTGGCGATGTCGTGCGGATGCACGCCCTCCATCGCGAAAGAGACGATGCCCGCGCTGTCGTCGGGTCCGAACAGGCGCACGGTGTTGATCTGCCGGAGTGCCTCGCGGGCCTGCCTGGCGAGGTGGCGTTCGTGCGCATCGATCTGCGCGAGGCCGATGCGCTCCACATAATCCACCGCCGCGTGCAAACCCAGCGCGCCGACGATATGCGGCGTCCCCGCCTCGAACCGGCCCGGCGGGGCTGCGTAGGTGGTGCGTTCGAAACTCACCGTCTCGATCATCGCGCCGCCGCCCTGCCACGGCGGCATCGCGGCGAGCAGTTCGGCGCGACCCCAGAGCACGCCGATGCCGGTCGGCCCGTAAAGCTTGTGGCCGCTGAACACGTAGAAGTCCGCGCCGAGTGTGCCCACATCCACCGCGAGGCGCGGCGCGGCCTGGCAGCCGTCGGCGAGCAGCAGCGCGCCGTGCGCGTGCGCGGCGTCCGCGATGCGCGCGATGTCCGCGACCGAGCCGAGCACGTTCGAGACGTGCGCGATCGCGACCATCTTCGTGCGCGGGCCGATCATGGCGATCAGCGCAGCCTCGTCGATGCGGCCGTCTAGCGTAATGGGCGCAACATCGATGTGCGCGCCGACGCGCTCGGCCAGCATCTGCCACGGCACGATGTTGCTGTGATGTTCAAGCTGGCTCAGCAGGATGCGGTCGCCCGCGCGGACGTTGGCGTTGCCCCAGCTCTGCGCGACCAAGTTGATGCTTTCGGTCGCGCCGCGCGTGAAGATCACCTCGTCCGCACGCGCGCCGATGAACCGCGCCACCGCCGAGCGCGCGGCTTCGTAGGCAACCGTCATATCGGCCGAGCGCGCGTAGACGCCGCGATGGACGGTGGCGTAATCGCGGTCGTAGCCGCGCGCGATCGCATCGATAACCGCCTGGGGCTTCTGTGCGGTGGCGGCGCTGTCCAGATAGGCCCAGCCGGACGGGATCGCGGGGAAGTCCGCGCGCCTGCTGGCGGGATCGGCGCGCAGCCGTGCCGCGGCCGCGCTCACTTGCCCGCCTCCAGCCACGCGAACGCGTCGTGCTCGAAAGCGTCGCGCACCGCCGCGTCGCCCGACTGCCCCAGCGCCTGCGCGAGGAAGGCCTGCGTCATCAGCGCGCGCGCGCGCACCGGCGGCACGCCGCGCTGCGCCAGATAGAACAGCGCATTCGCATCGAGCTCGCCCACCGCGCAGCCGTGCGCGGCCTTCACATCATCCGCAAAAATCTCCAGCTCGGGCTTGGCGTTGATGGTCGCGGTGCGGTCCATCAGCAGCCCGCGCAAGGATTGCTCGGCGTTCGATCGCTGCGCATCACGCGCGATCGCCACCTTCGCCGCGATCGACGCCACGCCCAGCCCACGCGCCACCGCGCGCCATGTCTGGCGCGACGCGGTATCGGGCGCGGCGTGGGTGATCACGCTCGTAATGTCGTGTTTGGCGGTTGCGTCCGCCAGTATCACGCCGTCCACGCTCGCGAAAGCGCCCGGCGCATTCAGCGATACATGCGTCTGAGCGCGCGCGCTCGCCTCGCCGCCGAGCAGCGTCAGCCCCGCATAGCTTGCGCCCTGGCCGACGCGCACGTTCGTCGTCTCGGTCGCGGCGCCCGCGCGCTCGAAGCGGCGCACATGGCGCATCAGCCGCGCGCCCTGCGCAAGATCGATCTCGACGGCAAGGTTCGCCCAGGCAGGCGCATCGCCGAGCTGCACATAGGTCTCGACGACCGACGCCTGCGCGTCTGCCGCGAGCGTGTAGCAATGCGCGACGTGCGATGGCCCGCCGGTGGCAAAGTGCACGATCTCGATCAGCCCGGCGGACGCATGTTCCGCGCCCAGATCGAGCGCCACGCCGCGCCCCCGCGCGCCATCGGACAGCGGCTGCCCGCCGCGCTCCTCGTCGCGTCCGATTGTGTGGCGCGTGATTGCGACACCATCGACGAACACCCAGAGCGGCCCGTCGCCCACCCGCCACGCCGCCGCATCGGGCGTGCCATCGTTCGCCGCCGCCTGCACCAGCGCGCCCGCGACGCCTGAGAGATCGCTCCAGCGCCATTCCTCTTGGGCTCGGGTGGGAAGCGCGCTCACGCCGCTGCCCGCACGTAGCCCTGTGCCTCGAGCTCGTGCGCGAGTTCGGGGCCGCCCGAGCGTTCGATGCGGCCCGCCACGAGCACATGCACCCGGTCCGGCCGCACATAATCGAGCAGGCGCTGATAATGCGTGATCATCAGGAACGCGCGCGCGGGCGAACGCATCGCGTTGATCCCGTCCGCGACCACGCGCAGCGCATCGATATCCAGCCCGCTATCGGTCTCGTCGAGCACCGCGAGCCGGGGTTTGGCGAGCGCCATCTGCACCATTTCGTGGCGCTTCTTCTCGCCGCCCGAAAAGCCGACGTTCACCGGGCGCTTCATCATGTCCATCGACAGGCCGAGCCGTTCGGCTTCGGCGCGCGCCATCTTGAGATATTCGCCCGCGCCAAGTTCGGCCTCGCCCCGATGCTTGCGCTGCGCGTTCAGCGCCTCGCGCATGAAGGCCACCCCCGAGACGCCGGGGATTTCGACCGGATACTGGAACCCCAGGAACAGCCCGGCGGCGGCGCGCTCATGCGGGGCGAGCGCGAGCAAGTCCGCCCCGTCCAGCATCACCGACCCGCCGGTAACATCATACCCTGGCCGCCCGGCGAGCACATAGGCGAGCGTGGATTTGCCTGCCCCGTTCGGACCCATGATCGCGTGTACCTCCCCCGCGCCGACCGACAGGGTCAGTCCATTCAAAATCGACTTGCCATCGACTTGCGCGTGGAGGTCTTCGATTTCGAGCATCATTTCGCTTTTCCGGGGTTCTGCCGCTCGACGATCGTGATCACGGCGCGCGCGCGGATATCGTCTTCGAGGTCTTTGATCGATGCGTCGGCAACATTGGCGGCCTGGCCGGACGAAGTCTTGGGATGACCCGTCCGGTAGAAGTCCGCAGTCTTCGCTGCGAGCGCCGCGCGCGCGGGGGCGCATTCATGTTCGAAGCGGTAGGCGAGCGTGCCCGCCACCTCGTCCGTGACCGGCGCGGTGCGCGCCTTGGTATCGACGCAGGCACCGTAAGCAAGCGTGAGCCGATCGACCTCGGCACGCGCGGCCTCGCCCTGCGCGGGCTGTCGAGCTGGTGGGGACTTGTCGCAAGCCGCCAGCACCAGCATCAATAAAACCGTGGGTAGCGCGATGATCCGCGCCGCAGGAACCCGGATCAACCGACGCTCCCCTCCAGGTTCACGCCAAGCAGCTTCTGCGCCTCGACTGCAAACTCCATCGGCAGTTGCTGGAGCACCTCGCGGCAAAAACCATTGACGATCAGCGCGACTGCGGCCTCGGGATCCAGCCCACGCGACTGGGCGTAGAACATCTGGTCGTCGCTGATCTTGGACGTGGTTGCTTCATGCTCGATCTGCGCCGAGGGATTCTTGACCTCGATATAGGGCACGGTGTGCGCGCCGCACTTGTCACCCAGCAGCAGCGAATCGCACTGCGTGTAGTTGCGCGCGCCCTCGGCGGACGGCCCGATGCGCACCAGCCCGCGATAGGTCGAATTGCTGCGCCCCGCCGAAATCCCCTTCGCCACGATGCGGCTGCGCGTGCCCTTGCCCAGATGGATCATCTTGGTGCCGGTATCAGCCTGCTGGCGGTTGTTGGTGAGCGCGACCGAATAGAACTCGCCCTGCGAATAATCGCCCGCAAGCACGCAGGACGGATATTTCCAGGTGACTGCCGATCCGGTCTCGACTTGGGTCCACGAAATCTTCGAATGCGCTCCCCGGCACAGCCCCCGCTTGGTGACGAAGTTGTAGATGCCCCCGACGCCCTCGGCGTTGCCCGGATACCAGTTCTGCACGGTCGAATATTTGATCTCGGCGTGCGCACCCGCGATCAACTCGACCACGGCCGCGTGCAACTGGTTCTCATCGCGCATCGGCGCGGTGCAGCCTTCGAGATAGGAGACATAGGCCCCATCCTCGACGACGATCAGCGTGCGCTCGAACTGGCCGGTGTTTTCGGCATTGATCCGGAAATAGGTCGAAAGCTCCATCGGACAGCGCACGCCTTCGGGCACGAACACGAAGGTACCGTCGCTGAATACTGCGCTGTTCAATGCCGCGAAATAATTGTCGTGCGCGGGCACGACCGATCCCATGTGCTTGCGCACGAGCTCCGGGAAGTCGTGCACCGCCTCGGAAATGGACCGGAAGATTACCCCCGCGCGCTCCAGTTCGGCGCGGAACGTGGTCGCAACCGACACACTGTCGAACACCGCATCCACCGCCACGCGCCGCGCGCCCTCCACCCCCGCGAGCACTTCCTGCTCGCGGATGGGGATGCCCAGCTTCTCGTAGGTGCGCCGGATTTCGGGATCGAGTTCGTCCAGAGAGCCGATCGTCACCTTCGCCTTTGGCGCGGCGTAATAATACGCGTCCTGGTAATCGATCGGCGGGATATCGAGCTTCGCCCAGTCGGGCGGCGTCATCGTCAGCCAGCGCCGATACGCCTTCAGCCGCCATTCGAGCAGCCACGCGGGCTCGCCCTTCTTGGCCGAGATGAAGCGCACCGTATCCTCGCTCAACCCCTTGGGCGCGAACTCGGTCTCCACATCGACCGAGAAGCCCCACTTGTACGTCGCCGCCTCGTCCGCCAGCGCGGTCGCCTCGGCGTTCGGTCCCTCATAATCCATCACGCGATCCTCCGCCCCGCCAATTGCCCCAATGTCACCGCCGCCAGTGCGCCGCGCACCGCGTTGTTGACACCCGGCCAATGGTCGCGCGCGGTGCAGCCCTGATTGATCTCGCAGGTATCGTTGCCGCGCGCCACGCACGCGGTGAGCGCGATCGGCCCGTCCACCGCCTCCACGATATCCGCGAGCGTGATCGTCTCGGGGCAGCGCGACAGCTTGAACCCGCCGCCCACCCCGCGCGAGGACACCAGCAGACCCGCCCGCGCCAAGGCGTTCAGCAGTTTGGCGGCGGTTGGCATCGGCAAGCCTGTCTTGCCCGCGATGCGCGTCGCGGACGCGCAGCCGTCGCAACGCGCGGCCTCCGTCATCACGACGACCGCATAATCGGCCAGATTGGTCAGGCGCATCATATAATCGGAGTGCTCCGCTCCGGTATCAGATGGGCCACAGCGGGGTCACGATCAACCCTTAGCCGCGTGGCTGGCCGTCAGCGGGATAGACTTGCCTCCACGCGGTGATCGCAACGCTCTGGAACAGGCCAGCTAGCGAATAGGGGTCGTCGGCGGCGAATTGGTACGCGGCGCGCCGATCGACGCAGTCCACGATCAGCAGGCTGCCCATCGGCGTGCCTGCCAGGTCCAGAAGCGGCCCGGCGGTGAAGATCCGCGATGCGAGGCCCGCGAGATACGCAAGGTGCGACGTGCGTGTTTGCGCGCGCAATGCGCCGCTTTCGGGCTTGTCGAGACAGTGAATGGCAAACAAGGGCATATGGCGCTCCCCCGGGCGCGCCCACCCGCGCCCCTGCACGTCTTAGACTGGCAGGGGCGAGACCGAAAGCCCATCGCAAACGCGCCGCCCCCATCGAGGGGGCGGCGCGTATCGGGTCTAGCGCTTGCCTGCGGCCGGAGTGGCGGTACGCTTGGTGCCAAGACCGATTTTCTTGGCCAGCGTCCGGCGCTGTTGCGCGTAGTTGGGGGCGACCATCGGGTAATCGTTGGCCAGGCCCCACTTGGTCCGGTAGTCGTCGGGCGTCATCGAATAGTGCGTCATCAGGTGGCGCTTGAGCATCTTCAATTTCTTGCCGTCCTCGAGGCACACGATGTAGTCGGGCTTGATCGAGGAACGAATCGAAACGGCGGGTTCCTGCTTCATCTCGGGGGGCTTGGCTTCGGTGCCGAGCTTGGCGAGCGTGTTGAACACATGCTCGATCAGGTGCGGGACGTCAGACACGGCAACGGTGTTGTTGGCGACGTGGCTCGACACGATTTCAGAGGTCAGCGTCAGAAGGCCCTCATGGGCCTCGGTGCGATCGTTCATTTGGTATGGTTCCCTTTAAAGCAAAACTTACAGGTATTGCTGGCGCGCTATGGTCCGTGTTTGGACCAATTGCAAGCCTGTTCTTGGAAATATAATCGCACTTTACTATCGAATCACAGGCAACGTCGCATCGTGATCGCGTCATGGCGACGCTTGTCCGCACCCGCATAGTAACCCTTGCGTCGCCCAACCGCTTGAAAGCCGTGGCTCGCGTATAGGGAGCCTGCAGCGGTGTTCGCGTCGCGCACTTCGAGGAAGATCGTCGCGGCGCCAAGCAGGCGCACCTGCTCGATCGCGCGCGCGATCAGTGTGGCTGCCAGCCCGCGTCGACGCCAGGTGGGCGCAACCGCGACGAGCAGGAGCTCGGCCTCTTCGGCGGCGTAGCGCGCGAGACTGAATCCCACGACCTGACCGTTATTCAACGCAACTTCGCCGACACGGTCGTCACTCGCCAGCGCGCCTGCAACCTGTGCGTTGTTCCAGATTTCACCGAAGCGCGGATCGAACGATGCCTCGATCACCACGAGAATTGCCGATGTGTGCGCGGGCGTCGCGCGGGCGAAGGCGATCATGCGATTGGTTTGGCGTCGGGCGCGCGGATGTAAAGGGGGGTGAGCGGAAGCCGACGGAACGGTTCGGGAAGCAGAAACGCGCCCGCCGCGTTGATGCCACAAGGCTCGGACCAAAGGTCGCACTCGCTTTCGGGAACATCTCCCGCCCAGGCACCGATATTCCGCGCGCGCTCCAAAGCCTCCTCGGGCGCGACCGCTTCAATCTCAGCCAATGGTTCAAACCGATCGAGCGAGAAAGGCTGGACGAACAACTCGCCCCGGAATGCGTCACGGACGCTCAACACCCGGTTGGGCGCGTCGTCCTCGAGCGCTGCGGTAAGCGCCACCAGCGCCGAGCCGCTGAAGCCGAACGCGGGCACATTCCACGCCAGTGCAAACGCCCGTGCCGCCGCGACGCCGACACGGATGCCCGTGAAGCTGCCGGGTCCGACGCAGGCGAGAACCTCGTCCACACGGTCGATCCCAGCCTCGGCCATCAACTCCGCGATGAGCGGGATCAGGCGTTCAGCGTGACCGCGACCAATGTCCTCGCGCCGATCGGCAAGCAGGAACTTGCCATCATCCAGCGCAACCGAAAGTGCTGCTCCCGATGTCTCGATCGCAAGGCGCACCTAGACGGCGCGGACCTCGGTCACTTCGGGGACGTAGTATTTGAGCAGGCTTTCGATGCCGTGCTTCAAGGTTGCGGTCGATGACGGACAGCCCGCACACGCGCCTTTCATCTTGAGGCTGACCACGCCGCGATGGAAGCCACGATAGACGATGTCGCCGCCATCGCCTGCAACCGCTGGCCGCACGCGCGTATCCAGAAGTTCGCGGATCTGATCGACGATCTCGGCGTCGGCGGGATCGTCGGCCAGCGCTTCGTCGGCGGCGCCAACGAGGATGGGCGCGCCGCTCGCCAGGTGATCGCTGATCACGCCGAGCACGGCCGGCTTCAGATCGGTCCAGTCACCAATCGCGCTGACCGAGACGAAATCCGCACCGATGAGCACGCCGGTCACATCGCCGAGCGCGAACAGCGCGGCGGCGAGCGGCGAGCGTTCGGCGGCTTCGGGGGTATCGAACTGCGCGGGATCGCCTTCGAGCAGCGCCTGCCCGGGAAGGAACTTCAGCGTCGCGGGATTGGGGGTGCGCTCGGTCTCGATGAACATCTGGTGCATGTGGCGCGCGCAGCCTCCTCGATCAAGCCGCGATCAAGTCAGCGCATCGACTTCATACTCGCGCAGACCACCCGGCACGATCGCCACGAGACAGGGCAGTCCGGCGGCACGCTCCCCGGTGAAATGGGCAATCAGCGGGCCGGGCGCGCCCTTGGGTGCGGTGGCGAGCACCAGCATCGCAATCGAGCGATCCTCCTCGATCGCTTCGAGCACGCTCGCGGCCGGATCACCCTCGCGCAGCAGCGTGATCGGTGCCGCGCCCGATGCCGCCTCCGCCTGTGCCGCCACGCGCGCGAGTAATTCCTCGCCCTTGGAACGCGCTTCTTCGCGGATGGCGGCCTGCACACCGCCCCACTGCACGAAATCGGGCGGAGCAAGCACGTGGATCAGCGCGAGCGCGCCACCGACATGCGCTGCGCGCTGCGCCGCGTAGCGCAGCGCAGTCTGGCATTCATCCGTATCGTCGATGACGACCAGATAGGTGCGACGCGCGGTTTCCAAGCGCGCGCGCTCTCTACGATCCGCGCGGAACGGACAGAGTGGCGCGGCCCTTGTCGTCGATCGACACGCGCACGGTTTCACCCGAGTGGCCGGGGAAGCCGGTGAACATCCCCTGGATCAGACCGGGCACGAGCTTCGTCAGATTGTTGGTCTGGCTGCTGGCGATCGCATGGCCTTCGAACACGCTCTCGTTCGAATTGGTGCGGCGCATCTCCATGTCGAGATAGCCGGTGTACAGCGTGTAACTGTAGACCTCTGCAGAATCCCAGCCGCCCCATCCCCAGAACGGATCGTACAGGCCACCATAGCCGAAGCGGCCAAAGCCGCCGAAGCGACCATAGCCGAACCCGCCGCGGTAGCCGCCAAAACCACCATAGCCGCCGAAACCACCGTATCCGCCAAAGCCGCCGTAGCCACCAAAACCGGCGCGCGTCTCGATCTTCTCGCGGCCCTGGTCCACGCCGTAATCGATCGTCACGACGAACGACGCTTCGCTCGGCGACGACGCGGGCCGATAGCCAGCCTGTGCGAGGCGCTGCGCGACCTCCTCGGCATAGGTGCGGAATTCGATACTGCCCGCGCGCGCGGGATCGCGCGGCTGGACGACGAAGCTGCCTTGCTGCGCCACCGAACCGAGTACGTTGAAGCGCGTGACGCGCGCATTGAACGGGGTTGCGCAGGCGGCCAGAAGGCCAAGGACGATCAGAGGAAGCGAACGGGCGATACGCATGATACCGGGCACCTTGTTCTTGTTCTGTCTGTCAGTACGCGCGAAGGGGTGAATGGGTTCTTAATTGTGACGGGCCTGCGGCATCAGTTCAAGAAGCCGACTGCGCGCCGAACCTCGGCCAATACTGGCGCGGCGATCGCCGCCGCGCGCGCCGCGCCATCGTGGAGCGCGGCATCAACCGCAGCCGAATCGGCTTCGAGCGCGCGCAGCCGCGTGGCGATCGGCGCGAGCCGTTCGACCAGTCGTTCGGTCAGCGCGGGCTTGAACTGGCCGAACCCCTGGCCCGCGAACCGATCGAGGACAGACTGCGGCGTCTCGTCACCGAGTGCGGCGTGGATACCCACCAGATTGCGCGCCTCGGGCCGGGTATCGAGTTCGGCCTCACTCGCGGGGATCGGCTCGGCGTCAGTCTTCGCGCGCCGGATTTTGCCCGCGATTGCGTCCGCATCGTCGGTCAGGTTGATCCGGCTCATATCGCTTGGATCGGACTTGCTCATCTTGGACGTGCCATCGCGCAGCGACATCACCCGCGCCGCGTCCTTTGGAATGATCGCCTCGGGATAGGGGAACAGGTCTACCGCGAAATCGGTGTTGAACTTGGTCGCGATGTCGCGCGCGAGTTCGAGATGCTGTTTCTGATCCTCGCCAACCGGCACATGCGTCGCCTTGTAGGCAAGCACATCGGCCGCCTGCAGGACGGGATAGGTGAACAGTCCGACCGAAGAACCCTCGCGGTCCTTGCCAGATTTTTCCTTGAACTGCGTCATCCGGTTCAGCCAGCCGTAGCGCGCGGTGCACGACAGGATCCACGCGAGTTCGCTATGTTCGCGCACCCGCGACTGATTGAACAGGATCGCACGCGCGGGATCGATGCCGCACGCGAGCAGTGCAGCCGCCATCGCGCGCGTCCCCGCGGCGAGTTCGGCGGGGTTCTGGTGCAAGGTGATCGCGTGCAGATCGACGACGCAGTAGATGCACTCATACTCCGCCTGCATCGCCACCCACTGGCGGATCGCGCCGAGGTAATTGCCGAGATGGAGCTGGCCGGTGGGCTGGATGCCAGAGAATACGCGTTTCATGGGGCGGGGCTTAGCGGCGCGGCGCGCGGCCTGGCAAATTGCGCGCGCAGATCGCCGAGCCGGAACGCGCCGAGTCCGAGCGCGACCGCGAGGTAAACGCCGAAGCCAACGCCGCAGAGCAGGGCAAGCGCGGCCACCCGCTGCAGCAGTCCGCCGACCATGAACGGCTCGACCACGCCGTTTAGCGCGAGCAGCGCGGTCGCCATCGCGGCGGCGGCGGCGAACAGCCGGATCGCGCTCGCCTTCAGCCGCACATCGAGCGTCAGATGGCCGCGCCGGTGCAGGGTGCGGTAGAGCAACCCGGCGTTGACCCACGCGGCGACGGCCGTGGACAGCGCGAGGCCGACGTGGGCGAGGCTCCAGACGGTGGTGATGTTGCCGATGAAATTGATGCCCACCGAAAGCACCGCGATGCGGACCGGGGTTCGCGTATCGGCTCGGGCGTAGAAGCCCGGGGTGAGCACCTTGATCAGCACATAGGCGGGGAGGCCGAGCGAGAAGGCGGCGAGTGCGTGCGCGGTCTGGAGCGAATCGCCAGCGCTGAACGCGCCATGCTGGAGCAGCCCGCGAATGAGCGGCAGCGCGCTGACCACAAGCGCGACGGCGGCGGGGATAGTGAGGAGGAGCACGAGTTCCAATGCGCGGTTCTGCGTGCGCTCGGCGGCGGCGGCGTCGCCCGCGCCGAGCGCGCGGCTGAGCGTGGGCAGGATCGCGGTGCCGACGCCGATGCCCACCAGGCCCAGCGGAAGCTGGTTCAGTCGGTCCGCATAGTAGAGATAGGAGACCGATCCCTGCGGCAGGAAATGCCACGCCAGCAAAGTGGAGATCACGAGGTTGACCTGCGACGCCCCCGCGCCGAGCGCGGCGGGGACGATCACGCGCATCAGTGCGCGCACCTGCGGGGTGATCCGGGGCAGGCGCAGCCGCAGCGCGTGACCCGCGCGACCCATCGCCCAGGCGACCCACGCGAATTGCAGCAGGCCGCCGACGGTGACCGCGACCGCCTGGCCGCGCGCGGTCTCGATATCGCCGTGGCCGCGAAAGATCGTGAGGCCCGCGATCAGCGCGAGGTTGAGCAGTATCGGGGTGGCTGCGTTGACGCCGAAGCGGCCGATCGAATTGAGCACGCCACCGAACAGCGACGCGAGGCTGATCAGCATCAGATAGGGGAAGGTGATCCGCGACAGTTCGGTGGCAAACGCGAGTTTGGGCGTGCCGTAGGCCGCAAAGCCGTTCATCGCCCAGACGATCGGCCCCGCGCCGAGCATCATCAGCGCGGTGACGATGAGCAGCAGCGGCGCGAAGACCGCGAGCACTTCCTCGGCAAACGCGCGCGCCGGGGCGGTATTGCCTCCGGCCTCGCCGATCTTGCGGCTGAACATTGGGACGAAGACGGCGGAGAAGGCCCCTTCAGCGAAGAGCGCGCGGAAGAGGTTGGGGAGGCGGAAGGCGACCAGGAACGCATCTGAAGCGAAGCCCGCGCCCATGAAGCGCGCCATCAAGAGATCGCGCACGAAGCCCAGGATGCGGCTGACCAGTGTGAGGCCGCCGATCGTGGCGGTGGCGCGCACGAGGTTCATCGGCGCGCTCCCTTCAGGCCTTCGCCTTCACGTTCGTCACCTGGAATGCCGCCGCCTGCCATCGATCGTCTAGCCATAGCCAGACGCGGATGATCCGCACGGGGCCTTTGAAGCGGGTGCCGCGGTTGCTTTCGTCGAGCGTCCACATCGCGGTCAGGATCGCGGTATCGCCGTGGAGCCGCACCGCCTCGCCGCTCGGCTCGACCGCGCGCATCAGCACGGTGCGTCCGCCGAGATTGGCGAGATAGGTCGCGCGGTCCACCAGTTCGCCGAGCGGGCTGGTGTAGGCGAAATCGGAGGCGAGCAGCGCGCCCAGCCCTTCGGCGTCGTTTGCCTTGTAGACTTCGATCCAGCGGCGTTCGGCCGCGATCACACCGTCGGCGGAGCGGGTCAGGCCCGCCCGCCCTCGGTAATGTCCGATCCGCCGGCCTGCGCCTGGTTCATGCGCGCGAGATACATCGAGGCAAAATCGATCGGATCGAGCATGAGGGGGGCATAGCCGCCATCGCGCGTGGCGTCCGCGACGATGCGCCGGGCGAAGGGGAAGATCAGGCGGGGAGCCTCGACGATCAGGAAGGGTTCGAGCGCTTCCTCGGGCACGTTCTGCAGCGCGAAGAGCCCGGCATAAACCAGCTCGACCGCGAACAGCGCCAGCTCGTCGTTCTTCGCGTCGACGTTGATCTTGAGTTCAACCTCGTACAGCTCGTCGGTCGCCTTGCGTGCGTTGACATTGACCGACACGTCGATGCGCGGGGCGTGACCTTCCTGCTGCGAGGAAAAGCTGCGCGGCGCGTTGGGATTCTCGAACGAGAGATCCTTCGCATACTGTGCGACGATGCGGACCTGCGGCATCTGATCGAGGCCGTTGGCTCCGTTGGTGCCGTTGGTGACGGGCGTTTCGCCGGGTTCGGCGAGAAGATCTTCGGCCATGGGTGCAGTCTGTCCTGGAGCGATTGTCTGGCCCGGCTACCAGCCGTGGTGCGTCGCCGCAAGCAGGCGCTGGGGAGTTCGGGTTCCGGCGAGTGCGGGGCGAGCGGCTGGCCATCCGCCGAAGTTTCTGTCTTTAACCAAATAGGATTTGACGAACGCACATATATGCGCTTAATAGTTCCGGATAGGTTATTTCCTAGCACATCGCTAACCGGGAGCATTTATGCACGACCTGCTTGCGCACGCCTCAGCCGACACGTCCGGTCCGACTTTGACCGTAGCCGGGGGCAAGGGCCGCCCGGTTTCATTCGGGGCATCCGCATCGATCGCACTTCCGCTGAACGCGGTGAGCCCGCTTGGCGCGGACCTCTCGGACCTCGCGGGCGACGCGGTGGACGTGATCAACAATCTGTCGCTGGGATCGCTCGTCAAATTCCTGCCCGGCGTGCCGCCGGGGCCATCGGCGCGCGTATTCGACCTGAATGCGCTGCCCGACACCGGTAGTGGCAATCTGGGTTTTCCAGCACTCGGCGGGGTGACGGGCACGGGCACGATCACGCCCGTCGACGACAATGGCGTGCCGGTGACGCAGGGCGCGACGGGCCTTTCGTTCACGGGCGGCGCGTTCGCGCAAAGTCTCGATCTGATCTCGCCCACGATTTCGCTGGGGGGCGGCTGGGCATTCGGCTTCATGCTGCGCGCGTCGTCGAGTGCCAAGAACAGCGGCAAGACCTGGGTGTCGATCGGCCGTCGCCAGGGGAGCAACTACGGCGTGACGGTCAGCGAATCGTCGGGCGGCAGCTTGGTTGCCTATATCGAGGATCCCCGGCAGACGTCGGCGCGGGTGCAGTCGGCTGCCTATCCGCGCGGCGTGCAGGTGGACGCGCGGCTGGTGTGGACCGCTTCGACGCAGACGATGCAATGGTATTTCAATGGCGTGGCCAGCGGCGCACCGACGACGCTGACCTGGCTTCCCGAATTCGCCAATGGGCGCGTGCGGCTTGGCGGCGGGTATCTTGCTTCGGCGGCGGCGACTCCCACGGGCGCGATCTACCGCTTCACGATCGAGCAGAGCAATCTCGGCCAGACCGACAGCATAATCCCGGTGGACCCCAGCACAACGTTGACCGGCGCCGAAGCCGGGGGGCTGCGCATCGACAGCACCGGCATCCTTGCGCCGGTAACCTCGGCGGGGAGCGTGACGCTGAGCTACCCGAACACCGCCGGAGCGACGACGACGCAGGACTTTGCGATCGGCTATGCGGACTATGTCGCGCCCGTCGAGACGTTGACGAGCTATATCGCGGGCGAGATGGCGAACGTGCCGATCGATCTCGATACGACGCGCCCGGACGAGACGACGCTCGTGCTGACCCCGCCCAGCCGCGGCAAGATCCTGACCGGAACGAGCACGGACTATTACGGGACGGGTTCGTTGCCACAACCGCTTTCAGACCTCGTGCCATCGCGCAGCTATTTTCGCTTCCAGCCCAAGGCGGGAGGAACCGCAGCCGGGCAGAACCCCAATGGTTCGACAACGCGCGGTTCGAGTGACCTTGTCCGGACGCAGCAGGACGGCAAGGTGCGCGTGACCAACGTCATCGAGATGAACCGCGCGCCGCGACTGAACGGCGGTGGCGAGGCATGGGGTCACGCCGACGATCAATGGGTGCCGATCCATGCGCTTTGGTATTCCTACGAGGATGGCGGGCGGGTGTTCCCCACACTCGCAGGCGAGACGCCGGTGGTGACGGTGGCGGAGGTTCCCGCTGCGGGCGAGGGCTTCGTGCGCATCGGGCGGACGGGTGCAAATTTGCGCGTGGGCGATACGATCGCGTTCGCCAGCGTCAAGGCGGTGGGCTGGTGGAAGGCGGGCGTTGCGAGCGTGCGCGATGCGTGCCGTTTGCGCTTGACCGTCACCGCGCCAACTGCGCCGACGGGGACCGAGGACTATGCGCTGAAGATCACCGATGCGGCGCGCCCCGCCGCGTTCGCGTGGTGGGCGCAGAGCGACATCAATTTCGCCGACAGCTACACGCGCATCCGCTGGGCAAATCGCGGCGGCGACTGGACCGGGATCGACGGAGTATGGGGTACGCAACCCTTCGCAACGAGCGCGGCGGTGGCCAAGGGACAGACGCTCAGGATCGACGTGACCGCGATGGTCCAGGCAGGCGGGGTGGAGTTTTTCATCATCCCCAGCGGCAGCGGCGCAGCGACGATCGTGCCCGCCTTCTACACGCCCGATCCGACGCTGGAGCCGATGCTGCGCGTGACCGGAGGTACGCGCGCGGGCGATTACCGCGCCGCACGCTGCGCCCCGCTCGCGGATTCGGACAGCGCTTCGTGGCGTCCGGCCAATACCGCGCCGACAGCCTGCAAGCGGACGCAGGCGCTGCTGCTCGCCTTCGACGGCGCGGGGAGCGCGGCGGATCTCGCCACCGCGACCAAGATCGAGCTGCTGTTGATGATAACGTCGGTTTCAGGCGCGGCAGGCGTGTTGCAACTTTTCCGGCCCGCGCCGCAGCCCCCGCGTCCGGGTCCGCGCATCATCGTGGGATCGACGCCGACCGCGATGCGCGCCGATCTGCTGGCCAAGGTGGATACCGACGCGGACTGGATGGCGATGCTGAACAGTGTTGACGCGAAGAACCAGATCGGATCGGGACAGCCTACCAACTACACGATCGCCAACGGCTGTTATTACGGCGGCATCCCGCAGGGATTGAACAACGGCATCGGCTTGTTGAAGGGCTTCGCCAAGCCCGATGGCACCGGCTACCAGACGATCCGGATGGGCAGGATGGTGGGATGGCATATCAACTACCAGCCTAACGACGCCAATCTGCTGAGCGGGATCGGCGTATCGGGCAAGAGCCCCGGCGTCTTCGCCTCGCAGTTCGGCGATGTGACCAGGCTTGCGGCGGGATATGGCGGGCGGCAGGTGACGGGCTGGACGGGATATAGCTGCCGCTCGCAGCGCGGCCAGCCCTCGCCCGCGACGCATCCATCGACCTCGCCGCTCGCTTACTATCTCGCGTTTGGCGATTATGATTATTTCCTGAGCGGCAACACCAACGGTCTGACCACCTATGCGATCAATCCGCTGCCGCGCATGGCGTGGGTGTGGATCGAGACCGTGCATAGCGCCAACAGCGTGTTGGGCGACGGCACGTGGGCGAACGACGGCGTGTACGAGTTGTACGTGAACGGCCGGAAACAGTGCGAGAGCCGTCGCCTCGAATGGCGCGTGGCGGGCAACAACGCGCTGTGGGACTCGATCTGGTTCGACGAATATAACGGCGGGACCACGGCGAACACGGTCGATCGGCTGTGGCCGTTCGTGGTGGGGCCGACCTATGTGGTTGCGGGGACCGCGCCGATCGCGCCGCCGCCGGGGTGGAACGTGCCCTTCGTGACGGCGGGCGGGACGCCGGACAGCGTGCCCCTGGCGTACAAGCCCGATTTCTGAGGAGCGCGGCCAGAAAAGCGAAACGCCGCGCCCGGGTGACCGGGCGCGGCGTCGTCATGCTTTGAGTGTTGGCTAACCTTGCTTGCGGCGACGCGCGACCGCGACGAGGCTCAGACCCAGGCCGAGCAGGCCGATGGTGGTCGCCTCGGGGGTGGGAACAACCTGCTCACGCGAGCCGATCGAGAAATCGTCGAACGCGAAGACGTCCGCGCCGCCCGAGCTGTTGCCGAACAGGATCGCGGTGTAAGTCGTCGTGGTATCATAGAAACCGAAATACAGGTTCGAGCCTGTGGTGCTGCCGCCACTGCCGATCGTGTTCGGAACGGTCAGCAGCGTGGTGCCGCCGCTGGTGTCGAGCAAGCTGAGCGTGCTCTGGCCGCCGAAGTCGCCGATGTCGGTCCCGTAGAAGCCGAACGCCGAAATCGGAGCCGAGAAGGTGATGACGAGGTTGCCGCGGCCCGCGTTCAGATACTGGCTGCCCGAGATGGGGTAGCGTCCGTTGCCGTCATTGCCCGAGGCGACGGTTCCGCCTGCATTGATAGTCGCAGTGCCCGCAGCACCGAAGCTGACCGCGAACGGCGAGGTGGTGCCGTTCGGGATGCTTTCGAACGTCTCGGTGCCTACACCGACGAGGTTGGTGAAGAAGCTGGCCTTCGCGGCGTCCGCGTTGGTGGTGGGTGCCGTGGTCGGATCGCCGGCAAGGTTCAGATCTTCACCGAAGAAGGTGACCGGAGCGGCGAACGCGGGCGCGGTGAACGCAGCCGCGAGCGTGAGAGCAAGAGCGAAAGTGCGCATTGGAAGGATCCCCTGATTTGTTTCAGCCAAGAGCGGCGTGCTAATCCAAAGCAAGTTGCATGCCAAAAAGGAGAAACCGTTTCTGGTCAGAAGCTTAGGACGTTTGCCCCTTCGCCAGTCGAGGAAGACTGTAAAATTTACCGACAACAGGTGACGGAAACTCAGTGCCGGAAGTGGCGGGTGTCGGTAAACGCCATCGTCAGGCCCGCCGCATCCGCCGCCGCGATCACTTCGGCGTCGCGGATCGAGCCGCCGGGCTGGATAACGGCAGTGGCACCAGCCTCGGCGGCGGCGAGCAGCCCATCGGCAAAGGGGAAGAAAGCGTCCGATGCGACCGCGCTGCCGATGGTGAGCGGCTGCGGCCAGCCAGCGGCGGTTGCGGCCTCCCGGGCTTTGACGGCGGCAATGCGTGCGGAATCGCGGCGGTTCATCTGGCCAGCACCGATGCCGGCGGTCTGGCCGTCCTTTGCATAGACGATGGCGTTGGATTTGACGTGGCGGGCAACGATCCACGCGAAGCGCATATCGGCGAGTTCTGCCTCGCTTGGGTGGCGCCTGGTGACGATGTCGAGCGGGCAATGCTGAGGACCATCGCGGGTTTGCACGAGCAGGCCGCCCGCGATCGATTTCAGGATCAGGCCAGGGCGGCGCGGATCGGGGAGCGCGCCTGTTAACAACAGCCGCAGGTTCTTCTTCGCCGCGAATATCGCAAGCGCCGCAGGATCGGCATCGGGGGCGATGACGACTTCGGTGAAGATTTCGACGATTGCGCGCGCGGCGGCTTCATCGAGCCGGTGTGTGGCGGCGACGATGCCGCCGAATGCCGAGACGCGATCGCAGGCGAGCGCGCGAGCGTAGGCGTGTGCAAGGCCGGGTGCGGTAGCAACGCCGCATGGGTTGGCGTGCTTGACGATGACGACGGTGGGCGCGCCACCCTGGAATTCGGCCGCGAGTTCGAGCGCGGCATCGGCATCGGCGAGGTTGTTGTAGCTGAGCGCCTTGCCCTGCACCTGACGCGCCTGTCCCACGCCGGGGGTGTGCGGACCGGCGGGGACATACAACGCGGCCTGCTGGTGGGGATTTTCGCCGTAGCGCAGTTCGGGGGGCGAGCGGCGGAGCGCCAGCGTGAGTGTATCGGGGAGCATTTCGCCCTGATCTTCGTGCGCGAACCACCCGGCGATGGTGGCATCATAGGCGGCGGTGGCGGCGAACGCGCGCGCGGCGAGGCGGCGGCGCAGGTTCAGGCCGGTGTGGCCGCGGTGCGCTTCGAGTTCGGCGGTCAACGCGGCGTAGTCCGCCGGATCGGCCAGCACCGCGACCCCGGCGTGGTTCTTCGCGCCCGAGCGGATCATTGCGGGGCCACCGATATCGATCTGCTCGATCAGTGTCTCGCGCTCGGCGTCCGACGCAAGCGTTTGTGCGAAGGGGTAAAGGTTGACGACGAGCAGATCGATCGGGGCGATCCCGCGCGCGGCAATCGCCTCCATATGCTCCTCGCTATCGCGGCGCGCGAGGAGGCCACCGTGGACGGCGGGGTGGAGCGTCTTGACGCGCCCGTCGAGCATCTCGGGAAAGCTGGTGATGTGCGCGACATCGTGGACGTAAAGCCCCGCCTCGCGCAGCACGCGCGCGGTGCCACCGGTGGAGATCAGCTCGACATTATGCGCGGCGAGCGTGCGGGCGAGCGGCACGAGGCCTGTCTTGTCCGAGACGGAGAGGAGCGCGCGGCGCAGCGGGAGAAGATCGGTCATGGGGTGCGGTTAGGCGGGCGGCGGCGCGGCGTCGAGAGGTGGACTGCAGCCTTGCGGGGCGCCGCGCAGCAGTGTTGAAGATGCGCGGCGTCGCGTCACAGTGCGAACTGCCAAGGAGGATCATCGCATGGCCATTATCCCGCACACCGCCGATATCGTCGTCAAGGATCTGGACCGCGCGCTCGCCTTCTATCGCCTGCTCGGGCTGGACATCCCCCCCGTGGCGGCCGACCACGACGGACCGTTCAATTACGAGCCCACGCACGGCATGGCGCTCGGCTTCATGACCGAGGCGATGATGGCGGGCTCCCCGATGGGCTGGGTGGAGCCCGTGGGCGCGCGCATCAGCCTCGCGTTCAGGTGCGACAGCGCGGCCGAAGTAGACGCGACCCATGCGCGGGTGGAGGCGGCAGGGCACCCCGGCATGATGGCACCGGTGGATTCGCCCTGGGGTCAGCGCTACGCCTGCCTGCGCGATCCCGATGGCACCCGTGTGGACCTGTTCGCCGATCTGGGGTGAGGCCTAGCGCTCCACCTCGGCGACGAACACGCCGAGCGGCTCCAGATGCACCGTGCTGCCCGTGGCGGTGGCGCGGCTGGCGATGATCGTGCGGCCCAGTCGCGTCGCGGCGGCGGTGACGAGCGGGACGTCGGCGGCGTGGCCATCGAAGTTGAGCAGGACGAGGATGGTACGGCCCCCGGCATTGCGCTGGTAGGCGAGCACCTGGGGGTTGGCAGCGGCGACGGTG
Source organism: Sphingomonadales bacterium (assembly GCA_038238915.1). Taxonomy (GTDB): domain Bacteria; phylum Pseudomonadota; class Alphaproteobacteria; order Sphingomonadales; family Sphingomonadaceae; genus JAVVHE01. The sequence continues at coordinate 130,227 of JBBSFH010000001.1, forward strand.
GTGTAGTCACCCGCCAGCGCGGGGTTCGTGCGGCGCGCGGCGATCAATGTGCGGTAAAAGCTCAGCACCGAGGTGGGGTCCGCCATCTGCGAGGCCACGTTGCGCGTGGCGGCGTCGGCGGCAACCGGCAGCCACGGCTTTGCGCCCGTGTTGAAGCCCGCGTTGACGCTGGCGTTCCACTGCATCGGCGTGCGTTCGCCGTCGCGGCCCTTTTCGCGCGGCCAGCCGGTCCGGCCGATGCGGTCCTGCACGTCCTCGCGCCTGGTGGGATCGGTGTTCACCATGCCGAGCTCCTCACCATAATAGAGCACCGGCGTGCCGCGCACGGTGAGCAACAGCGCGGCTGTGAGCTTGGCCATATCGTCGGGAGTCGCCCCGCTCGCGGCCGCGCCCTCGGGGAGCGGCAGGCGGCTGGGCACGCGCGGGTTATCGTGGTTGCCCAGCGCGAAACAGGGCCAGCCACCGACGGGATTGGTTTCGACCGCTTCGATCCGGGTGCGCAGATCGGAAGCGCGCAGCGGCTCCTTGCCGATCAGGCTCAGATACATCGGCAACTGGATTTCGTTGTTGGTGGGGCCATAGTGGCGCACCAGATCGGCGACATCGGGCGGATAGGTCTCGCCGATCAGGACGCGGCCGGGATAGCGATCGGTCATTTTGCGCAGCCCCTGGAGCAGCACATGCTCCTCGGGCTGGTTCGATTTGTTCACGTCCTTCTGGTTGGGCTGGCCATAGGGATCGACGCCATCGGCGGGAGGATTGTCCTTGAGATCGAGCCGCTCGACCATCGTATCGACCGCGTCCAGCCGGTAACCGTACACCCCGCGCTTGAGCCACCATTCGGCGGCATCGTACATCGCATGCTGCACCGCCGGGTTGCGCCAGTTCACGTCCGGCTGCTCGGCGTAGAAGATATGGTAATAATATTGGCGGGTTTTGGCGTCCCACTTCCACGCGGGGCCGCCGAAATAGGACGTCCAGTTGTTGGGTGCGCCGCCGCCCGCCTTGGCATCGCGCCAGATATACCAACCGCGCTTGGGATCGGCACGACTCGATCTGGACGCGAGGAACCAGGGGTGCTGGTCCGATGTGTGGTTGATCACGAAATCGAGGATCAGTTTGACGCCGCGCGGCTTGCCCGTTGCGATCAGGCGATCGACGTCGGCGATCGTTCCATAGACCGGATCGACGCCGTCATAGTCCGCAACATCATAGCCGAAGTCCGCCTGCGGCGAGGGAAACATCGGGGTCATCCAGATCGCATCGACGCCGAGCGCGGCGAGATAATCGAGGTGGGCGGTGATGCCGGGCACGTCCCCGATCCCGTCGTTGTTGCTGTCCGCAAAACTACGCGGGTAGATTTCGTAGACCACCGCCTGCTTCCACCAATCGTCGTGTCCGGCGGTGGGGTTGGCGGGCATCGTGGGTGCGGTGGCGGCGCTGGCCGTGCCGGGAAGCGCGAGTAGCGCGGCGATCGTGGCGTGGCGGAGGAAGCGCATCGGCGGGAAAGCCTTGGTTGGATCGACCCTGCGGTCAGTCGCGGATCGAGCACGCTACCAGCAGCTGCGGCACGCGGTCACCCCCGGTGGAGCACGGTATACGAATGCACTCGCCTCTTTTTGGGCCCAGCCGAAGTCGGACGGGTTAGATCAAACCCCCGAGCGGGCTAGACGGATCGGCGTATCGACGCTTGCCCATGCGGCCTGCGAGATAGGCGTCGCGGCCTGCTTCGACCGCGAGGCGCATGGCGCGTGCCATGCGGATGGGGTCTTTCGCTTCGGCGATCGCGGTGTTCATCAGCACGCCGTCGCAGCCGAGTTCCATGGCGATGGCGGCGTCGGACGCGGTGCCGACGCCTGCGTCGACGAGCACGGGGACGCGGGCATTCTCGATGATGAGGCGGAGCATCACCGGGTTCTGGATGCCCAGCCCCGAGCCGATGGGTGCACCCAGCGGCATCACCGCGACTGCGCCCGCGCTTTCGAGCCGCTTGGCCTGGATCGGATCGTCCGAGCAGTAGACCATTACCTGGAAGCCCTCTTTGGTGAGGATTTCGCACGCCTCCATCGTGGCGGGCATATCGGGGTAAAGCGTCTTGGCTTCGGCCAGGACTTCGAGCTTGACGAGTTCGTAGCCGCCAGCCTCGCGCGCGAGCCGCAGCGTCCGCAAAGCCTCGTTGGCGGTGAAGCAGCCCGCGGTGTTGGGGAGAAAAGTGTACTGCGCGGGATCGAGGTGATCGGTGAGCTTGTCGCCGGGGCCGCTCAGGTTCACGCGGCGGACCGCGACGGTGACGATCTGCGCACCGCTGGCCTGCACGGCGGCGGCGGTCTGGGCGAGATCGCGGTACTTGCCGGTGCCGACGATCAGGCGCGACTGGAAGCGGCGGGCCGCGACCTCCCAGCCATCGTCGGTGGGCGCACCCGGATCGCCGCCGCCGACGAAGTGGACGATTTCGATCCGGTCCCCCTCGGCGAGCAACACATCGGCGAAGGTGGAGCGCGGCACGATCGCAAGATTGCGCTCGACCGCGACCTTCGCCTGATCGAGCGCGAGCTCGGCGAGCAGGGCCGAGATCGTGGTGGCGGTGGCAAGGTGGCGCGGTTCGCCGTTGAGTTCGATCTGCATGGAGCCTCGTGACGGCAAGCGGCTGGTAACCGCGACAGTCGCGCAATATAGGGGCAGCGGAAGCGTCCGCCCATGCGTAGACTCGGGTAACGGGGCACAAACAATCCGGCGCCGGTTCAGCGCCGCCATTCAGGGGTCCAGATGAGCGAAACCCAGCCGATGCAGGTGGACGTGGGGCTCGTGCGCGAGCTGGCGCTGCTGCTCGACGAGACCAATCTGACCGAGATCGAAGTGGAGGACGCGGGCCGCCGCATCCGTGTGGCGCGAACCGCGCCACCGGTCGCCGCTGCTCCATTCTATGCCCCGCCGCCGGGTGCCAGCCCGCCAGCGGCCATGGCCGCGCCGATCGCCGCTGCCCCCGCCGACGACATGGCGGGTGCAGTGCGATCGCCGATCGTGGGCACCGCCTACCTGACGCCCGAGCCGAACGCGCCACCGTTCGTGAGCGAAGGGCAGAGAGTGGCGGAGGGCGATACGCTGCTGATCATCGAGGCGATGAAGGTGATGAACCCGATCCTCGCACCGCGCGCGGGCCTCGTGACGCGCGTGCTGATCGGCAACGCGACGCCGGTCGAATATGATCAGCCGCTGGTGATCATCGCGTGATTTCCAAAATTCTGATCGCCAACCGTGGCGAGATTGCGCTGCGTATCCACCGCGCGGCGCACGATCTGGGGCTGAAGACGGTGGCGGTGCACTCGACCGCCGATACCGATGCGATGCACGTGCGCCTCGCGGACGAGAGTGTGTGCATCGGGCCTCCTTCGGCGACGCTGTCCTACCTCAACATCCCCGCGCTGATCAGCGCGGCTGAGATCAGCGGCGCCGATGCGGTGCATCCGGGATATGGGTTTCTCGCCGAGAATGCGCGGTTCGCCGAAATCGTGCGCGAGCATAAACTGGTGTGGATCGGCCCCGAGCCCGATCATATCCGCACGATGGGGGACAAGGTGGCGGCCAAGCGCGCGGCGGCGGCTTTGGGCCTGCCGCTGGTGCCGGGGAGCGACGGCGCGGTGATCGCGGCGGACGTGGGCGAGATCGCTGCCGGGATCGGCTATCCGGTGCTGATCAAGGCGGCTTCGGGCGGGGGCGGGCGCGGCATGAAGGTGGTGACCGAACCTTCGCAACTGCTGCCGCTGCTCAACCAGGCGAAGAGCGAGGCGGCGGCGGCGTTTGGTGATGACACCGTCTACCTCGAAAAATATCTGACCAACCCGCGCCATATCGAGTTCCAGATCTTCGGCGACGGCCAGGGCCGCGCGGTGCATCTGTTCGAGCGCGATTGCTCGCTGCAGCGACGCCACCAGAAGGTGTTCGAGGAATCTCCCTCCCCCGCGATCGACGCCGAGACGCGCGAGCGCATGGGCGCGCGTTGCGCGGATGCGATGGCCAGGATGGGCTATGCGGGCGCGGGGACGATCGAGTTCCTCTACGAGGACGGTGAATTCTACTTCATCGAGATGAACACGCGCATCCAGGTGGAGCATCCCGTGACCGAGATGGTGACGGGAGTGGATCTGGTGGCCGAGCAGATCCGCGTGGCTGGCGGGCTGCCGATGATGTTGCAACAGGACCAGCTCGCGCTGCGCGGCCACGCGATCGAGGTGCGCATCAATGCGGAAGACCCGCGCACGTTCGCCCCCTCCCCGGGTACGATCCGCACCGTGCATCCCGCAGGCGGACCAGGCGTGCGCGTGGATAGCGCGATCTATGCGGGCTACCGCGTGCCGCCCTATTACGACAGCCTGATCGCCAAGCTGATCGTCCACGGCCCTGACCGCGCGGCGTGCCTGATGCGGCTTCGGCGCGCGCTGCAGGAATATGTGATCGACGGCGTAAAGACGACGCTGCCGCTTCACCAGGCGCTGCTGGACGAGGCGGACATCCAGAACGGCGATTATTCGATCAAGTGGCTGGAGGCTTGGCTGGAGGGGCAGGGGGAGTAGCGATGCCCGATGCACCCAACCCTCGCGCCGACCTTCGTGCCGCCGAGGACGATCTCTGGGCGAAAGCGCTCGGTCGCCTTCGTCGCGTAGAAGCATGGCGCTTCTGGGTGAACGTGACATTCGTGGTTGGGGGTGGCGCGGTGGTCGGCGTTGGCCGTGTGCTCGACAAGCCCGCTTCGGACTATTGCACCATCGGCGGCGTGATCTTCGTTCTGATCGGAGGCGCGGTGACCGCGTTCACGGAACGCAAGCGCGGCGACGTGATCGACGAAGCCAAGGCGGCGCTGGCAAAGGCCAAACACTTCCTGGACGAACGCGGCGCACTTGAAACACAGATTGCCAAGGGCGAAGCGCTCGACGAACGCCGCCGTCTGCTGCTGACCGCGCAGGGCGCGATGGCGGATGCCGCAGTCGCGGTGATCGCGCGCGACGGCCGGGATATCGTGCGTGGTATCGAAATCATGCTGGACGTGAGCGTCAATGCGCTCGCTGGCGCGATCGGGTTCGAGCCGGGCGAGCTTTGGACATTTTCGATCTTCCAGCGCAAGGGCGACGCGAAGGACGCGTTGATGGAGCGCATTGTTGCGCGCTGGGCGGATCGGAGCCTCGAGAATGCGGCGCCCCGATCTTGGCGGATCAACGAAGGCTATACCGGGGCGGCGTGGGGCCGGGACGGCGAAGTCATCGTCGAAGATACCCATGATACCCGTGCACGCGACGAGTTTCGGTTGCCGCTTGGCCAGACGCGATCGCATGATGAGGAGCGGTATCGCTCGGTCGCGGCGGTCCCGGTGCGCCTGCCCGGAAGCGGCGCGATCTGGGGCGTGGTGACAGCAACCACCAACCGCACTGACCGTTTCAAACGCGAGCCGACAAACGCGCGGGCGCAGTCGGTGCAGACAGTGCGCGCGATCGCGCAGATGATCGAACTGCTGGTGACCGCGATGCCGGCCAAAGGGTAAGGAGCGGGCTTATCAGTCGCACGGAAAAAGATTATATCGAGACAGCGACTGGGAGACGGGAATGCCCGAGAATATTGAGGCCGACCGGCTGGAGCAGATTGACCGCGAGATGCGCGAGATGATCGATCGTGTTGTCGACGCGCGTTTCGACAAGCGAATCGATCGGGACGCGATCTCGTCGATCGAGAGCTTGTCCCACGAGCGCGTTGCATTGACACGGCCACAGTTCGGCACGCTCGCCGCCTGAAGTTGATGACGTTCTGGCGTTAACGTGCCTGATGCTGCTTCGGGCGCGGGGCGGCGCACTAAATGTTAGCGGCTTTGCATATTTCACCCCCGTGCGACCCGTGTTAACCCTCTGCGCATCGGGAGGGCCCAAGCATATGCAGCACGACATCGAGGTCGAGATCCTCAAGACGCTGATGCATCAGCTCGATACGGACACCAATGTCGATGCGGGCGAGCAGGTCCGCATGTCGCCTTCGGTCTATGCCTGTCCCGAGGTCGCGGCGCGCGAGTGGCAGACGTTTTTCCGCGATCATCCGCAGCTGATCGGCTTCAGCCGCGATCTGCCCGAGCCGGGCAGCTTCATGACTGTGGACGATTTCGGCACGCCAGTGCTGGCGACGCGCGGCAAGGACGGGCGCTTCCGCGCGTTCCTGAACGTCTGTCGTCATCGCGGCGCGCGGATCGCCAACGAGGCGCGCGGGACCGCCAATCGCTTCTTCTGCACCCATCATGCGTGGGGATACGCCAACACCGGCGAACTGCTGAGCGTGCCGCAGGAAGACGCGTTCGGTGAGGTGGACAAGGCGTGCCACGGGTTGATCGCGCTGCCGGCGCAGGAGCGCGACGGGATGCTTTGGGTGCACCCGAAGCCGGATGGCGTGCTCGATCTTGATGCGGTGCTGGGCGGGCTGGCGCAAGAGATCGCGGCGCAGGGGCTGGGCGAGTATGTGTATGCCGATACCAAGACGATCGACATGCGCCTCAACTGGAAGCTCGCCAACGATACGTTTGGCGAGACCTATCATTTCGCCAAACTGCACAAGGATACGCTCGGGCGGATCGCCTATGGGGACGCGCTGGCGTATGAAGAGTTCGGACGCAATCACCGCTTCGTCTTCGCGCGCCGCTCGATCGATGGGCTGAGGACTCGGCCCGAGGTGGACTGGCGGCTGGTCGAGGGCGCGACCCTGCTCTACTATCTGTTCCCCAACATCCAGATCGTCTTTGGCGTCGGACGCGTGAGCCTTGTGCGTCTTTATCCGATGCCGGGCGATCCCGGCCGATCGATCACGCGCATCACGCAATATTTCACGCAGGCGATGCTTGACCGGGTGAAGGCGGCCGAACGCGATCCGGGCGTGCGCAAGATCACGGCGGATATGGTCTATACAACCATGTTCCAGCCGGGCGACGCGATGACCCTCGAAGCGCTGGCCGAGGTATTCACCAGTACGATCGAACATGAGGATTATGTGATGGGCGAGCAGCAGCAGCGCTCGGCGGAAAGCGGGCTGATCGAGCGCGTGACCTTCGGGCGTAACGAGGCGGCGCTGCACCATTTCCACCGCTGCTTTCGCGATGCGCTGGGAATGGAGCCGCTGGAACGGGTGGGGGCGGTTTGACGCCAACGGCTGGCGGGCGCGCGGGCGCGGCGCTGATCACCGGGGCCGCTTCGGGCATTGGCCGCGCAACCGTGCTGGCGCTTGCTGCGCGCGGTGCGGGCGGGCTCGTGCTGATCGACCGGGACGCGGTCGGTCTGGGCGCGGTGGTGCGCGAACTCGGCGATACGCCGGTGCTGGCGCGCGTTCATGATGTCGCCGACGAAGCCGCATGGGAAGCGACCGAAGCCGCGATCGGCGAACGCTTCGGCGGGCTTGGCGAGGCGGTGGTCAACGCGGGAATCGCCGATGGCGCGGCCATTGTGGACATCAGCCTTGCCGCGTGGCGGCGGGTAATGGCGGTCAATCTCGATGGCGCGATGCTGACGCTGCGCACCGCGATGCGGCTGATGACGGGCGGCGGCGCGATCGTGACCGTCTGCTCGGCCGCAGCGATCAAGGCGGAGCCCGGAGCGGGGGCCTATTGCGCTTCGAAAGCGGCTCTGCTGCACCTGACGCGCGTGGCGGCGCGCGAGGGAGTGGCGCAACACATCCGCGTCAACGCGATCTGCCCGGGCGGGGTGGAGACGCCGCTGTGGCGACAGAACGCGTGGTGGGACAAGCTGGTCGCGTCAAAGGGCGGCGAAGCGGCGGCGTTCGCAGCGATGGGAGCAAGCACGCCACTCGGCGGCTTTGCCAAGCCCGACGAAATCGCGCGCGATATTCTCGCGTTGCTTGCGCCGGGCTTTACCACGGGCGCGCATCTGGTGAGCGACGGAGGCTATTCGCTTTAGCGATCTTCAGGCTGGCTCGATCCCGATCATTGCTCGGGGCCAGCGCGGATGTCCGCAGGGTCGCCAACCCCCGGCGCGCGGGTTACGCAGCCGGATCGCGGACCCAGCCCATCCCGGTCAGGCGTTCGAGCGGCCGAAAGCGCGCCTTGTAGGCCATGCGCGGTGCGCCCTCGATCCAGAAGCCGAGGTACAGATACGGCAGCGCCGCGGCACGCGCACGCGCGATATGATCGAGGATCATCCAGGTACCGAGCCCGCGGCGGTGCGGATGTGCGGTATCGTAGAAGCTGTAGATCATCGACAGGCCGTCGGCCTGCGCGTCGGTGATGCACGCGGCGGTCAACCTGCCAGACGGATCGCGGTATTCGATCAGGCGGGTCTGGACGGGTGTCTGCTCGACCATGTCGGCGTAATCGATCGCGTCCATCGCGCTCATGCCACCATCGGGATGGCGCGCCGCGAGATAGCTACGCAGCAGCGTGAATTGTTCGGGCGTCGTCCACGGTGCCCGCTCGTTGGCTTCGAGATCGGCGTGCGCGCGCAGCAGTCGGCGCTGTGAGTCCGAAGCGACGAAATCGGCAACCGGGATTCGCACCGACACGCACGCGCGGCACGTATCGCAAGCGGGTCGATAGGCGACGTTCTGGCTGCGGCGAAACCCCAGGCGGCTGAGTAGCTCGGCAGTTTCGGCTGCACGCGGCCCGCGCAGTTCGGTGAAGATTTTGCGCTCCGTACGGCCCGGCAGATAGGGGCACGGGCTGGGCTCCGTGATGAAGAAGGGCGGCTGTTCGCCCCGTGTGCCCAATGGCTGCGCCCTAAGTGGAGGCGCACCTGCGGTCAGTCCAGTTATCAATGCACGTTCGTCGATCATATTTCCCGCCCCATCCCCTGCGCAGGACGTATCCCTCAACGTAGCAAATACGCACGAGAATATTCAAGCGCGTCCGAAGCGGGTCAGTCCACCCCCAATAATTTAACCGCGAACCCCGCCGCCTCGAGCGCGCCCATCACCCGATCGAGATGATCGCGGTCGCGGGTCTCGCATTCGATGTCCGTGGTGATGCCTTTGGCAGGTTCGCGGCTGAACACGCGCTGGTGGTGGACCTCGATGATATTGGCCTGGCAGGCATCGAAAACGCGCGTAACCGCGTGCAATTGCCCCGGTCTGTCGCGCATCGCAATGCGGATGCGCGCGAGGCGCCCCTCGCGTGCAAGCTCGCGCATCAGCACGGTCGCCAGCAATCTTGAATCAATGTTGCCGCCGCACAACACGAGGCCGATATTCCGCCCCCGGAAGCGCGCAGGGTCAGCGAGCACCGCCGCCAGCCCCGCCGCGCCCGCGCCTTCGACCACCGTCTTTTCGACATTGAGCAGGAGTGCCACCGCGCGTTCGATATCGCGCTCCGCGACCAGCACCATGTCGTCGAGCACGTGGGTGAGGATTTCGGCGGTCAGCCCGCCTGGCTCCTTGACCGCGATTCCCTCGGCGAGCGTGTCGCCGCCGCACGGCGCGTTGTGGCGGTGGAAACGGTTCCACATGCCGGGATAGAGATCGGCCTCGACCCCGATCAGCGTCATGCCGGGCTTGGTCGCGCGTGCGGCGATGCCCATGCCGCTCATCAGGCCGCCGCCGCCCACTGGCGTCAGCAGAACGTCGATCTCGGGCGCGTCCTCCAGCATCTCGAGCGCGACCGTCCCCTGACCCGCGATCACGTCCGCATCGTCATACGCGTGGATGAAGACTGCGCCCTTCGCTTCGAGTTCACGCGCGTGGACGAAGGCATCTTCGACACTGTCCCCGGTCAGCAGCACGGTCGCGCCGAAATCCTCGGTCTGACGCACCTTCACCGTGGGCGTGAAGCGCGGCATCACGATGGTCGCGGGGATACCCAGCCGACGCGCGTGATAGGCGACCCCCTGCGCGTGATTGCCCGCGCTTGCCGCGACCACCCCGCGCGCCTGCTCTTCGGGCGTGAGCTTGGACAGGCGGTTCAACGCGCCGCGTTCCTTGAAGCTCGCGGTGAACTGGAGGTTCTCGAACTTGAGCCAGATGTTCGCCCCCGTGATCGCCGAAAGCGTGCGGCTATGGAGCGTAGGTGTGCGCAGCACCGCGCCATCGATCACGGCGCGCGCGGCGACGATATCGGCGATGGTGACAGGCAGTTCGGGAGCGGGGCGGTATGCGGTGGCCATCCGCCGCAGTTAGCCGTTCGCGCGGCGGTTGGGAAACCGTTGTTGCCTGGCCGATCACGTTGGCGCCGGCCGGGATGGCGTTCGTCCCACGACGAGCTACGCTGTGCCGATGGTCATTCGTCTTCTCGCCGCCCTGCTGCTTGCCACGTTGGCATTGCCCGCCGCCGCGCGCACGTTCGTCGCCAATGCCAACGGCTACACGCTGAGCGTTGATGGCGAGTTGATCCGCTTTGCCGGTCTGCTGATCGGGACTGATGGCAGGATCGAACGGCTGGTGAGCAAGGGGGAGGCCGAGCCGTTGTTGTTGCCCGGCGATTTTCGGCTGGACGTTCATGGCAAGACGCTCTTTCCCGGCCTGATCGATGCGCACGGCCATGTGATGGAACTGGGCACGTCCGCGCTCCGCGTCGATCTGCGCGGGACTGCGAACCTCGATGAAGCGCTCGCCCGCGTGCGCGCCTATGCGGCGGCGAACCCGACTGCGAGGTGGATCGTGGGCAGCGGCTGGAACCAGGTGGTATGGGGGCGCGGCTTCCCGACAGCAGCCGAACTCGATCGTGCGGTCGCGGATCGTCCCGTCTATCTGGCGCGGGTGGACGGCCACGCGGGCTGGGCGAACACGGCGGCGCTGCGGATCGCGCACGTCACCATGGCAACACCCGATCCCGCCGGGGGGCGGATCGAGCGTGGGCCGGGGCGCATTCCCAGCGGCGTGTTCGTCGATGGTGCGAGGGCGCTGATCGAGCGTCACATCCCCGCCCCAACCGCCGCCGGGCGCGAGGCCGCGCTGGCCAAGGCGATGGAAATCATGGCGTCGGTGGGCCTGACGGGCGTGCACGATGCCGGAGTCGCGCCGGTTGATTGGCTGGTCTACCGCCGGTTCGGCGACGAGGGGCGGCTGACAATCCGAATCACCGCGATGGCGGGAGGGATGGAGGCGCTCGACATTATCGCGCCGCTCCACCCAACGCCGTGGCTGTACGACGACAAGCTGCGGCTGGCGACGGTAAAGCTCTACGCCGATGGCGCGCTCGGTTCGCGCGGGGCGTGGCTGAAGGCCCCGTATAGCGACGATCCGGGCAACCGGGGGCTGCGCTTTCTGCCTGATACTGTGCTCAAGAACCAAGTGAGCCGCGCCAATTTCCTCGGCTTCCAGGTTGCGGTGCATGCGATCGGCGATGCGGCGAACGCGCAGGTGCTCGATGCCTATTCCGAAACGCGCGCGGCCTATGGCGATAATCTGCGCAACCGGATCGAACATGCGCAGATCGTCGATCCCGCCGATCTTCCGCGCTTCGCCTCGTTGCACGTGATCGCCTCGATGCAGCCCACGCACGCGACCAGCGACAAGGCGATGGCGGCGGACCGGCTCGGCGAGGCGCGTCTGCAGGGGGCCTATGCGTGGCGCACGATCCTCCAGTCCGGAGCGCGCATCGCCTTTGGGTCGGATTTCCCGGTCGAGCCGCCCAACCCGTTTTTCGGGCTGCACGCCGCCGTCACCCGGCAGGATCGCAGCGGCACGCCGCCGGGCGGATGGCGCGCGCAGGAAGCGCTCAGCCTGCGCGAGGCGCTCGCGGCATTCACCACGGGGGCAGCGTTTGCGGGGTTCGCCGAGGATAGGGTGGGGCGGCTAGCGCCGGGCTATTGGGCGGATTTCCTGCTGCTCGAGTCGGATCCGTTCGTGGTTCCGCCGGGCGATCTGTGGCGGGTGCGTGTGGAGGAGACATGGCTCGGCGGGCGGCGGGTATTTGCGGCGTCGGCGGCGCAATGATTTGCTGCATTGCAACACGGCCCAATTTTCGAACGTTCGGCCGCTTGCACGCAACTTGCTTTGCGCTCGAGCGTGTATAGAGCGCGCGGTTTGGCGTGCCACCCGTTGGGGCGCGGCGCGGGGCCATAACCGCGAACAGGAGACCGAACATGCGTATCTTCATGGCGCTGACCGCCGCAAGCCTGCTTACGACGACCGCCGTGCAGGCGGCAGTGACGGTCAGCTTTGGCGGCAAGATCGATACTGCCGGCAAATTGTATCCCGATGGCTCGTCTGGACCACCCGATGGGCTGGTAACGCGATTCGTCACCAGCGGCGGGAGCCCGCTCGATCGGGAAACATTTTACACGCCCGGCCTCCAGCCGGTCGGCACCCCACCGTGCGGTTCCGATTCGACGCTCCTTCAGCTTGATGGCAATGGAAGATCAGTCGGCGACTATTCTCAGTCGTCCGATACGGCGTTCCATCAGCGCCAGAATCCCCAGGAAACCCCGACTACCGCCTTCACTGATCCAGATTCGCACAATTGCTTCTTGAGTGTTGCGGACACGATCGCCAGAAGTTCGTTGGATATCAACTTCGTGGATAGCAGTTCTGTCACTTATCTCGGATTTCTATGGGCCAGTCCGGATACTTACAATTACATTCAGTTCGTGAACAGTGTAGGCAACGTGATCACGCCCACGCTGACCGGCGGCCTCATCTATTCGGGAACCGGGAACAACCAGATCAACGCGAGCCAGTTTGCGGGCCTGGCCAGCCACGGTAACCTTGCGCTCGACGTCGGAAACCCTGGAAATGAATATCTCAACTTCCAGTTTGCGACAACGGACAATGTCAACGGGATCCGTCTGGGCACGACGAACTTCGCATTCGAGGTCGATAACGTCGTCATCGAAAATGGCGCGGTCAAACTTGGTGCCGCCGCTGCCGCCGCCCGATCGTTCGCGCGCGCGCTCGCTGTGCCCGAACCCGGTGCGGGCGTTGTGTTGCTTGCGGGCCTTGGTCTGCTCGGCTTCGCGCGCCGCCGCCGGGCCTAACCCCGCGCAGGGGAGGGCTGCGCCCTCCCCGCTTAGCGGAGCGCGATCAGTCGGGCCGGGGTGAGCAGCTGTGGCAGCGTCTCGATGCGCCCGTCAGCGCGGTAATAGAGGTAGAGCGGCACCCCCGCCCGGCCGCGCGCGCCCAGAAAGCGCGCGATCGCGGGATCGGGGCGGGTCCAGTCCGCGACCATCGTGATCACGCCCGCGCGCCGGAACGCGGCGGCGACTGCGGGATCAGCGAGCGCGCCGCGCTCGTTGACCTTGCAAGTGATGCACCAATCGGCGGTGAAATACAGGAACACCGGCCGGTGCGCGGCACGCGCGCTGGCGAGCGCGGCTTCAGTGAACGGCGCGGCGGCGAGCGGCCCCTCCTCGGCATGCGCGCCCGCAGGTGCGGCCGGGGTGACGATCAACGCCGCGCCAACCGCAGCGGCAAGGCCAACCCCGAGCGGCGCGAGCACGCCGCCGCCTCCACGCTGGCGCGCGCCCAGCCACCACAGCGCCAGCGCCAGCGCCAGCGCGGCGGCCAACCCCAAAGTCATCCCCGCCACCCCCGCCTGACGGCCGAGCACCCATGCGAGGCCGAGCGCGGTGAGGAACATCGGCACACTGAGCAAATGGCGAAGCCGCGCCATCCACGCGCCCGGTTTCGGCATCAGGCGGCGTAGCGCGGGCACATAACCGAGTGCGAGGAACGGCAGCGCGAGGCCGAGCCCAAGCCCGGCGAAAACCATCAGCCCCGCGAGCGGCGGCAGCACCAGCGCCGCGCCGAGCGCCACGCCCATGAACGGCCCGCTGCACGGTGTGGCGACGAACGCCGCGAGCACCCCCGTCCAGAACGCGCCGCCCGCGCCCGGAGCGCGCGTCAGTCGATCGCCCGCGCCGCTCGCCCCCAGTTCGATCTCGAACAGCCCCGCGAGGTTGAGCGCGATCGCGGTCATCAGCAGGAACAGCGCGAGGATCATGCGAGGATCCTGCAACTGGAACGCCCACCCCGCCGCCGCACCCCCAGCCCGCAGCGCAAGGATGATCCCGCCAAGACCCGTCGTCGTGGCAAGCACACCCGCCGTATAGGCGCGTGCGTCCGCGCGCGCGGTGGCGGGAGCGGTGCCGCCACGCGCGAGCGCGAGCGCCTTTAAACTGAGGATCGGGAACACGCACGGCATCACGTTCAGCAGCAGCCCGCCAAGCACCGCGAGCGCCAGCGCGGCGGGGAGCGTCAGCCCGCCATCGGGAGCGCCCTCGCTCGTGGCGGGAGCGGGCGCAGCGGTGAGGCCTGCGTCCGCGCGCGCGTCAATTACATAGCCGATCGCGCCCCCGCCAGCGGTATCGACGCGAACCACGCCCTGAACCTGTGCGGGCGGCGCACCGGGCGCGGCCGAGGTTTCGATCCGCAGCGCATCGCCATCGCGCGTGACTCGCTGCGCCGCCGAATACACGATCGCGCCATCGGCATCGGGGAAGAAATGCGCCTGCGTGCCCTCGCCCGGCGCGCGCAGCGTCAGCACGAAACGGCCCTTCGTCGAAGCGAAGCGCGCGCCCGCTAGCGGTTGCGGCAGCGCGGCGCGTGCGGCGGCGAAGGTGGCGGCCTGCGCGGGATCGGCCGCGCCGTCCCCCATCGCCAGCGGAAGCTTTACCCGCGCATGTTCGGGCACACACAAATCCGCGCTGCACACGAGATAATCGAGCGAGAGCCCGATCGGCAGCGCGCCCCGCGTGTCCGCAGTCACCGCGAGGTCGACAAGCAGCGTCGCCGAGCCTTCATAAACATGGTTCATGATGCCCTGCACCAGCAGCGCCGCCGGGACCGGATAGCGCGGCGCGGCGGCGGTGACGCCCGGCGGCAGCGTCCACGCGAGCCGGTTCTCCGCCCCCGCCTCGCCGGGGTTTTTCCAATAGCTGTGCCAGCCCGGTTGCGGAGTGATGCGAACGCCGATCGTCAGCGCCTGCCCGGCTGCGGGATGCGCGCGTTCGGCGATCAGCTCGATCCGCGCATGCGGATTCTCGACGTAGGACTGCGCATGCGCGGCCCCCACGGCCAGAATCATCAGCAGCAATGTGGCGAGCGCGCGCATCGCTTCATCCTTATCCCGTTCGTCCGTGCTTCGTAAGCGCAGCGCGCGCGGTTACTGGACCACGGGCAACTGCCGCGCGATCTTGTCGCGCGAGCGCTGGGTAAACCACATCGCAACCAGCGCGCTCTCGTAAAGGATCACGAGCGGGATCGCGAGGCTGATCTGGCTCATCACATCGGGCGGGGTCAGCACCGCCGCCACCGCGAACGCACCCACGATCGCATAACGCCGCGCACCCATGAGCTGCGCGCGCGTGACGATCCCCGCGCGTTCGAGCAGCATCAGCAGCACGGGCAGCAGGAAGGCGATGCCGAACGCCCAGATGATGTTGGTGACGAGGCTGAAATAATCACCGATCGAGGGGAAGGCGCTGAGTTGCACCCCCTCCGAGATCTTCTGCCCGCCCAGGCCAAAGCGGATGAAATTGGGCACTGCGACAAGATAGGCGAGAGCGCCGCCCAGCCCGAACAGGAAGGGCGTGGCGAGCAGGAAGGGGAGGAAGGCGCGCTTTTCGTTGCGGTAGAGACCGGGCGCGATGAAGGCCCAGATTTGATTGGCGATGATCGGGAAGGAACAGAAGAACGCCGCCTGAAACGCGATCTTGATCTGCACGAAGAACGCTTCGTACAGCTTTGTGTAGATGAGTTGCGCCGCGCCGGAGCCGGCAGCCTCGGCGTAGGGATGCACAAGAAACGCGTAGAGCGCAGGCGTTTGCCACCACGCGATGCCGAAGGTGACGACGAGCGCCATAACACAATAGAGCAGCCGTCGCCGCAGTTCGATCAGATGGTCGAGCAGCGGAGCCGTGCTGGCGTCGATGTCCCTCACGGCTGCGCTGGATCGTGCGCGGCATCCGGGGCCGGCAGGGTTTCGAGCCCCGGCGCGTGCGACGCGGCTGCGGGTTCGACGGCATCATGTGGTTCTATTCGGTCATGAACGGGCTCGGCCCACGCGGGTGTTTCGGGCGATTGCGGGAGCGCAGCCATGATCGCCTTGTTCCCCGCCTGCCAACGCTGGTTCATTTCCTCGATCTCGGCCTCGCGCACCATCGTATCGAAGCCCGCGCGCACATGGCGCGCCATACCACGCGCGCGGCCCACCCACTGGCCCACGGTGCGCAGGACGCGTGGCAGATCCTTGGGGCCGATCACCAGCAGCGCAACCACCCCGACGACGACCAGTTCGGACGAATCGATATCGAACATCGGCGCGCGCCGCCGCTAGCGCGGCTGCCCCTCGGTCGGCGCGGCGTTCGTTACCGGCTGCTGCGCAGCCGGCGCGGGCGGGACCGCCTCGGGCAGGCGTGCGGCGGGCGCATCATCCTCCGCCATGCCCTTCTTGAAGGCTTTGATGCCCTTTGCGGCGTCGCCCATCACTGACGACAGGCGACCGCTGCCGAACAGCAGCAGGACGACGACGAGCAGGATCAGCCAATGCCAGATGCTCATCGAACCCATGTCTCTGCTCCTATTCAAACCTGCACGGGCGTCCCGACTCGGTAACCGCGAAGTGGGGCGCGGCGATGGGTTTGTCCAGCGCGGTGTGGCTCGGCCCTGCGGGGCGACTCGCCGATCGCCACACCCGCCTCGTCGCAAAACTCTCAAAAGTTCCCTCAATTCTGCGTGAGTTTTCAACTTTAACCTTGACCACCAAATAAATTCCGTTGCTGAAGAATTATGCGGCGATGTCCAAGTCGGCGCACCGCGATGGATTAGTCGCCAAGCGTAACTGACTGTAAATGTGTAAGCATGCGTGCTTACAATTGGAGTGGACTATTAACTAGTCGAATATCATTAGCGCTGCATAGATTTTCTAGTTTTTGTTACGCAAGATCGTTTCTCATTAGGAGTAGAGTTATGCGTAAGTCTCTTTTTCTGGTCGGCGCAATTTTTTGTTTTTCGGGCCCGGCTGGCGCGCAGGACGCCACCACTAAAGGACCGATAAACGATGGATCGACCCTTTCTCCGATGATCGCGGATCCTTCCGCGCCCGTAGCTGCGGGTAGCTTGGTCGTTCCCGCCTCCAATAGCGCCGCTTTGAGCGGCACTCCTGCGCCGACAACCGGCGAGACAATTCGAACCGACGGGCTGATCGATGGCGACGCGGCGCAGAGTGCGATCGATGCCGCGAATTCTGTCATGCCCGATGGTTCGGTACCCTTTGCGGACCCCGCCGTGCTCGCAGCGCTTCCCACCAGCGATCCCGAGCTGGCCGCGATGGTGCGCGCCGCATCGACGATTGCAGCCGCTCCGCTAACCTGGGATGAAACTGCTTCCAAGGACTTTTACAACAGCGTGCTCCATCTCGAGTGGCAGAACACGCTTGGTGATTATATCCCGACAGTGTTGGGCACCGCGCCTGTCCCCCTGCTCAGCAAACGCTTCACGGTCTCGATCCCGGTCACGCCAGCGAACGACTTTTACGTCCTTCATGCCAGCACTGGATCGAGTGCGAACTTCGATAGCAGGATTGCATCTTCATCTTACCGGCCGACGCTCATCGTCAACGGCACCACGAAGTATGTCGCAACACGCAATGTTGCTCTCTCGCCTTCATTGTCCGGGTCGATCGGCCTCCAGACGATCATGAAGGACAGCAACGCCATGCTGTTCGGCTTTGATAACTATAAGCCTGTGGCGACCGACAAGGTAACGCTGAACCTGGTGACCGAGAAACAATACGGCAGTCACACCCTTGCGGTCTATCAAACCAACGTATCTCCTGCGTTTCCGTTGATCGACGCTGTTGCAGACAGTACAGTTGTTGCCGATTTCCATGGTTCAAACTTCAAGACATCCTCGACGGTTTCAGTCACCAATGACATTGTTACCGGGTTTTTGCAGGGGAAAAGCGGGACCGCGTTGGGTCAGTTGTTTACAGTCCCGCCCGCGCAAGAATATTTCATGACGGTTGTCATAAAACTTGAAAATGATTGGGCGTCTTATGCCGGCAAACTCCCCGGGCTGAGCAATACCGGACAGGCAACAAACACCGGCGGCGTGCCACGGACGATTAATGGCATAAACTGCGACAACGGCGGCTGGGGTGGGCGAAACGCTAACGGCTGTCGCTGGTCGGCGCGCACCGGGTGGGGCGGACGCAAGGGCAATCTCGTTGGCTTGCAGACTTATTTCTACGCGCAGGCTCCGATCAACGGGTATGGCTGGGTGCAACATTGGCCCACGCCCGCTCCTGTCGGGCAATGGTTCGCCTACGTTCAGCGCGTGCGGGTGAACACGCCGGGGCAGGCCGACGGCAGGCTGTCCTACTGGATGTGCACGCAGGCAGGCTGCAATCCTCAGTTTGATCGCAAGGACATCGTGTGGCGCACCGCCGATCTGCCCGAGGCGCTCATCAGCGAAGCCTGGGCCGATGTTTACTGCGGCGGTACCGGCTGCCCGCCGCCCGGCCCATGGCCGCGCTCGACGGTAGACCTCAAGCGCATGACCGTAACGACGGGACTTCCGGATATGCCCGCGCTGCTCGCGGAAGTGCAGGCGATGACGGCAATGTGAGACGCGCCGGGGGTTCAAACCCCCGGCAGCATCGGCTCGGAGGCGGGGCGTAACGCGGCGGGTGGCTCGGCGGCGAGCAGGCCCGCCGCACGCAGATCCGCAAGACCGGGCAGATCGCGCAGATGCGCGAGATCGTACGCGCGCAGGAATTCGGGCGTGGTGCGATATTCAAGCGGCCGCCCCGGCGCCTCGCGCCGCCCCGCAGGACGCACCCAGCCGAGTTCGATCAGCGTACCCAGCGTATCGGCCGAAACCGCGACGCCGCGGATCTCCTCGATCTCGGCGCGCGTCGCGGGTTCATGATAGGCGATGATCGCCAGCGTTTCGAGCGCGGCGCGACCGAGCGAGCGCGAATCGACGCGTTCGTGCACCAGCGCAGCCGCAAGATCGGGCGCGGTGTGGAACGCCCAGCGCCCGCCATGTTCGGCCAGCACGAAGCCGCGCGCGGCATAGGTGGTGGAGAGTTCGGCGAGGATGGGGGGCACATTGGTCCCGGGCGGCAGTCGGCGCGCGAGTTCGGCGGGCGAAAGCGGCTCGCGCGCGGCGAACAGCAGCGCCTCAACCAGGCGCAGCGACAGACCCAGATCGCTCACGTTGCGCGCAGTTCGATTGGCGCGAAAGCGGTCGCCTGGCGCAGCTCGATCCTGGCTCCGCGCGCCAGTTCGAGCGCGGCGGCAAGCGTGCTCGCCAGTCCCGAGCGTGCGAGCGTGCCCGGCGCGGGCGCGATCAGCCGCGCGAGCATCGTCCATTCGCGCAAACCCCGCGTGGCGGCAGTGAGCGCGGCAAGCGCCTGCGCCATCGTGACAACCGCACGCCGCTGCGGTGTGTACCCGCGCCGCTCGGAGCGCAGCCGGACGCGTCCGTAGGCGGCTAGCAGTGCCTGCAGATTGGCCCCGGGCGAAGCGCGCGTGCGCTCGGCCAACCCCTCCGGCTGCCCCCTTGCGTGGCGCTCGCGCCCGAGACGGGGGCGCAGATCGAGCAGTGCTGCGGCATCGCGCATTGCCGCCAGTCGCGCAGCCCGGTGCGCGGCGGCGGCGGCGAGCGCTTCGGGCTCGGGCTCAGGTTCAGGCTCGACCGGAAGCAGCGACGCCGATTTGAGGAACGCCACCCAAGCGGCCATCACCAGGTATTCGGCGGCGATTTCGAGGCGGGGGCGGCCCTCTCCCTCCACATGCGCCAGATATTGATCGACCAGATGGGTGATCGAGATGCGCGCGAGATCGATCTTCCGGGTGCGCGCGAGATCGAGGAGGCGTTCCAGCGGACCTTCCCAGCCCTCCATGCGGAGCACAAGGCCCTCGGCGGCGATCGCAGCCGCGGTGCCGGGCGGCGGCGACGCAGGGGTCGGTTCGGCCTCGCTCATGCGCGAGCGAGCAGGGCGTCGCGGTGGCGGGCGGCGCGGTCGTGATCGGGGAGCGGCGCATCGGCCAGACCCCCGAGCGCGCGCGCAAGACGGGCAGCGGCGGTTTCGGACATCGGCGGCAGCGCGGCCGCGACGGCTTCCATCGTGGCGAGATCGCCCGAACATTCGAGCGCGACATCGCAACCCGCCGCGACCACGGCTGCGGCGAGCGTGCCGATATCCCCGCTCAACGCCTTCATGCCGAGATCGTCCGACATCAGCAGGCCATTGAAGCCGATGTCGCGGCGGATGATCTGCGCGATCACGCGCGCAGAAAGCGAGGCACACGCTGCGGGATCGAGCGCGGTGTAGATGACGTGCGCGGTCATCCCCATGCGCGCCTTGGCGGCGAGCGTGCGGAAGGGCGCAAAATCGGCGGCGAGCTGATCGGGGCTGGCGTCAACCACGGGGAGTTCCAGGTGGCTGTCAGCGCGCGCGCGGCCGTGGCCAGGCAGGTGCTTGATCACGCCGCAGACGCCACCCGCGTGCAGCCCATCGAGCGTGGCTGCGCCCATCGCCGCGATCCACATCGGATCGGCGGCGTAGGCGCGGTCCCCGATGATATCGTGCGCATCGGGTTGGGGGACATCGAGCACGGGGACGCAATCGACGTTGACACCCACCGCGCGCAGCACGCCGGCAAGCGCGAGGCCGTTCTGGTAGCAGGCCTGCGTGGCGGAGAGCGGGGCCTTCGCATAAAGTTCGCCGAAACGCGCGGCGGCCGGGAACGCGGGCCAATGCGGGGGACGCAGACGCGCAACGCGGCCGCCTTCCTGATCGATCAGGATCGCGAGTTCGCGGCCCATGAGATCGCGCAGGCTGGCGGTGAGCGCTGAAAGCTGGCCGGGATCCTCGCAGTTGCGCGCGAAGAGGATGAAGCCTGCCGGGTTGGCCTCGCGGAACAGCGCGCGTTCGGCGGGCGTCAGCGTGGCACCCGAGAGACCGAAGATCGCCGGGATCACTTCACGCACACCGCGCCCATTGCCTTGAACGCGGCGCAACGCTCGGGCGTTAGCGAACCCGTGCCTGTCGCGCGCAGGCGGTAGAGGGTGCGTCCATCGCGGACGATCGTTTCGATCTGGCGGTGCAGACCCGCCAGTTCGCCGTGCGCGGCGGTGGCGGCCGCCCAAGCGGCCTCGGCCTTGGCCTGCGTGGAAAAGGCCCCGATCTGGACGCCAGGTCCGCCCCCATGCGCAATCGCCTCGGCGACATCGGCGGCGGGCAGTTTGAATGTTTCGGGCGCGGAAGCGGTGGCAGCGCTCGGCGCATGTTTGGTTTTGGCCTTTGGTTTTGGGGCCAGGACCGGTTCGTCCTGCACAACGGACGTATCGATCGCCTCGGGCGCGGCTCGGTTGGCTGGGCGAGCCTTGATCGCAACCGATGGCGGGTTCGGCGTGACGCGCGCGGGTTCGGCGGGTGGCGCGGCGAGTTCGGCCGGCGTGGGAGCGTCGGCAGTGGCGTCCACCGGACCGTTTGCAGCGGCGGTGCCACGCAGCAGATCGGTAGGCGCGCGCGCGGGGGCGGGCTGCGCGGGGGGCGGCGAGACCATGTCGTCACCGCTCGCCAGCGTCCCGATGGGATCGGCAGACCCGGCGGCGTCCCCGCCCGGCACGGCTGCGGTGGCGGTGGCGGTATCTGGGCCGAGGCGAGTCTTATACGGCGCGGCCGGCGCGCGGATCAGCGGGACTTCGCCGTTGGCTGCGGCCACCGTAGCCGCGTCGGGCGTGCTCATGCGACGCACGCCGATCACAAGGCCGATCGCGGCGACAAGCGCGATCGCCGCGCCGATGATCAACGCGCGCCAGCTGATGAGCGTGTGCGTGGGTTCGGGTTCGGGCAGGGCGCGCGCGGGTTTGGGCGCGCGCTCCATCCATGGCGGGGTTTCATCTTCGTCTTCGAGGATCGGGCGGCGGGCCATCAGCGCATCTCCTCGACCGCTTCGACGCCCATCAGCTTGAGGCCCGCGCGGATAACGGTTGCGACCGCATCGGCGAGTGCCAGACGAGCGGACGTAATCGCCGCATCGGTCTCGATCACGAAGCGGCGCGCCGGATCGTCGTTGCCTTTGTTCCACTGCGCGTGGAAGGCGGCGGCGAGGTCCGCGAGATAGAAGGCGATACGGTGCGGTTCGCGCGTGGAGGCGGCGGCGCGGATCGTGCGCGGCCATTGTGCGGCGAATTTCAAGAGGCCGAGTTCGTCCGCATCGAGCCGGGCGAGATCGGCGTCGGTGGCGGGGACGACGGAGATTCCCGCTTCCTCGGCGCGGCGGGAGAGCGATTTGATGCGGGCGTGGGCGTATTGGACGTAGAAGACGGGGTTATCCCTCGACATCTCGACCACCTTGGCGAAATCGAACTCGATCGTCATCTCCGCGCGGCGTGTCAGCATTATGAAGCGCACGACATCCTTGCCAACCTCTTCAACCACCTCGGCCAGCGTCACGAAATTGCCCGAGCGCTTGGACATTTTCACCGGCTCGCCGTTCCGGAACAGGTGGACGAGGCTGACGAGTTTCACATCGAGCTGCACGCGCCCATCGGTGATCGCCGCCACCGCCGCGACGATGCGCTTGACGGTGCCCGAATGGTCCGCCCCCCATATGTTGACCAGCGCGTCGGCATTCGCTGCCTTCTGCGCGTGGTAGGCGATGTCCGCGCCGAAATAGGTCCATTCGCCCGTCGATTTCTTGAGCGGGCGATCCTGATCGTCGCCGAACCGGGTCGAGCGGAACAGGGTGAGCGTGGCGGGCTCCCACTCGTCCGCCTCGTCGATGCTCTTGGGGCGTTCGAGTTTGCCCTCGTACACCAGTCCCCTGGCGCGCAGCGCATCTGCGGTGGCCTGGACCGCGCCAGATGCCTGCACGGCCGCCTCCGAGGCGAAGACGTCATGATGAATGCCGAGCAGTCCCAGATCATGGCGGATCAGGTCCATCATCGCGGCAACCGCGCACGTGCGGAAAGTGCCAAGCCAATCCGCCTCGGGGGCGGCGTAGGCGGGGCCGAACTCGGCGGCGAGCGCCTGGCCGAGCGGGATCAGGTAATCGCCAGGGTAAAGGCCCTCGGGGATGGTGATCGCCTCCCCCAGCGCCTCGCGGTAGCGCAGGTGGACCGACCGCGCGAGGATATCGACCTGCCCGCCCGCATCGTTGATGTAATATTCGCGGATAACCCGATCGCCCGCCGCCTCGAGCACCGAGGCGAGCGCATCGCCCACCACCGCGCCACGGCAGTGGCCCATGTGCATCGGCCCGGTGGGATTGGCGGACACATATTCGACGTTGACGGTGTGGCCGGTTGGCTTCGCGGCACGGCCGTAGTCGTCGCCCGCCGCCTCGATCGCGCGCAGTTCACCCAGCCACTGCGCGGGCGCGAGCCGGACGTTGAGGAAGCCGGGGCCCGCCACTTCGGCCTCCGCGATGCCGTCCACACGCGCCAGTTTCTGTGCGATCGCAGTTGCGAGATCACGTGGTTTCAACCCGGCAGGCTTGGCGAGCGCCATCGCGGCGTTGGTTGCGATATCGCCATGGCTGGCGTCGCGCGGCGGTTCGACCGTGATGCCCGCGCGCGACAGCCCGGCGGGAAGCGCGCCCTCGGCCTCGAGCGCGTCGAGCGCGGCGGTCAACTGGACGTGGAAGCGATCGAAGACGTCGGGCAAGCGGATGGTTCCAAGGTAAGCCGGCGCAGCGTGTAGCGCGCGGTGCGGCGCGCGTCACGCGGGCGCGATTGCGATGTGCCCAAACCCCCCGATATCTCCGCCGCCGCCGCGCGCCCTCCAGACCTACTGGCAGACGTCGCGCCGGCGCGTCTCGGGCAGCCAGATCACGCTCACCACCAGCGCCAGCGCGACCACCGCGAAGGTGTACCACAACCCTGCGAAAGCATCCCCGGTCCTGGCGACGATATATTGCGTCACGAACGGCAGGAACCCGCCGAAATAGCCCGTCGCGACATGGTAGGGCAACGACATCGACGTATAGCGGATGCGCGCGGGAAACAGTTCTACGAGCACCGCCGCCGCCGCTCCGATGGTGGCCGCCGTCAGCACGCCCAGCCCGAAGATCGCGAGCATGATCCGCCAGCGATCGATCGCGCCGGGATCGGCCTTCGCCGGATATCCCGCGCGCACGAGCGCCGCGCCGAGCGCCACGTCGGAGGTCGCGGCAAGCTGTTCGCCACCGACCGTTATGGCAAGTGCCGGACCCGTGCGCTTGGTGTAGCTCACCCCATGTTTGGCGAGATAATCGAGCACGCGCCCGCACGCCGTTGCCTGACCCTTGGCGGCGAAGACATCGTAAGCGCAGTCCTCCCCCGTCACCACCACCGGCGCGCGCGCGCTGGCGGCGACCAGCGCCGGGTTCGCTCCGCGCGCGATCTGGTGATAGAGCGGGAAAAGCAGGACCAGCGTCAAAGCATAGCCCGCGATCGTGATCGGCCGTCGCCCGATCTTGTCCGAAAGCCAGCCGAAGCCGACCACGAACGGTGCCATCGCCAATAGCGGTAGCCCCACCAGGATCCGCGCCGTCGTCTCCTCCACCTGCATCGCGCCGTGGAGGAAGAACAGCGTGTAGAACTCGCTGGTATAGAAGATCACCGTCAGCCCGGCAGCGATGCCGATCATCGCCACGAACATCGCGCGGCGATTGGGCCTGGTGGCGAAACTTTCGCGCAGCGGGGTTTGCGCGCACGTTCCTGCGGCTTTCATTGCCGAGAACACCGGGCTCTCGTGCAATTGCAGGCGGATATAGAGCGAGATCGCCAGCATGACGATCGAGATCAGGAACGGTACGCGCCACCCCCACGCGAGCCACTGCGCCTTGTCGAGCACGCCCTGCGTACCCAGCACCACGCCGAGCGAAAGCAGGAACCCGCCGGTGATCGAAACCTGGATCCAGCTCGTATGCAGCCCGCGTTTGCCCGGCGGTGCGTGCTCGGCGACGTAAATCGCCGCGCCGCCGAACTCGCCTCCCAGCGCCAGCCCCTGCGCGAGCCTGCACAGCACCAGCAGCGCGGGTGCCCACACTCCGGCGGTCGCATAGGTCGGCAGCAGCCCCACCGCCACCGTCGCGCCGCCCATCAGCGTGATCGTGACGAGAAACGTCTTCTTGCGCCCTATCATGTCGCCCAATCGTCCGAACACGATCGCGCCGAGCGGCCGCACCCCGAACCCGGCGCCGAAGGTGGCGAGCGATTTCAGCAGCGCGGCGGTCGGATTGTCCGAAGGGAAGAACAGTCCGCCCAGCAGCGCGGCCAAGGTGCCGTAGACGAAGAAATCATACCATTCGAACACGCTGCCCAGGCTCGATGCCACGATCACCAGCCGCGCGCGCGCGGGGCTGATCGTGTCGGTCGCAATCGCCATCGTCGCCAACCGCTATTCCTCCCCGGATTGCGGTCCAGCATGGGGGAGAGCCGGTGCGGGAGCAACCTCTTCCCAACGCGCTCGGGTGGCCACTAGAGACACGTCGTGGCTCGATCGTCCGCCCCCACCCCCTCCGCCCTTCGGGCACCTCCCCCAGAGGGGGAGGATGGCGCTAATCCTCCCCCCTTGGGGGCGGTGCCCCGCAGGGGCGGAGGGGGAGCGGGGGCGGACCTCATCATCCGGTCCACGGCCGAAGCGGCGGCCGAACTCGCCTGCCTCGCCGCCGAGATCGCCGCGCACGCGCGCGCCTACCATGCCGAGGATGCGCCTACGATCGATGACGCCGCCTATGACGCGCTCGTCCGCCGCAATGCCGAGCTCGAAGCCGCCTTCCCCGACCTCGTCCGCGCGGACAGCCCCGCGGACCGCGTGGGTGCCGCGCCCGATACGCGCTTCGCAAAGGTGGCACATTCGGCCGCGATGCTCAGCCTCGACAATGCCTTCAGCCCCGAGGAAGCGCACGAATTCGTCGCGCGCGTCCGGCGTTACCTCGCCCTCGCGCCCGAAGCCGAGGTCGCGCTCACCGTCGAACCCAAGATCGATGGATTGTCGGCCAACCTCACCTACGAACACGGCCATCTCGTCCGCGGCGCCACGCGCGGCGACGGCACCACGGGGGAGGACATCACCCCCAATCTGCGCACGCTCGCCGATATCCCGGCGAGGCTTGCGGGCACCGGCTGGCCCGAACGCCTCGAAATACGCGGCGAGGTCTACATGGCGCGCGCCGATTTCGCCGCCTTGAACGCTGCGCTCGCCGCCGCAGGCGAGCGCACGCTGGCCAATCCGCGCAACGGGGCTGCGGGATCGCTGCGCCAGCTCGACGTGTCGATCACCGCAAGCCGCCCACTCAGGTTCCTCGCCCACGGCTGGGCGGCGGCCTCCGTCCCTTTCGCCACCACCCAGCACGAAGCGATGGCGAAAATCGCCGCGTGGGGTTTTCCCGTTGCCAAGATCTCGCTCGCCCACGCCGAAGCCGAAGCCCTCGCCCGTTACGAGGTCATCGAACGCGCACGGCCCGATCTGCCCTTCGAGATCGACGGCGTCGTCTACAAGGTGAACCGCCTCGATTGGCAGCAACGCCTCGGCGCGCAGGCGAAGGCGCCGCGCTGGGCGCTCGCGCATAAATTCGCCGCCGAGCGTGCGACCACGCGCCTGCTCGCGATCGACATCCAGGTCGGCCGCACCGGCGCGCTCACCCCGGTGGCGCGCCTCGAACCCGTGAGCGTGGGCGGCGTGGTAGTGACCAACGCCACGCTCCACAACGAGGACGAAATCGCGCGCAAGGACGTGCGCATCGGCGATCTGGTCGAAGTCCAGCGCGCGGGCGACGTCATCCCGCAGGTGCTGGGCTGGACCGGGGACGCCACCGAACACGCGGCGCGCCTACCCTTCGCGTATCCGCTTCGCTGCCCGGAATGCGACAGCGAGGCGACACGCGAACCCGGCGAGGTGGTGCGCCGCTGCACCGGCGGGCTGATCTGCCCCGCGCAGGCGGTCGAGCGGCTACGGCACTTCGTCTCCCGCCGTGCGATGGACATCGACGGGCTTGGCGCGAAAACCATCGAGGAGTTCCATGGCCTCGGCTGGCTCAACACCCCTGCGGACATCTTCCGCCTCCACGCGCACTCGGGCGACATCCTCGCGCGCGAAGGGTGGAAGGAGAAGTCGCTCGCCAACCTGCTCGCCGCGATCGACGCGCGCCGCACCCCGCCCTTGGATCGCTTCCTCTTCGCGCTCGGTATCCGCCACGTGGGCGAGGTGACCGCGCGCGATCTGGCGCGCGCGTTCGTGCGCTTCGATGCGTTCGCCCACGCGTGCCAAGCCGCTGCCGCCGATGTGGCGGGTATGGAGCGGCTGACCGCGATCGAGGGGATCGGCCCGGTGGTTGCCGCCGCGCTCGCCGCCTTTTTCCACGAGGCGCACAACCGCGCGGTGATCGCCGATCTGCTGGGCGAATTGACCCCGGCGGATCACGTCCGCGAGACGCGCGCCAGCCCGGTCAGCGGCAAGACGATCGTTTTCACCGGCGCGCTTGCAGGGCTGAGCCGGGACGAGGCGAAGGCGCAGGCCGATGCGCTCGGCGCGCGCGTGGCAGCATCGGTTTCGGCGAAGACCGATTTGGTGGTCGCGGGGGCGGACGCGGGTGGGAAGCTCGCCAAGGCGGCGGCGTTCGGCATCGAGGTAATCGACGAGGCCGCCTGGGCGACGATCTGGGCAGGATCGCAAAGCGCCACCCATGCGTCAGACGCATAGCTGCTGCGCTGCATTATCGGCTGACTGACCACGTTACGATCAATTATATCCGCAGCGCACGAGCGGTCTGGTTCGCTTCGTGCCGTAGGAGATTTCTCATGACGACCCCCACCGCCCCGCTTCCGCGCAATCCTGTTGCCGTTGCCCACGCGCCGCAGCTCGGCCGACGCCGTATTACCCCGATGTTCCAGCCGCAGGCGCTGCCGCTGTTCCATGCTTTCCGCGCATAGCCGCTAGGCGCGGCGGAACTCGAGCGCGGGCCACGCGACGCCCGCCGGGCGCGCGACCGTAATCAGCCCGCGCCCGCGATACGCCGCCAGCACCCGGCGCGCCTGCCCCTGCAGCAGCCCGGCGAGCACCAGTCGCCCGCCGGGCGCCAGCGCGCGTATGATATCGGGTGCCATCGCGCGCAATGGCCGCGCGAGGATGTTCGCGACGATCAGATCGAAGCCCCCGGACAGTGCGGAGGCGTGCATGCCATCGGCCTGGATCAGCTCGATCATTCCGCGTCCGCGCCCCGCGCGTGCGCCGTTGATCCGCAAATTCTCCCGAGCCACCTCAACCGCGACCGGATCGATATCCGCCGCCACCACGCGCGCCCCGCGCCAGCGTCGCGCAATGCCGAGCGCGAGCACACCGGTCCCGGTGCCCAGATCGAGCGCGCGGCGCACGGGCGTTCCCGCGCGCGCCATGCGATCGATCGCGGCGAGGCAGTTCACCGTGGTTGCGTGATGCCCGGTGCCGAACGCGCGCCCGGCTTCGATCCGCAAGCCGACGCGACCGGGCCGCAGCGTGTGCGCGAACGCCTGTGCATAGACGTGGAAGCGACCGATCGTGATCGGCACCAGCGCGGACTGGGAGAAGCGCACCCAATCGCGTTCTTCCAGAACGCGCACGTTTGGCGGCGCATCCGCCGAAGGCGCGAGTGCTGCGAGCGCTGCGATCAGCGCGTCATCGGGCCGCTCTTCGGCATAGGCTTCGAGCCGCCAGCTGCCGTCCTCGCGTTCGTGCGCGGCGATCGTAAATCCGGGCAGATCGGCCTCGGCAGCTTCCGCCTCGGTGCAGGCGACGCTGACGACGAATGTCAACGCACGTAGCTCGCGCCATTCAGATCGAGCGTCGCCCCGGTCATCGATGGGGGCGCATCGAGCGCGGCGTAGCAGATCACGTTCGCCGCCTCCGCCACCGTGGCGACGCGGCCGAGCGGAATATCGGCGGCCACCTGCGCGCCGCCACGCGTGGCGAGATACTCCTCCGCCATGCCCGTCATCACGAAGCCGGGCGCGACGCAGTAGGCGAGGATGTTTTCGTGCGCATGCGCGCGCGCGTAGGTTTTGGTCATCGCGGTGATGCCCGCCTTGGATGCGGCATAGTGCGCGTTTTCCGGCCCGTCCCCGCGCGCTGCGGCGCGGGAGCCAAGGTTCACGAGACGGCCACCGCCTTGGGCCTGAAAGTGGAGGATGGCGAGGCGGCACAGGTCCGCTGCAGCAAACAGGTTGATCTGCATCGTGCGCGCCCACTCGACCCGAAAGCGCGCGCCATCGGCGAGCGGGGCATCGGTGAACACACCCGCGTTGTTGATCAGCACGTCGATGCGGCCACCGAGTTGGGCCAGCGCGGTGGTCCAGAGCGCCTCGGTGGCTTGGGGCTGTGCGAGATCGGCGGCGATCTGGCGCTCGCCGCCATGCGTGGAGTGGCCAACCACGTTCGCGCCGCGACGCCGGAGTTCGGCGAGCGTCGCTGCTCCGATGCCTTTGGACGTGCCGGTAACGAGGATGTTGGGCATTACGGCTCCGCGTGGCGTGGACGGGCGTTCTAGATGCGTGGTAGAAACCGCGCAACCTTCCAGCAGGAGAGACGATGCGCCAGCTGAACATCAAGAACGATGAGGCTTATGCGATCGCAGAAAGTTTGGCGGCGAATCGGGGCGAGAGCATGACTGCGGTGGTCGTCGGCCTGCTCAAACAGGAGGCCGACCGGGTCAAACCGCCACGAAAAACGCCCGAGCATGTCGCAAGGATTATCGAGCGCGTTAATGCGAGTCTCGAGCCGCTTCATCGCCGGATGCGCGAGGACAAGCAACGCCATCCAACCACCGAAGAGTTCGACGCCTGGATGTATGACGAGAACGGTTTGCCGAGGTGATCGTCGTCGATACTTCTGCGCTCCTCGCCATCCTGTTCCAGGAAACTGAAAAAGTCCGGTTTATCGAAAGAATCGCGCTAGCCGAGCCAGCCGTCGTGCCCGCGCCCGTATATGTCGAGGCCGCGCTTAGAGTGGAGCATCGGGCGGACGTCGGCTATTCGCTCGGGCTCGACACGCTTATCCCCGACCTGGAGCTGAAGATCGTACCGTTCACTGACGAACACGCGTTCGAGGCGCGTGAAGCCTTTCGGCGGTTCGGGCTCGGCCGCCACGGTCTCAACTTCGGCGATTGCATGGTTTACGCCGTCGCCAAGCTTGCCGACGCCCCGCTGTTGTTCAAAGGCGAGGATTTCGCGCTGACTGACATTCGCTCCGCACTATAATGAGGCCAGTAGCCACAAATTCGCCGCCGTGATCCCCGCGAATAGCGTCCAGCCAACCAAGCGCGCCGACGCTCCGTCGGCGAATTCGCCCATCAGCCGCCGATCCCCCGTGAAGCGCAGCAGCGGCCACAATGCAAACGGCAGTTGGAGGCTGAGCGCCACCTGCGTCAGCACCAGCAACCGTCCGACCGAACCATCGCCTAGCCACAACACACCAACCAACGCGGGCACCAGCGCCAGCGCGCGCGTGATCAGGCGGCGTTGCCACAGCGGCATCGTGCGACCGCGAAACCCTTCCCAGATCACCAGTCCGGCGAGCGTGCCGGTGATCGTGCTGCTCTGCCCCGACGCCAGCAGCGCGACCGCGAACAGCAGTGCAGCCGCTCCCGTGCCCGCCAGCGGGGCGAGCAGGCGATAGGCCTGATCGATCTCGGTCACCGGTCCGGCGCGGCTGTGGAAAGCGGCGGCGGCGGTAATTAGGATCGCTGCGTTGACGAGCGTCGCCACCGTCAGCGCCGCACCCACATCGATCGTGGCAAAGCGCACCGCCATGCGTTTGTCCGCAATGTCCGGGCCGATGGGTCGCGTGCGTACGATGGCGGAGTGGAGATAGAGATTGTGCGGCATCACGGTCGCGCCAACGATGCCGACTGCGATCAGCAGCGCGTGGCTGTCGCGCGCGACCAGCCCGCCGGGGATCAGTCCGTGTGCGGCGGCGGTCCAATCGGGCGGGAAGAACATCAGCTCGATCGCGAAAGCGAGCGCGATGATCACGACCAGCGCGAGCACGATCGCTTCAAGCCGACGCAGCCCTCGCCCCTGGAGCGCAAGGACCAGCACCGTATCGAGCCCGGTCAACGTCACGCCAAGCCATAGCGGCAGATGGAACAGCAGCCGCAGCGCCAAAGCCGCGCCGAGCACTTCGGCGATATCGCAAGCAACGATCGCCACTTCAGCCGCGATCCAGAGCGCATCCCCTGCGAAACCGGGGTAGCGTTCGCGGCTGAGTTCCGCCAGATCGCGGCCAGTGACTATGCCCAGGCGCGCGGCGCGCGTCTGCAGGAACAGCGCCGCCAATCCCGAAAGCATGACGACAAATAGGAGCGCGTAGCCGTAACGCGATCCCGCCTCGATATCGGTCGCCCAGTTGCCCGGATCCATATAGCCGACCGAGATCATCAATCCCGGTCCGGCAAAGCGCACGAAGGCCAACCACACCGATCCGGACGCGGATCGATCGGCGTGGAGGGGAGGGCGCGCCAGCATCGGCATGTGTTACGCGCGCCGCCGCCCGCGCGTCGAGGCGTACGCTGTTGCAGCCCGCGACGCGGCGAACGGTTGCGCGACCGGGCGAACCGAATAGAAGCACTTTCGAACGCGCTGCAGGACACGCCGCCAATGGCTACCGTACACTCACCCCGGCCCCGACCGCTCTCGCCGCATCTGAGCATCTGGCGCTGGCGGCCAAACATGGCGGTCTCGATCCTGCACCGCGCCACCGGCAATGCGATGGCGTTCGGCGCGGTGCTGCTGTTCACCTGGTGGCTTTTGGCAGCCGCGAGCGGGCCGGCGACCTACGCAAGCTGGTACCGTGTGGCGCATGGCTGGCTGGGGCTGATCGTGGGGATCGGCTTCACCTGGGCGATGTTCCAGCACATGGGTTCGGGGCTGCGCCATCTGGTGATGGACACGGGGGCGAATTACGAAATCCACGCCAACCAGCGCTCGGCGCTGCTGACGATGGCGTTCTCGGTGATCATGACCGGGCTCGTCTGGGCACTGGTGCTGTTCGCATGAGCGGGGCGGGTGTGCGGCGCGGCACCGAACTTGGGCGTGTGCGCGGGCTGGGTGCCGCCAGATCGGGCGTGGGGCACTGGTGGGCGTCGCGCATGACGGCGGTGAGCAATCTGCTGCTGCTGACCTGGTTCATCGTGTCGCTGTTGCGGCTGCCATTGCACGATTATCTTACGGTCGTCGTCTGGCTGCATCAGCCGGTGGTGGCGGTGCCGATGCTGCTGCTGATCTTGAGTGTGTTCTATCACGTGCGCCTCGGCGTGCAGGTGCTGATCGAGGATTATGTGCGTCAAGAAGGCACCAAGGTGATCGCCATGCTGTTGCTCAACTTCTACGTCGTGGCGAGCGCGGCGGCGGCTGCGTTCGCCGTGCTCAAGCTTGCTTTTGGAGGCCCGGGTGCCTGAAGCCTATCCGATTACCGATCATGTCTATGATACCGTCGTCGTGGGTGCGGGTGGATCGGGCCTGCGCGCGGTGATGGGCGCCGCCGAAGCGGGCTTGCGCACCGCGTGCATCACCAAGGTCTTCCCCACGCGCTCGCACACCGTCGCGGCGCAGGGCGGGATCGCAGCCGCGCTCGGCAATATGGGGCCGGACGACTGGACGTGGCACATGTACGATACCGTCAAGGGATCGGACTGGCTGGGCGATCAGGACGCGATCGAATATCTGTGCCGCGAGGCGCCCGCCGCCGTCTACGAACTCGAACATTACGGCGTTCCGTTCAGCCGCACGCCCGAGGGCAAGATCTACCAGCGCGCATTCGGCGGCATGACGCAGAATATGGGCGTAGGGCCAGCCGCGCAGCGCACGTGTGCGGCCGCCGATCGCACCGGCCACGCGATGCTGCACGCGCTCTATCAGCAGAGCCTCAAGCACGATGCGGACTTCTACATCGAATATTTCGCGCTCGATCTGATGATGGACGGTGGCAAGTGCGTCGGCGTAATCGCGATGAACATGGAAGATGGTTCGATCCACCGCTTCCGTGCGCACGCGACCGTGCTCGCCACCGGCGGCTTCGGGCGCGCCTATTTCACCGCGACCAGCGCGCACACCTGCACCGGCGATGGCGGCGGCATGGCGCTGCGCGCCGGGCTGCCGCTCCAGGACATGGAGTTCGTCCAGTTCCACCCTACCGGCGTCTACGGCGCGGGCGTGCTGATCACCGAGGGTGCGCGCGGCGAGGGCGGGTATCTGACCAATGCCAATGGCGAGCGCTTCATGGAGCGCTACGCCCCGTCCGCCAAGGACCTCGCCAGCCGCGATGTCGTCAGCCGCTCGATGGCAATGGAAATCCGCGAGGGGCGCGGCGTGGGCGAGGAGAAGGACCACATCTATCTTCACCTTGATCACATCGATCCGAAAATCCTCGCCGAACGTCTTCCAGGTATTTCCGAGACCGCCAAGGTGTTCGCGGGCGTGGACGTGACGCGCCAGCCGATCCCGGTTTCACCCACCGTCCATTATACGATGGGCGGTATCCCAACGAACTATCACGGCGAAGTGGTGACGCTGAAGGACGGCAACCCCGATAGCGTCGTGCCGGGGCTGTTTGCCTTGGGCGAGGCGGGGTGCGTCTCGGTGCATGGCGCGAACCGGCTCGGCTCGAACAGCCTGATCGATCTGGTGGTGTTCGGCCGCGCGGCGGCGCACCGTCTGGCGGAAATCATCAAGCCCGGCACCGCTGTGCCGCCAGCTCCCAAAGCCGCGGACGATCTCGCGCTCATTCGGCTCGACTATTTCCGCCACGCCAAGGGCGGAA
This sequence comes from Sphingomonadales bacterium, assembly GCA_038238915.1. GTDB lineage: Bacteria > Pseudomonadota > Alphaproteobacteria > Sphingomonadales > Sphingomonadaceae > JAVVHE01. The sequence goes on from JBBSFH010000001.1 coordinate 163,918, forward strand.
GCCCCACCGCCGAAGTGCGAGGCATCATGCAGCGCGCGATGCAGTCCAACTGTGCGGTCTTTCGCACCGACGAAGTTCTCCAGGAAGGCATCCAGAAGATCGATGCCGTCTACCAGCGCATGGCAGACATCCAGGTCAGCGATCGCGGCATGGTCTTCAACACCGATCTGATCGAGACGCTGGAACTCGATAACATGGTCCCACAAGCGGTGGTCACGATGCACAGCGCCGCCAACCGTCACGAATCGCGCGGCGCGCACATGCACGAGGACTATCCCGAGCGCCACGACAACGAGTGGATGAAACACACTGTTGGTTGGTTTCGGGATGGCGCGATACGGCTCGACTATCGGCCCGTGCATAGCTACACGCTCACCAGCGCGGTTGAATACATCAAGCCCAAGGCGCGGGTCTACTGAGTGGATTCGCGCGCGATCTCGACTTGCGAGCCGCGCATCCTACCATCTGGACATAAATCGGGTGCAGAGACGACGCTCTCTTGCGCGAACGCGGTGAACGGCACGGCGAGATGCTTGTAGTGCCATGCAATCGGGACGACCAGTAGACGGGGGGGTTCCGCACACCATCGGCACCTATTGACCCATTTCCGGTCGCGCCCGAGTGCCCCTGTGAGTGGCTTCGACTGGATTACCAAGATCGCATACTTCGATGCGATGCGTTAAAGTCACGCCATTTTGCGTTCAATACATTTAGAATTCATCGAATCTGGAACAATCTGTCAATGAAAACGGTTCTGTACGACGCTATATCACACCGGAGACATGATCATGAAGATGATTCAGATTGCAACCTTGGCCTCGATACTCGCCGCAACTTCTGTCAGCGCGTTTGCGCAGGATTCCAACCCCGCCGCCGGTATCCCAGCGCCCACGGTCAACACCGAAGGTACGCAGGTCCGCGAAGAGCGTGGCGAATATCTGAAGGCGCGCGGCGCACACGATCCCAAGCTGGTCGGACAGGAGCGCAAGGATTATTACGGGAGCGAGCACAAGTTCGATAACGATCGTCGCGCACGTTGGGCGAAGGCGCGTCGTGCTCGTGCGCACCACTCGCATTCAGCCAAGAGCGAAACCCCGACCGCTAAATAAAGGCAGGGCGCTGGGCCGAACGATTGTCGTTCGGCCCGGTGTTTACTGCGCGGCAGCAGGCTGCCCGTCAAACTTTACCACGCTTCCATGATGCATCACGAAGCGCACACGGTTGAGCTGGGCGATGTCCGCAACCGGATCGCTCGCCACCGCGATGATATCGGCCGCCTTGCCTGGTTCTATCGTGCCAACCTCGCGCGTGCGGCCGATCAGGTCCGCAGCCGCAACCGTCGCCGAGCGGATCGCGACTGATGCAGGCATTCCTGCGCCAACCATCAGCCCGAACTCCTGCGCATTATCGCCATGCTTCGATACGCCGGTATCGGTGCCGAACGCGATCTTCACGCCGTTCTTGTAGGCGAGCTTGAAACTGTCCACCGAATGACCCGCCGCCGCTTCGGCCTTCGCCGTGCTCGCGGGCGTCAGCTCGCCGCGTCGACCCTGCGCCACCGCCGTCGCGGGCGCGATCAACGTAGGCACAAAATAGGCCCCCGTAGTCTTGTAGAGCCGGATCGATTCCATGTCGGCGAACGTGCCATGCTCGATCGAGTCGACGCCGGCTCGCAGCGCGGTGTTGATCCCCTCGGTCCCGTGCGCGTGCGCGGCCGCCTTGCGGCCCCACTGGTGCGCGGTATCGATGATCGCCTTCATCTCTTCGTAAGTGAAATGCTGGCCGAGCCCGCTCGCCACGGGATCGAGCACGCCGCCGGTCGCGGCGAATTTGATCACCTCCGCCCCGTCGCGGATTTGCGCGCGCACCGCGCGGCGGCACGCATCCGCGCCGTCGCACACATTGTCCGATCCCTCGCGCGCCAGCCGCGCATAATCCTCGCGCAGGTTCGCCGAATGGTCGCCATGCCCGCCGGTGGCCGAGATCATCCACGCCGCCATGATGATATCGGGGCCTTCGAACACGCCCTCTGCAATGCCGCGCTTGAGGGCACGCAGCACCGCCGGATCGCCGGACAGATCGCGCACGGTGGTGAAGCCCGCCAGCAGATCGGTCCGTGCGTTCTTCGCGGCATCGACCAGATGATCCTCGCCGCCCCTGTGCGCCTCCTCCTTGCGCGCGGTCGCAGGGTCGCCGATCGAGGTCATGTGCACGTGGCTATCGATCAGCCCGGGCAGGACATATTGGCCCGACAGATCGATGACATGCGCGCCGGGCACGTCGCTGAAGCCATCGCGGACCTCGGCGATCTTGCCGCCGCGCACGACGATCGTCGATTTGCCGCAAGCGGGCGTGCCGGGCACCGCGAGCAGCGCGCCCGCGTGGATCACCGTGATCGTTTGGGGCACAGTCTGAGCGAGCGTGGGGGTAGCGGCGAGCACGAGGCCCAAGATCATCAGCGCGCGCAGTTGCATTTACAGCCCTCCCATCGGCCGACAGAAACGACCGTCAGCCAAACCTGCGCGCACGCCAGCGGGCGCGTCAACCCGAGGGCCTAGCGCGCCGCTTCGGGCACCCACGCATAGGCATCGCCATCGCGGCGGATCGTACCGAGGCCGGGGAAGGGGAAGTGCGGCGCGTAGAGCCGCAGATGCCCGGCTGCCGCGCGTGCGATCAGCGCCTTGCGGCTCGCCATCGCGGTCGGCCCGTCCGCATCGAACGCCATGGTGAGATCGGGCGCGGCGACCGAGGCGACATAGTGGTGCATCGCATCACCGATATACAGAAGGTGCTGGCCACCATTGCTGATCTCGACGCCGATATGCCCTGGCGTATGCCCCGCGATCGGCACCGCGCGCATGCCGGGCGCAATGCGGCCATCGGAGGGGAGCAATGCCAGATGCGGCGTCTCGGCCGCGACCAAAGCCGCCGCGCCGGGTGCGACCTTGACCGAATCCCACGCCGCCGCCGCGATGTGGAGGCGCGCGTTGGGGAATGCCGCCGCGCCGTTCGCATCGAGGAGCCCTCCGATATGATCGCCGTGTGGATGGCTGATAACGATATCGGTGATCGCGCCGGGTGCGACACCCGCCGCCGCGAGCGCAGTCTTGAGATGTCCGGCGGTGGGCGGGCCTTTGGCACCATAGCCCGTATCGATCAGGATGATGCGCGCGCCATCGCGCACCAGCAACCCACTGACCGTGAGATCGAGCTTATCGGTGGGCAATCCGGCGGTGGCGAGAACCGTCGCGACGCGCTCCTTGGGGGAAAGGATCGTACCATCGTTGGGGAAATGCCCTTCACCATCGTTGAGCGCGGTCAGCCGCAGCGCGCCCACCTTGAAATCATAGGTCGCAGCCGTGCTCGCGGTGACCGCGACGGGGCTGGCATGGGTGGCCGCAACGGGCATGGCGGCGGCGAGGGCAAGGGCGAGAAAGATGCGCATGGGCTGGCTCCGGGAATGGCTCACGCGGGCAAGTATTCGAGATCGAGCGCGTGCGCCACCGCGTCGTGCCGGATATGGCCGCCGCTCACGTTCAGCCCATGCGCCAGATGTGCGTCCGCGCGCATCGCGGCATCGGCTCCCAGATTGGCGAGGCGCATCACGAACGGTTGCGTCGCATTGTTGAGCGCGAAGGTGGAGGTGCGCGCGACCGCGCCGGGCATGTTCGCCACGCAGTAATGGATCACGCCATCGACGATGAATACCGGATCGTCATGCGTGGTGGCGTGGCTGGTCTCAAAGCAGCCGCCCTGATCGATCGCAATATCCACGAGCACGCTGCCGCGCTTCATCGTGCGCAGCATATCGCGCGTGACGAGCTTTGGGGCGGCCGCTCCGGGCACGAGCACGGCGCCGATCACGGCGTGCGCGTGCTCGACTGCGGAGGCGATCGCGGCGTGGCTGGCATAGGCGGTCTTCACGCGGCCCTCGAAGATCTGGTCGATCTCGGCTAGGCGTGCCGTGGAGATATCGTAGATCGTCACGTCCGCGCGCATGCCGACCGCCATCTGCGCGGCGTTGAGGCCGGACACGCCGCCGCCAAGGATCGCCATGCGCGCGGGCGCGACACCCGGCACGCCGCCGAGCAGCACGCCGCGCCCGCCCTGCCCCTTCTCGAGCCAGTGTGCCGCCACCTGCACGCTCATGCGGCCCGCCACTTCGGACATCGGCCGCAGCAACGGCAGCCCGCCGCGCGAATCGGTGACGGTTTCATAGGCGATGCACGTCGCGCCCGAGCGCATCAGCGCCTCGGCCTGCGGCTTATCGGCGGCAAGGTGGAGATAAGTGAACAGCACCTGGCCCTGGCGGAGCATCGCGCACTCCTGCGGCTGCGGCTCCTTCACCTTGACGATCAGATCGGCGTGCTCGAACACCTCGGCGGCGCTGGCGACGACGCTCGCGCCCGCCGCGACATAATCGCCGTCCTCGAAATCGATACCCGCACCCGCGCTGGTTTCGACCAGAACCTGATGGCCATGGTGCACGAGTTCGGCGACCGAACCAGGCGTGAGGCCGACGCGATATTCGTGGACCTTGATTTCCTTGGGGACGCCGATGCGCATGGGGAGGTCGCTCCGTGATTGGGCTGGCGGCGCGTTTGCCGCCCTGCCGGGCTTGTGCTAGCGCGCGCTGCGCTCCGGCAAGCGGAGGCGTCACAGGCCGGCTGGTCCCCAAACCCATAATGCGCACACGCACGATGCTCCACCCCACCCCCCGGCGCAGCCTGTAATGGCGGCGCAGGCCAGAGAGGGCACGACGCCGCCGCCCCACACCAGCGCGCCCGAGGCGGCGCATCACGGGCCGCGCGAGGGAGTGGCCAAGCTCGCGGTGGGCGCGGTGGGCGTTGTATTCGGCGATATCGGGACGAGCCCGCTCTATGCGCTCAAGACGAGCCTGAACGGTCCGCACAAGCTTCCGATCGATTCGTTTCACATCATGGGCGTGATCAGCCTGTTCTTCTGGTCGATGATTATCGTGGTAACGCTGAAATATGTCGTGGTGACGCTGCGCGCGGACAATCGCGGCGAGGGTGGATCGCTGGCGTTGCTGGCGCTGCTCTCGCGCTCGCTGCCGCGCGGTCACCGCGTGGCCGGGCTGGCGATCCTGGGCGTGCTGGCGACGGCGCTGTTCTACGGCGATTCGATGATCACCCCCGCGATCTCGGTCCTGTCGGCGGTCGAGGGGCTGAAGGTGGTCGAGGCGCAGATGACGCCGTATGTCATCCCGCTCAGTCTGGCGATTATCGTCGGGCTGTTTTTCATCCAGTCGCGCGGTACCGCCCGGGTAGGCGCGCTGTTCGGGCCGATCATGCTGCTCTATTTTGCGGTGATCGCGGTGCTCGGTGTCATGAACATCTTGCGCGAGCCCGAAGTGCTGGGCGCGCTCAGCCCGGTGCACGCGATCGCCTTCTTTGCGCGCGATCCGTTACTGGCGTTCCTCGCACTCGGATCGGTAGTGCTTGCGATCACGGGGGCGGAGGCGCTCTATGCGGACATGGGCCATTTCGGTCGCAAGCCGATCGCTGCGTCGTGGCTGTTCCTGGTGCTGCCCTGTCTGATGCTCAACTATATGGGCCAAGGTGCGCTTCTGATCGTCGCACCCGCGACGATCGAGAACCCTTTCTTCCTGATGGCGCCCGAGACGCTGCGGCTGCCGCTGGTGATTCTCTCCACGATGGCGACGATCATCGCGAGCCAGGCGGTCATCTCGGGCGCATTTTCGGTCACGCAGCAGGCCGCGCAACTGGGGTTTCTGCCGCGCATCCGCATCATGCACACATCGGCGACCGCGCGCGGGCAAATCTATGTACCGCTCGTCAACTGGATGCTGATGATCTTCGTGCTGCTTCTGGTCATGGGCTTCCGCAGTTCGGACAATCTGGCATCTGCCTATGGCATCGCAGTCACGGGAACGATGTTCATCACCACGTGCATGCTTTCGGTACTGATCCTCGGCGTGTGGAAGTGGAACAAACTCTACGCGGTCCCGCTGCTCGGGCTGTTGTTCGTAGTGGACGGGGCGTATTTCGCTTCGAACATGACGAAGATCGTAGACGGCGGCTGGTTCCCGCTGACGATTGGCGCGATCGTGTTCACGCTGCTGACCACCTGGTCGAAGGGTCGCGAGCTGGTGATCGCCCGACTGCGCGAGGGCGCGATGCCGATCGAGGTGTTCATCCGCTCGGCGCGAGGAAGCGCGCAGCGCGTGGGCGGCACGGCGGTGTTCATGACCGCATCCCCCGAAGGCGTGCCGCACGCGCTGCTGCACAATCTCAAGCACAACAAGGTGCTGCACGAGCGCGTGGTGATCCTGACGGTACTGATCGAGGAAGTGCCGGTGGTCGATGAGGAAAACCGCATCGAGTACAAAGACCTCGGCGACAATTTCTACCGGATCGTGGTCCGATACGGCTTCATGCAGGAGCCCGATGTGCCGGCCGCGCTGAAGAAGGTGGAGCATTGCGGGCCGAGTTTTCGCATGATGGACACGAGCTTTTTCCTCGCGCGGCAGACTTTGCTTGCGAGCGACCGTCCGGGCATGGCGCTGTGGCGCGAGAAGCTGTTCGCGTGGATGCTGCAGAACGCCGAAACCGCGATGAGTTTCTTCAAGCTTCCAACCAACCGCGTGGTGGAATTGGGCAGCCAAGTCGAGATTTAGGCGGCTCGGCCCGCAACCCGGCGCGTTGGTGCTGCGTTACCGCTTACGGTCGATCTCGGCCGCCAAGGGGACGGTCCATGTGGAAGCCTGCGATTCTCGCCATCACACTACTTGCGGCGGCACCCGCCTATGCGCTGACAAACCTGCTCGCCAATCCGGGTTTCGAGACCGGTGCGCTCGCACCCTGGGCGGAAGGCCGCGACGGATCGAACTTCGGCCCGCTGGAACACTGGACCGTCACCGCTGCCGCCGCGCACAGCGGCCGCTTCGGTGCGGAGGCGGTCAACAATTTCGAGCTGCGGCAGGACTTTGCGCCAACACCGGTCAGCGCGATCAAGCAGCTTTCATTCTGGGTGGAGCATCCGGCTTCGGAGTTCGTCCCGACCGTAGTCTCCTATTTCTACAGCGATGGCACCGAGGGCACCGATCTGGCCATCACGCTCACAACTGGCTGGGAATTCTTCGACCTGACGGCCGATCTGGACCCGACACGGACGCTCACCGGCTTCTCGATCTTCGGCTATTTCGGCGATCCGGTCCCTCTGACGCGCTTTGACGATGCGGCCATACTGGTGGCTGGCGTGCCCGAACCTGCCGCGTTCGCGCTGCTCGGGGTTGGGGCTGCGCTGCTGGCGGGGGTTCGTCGGCGGGCGGCTTGAGGCAATTGGCGGTGAAGCGCTGCGTCGGCTAACCCGCCCGCAATGGCCAGTCTCGCATCGCCCGCACCGCTGACGGCGGCCACCTCGCCCGTCGGGGCGGATTACGTCCGCCTCCTCGCCACCGGGCAGCTCCAGCCCGATCCGGCGCAGGCCGCTGCTGTCGCACGGCTTAGCCAACTGGCGACCGGCCTGGCGTCCGCTTCGCCGCCACCCGGCACCTTCGCCCGCCTTCTGGGCCGCAGACCCGCACCGGCACCACGCGGCGTCTATCTCTGGGGCGGGGTCGGCCGCGGCAAGACGATGCTGATGGACCTGTTTTATGCGAGTGCGCCCGGGTCGAAGCGCCGTGTCCACCATCACCCCTTCATGCTCGACATCCACGCGCGGCTGTTCGATCTGCGCCACCAGCAGACGCCCGATCCGCTGATCACCATCGCCAACCGGCTCGCCGCCGAGGCGCGGCTGCTGTGCCTCGACGAGTTCTACGTCCGCGATCCTGCCGATGCGATGATCATGGGGCGGCTGTTCACCGCGCTGATCGAGTCGGGGGTGACCGTGGTCACCACCTCCAACCGGCCGCCGCGCGACCTGTACAGGGACGGCCTCAACCGTGCGCTGTTCCTCCCCTTCATCGATTTCGTCGAAACCCGCCTCAACGTGCTCGCGCTCGATGGGTCGATCGATTACCGGCTTGATCGGCTCGGCGGCCTGCCGACGTGGTATGTCCCCAATGGTCCCGCAGCCACGGCAGCGCTGAGCGAAGTGTTCTTCCGCCTGACCGATTTCCCCGTGGAAGACCGCGCGAACGTACCGACCGCGACGATTCCGGTGGAGGGAGGGCGCACGCTGTTCGTCCCCAAATCCCTGAAGGGCGTGGCGGTGTTCAGCTTCAAGCGCCTGTGCGGTCAACCGCTCGGCAGCGCGGACTATCTCGCACTGGCGCGCGCTTACCACACGCTGATCCTCGTCGGCATTCCGATTCTCACGCCCGATAATCGCAACGAAGCCGCACGCTTCACACTGTTGATCGATACGCTTTACGAGACGCGCACCAAGCTGCTCGCGGCCGCCAACGCCGAACCTTACCAAATATACCCTCTTGGAGAGGGCAGTTTCGAGTATGAACGCACTGCGTCCCGGCTGGCGGAAATGCGTTCAGCGGACTATCTGGCGCTGGGGCACTGTAGTTAAAAGCATCCGATTTTGCGCAAATTGATCTTCCCGCTGATCCTGGCGGCCATGTTGATCACCGGCGGCGTCTATGGCTGGCGGTGGTGGACAGTGGGCCGATTCCAGGAGAGCACCGACAACGCCTACGTCGAGGCGGATACTGCCGTGATCGCGCCGCGCGTGGCAGGGTATGTGGAAACGGTTGCGGTCACGGACAATCAGGCGGTGCGCGCGGGGGCGTTGCTCTTCACGCTCGATGCCCACGATTATGACGCTGCAGCGGCACGGTTGCGGGCAGACATGGCGCAGGCGCGCGCCGGGCTGGCGACCGTGGGGGCAAGCACTGCGACACAGGCGAATGCGATCGCCGAATACCGCGCGGGCGTGGCCTCGGCGCTGGCGCAGCTCGCGCAGGCTCGAGCCGATCTCGCGCGCATCGAGCCCATTTATAAAAAGGGTTTCGCCACCAAAGCTACCTACGATGCCGCTGTCGCGGCAGCAGCGAGCCGCGCGGCCGATCTGGTCCGCGCGCAGGCGCTGGTGACTACGCAAGGCTCGCAGCGCGCCGCGACCGCGAGCCAGAGCGGCGGCGCGCGCGCGCAGATTGCCGCCGCGCAGGCCGCGATGGCTCAGGCCGAGCTGAACCGCAGTTACACGCAGGTGGTAGCGCCCATCGACGGGGTGGTCGGCAATCGAAGCGTGCGCGTGGGCGAATATGTGAAGGCGGGCCAGCAGACGATGGTGATCGTGCCGCTCGGCGCCGCTTATCTGATCGCCAACTTCAAGGAAACGCAGGTGGCGAAGATGGCCCCCGGCCAGCGCGTGACGCTGAAGGCGGACGCGTTTCCGGACGCGAAGATTACCGGGCGCGTGGAAAGCCTCTCGCCCGCTTCCGGTTCCCAATATTCGATCCTGCCGCCCGAGAATGCGACGGGCAATTTCACCAAGATCGTCCAGCGCATCCCGGTGCGCATCGCGATCGATCGACCACTGCCCGTTGGCGTTCGGCTAGCTCCCGGCATGTCGGTCAAGGCGACGGTGGACCTGCGCGCCCATGGCTAGCATCGCGGCTCCGGTCGGCTCCGCGATCGTCAGGCCCGCGCCCATCCCCGGCCGCGAGCCGTTCCCGCCGCTGCGCACGGTCGCCGGGTTCGCGCTCATGGCGATCGGCATGTTCATGGCGATCCTCGACATCCAGATCGTCGCCGCCTCGCTCGGGCAGATCCAGGCGGGGCTCGCGGCGAGCGCGGACGAGATCAGCTGGGTGCAGACGAGCTATCTCGTCGCCGAGGTGGTGATGGTGCCGCTCAGCGGCTTCCTGTCCCGCGCACTATCGATGCGCCGCCTGTTCCTGATTTCCGCGGGCGGTTTCGTGCTTTCGAGCATCCTGTGCGCCACCGCCACCACGATCAACGAGATGATCGTCTTCCGCGCGCTGCAGGGCTTCATCGGCGGCGCGATGATCCCGACCACCTATGCGGCGAGCTTCATCATTTTCCCGCGCCGCTTCCAGACGCAGGTGACGGTTGCGATTGCGCTGCTTGTGACGCTTGCGCCCACGGTCGGGCCAACGGTGGGAGGCATCCTTACCGACGCATTTTCTTGGCACTGGATTTTTCTGATCAATGTGGTTCCGGGCATGATCTGCGTCGCCGGTGTCTATGCGTTCGTCGAGCGCACGCCCGCCGACATCCCGCTGTTGAAGCGCATCGACATCCTGGGTCTCGTCCTGATGGCACTGTTCCTGATGGGGCTCGATTACGTGCTGGAGGAGGGCGCGCGCCACGATTGGCTGGCGGACACGACGGTGCGCACCGTCGCGATTATCTCCGCGTTCGCCAGCGTCGGCTTCTTCTGGCGCGCGACCACCGCAGCCGAGCCGATCGTGGACCTGCGGCCGTTCCGGAACCGCAACTTCGCTGGTGCGTGCCTGTTGCAGCTCACGCTCGGCATCGGCCTGTTCGGGCTGACCTATCTCTACCCGCTGTTCCTCGGCCGCATCGGCCAGCTCAGCGCCGCGCAGATCGGTGAGACGCTGTTCGTCACCGGGCTGACGATGATGCTGACCGCGCCCATTTTCGGCCGCATCGCGCGGCTGACCGATCCGCGCCTCGTATGCTCGGCAGGGTTCCTGTTCATGGCCGCGAGCACGTGGCTTACTCAAGGGTTGACCGCCGAGTGGCGCTTCGACGAGCTGATCCTGCCGCAGATCCTGCGCGGCTGCGGGCTGATGTGCGGGATCGTGTCGACCAGCGTGATCGCCTTTGCCACGCTGCCGCGCGAAACGGTGGGCCAGGCCGCGCCGCTGTTCACGCTCACGCGCAACATCGGCGGCGCGGTGGGTTTGGCGGGGCTGAACACGCTGCTGCTCGCGCGGTTCGATTTCCACTGGCAGCGCATCGGCGAGAGCGTGACGATGGCGCGCGCGGACATTGTCCAGCGCATGGATGCGCTGCAGGGCATGGCGGACGCGCGCGGCCTCGATCCCGATCTTGTCCCCGCGCGGCTCATGGCCCGCCAGGTCGCCGAGCAGGCGAGCACGATGAGCTATGCGGATGCGTTCGTGGTGCTTGGCTATACTTTCGTGGCGATGGCGGCGATCCCGTTCCTGCTCAGGCGCCCGCCCACCTTCGCCAGCGCCCCGCCACCGAGCGAACATTGACCGGGGCGCGGGCCGGACCCTAAGCCCCGCGCAACCCACGCTCAGGAGATTTGACCCATGTCCCGTCCCAAGATCGCGCTCATCGGTGCCGGCAACATCGGCGGCACGCTCGCCCACCTGATCGCGCAGAAGGAACTGGGCGACGTGGTGATCTTCGACATCGCCGAGGGCCTGCCGCAGGGCAAGGCGCTGGACCTTTCGCAGGCGGGGCCGGTGGAGGGCGTGGATGTGCATCTTGTGGGCGCGAACGATTACGCCGGGATCGCGAGCGCGGACGTGGCGATCGTGACCGCAGGCGTCGCGCGCAAGCCGGGCATGTCGCGCGACGATCTACTGGGGATCAACCTGAAGGTGATGAAGGCGGTGGGCGAGGGCCTGAAGGCGCATGCGCCGAACGCGTTCGTGATCTGCGTCACCAATCCGCTGGACGCGATGGTTTGGGCGCTGCGCGAGTTCTCGGGGCTGCCGCATCACATGGTCGTGGGCATGGCAGGCGTTTTGGACAGTGCGCGCTTTCGGCATTTTCTCGCGGACGAGTTCAAGGTTTCTGTTCAGGACGTGACCGCCTTCGTGCTCGGTGGCCACGGCGACACGATGGTGCCGGTGCTCGAATATTCGACCGTGGCGGGCATCCCGGTGCCCGAACTGATCGCGATGGGCTGGTCCACGCAGGAGCGCATCGACGCGATCGTGGCCCGCACCCGCGCAGGCGGCGGCGAGATCGTGGGATTGCTGAAGACGGGCAGCGCCTACTATGCCCCCGCCGCGAGCGCGGTGGCGATGGCGGAGAGCTACCTGCGCGACAAGAAGCGCGTCCTGCCATGCGCGGCATGGGTGGACGGCGCCTATGGGCTGGACGGGCTGTACGTGGGCGTGCCGATCGTGATCGGCGAAGGCGGCGTCGAGCGCGTGGTGGAAATCAACCTCGGGGCGGCGGCGAAGGCCGGGTTCGAGGTGAGCGTGGCGGCGGTGCGGGAATTGCTGGTGGCTTGCAAAACGATCGATCCCGTTCTGAAATAACCGGACATGGCGCTCGAACTCATCCCCGAAGCGAGCCGTGCGGCTTGGGAAGTTCATGAGTGGAAACATGCCTGCGCGATCCTCGCGGGTGATTTCCCTTCGGAATGGGCCGACATACTCGGCCTGCTGCGAACCTTCCGGCTCCGACGCGAATGGATCGAGGTGGGCGGCGGTAACCGTTCCAAAGTAGCAATCGCCATCGACGGCTTTCTCGCCGAGCGCGGCTGGACCGCAAAAGGCTTCGATACGCGCGTTGAAGTGGACCAAGTTTCGATGGCATCGCCGACCCATGAGGTCGATTGCTACAAAAACCGGGTCGCGCTGGAGGTGGAGTGGAATAACAAGGATCCATTCTTCGACCGGGACTTGAACAATTTCCGCCTACTGTTCGATCTAAGGGCCGTATCAGTCGGCGTGATCGTGACGCGAGCGGACGAGCTTCAATCGGTTTTCGGCGAGCTCGGACGCGGCGCGTCCTATGGCGCTTCGACAACGCACATGTCGAAATTGCTCCCGCGCGTTCGCGGCGGCGGCGGCGGCGGTTGCCCCTTGCTCGTGCTGGGCATAACGAGGGCCCTGTATGACGGATGACGCCCACGCCGGTTTTGATGCCACGCTGGATTTCGCGCGCACGGTCCGGGGCCGTAGGTTTGGCACCATCCTTGCCGATCCGCCATGGCGCTTCCAGAATCGTACCGGCAAGATGGCTCCGGAGCACAGACGGCTTTCGCGCTACGGCACGCTCGATCTGGAAGCGATCAAGTCATTGCCCGTCGCGGCCGCAGCGGCGGACCCGGCGCACCTCTATCTCTGGGTACCGAACGCTCTCCTCCCCGAAGGCCTTGCGGTCATGGCCGCGTGGGGCTTCGCCTACAAATCGAACATCGTCTGGCACAAGGTCCGAAAGGACGGAGGGTCGGACGGGCGCGGCGTCGGCTTTTACTTCCGCAATGTGACTGAGCTGATCCTTTTTGGTGTACGCGGCAAGAACGCCCGCACAGGACCAGCGGGCCGCCGACAGGTCAATCTGCTCAGCACGCGCAAGCGTGAGCACAGCCGCAAGCCAGACGAAATTTTCGATATCATTGAAGCGTGTAGCGCCGCACCAAGGCTCGAGCTTTTTGCCCGCGGACCGCGACCGGGCTGGGTGTCGTGGGGCGATCAGGCGGACGATTACGAGATCGCCTGGGAGACTTACGCGAACAATAGTCAGTCGAACAGGCTAGCGCCGCTAATGGAAGCGGCCGAATAATCTTGGCTATTCCGCTTTCCGCCGCCCTCCACCTCAGCCCCGCCTCATCCTCCCGAATAGCCCCCCTCGCGCAAGATCACGTGTGCCGCATTGTGCCCCGGCGCGCCGGTCACGCCGCCGCCCGGGTGGGTGCCCGCACCGCACATGTACAGCCCCGCGATCGGACCGCGATAGGCTCCGTAGCCGAGCAGCGGGCGTGCGGACCAGAGTTGGTCGAGCGTCATGCAGCCGTGGAAGATGTCGCCGCCGACCAGCCCGAAGCGGCGTTCGAGATCGAGCGGGGAGAGCGCCTCGCGCGCGATCACCGAGCGCGCGAAGCCGGGCGCGTGCGCGTCCACGGTGGCGATGATGCGGTCCGCCGCAGCGTCGCGGGCATCGTCCCAGCTGCGGCCGTCGGGGAGTTCGGGGGCGAACTGCTGCGCGAACAGGCTCGCCACGTGCTGGCCGGGCGGGGCGAGGCTATCATCGATGAGGGACGGGATCAGCATCTCGACGATCGGCTTGTCCGCCATGCCGGTGCGTTTCGCGTCCATGAAGGCGCGGTCCATATAATCGAGCGTCGGCGCGATGATGATGCCGCTTTGCAGATGCTCGCCGGGCGCGGGGAGCGCGGTGAAGCGGGGCAGCTCGGACAGCGCCACGTTCATGCGGAACGTGCCTGAGCCCGCGCGGAACACCTTGATGCGGCGCAGGAAATCGGGCGGGAGATCGGCGGGATCGATCAGCCGATCGTACAGCAGCTTCGGGCCAACATTGGCGATGACGCGGCGCGCGAACACCTCGCCGCCGCCCTCCAGCCGCACCCCAACCGCACGCCCGCCATCCACAAGCACGCGCGAAACCGGCGCTTCGAGGCTGATCTCCACGCCAGCCGCGACGCACTGGCGCGCCATGATCTGGGTGATCCTGCCCATGCCACCAACGCTATGGCCCCATGCGCCCTTCTTGCCGTTCACCTCGCCGAACACATGGTGGAGCAGCACATAGGCCGATCCCGGCGTATCGGGGCTGGCGTAGTTGCCCACCACCGCATCGAAGCCGAACGCGGCCTTGATCGCCTCGCTCTCGAACCAGCCGTCCAGCAAAGTTCGCGCCGATTTGGTGAACAGATCGAGCACGTCGCGCTGCGCCTCGATCGGCATCCCCGCCACACGCCTGCCCTGGCGCGCGCCATCGAATAAGGTGCGCAAGCCCTCGCCAAGATTGGGCGGCGCCTTCATCGTCAGATCGCGCAGCACGTCGGCGACGCGTTCGAGCGCTCCGTAATAGGTTGGCAGCACCTGCGCATCGTGCGCGCTGAAGCGGCGGAATTCGGCCTGCGTGCGTTCGAGACCGCCCCCGAGCAGCAGATGCCCGCCATCTTCCTGCGGCAGGAAGTTGGAGATCGGCCGCTCGATCACGCGGTACCCGTGCTCGGCCAAGCGCATGTCCGCGATCACCTTGGGGTTGAGCAGGCTCACCGTGTAGCTCGCAACCGAATTGCGGAAGCCGGGATGGAATTCCTCGGTCACGGCAGCACCACCCACGATGTGGCGGCGTTCGAGCACTCGAACCTTCATCCCCGCGCGCGCTAGGTAGAAGGCGCATACCAACCCGTTGTGGCCGCCGCCGATGATCAGCGCATCGTAGACCTGGCTCATGCAAACGCCTGCGGCTGGAGCAGAGCCGCGTGCGCCCAGCCCGGCACGGGCGCGCGCTGCCGGCGGGCCTGCGGAATGCGCGCGCGCATCTTGCGGCAGAAATTGCGCAGCGCCACCTCACGTTCGCTCAGCGGCCCCGCGGTGAAGCTGGCCGATGCCATCCCCTGCTGCACGCGCGTGACGAGCGCGCTATCCTCGGCGTTGACCTGCCGGTTGATCCGCCAATTGAGGTAGCGCGCGGCGCGCATCTCCCGGCGATCGTCGGGGATAGCATAGGCGATCTCGCGGATCAGCGTGCTGGTGGGGGAAACGGGCAGCCACTGCATGAAATCGATCTGATCGGGATAGATATCGAAGGCAAGATTGGGCCACAGTTTGTAATAGGTCCACAATCGCTGGCGTTCGAGTGGCAGGTGCGCGACGTGCGGCAGCAGTCCCTGATACGCGCGCTCGGACGGGTTCGACGAAGCCGTAGCGACGATCGGCCCCCACATCTTGTCGACATGCGGGCTCGCCTCGACGCCGTAGCCTTCGCCCATCAGCCGCTTCAGCCCGGGATGTGCGACGCTGATGTGCAGCCCGTCCGAATAATTGTCGCCGATGTTCTTCCAGTTAACTGCGCGCGGCCGCAGCGTCAGCCGCCCAATCGCGCGCAGATCCTCGAAGCGGTACGCGGCGATTTCGGCGGCATAGGGCGCCATCATCGCCGCGACCGACGGGCCGCCATCGTCGTCGAGCCGGACGAAGACGAACCCGGCGTAAATCTCGAGATCGACGGTCGCGAGCCCCAGCGAAGACGTATCGATGGCCGGATAGGTCGCGCGCAGCGGCACGCCGATCAGCTTGCCGTCCAGATCATAGGTCCACGCGTGATAGGGGCAGACGATCCGACGCACGCACCCCGCGCTGGTATCGAGCAGGCGTGCGCCGCGATGCCGACAGACATTGGTGAACGCGCGCAAGTGCCCGTCCGCGCCGCGCACCACGATCACGCTCTCGCCGCAATATTCGAGCGTGCGGTAATCGCCGACGCCCGGAATGTCGCTGGTGTGGCCTACCACCTGCCACGACGGACGGATGACGCGCGCAATTTCGGCCGCGAAGAAATCGGGGTCCGCATAGGTCCAGGCGGGAAGGCTCCAGTCCTCGGCGGGATCGGCCGCGCCTGCCATCGGGTTGCTCGGCTCCATCGTATCGACTTGGGTAGAGGAGCGTGCGCGGTGCCACAAGCACGAGCCCCAGCGCACGTCACGGGCGCTGCCGCACTGCAACACTTGGCCGCGAAACGGCGCGGTTGCCCTTGACGCTACCGCGATCTGGCCGGAAGCATGGTTTCGATGGGTTGCCACAGCGGCAAAGGGATTATGATACACAATCAGGGTTCATCCACCGCGCGGCGTCGGCATCTGATGCTGCTGCTCGCAACCTCGGCCGTCGGGATCGCGAGCGCCGCTGCCGCGCAGACCGCCCCGCCCACCGCAGTAATCGCGGACGCGCAGACGGGTGGCGAGATCATCGTAACCGCGACCAAGCGTTCGGAGAGCCTGCAGAAGGTGCCGATCAGCATTCAGGCACTCGGGAGTGCCACGTTGGCCCAGCATCAGGTCGCAAGCTTCGACGATTACGCCAAGCTGCTGCCCAGCGTGAGCTTCCAGTCCTTCGGCCCGGGCCAGAGCCAGCTATACTTCCGCGGCATTACCACGGGTGGCGACGGCGCGCGCACGGGTCCGCTGCCGACCAGCGGCCTTTACATCGACGAGACACCTGTTACCACGATCGCCTCCTCGCTCGACATCGAGGTCTACGACATCGCGCGTGTCGAGGCGCTCTCGGGGCCGCAGGGGACACTCTACGGGGCGAGTTCGCTCGCGGGAACGCTCCGCCTCATCACCAACAAGCCGAGCACGAGCGGATTTGCGGCAGGGTATGATCTCGAGGGCAACAAATACGGCCCCGGAGATTACGGGGGCAAGGCGGAGGGGTTTGTCAACTTGCCGTTGGGTGACCGTGCGGCGCTACGGCTGGTCGGCTTCTACGAGCATGACGGAGGTTTCATTAACAACACACCGGGAACGCGTACCTATTCGCGGCCGCATCAGACGGGCACGGTCTTTGACCCGGTGCTGATGAAAGACGTTCCGGTCATTGAGAACTTCCCACTCACCATAAACAACGCGCCCTACGTGAAGAATAATTTCAACGATATCGAGCGCTACGGCGGCCGTGCCGCACTCAAGTTCGATCTGGACGAGCATTGGACAATCACGCCCGCCGTGATCTTCCAGCATCAGGATAATGGCGGCGCATTTCTTTACGATCCGAAAGCAGGCGATCTCAACGTCCACGATTTCACCCCCGATCACGGCCGAGACGAGTTCTACCTCGCCTCGCTGACCGTGCAGGGCAAGCTTAGCAACTGGGATGTAACCTATTCTGGCTCTTATTTGGAGCGCATCGTCGAAACGACCCAAGATTATTCCTATTTCAACGTCGCTTATGACAGCTACACCGAGTATAACTTCCTGCGCGACGCACAGGGCCACGATCTCGACCCAACCCAGTTCGTGCATCAGCACGATCTCTATACAAAACAGAGCCATGAATTGCGCGTCAATTCGCCCGCGGGTTACCGCGAGCGACTAACAGTGGGCGCGTTCTACCAGCGCCAAACTGATCAGGGCGTTGCGGACTATGTTGCGCCGTTCCTCAGCCAGGCCGTCAATCCGTTCAGCCCGCCGGTGCCGGGCGGTGGGCCGAACGATGTGTTCTATTCCAACCTGTTCCGCGTCGACCGCGATTACGCGCTGTTCGCCGAGGCGGCGTTCGACATTCTGCCCAACCTGACGCTGAACGCGGGCATTCGCGGCTTCATCGCGGACAATACGTTAAACGGCTTTTCAGGTGGCCTCTCGGCGATCACGAACCAGAGCGGCTGCCTTGCGCAGACGGTTCAGGCGTGCCCCAACATAGACAAGCGCTACCAAGAGAGCGGCGAGACGCACAAGGCGAACCTGAGTTGGCAGGCGACGCCAACGAAACTGCTGTACTTCACCTACTCGACCGGGTTCCGCCCGGGCGGCGTCAACCGCGATGCCTTCGCGCTCGGCCGGTCACAAATCATTCCGGCCTATCGCGCAGATCGGCTGACCAACTACGAACTCGGCTTCAAGACGACTTGGCTGGACCGCACACTGAGGCTCAACGGCGCGCTCTTCTGGGAAGAATGGAGTAACGTCCAATATGGTGAGCCCGGCCTGCTCGGAATCCAATATGTGGTCAACGCTGGCGACGCGCGCTCGCGCGGGGTCGAGGCGGACGTGTCCTGGACGATTCAGCATCACCTGACGCTCTCGGCCACGGGCAGCTATGTCGATGCGACGCTGACCAGCCCGTTCTGCAACCAGACGCTCGGCTGCGATCCCGCCAACGGCGGCGCGGTCTTCGCGCCCGTCGGCACGCGCCTGCCCGTGCAGCCGCAGTTCAAGTTCAGCAGCACGGCCCGCTACGACTTCGATGTCGCGCGGTCGAAGAGTTTTGCGCAGGCAACTATCAATCACCAGAGCAACACGTTTTCCAATCTCCGCACGGATTACGAGGTGGTGCTCGGCCCTACGCGCGCATTCACTACGTTCGACTTCGCGGTCGGCACGACTTTTGGCAACAAGACGCTCTCGCTCTTCATCCAGAACGCGTTTGATGATCGCGGTACGCTCAGCAAGAACGCTGTATGCATACCAAGCGCGGTACTGTGCGGTCCTTTTGCCCGCCTCTATCCCACCAAGCCGCAGTTCTTCGGGATCCGCGTGGGGCAACGCTTCTAGGGCCAAGTCGATGGCCACGCCGCCGCCCGCCCCACTGCCCACGGCCGACGCGCGGCTGCGGGCCGCCATCCAGAACCCCGCGCTGCGCCAGGCTGGGCTGGCGCTGGCGCGCAACGATCTTCCGGTCGCGGAGCGCTTGTTGCGCGCCCATCTGAAGGCCTCGCCCGACGATATCGCGGCGCTTCGCATGCTGGCCGAACTCGCCGGCCGACTGGGGCGTTATCCCGATGCGCTCATCCTGCTCGAACATGCGCTCGCGACTGCGCCCGATTTCGCGGCCGCGCGCTACAATCTGGCGATCGTGCTCCTTCGCCAGCAGCGCGGCGTCGAGGCGATGGCGACGCTCGAACCACTGCTCGATGCCGCGCCCGAAGATCTCGTCTATCGCAATCTCGCCGCCGCGATCCAGGCCGGGATCGGCGATCTCGACGCTTCGGTAGCGCAGTTCGCGCGCGTGCTCGCCGAGCGCCCGGGCCAGCCCAAGATCTGGATGAGTTACGGCCATGTGCTGAAGACGGTGGGGCGGCAGGCGGACAGCGTGGCGGCATACCGCGAGGCGGCCCTGCGTGATCCCCGGCTGGGCGAGGCGTGGTGGAGCCTCGCGAACCTGAAGACGGTGCGTTTTTCAGCTGCCGATATCGCCGCGATGGAGGCGGGCGCGGCGCGTGGCGATCTGCGCGAGGGGGATGCGCTCCACTTCCAGTTCGCGCTCGGCAAGACGCGCGAGGATTCGGGTGAAGCGGAGGCGGCGTTTGGGCATTATGCGCTTGGCAACCGTATGCGACGCGCGCAGGTGCGTTACGATGCGGATGCGATCACGCGCCGCGTGCGCCGCGCCGAGGCGTTGCTCATCCCTGCGTTTTTCGCCGCCCGTGCGGGCCAGGGTTGCCCCGCCCGCGATCCGATCTTCATCGTCGGGCTGCCGCGCGCCGGATCGACGTTGATCGAGCAGATCCTCGCCTCGCATCCACTGATCGAAGGGACGCAGGAACTCCCCGAAATCCAGATGCTCGCGCGGCGCGACGCGGGTGCGGACGGCGCGGAGTATCCCGCAGGGCTTGCCGCGCTGACACCCGAACATCTGCGCGCGCTGGGTGAGGAGTATCTCGAGCGCACGCGCGTCCAGCGCAAGACCGACCGGCCATATTTCATCGACAAGATGCCCAACAACTGGATGCATGCGGGGTTTATCCACCTGATCCTGCCGAACGCAAAGATCATCGATGCCCGTCGCCACCCGATGGCGAGCGGTTTTTCCAACTTCAAGCAGCATTTCGCGCGCGGGCAGGGTTTCTCCTACGATCTGACCGACATCGGCCGCTACACCCAGGACTATGTCGCGCTGACGGCGCATATCGATCGCGTGCTGCCCGCCCGGGTTCACCGCGTCTACTACGAGGCGATGATCGCCGATACCGAGGCCGAGGTCCGCGCGCTGCTGGCCTATCTGGGTCTGGACTTCGATCCCGCCTGTCTCAATTTCTACCGCAACGACCGCGCGGTCCGCACCGCGAGTTCGGAGCAGGTGCGTCGCCCGATCTTCCGCGAAGGGCTCGATGCCTGGCGCGCGTTCGATCGCTGGCTTGGCCCGCTGCGCGATGCGCTCGGCCCGGCGCTCGCGGACTATCCCTATCCGACGTGAGCGGGCCGCGTTCGGGCGACAAGCGAAACAGGGAATGGCCGCACGCGTGAAACACGCGCACGGCCAAGGCCTCTCCACGAATAGTGGTAGCGCGCCGCCTTAGCCGTGACGGCGATTATGCTTGAGACGATAGATCGAGCGGCTCTGGTGGTCCTGACGGCGATCGATCAGCCCCGCGTCGTGGCGCGTGAAGTGGCCGTCCGAAGCGAGGCGGTTGGTCTGCCGATCGATGCTCGCCTGATTGCGTTCGAGGCGCGCGGCCTCGCCCGCCGTGAGGCTGCCCGAGGTGACGCCCTGCCCGATACGATCCTGCTGGTTTTCCTGGACCCGATCGACGCCCACTTCGCGGTGCTCACCGTTTTGGGCAAGTGCGGGGGCGATAACCGAGCCGAGGCTGGCGAAGGTAGCGACAATAAATGCAATCTTGTTCAAGTTACGCATAATCATACTCCATCGGGATGCTTCCCGATCGTATTACGAGGAGAGACGCCAACTCCCCCTCGACTTGCGCATGTCCGTTTGATGAAAGAGTATTTACTATGACATAGGGACGTGAAATCCGGGTCGTGCTCAGCCCGGCGCGATCCACGTCGCGACATCCGCCGCCATCGCGTTCGCAGCCGCATTCAGCCCCTCGGCGACCGTATCGGGATCGGCGCTCGTCACCGGGCGCACGGCATCGAAGCGACGCACCGCCAGAAGCTTGCGATCGGGGCCGGTCAGCACCGCATCGAAGCGCAGGCGCACCTTGGCTTGAGCGGGATCGCGCATGTCGAGCCCGAATTCGATCAGCGTGCCTGCGATGCGCTTGTCCGCCCGACCGTCGGTCTGCGTCGCCGGGAGCGCGATCAGACCGGGGCGCGCCGCGAGCGTATCGATCAGCAGGCGCTGGAACTGCTTGGCGGGCTGCTCGGCCCACGTCGCGCCGACAAGGTAGGTAACGCGCGTATCCGCCTCGATCACGGGCAGGCGCAGCGTCTGGAGTGTTCCAACGATGGCGGGTTGATCGACGAGGATGGTTGTACGCGGCGCAACCGGGCCCGGCGAAGGCGGTGGCGGCGCACGCAGCACGAAGAGCGCGCCGGGGGGTTTGCCGCCGCCGCCCACCTGCACGAGCGGCCCGCAGGCGGCAGCGGCCAACAGCAGTGCGATAACGATCGGGCGCGGGTTCAACGGCGTTTCTCCACTTTATGATCGGGCAGGCGGCGGCCACCCACGAGCGCGCCCGCGGGATCCTCGTCGAGCCGCCCCGCAACCGCGCCGAGCGAGCCTGCGGTCTGCCGCAGATCGCGGAGCAGTCCGTTCGCTTCGGGCAGCGTGTGTTGCGAAAGCTCCTCCACCGCCGGGCGCGCCGCGTCCGAGGTGGCCTTGAGCGAGGCGAGCGTGGCGTTGGCGTTGGCGGTGGTGGCATGCAGATCGTCCGCAAGGCCCTTGCCGCGCGCGTCGAGCAGATGGGAGGTGCTGTCTGCCAGATGGCCGAAGCGATGCGCGGCGTCGGTGGTCGCCGCAAGCGTCGCCTGCGCGCGATCGAGCGTGGCGGCGAGCTTGGGGCTGCTCTGCGCGAAACCCGCAGTGGTCGCGTTCAGATTGTCGAGCAGTTTGGAGAGCTTCGCCTGGTTCTGCGCATTCAGGACGTTGTTGAGGTTGGTAAGCAGGGTCGATGCGTTGTTCAGAAGCTGCGGCGCGCTTTCGAGCAGGCCCTGCAATGCGCCGGGCTTGGTCGGGATTACCGGCTTGCCGAATGGCCCGGGCTCCTCGATCGGAGCCTGTCCCGCCATCGCGCCTTCGAGGCTGACCACCGACACGCCGGTGAAGCCGACGCTCGACACGGTCGCCTTGGTTCCCTGCAGAACTGGCACGTCGTGATCGACGGTGATGCGCACGCGCACCTTGTCGGGCGTTTTGGGAAGCAGGTTGATGCTCTCCACCGTGCCGACGGGCACGCCCGAAAACTCGACCGCCGCGCCGCGCGCAAGGCCGCTGACGCTGCCGAAGAAGACATCGAACTCGCGCTTGTTCTGATCACCCGAGAAGCGCGCGAGCCAGATGATGAAGGCGAACAGCGCCACGGTGAGCAAAAGCACCACACCGCCAACCAGAACGTGACTGCTACGCGTTTCCATTCAGGCGGCCTCCTGACCGAGCACGGCACGACCGCGCGGCCCTCCGAAATACGATTGAATCCATGGATGATCCAAGCGCATTAATTCCGGTATCGTTCCGACGCCGAGCACATGCTTCTCGGCCAGCACCGCAACCCGGTCTGCGATGGTATGTAGCGAATCCAGATCGTGCGTGATCATGAATACGGTCAACCCCAGCGTTCGCTTCAATTCACCGATCAGTTCGTCGAACGCCGCCGCGCTGATCGGATCGAGGCCCGAGGTCGGCTCGTCGAGAAACAACAGGCGGGGATCGAGCGCGAGCGCGCGAGCAAGTGCGGCGCGTTTGACCATGCCGCCCGAAAGCTCGGACGGATATTTGGCGGCTGCGTCGGCCGGCAACCCCACCAGCGCAATCTTGTACGCGGCGATCTCGTTCATCAGCGCCTGCGGGATATTGTAGAACTCGCGCATCGGAACTTCGATGTTCTCGGCCACCGTCAGCCCAGAGAACAGCGCGCCGTTCTGGAACAGCACACCCCAGCGGCGGCGCAGATCGGACCCCTCCGCCTCGCTCAGCCGATCGACATCCTCGTCGAACACGAGGATCTTCCCCGCCATGGGAAGTTGCAGCCCGATGATCGCGCGCATCAGCACCGATTTGCCCGTGCCCGATCCGCCGACCACGCCCAGAACCTCGCCGGGATGCACGTCCAGATTCAGATTTTCATGGATGATCTTCTCGCCGAAGCCGGTTTTCAGCCCCTCGATATGGATGATCGGATCCTTGAGTGGCGGCGCGGCGTGTGAGGCGGGGGGTTGCGCGTCGACCATCAGATCCACCCCAGCGCGGCGAAGAATACCGCGAGGAACGCATCGAGCACGATCACGAGGAAGATCGATTGCACCACCGCCGATGTCGTGCGCTGGCCAACGCTTTCGGCGTTGCCAGTCACCTGCATGCCCTGGAAGCAGCCCGTCACAGCGATCACCACCGCGAACAACGGGGCCTTGATCAGCGTGATGTAGAAATCGGTCATCGGAACGACCTCGCGGATGCGTGCGATGAAGGTGACGGGAGGAATGCTGAGATCGATCCAGCAATAGAGGCCACCACCGATCAGGGCACACAACGCAGCGAAGAACGAAAGCAGCGGCATCGTGAGGAACAGCGCGACCAGCCGCGGCAACACCAGCACTTCATACGGGCTCATGCCGATCGTGCGCAGCGCATCGACCTCCTCGTTCAGCTTCATCGATCCGATCTGCGCGGCAAAGGCCGCACCCGAACGTCCCGCCACCATGATCGCGGTCATCAGCACGCCGAGTTCGCGCAAGGTGGCACGGCCGATCAGGTTGATCGTGAACACGTCCGCGCCGAACTGCTTCAACTGGACCGCGCCCTGCTGCGCGATGACGAAGCCGACCAGAAAGCTCATCAGCCCGACGATGCCGAGCGCGTTCACCATCACGGCTTCGCCCTGATAGATGATCGGATCCCAGCGCCATCTGGACGGCTGTACGGCCGTGCGCGCGAGCGCCAACAGCGTGGTGCCCAGAAAATTGAGGAACCCGCCGAGTGTGGCGATCGCGTGGATCACCGCCGTGCCTACACTGGCCAGTGTCGCCGCCACACCGCGTGCGGGCGGGCGGCGCGGACCCATCGGCCGATCGGCCGCGCCAAGCCGCTCGATCAGCGCGAGCACGTCGGGCGTGCCGCCGCGCACGCTCGCACTCTGGCCCTGCGCGCTCCAGTCCCGCACCAGCCGGTGGATCAGCCACGCGCCGGTAGTATCGACACGCGCGCAGTTCTCCACATCGACGATCAGCGGCCGACCATCGGGCGCGATTGCGGCGAGTTGCCGATCGAGTACGCTCGCGGTCGAGATCGTGAGGCGTCCGCCGAGCTGGATCAGGCGCGCTCCCCCCTCGGTCGTATCCGCGAGCACGCGCGCGGGATCGGCGGGGGGGGAAAGGGTGGCCATGCGCTACTCAATTCAGGAATGGGGGCGAATGACGCACGTTGCAATCTATGATCTTGACGAAACGATCACGCGCCAGCCGACGTTCCCTCGCTGGCTGATCTTCTGGGCCGCGCGCCGCGCGCCGTGGCGGCTGCCATTGCTGCTGGGTCAGGGCGTGGCGACGCTTGCGTTTGTCGGCGGGCTTGTCGGGCGTCGGCGATTGAAGGCGCTCGGCATCGGCTTCGTGATGGGGCAGGGGGTACCACGCACGCTGATCGCGCAAGAGGCGGCGACGTTCGCGGCGCGCGAACTACGGAGCAATACGATGCGCGACGCGCTCGCGTCGATCGCCGCGGATCGTGCGGAGGGACGACGGCTGGTGCTGGCGACCGCGAGCATGGACTTCTACGCGGGCGCGCTCGCGGCGGTGCTCGGCATCGAAGCGGTGATCGCGACGCGCGCCGCGTGGACGCGCGACCGGCTCGTTCCCGACGCGGCCGGGCCGAACTGCTATGCCGAGGAAAAGCTCGCGCGGATCGAAGCGTGGATGGCAGACGAAGGCATCGCGCGCCCGGACGCCCATGTGCGCTTCTATTCGGATCATATCAGCGATCTACCGGTGCTGGCGTGGGCGGACGAGGCAGTGACCGTAAACCCCTCACCCGCACTCGCGCGGATCGCGGCGAGACTGGGCTGGCGCGTCGCGCGCTGGCGGTAGACCGGCGGCTTCGATCCGTCCTAGCGCGGACTGGACAGACCCAGTCGGCGGCTCGAACAGACATCCTCGCGCAGGCGAGGCGCGGGCATACGACGCTGCGCGCGGCGGTTCCTGACGAGTTCGTACATTGTCAGCGCGGCGGCGCCGCCAAAACCGAGCGCGCGCGTCTTGCGCGAGGCGAGCGCGGCACCAATCGCGGCGCTGGCAACATCGCCGTGGCGCTCGCCCATCATGCGCACCACGCGGCGCACGACGATCATCATTAGCAAACGTCCGAACATGGGCCTGTGATCTCCGACGGGTGGATTGCGCAGACAGCAACGCGCAAAGCACGCGAACAGGCCCGCCCGCCTCACATATCGAGCAGCAGGCGCGTCGGATCCTCGATCGCCTCCTTGATGCGCACGAGGAAGGTGACCGCCTCGCGCCCGTCCACGACGCGGTGATCGTAGCTGAGCGCCAGATACATCATGGGCCTGGCGACGATCTGGCCGTCACGAACGACAGGGCGCTGTTCGATGCGGTGCAACCCCAGCACGCCCGATTGCGGGGGATTGAGGATCGGCGTGCTCATCAGGCTGCCAAAGACGCCGCCGTTGGAGATGGTGAAGGTGCCTCCCTGCAAGTCGTTCAGCTTGAGCTGCCCAACGCGCGCGCGCTTGCCGAAATCGGCGATGGCTTTCTCGATGTCGGCGAAGCTGCGCTGGTCGGCGTTCTTGAGGATCGGCACCACCAGCCCGCCGGGCGAACTGACCGCAACGCCGATATCGGCATATTGGCGGTAGACGATCTCGTCGCCGTCGATCATCGCATTGACCGCAGGGACTTCGCGCAAGGCGAGCACGGAGGCCTTGGTGAAGAAGCTCATGAAGCCCAGCCGGACGCCGTGCTTCTTCTCGAACTGGTCTTTGTACAGATCGCGCGCGTGCATCACCGCAGTCATATCGACGTCGTTGAACGTGGTGAGCATTGCGGCGGTGTTCTGCGCTTCTTTGAGGCGGCGCGCGATCGTCTGGCGAAGGCGCGTCATGCGGACGCGTTCTTCGTGGCGGGCGGGCACTTCCTCACCCTCGCTCCGTTTGATCACATTTCCCTCTCCCGCTTGCGGGAAAGGAGCAGGCGCGGCAGCGCCAGGGTGAGGGAGTGCCACCCCTAGCGCATCCGCCTTGGTGATGCGGTCTCCCGGGCCGCTGTGGGGCAGGGTTGCCGGATCGAGCCCGCGCTCCTCGATGACACGGCGGACTGAGGGGCTGAGCGGCGCATCGGCGGCGACCTTGGACACAACCGGCTGCTCCCGGGCAGCTGACGCGACACCCGTCAGCGTGGCAGGGGTCTGCGGCGTTTCCGGCTTGGGCGCGGCCCCTGCCCCGGCGGCTTCGATACGCGCGATCGCCTTGCCGACCGCGACCGTGTCGCCGACCTTGTAAAGCTGCTCCCCCATCGTGCCCAACAGGGGCGAGGGCACTTCGACCGCGACCTTGTCGGTCTCCAGACTGACGATCGGCTCGTCGGCCGCGACCGCGTCGCCGGGCTGCTTCAGCCATTGGCCAACGGTGGCTTCGGTGATCGATTCGCCCAGCGGCGGAATAATGACTTCGGTGGACAAGGGCAGCTCCTGAAATGGCTTAGGCGGCGACCGCCTGGACGATCTTGGCGATCGGCTCGCCGAGCGCGGTCGCAATCAACAGCTTCTGTTCGGCGGCGTGGCGCGAGGCGAGGCCGGTGGCGGTGGCGGCCGACGGCGGGCGCCCGACATAGGCGGGGCGCTGGACCGCAGCCTTGGCGGAAACCAGCACCTCCTCGATGAAGGGCGCGACGAAGCTCCACGCGCCTGCATTCATCGGTTCCTCCTGCGCCCACACCACGCTTTCGAGGCGCGGCATCGCGGCCAGATATTCGGCGATCGCCTGCGCGGGAAAGGGATAGATCTGCTCGACGCGCAGGATGTAGACATCCTCGCGCCCGGCCGCGTCGCGCGCGTCGGCAATATCGTAATAGACCTTGCCCGAGCACAGAACTAGGCGGCGAACCTTGTCCGTCGGCGGTTTGGCGCGATCGTCGAAGACGCGGTGGAAGCGGTTCTCGCCGCCGAAATCCTCGATATTGCTCACCGCCGATTTGTGTCGCAGCAGCGATTTGGGTGTCATCAGCACGAGCGGCTTGCGGAAGGGCCGGATCATCTGGCGACGCAGGATATGGAAGTAATTCGCGGGCGTGGTGGGGTTGGCAACCTGGATATTGTCTTCCGCACACAGTTGCAGGAAGCGTTCGAGCCGCGCGGATGAATGCTCCGGACCCTGCCCTTCGTACCCGTGCGGCAGCAGCATCACCAGACCGTTGGCACGCAGCCACTTGGCCTCGCCGGCAGCGATGAACTGATCGATCATGATCTGCGCGCCATTGGCGAAATCGCCGAACTGCGCTTCCCACATCACCAGGCTCTTCGGGTCCGCGCCCGCATAGCCGTACTCGAAGCCAAGCACGCCATATTCGCTCAACGGCGAATCGAGGATTTCGATCTGCGGCGCGATGCGGCGGAAGGGGATATATTTGGACCCATTGGTCTGATCGACCCAGACCGCATGGCGCTGCGAGAAGGTGCCGCGTCCCGAATCCTGCCCCGATAGCCGCACACCGTAACCGTCCTGCAGAAGCGTGGCGAAGGCGAGACTTTCAGCGGTCGCCCAGTCGATGCCCTGACCCGCCTCGATCGCGTGTGCGCGCGCGGCGATGACGCGGGTCAGCGTCTTGTGCATCGCGAAATCGGGGGGCGTTTCGGTCAGAATCTTGCCCACCCGCCGCAACCGGTCCGCATCCACCCCGGTATCGGCGGCGCGACGAGCGGTTACCGGATCGGCGGGACGGCCAAGGCCGGACCATGCGCCCTCGAACCAATCCGCCTTGTTGATCTTGTAGCCCGACGCCGCCTCGAAATCGCCTTCGAGCCGCGCGATATATTCGGCGCGGTTCGCGTCCACCCACGCGGCATCGACCACGCCTTCGCGGATCAGCCGCGCGCCGTAAAGATCGCTCACGGGCGCATGCTTGCGAATTTCGGCATACATCAGCGGCTGGGTGAAGGCGGGCTCGTCCGCCTCATTGTGGCCGAACCGCCTGTAGCACCACATGTCGATCACGACATCGCGGTTGAACGTCTGCCGGTAATCGATCGCAAGCTTGGCGGCGAAGGTGACTGCTTCGGGATCGTCTCCGTTCACGTGCAGGATCGGCGCCTGGACGGTGCGCGCAATGTCGCTCGGGTAGGGCGACGAGCGCGCGAACTGGGGCGAGGTGGTGAAGCCGACCTGGTTGTTGACGATGAAGTGGACTGTGCCACCGGTGTTGTAGCCGGGCACGCCCGAGAAGCCGAAGCATTCCGCGATGATTCCCTGCCCCGCGAAGGCCGCATCGCCGTGGATCAACACCGGAATCACCGCATCGCGAGCTTCGTCGAGTGTGGGATCGCCGTGGCGCGCCTGCGTGGCGCGCGTTTTGCCGAGTACCACCGGATCGACGGCTTCGAGGTGCGACGGGTTTGGCGCGAGGCTCAGATGCACCTCGATCCCGTCGAACGCGCGGTCGGTGCTCGTGCCCAGATGATATTTGACGTCGCCCGAACCGCCGACATCCTCGGGCGTGGCCGATCCGCCGCCGAATTCGTGGAAGATCGCGCGGAAGGGCTTCTGCATCACGTTGCCGAGCATGTTGAGGCGGCCCCGGTGCGGCATACCTATAACCATCTCGCGCGCGCCAAACGCGCCGCCGTATTTGATGATCGATTCCATCGCGGGGATCATCGCTTCGGCACCATCAAGGCCGAACCGCTTGGTGCCCACATATTTGCGCGCGAGGAATTTCTCGAACTCCTCGGCCTCGATCACCTTGTTGAGGATCGCTTTCTTGCCGAGCGGGGTGAAGTGGATTTCCTTGTCGCGACCCTCGATGCGCTCCTGGATGAAGCGGCGCTCTTCGACATCGTTGATGTGCATGTATTCGAAGCCGACATTGCCGCAGTAGTTGCGGCAGAGCATTTCCTGGAGTTCCCGGATGGTGGCGGTTTCGACGCCCGCCAGATAGTTGCCGATATAGACGGGCCGATCGAGATCGCTATCGGCGAAACCGTGCCACGCGGGGCTGAGATCGGGCGGCAAATCGCGGTGCAGCAAGCCGAGCGGATCGAGATTGGCCGCAAGATGCCCGCGCACGCGGTAGGTGCGGACGAGCATGATAGCGCGGATGCTATCGTCGGCCGCGTGATGATCGATTGGCTGCGGTGCGGCGGGGGCAGCGGCGGGCGCCGCAGCGGCAGCCTTGGTGGATCTGGACGCGGGCGCCTCGATCGACATCCGCGTGGGATCGAGCGCCAGCGTCAGCGCATCGTCGGGCAGGATCGGCCAGTTCGGCCGCGCCCAGCTCGGGCCCGCCTGCGGCTCGCTGTCCGCCCCGCCGCCGTGTTCGCCGTCCATGCCTCGATCTCCGAAAGTCCCGTGTCGCGCGGGTCAGATAGGACCATTGCGCGCATTTGCGAAGCATGAATGCACGCAATCCGGACCGCATCGGCACCAATTCCGCCGCCGCACGAGGCGTTGACTTCGCCGCGCGCGGCGCGGACGGTCCGCCGATGAGCGATGGCAGAACCCCGATCACGCTGGCGGACCTCCACACCGCGCGCGCGGTGGTGGGCGGTGCCATGCACCCGACCCCGCAATACGCATGGCCGCTGCTGTGCGAGCGGCTCGGCGCGCACCTGTGGGTCAAGCATGAAAACCACACGCCCACGGGCGCGTTCAAGGTGCGCGGCGGGCTGACGTATCTGGAAGCGATGCGCCGCGAGCGGCCGCATGTGCGCGGGCTGGTCACCGCGACGCGCGGCAACCACGGTCAGTCGATCGCGTTCGCCGCGCGCCGCCACGGAGTGCCGGTGACGATCTACGTCCCGCACGGCAATTCGGCGGAGAAGAATGCCGCGATGCGCAGCTTCGGTGCAACGCTCGTGGAGCACGGCGCGGACTTCCAGGCCGCGCGCGAGGCCGCCTGTGCGCGCGCCGCCGCCGAGGGCTGGGAGATGGTGCCCTCCTACCACCGCGATCTGGTGCTGGGCGTGGCGACCTATGCCTACGAGCTGCTGCACGCGGTGCCCGATCTGGACACGCTCTACGTGCCGATCGGCCAGGGATCGGGGATCGCCGCGTGCGTGATCGTGCGCGATCTGCTGGGCGTGCGCACCAGGATCGTCGGCGTCCAATCCGTCGGCGCGCCCGCCTTCGCGCTATCGTTCGCGGCGGGCGAGGTGGTGACGACCCAGACCGCGTTCAGCCTCGCAGATGGCATGGCCACGCGCGCGCCCGATGCCGAGCCAGTGGCGATCATCGCGGGCGGCGTGGAACGCATCGTGCTGGTGAGCGACGACGAGGTCGCGGCCGCGATCCGTGCCTTCTGGACCGATACGCACAATCTGGCCGAGGGCGCGGGGGCGGCCGGGCTGGCGGCCGCGCTACAGGAGCGCGACGCCAATCTGGGCAAGCGGGTGGGCGTGGTGCTGTGCGGCGGGAACATCGATCTGGCGCTGTTCCGGGAGTGGGTGCTGGGCTGAGCGCCCGCCATCCGTGCATTCGAACAGCGGCTCACCCGAACCGCCCGCTGCGCGCGAACCCTGTGGGCACCATCCGCCCCGCCTGCCCCCGGCTTGCGAGCCATGGCGTCAGGTCGCGCTCGGTGCGCCGCCGTCCCTCGCCTGCCGCCCAGCTGAGGCCATCAGCCAGCCTGAACACCACCGCATCGCTCAGGCTACCGTCCTTGTAGCGCTGGAGGGCCACGCCCTGGCCGCGCGCCATTGTGGGCACGCGGTCCAGGGCGATCACAACGAGCTTACGATTTTCGCCCACCAGCGCGATGGCGTCTGCTCCCGCGGCGACGGGACGGATCAGTCTCAATGCCGAGCCTGCGCGGGGGACCAGCACCGCGCGGCCCTTGCGCGTTTCGCCCACCAGGTCGGCCGCCTCGGCAAGGAAGCCGCGCCCATCGGTGGCAGCGAGCAGGTAACATGCGCCCGCCTCGACCGCGAACACGTCAACGATCGCCGACTCAGGGGCGAGATCGAACATCAACCGCAGCGGCTCGCCCACCCCGCGCCCGCCGGGCAGCTTGTCGGCGAGCAACGCGTAGAAGCGGCCGTCGCTGGCCGCGATCAGCACCCGGTCGGTCGTATGCGCGTGGAAGGCGAAGGCGGGGCCGTCTCCCTCCTTAAACTTGGCGGCATCCGCGCCCGCCAGCTCGACATGGCCCTTCAAAGCGCGCGCCCAGCCCTTTTCCGAGACGATCACGGTCACGGGCTCGCGCGCGATGAACGCTTCGGCGGCGATCATGCGCGTGGGGGCGGCGGTGGCGAGCAGCGTGCGGCGCGGGTCGCGGAAGCGCCTGAGCACGTCGGCGATGTCCGCCTTCAGCCGCGCGCGCTGCGCCGAGGGCGTGGCGAGCAGTTTCGCCAGCCCCGCCTGTTCGCCGCGCAGTTTCTTCGCCTCGCGCTCGATCGCCAGCCCCTCGAGCTTGTTCAGCGCACGCAGCCGCATGTCGAGGATCGCGTCCGCTTGGGCGGCGGTGAGGTCGAACGCCGCCATCAGCTCGGCTCTGGGCTTGTCCGCCTCGCGGATCAGCTTGATCACCGCGTCCAGATTGAGGAACGCGATCAGCAGCCCGTCCAGCGTCTCCAGCCGCGCCTCGATCCTCGCCAGCCGGTGGCGCGCGCGGCGCACCTGCACGTCGAGCGCGTGATCGAGCCACGCCTGCAACAGTTCCCGCAGGCCCATCACCCTGGGCGACCGACCGCCATCGAGCACGTTCATGTTGACCGCGACGCGCGTTTCCAGATCGGTCAGCCGGAAAAGCTGCTCCATCATCAACGCCCGGTCCACGGTGCGCGCGCGGGGTTCGAGCACGATGCGCACCACCGCATCGCTCTCGTCGCGAATGTCGGCCAATGCGGGGAGTTTCTTGTCGTTGATCAGCGCGGCGATCGCCTCGATCAGCTTGCCCTTGGCCACCTGGAAAGGGATCTCGTCGATGACCACCAGCGCCCCCTCCTCGCGCCACCGCGCGCGCAGGCGCAGCCCGCCCTTGCCGCTCTCGTAGGCGGCCGCGATCGTCGCGGGATCGTCCGCCAGCACGCCGCCGGTGGGAAAATCGGGGCCGGGCATCAGCGCGAGCAGTTCGCCGGTTGTGGCCTCGGGCCGCTCGAGCAGCAGCACGGCTGCGTCCAGAACCTCCCCCACATTATGCGGCGGGATCGAGGTCGCCATGCCCACCGCGATCCCCTGCGCGCCGTTCGCGAGCAGGTTGGGGAACAGCCCCGGCATCACCTCGGGCTCTTCTTCCTCACCATTATAGGTGGGTTTGAGGTCCGCGCCGTCCTCGTCCAGTCCATCTATCAGCAGCGCCGCCGCTGCGGTCAGCCGCGCCTCGGTATAGCGCATCGCGGCCGCGCCATCGCCGTCCACATTGCCGAAATTGCCCTGCCCGTCGACGAGCGGATACCTGAGCGCGAACCCCTGCGCCAAACGTACCAGCGCGTCGTAAACGCTCTGGTCCCCGTGCGGATGATATTTGCCGATCACGTCGCCAACCACGCGCGCGCATTTCTTGTAGCCCTGCTCGGGATCGAGCTTGAGCAGCCGCATCGCCCACAGCAGGCGACGATGCACGGGCTTCAGCCCATCGCGCACATCGGGCAGCGAGCGTGCGGTGATCGTGGAGAGCGCATAGACGAGATAGCGGTCCGAGAGCGCGGCGGCGAACGGCGTATCGAGGATGGCGGTCATTGCCCGCTCGCTACCAACTGCCGGTCCCGAACGCGAGCCGCCACGCCCGGCAGCAAGGCCCGACGCGCACTATAGCCCATAGAATCCCGCCACCCGGTCGAGCGCGAGCGACAGCACAAGCTTGCCCGCCCGCGCCGGCCAGCCGAGCGCGCGTTCAGCGCTCTCCAGCCCCTCGCCAGCGCACACCACCCGCCACAGGATGTCGTCCAACCCCGGCCCAGCCGCGTGCACCGCGCCATCGAAGCGTTGCCGCGCGGCGATCTGAGTACCACTCGGATCGAGCGCTTGCGGAGCGCCCCGCGCGCCGCGCGTGGTGGGCCCGGCGTCCCAGCGCATCGTCACGCTCGCGCCCTTGCCCGCGCGCTCGTAATCGCAGCGCAGCCGGTCGCCCGCCTCGAACTGGCGCGCGCTAATCTTGGCGCGGCGCAGCAGCCAAGCGAGCGGATTTTCGGCGAGGTTCGCCATCACCGTCGCCCGCCCCGCGCGCCCACTGGGGGCGAGCCACCGATTGTCCGTGGCGTTCCCCACGTCGCCCGCCGCCGTCACCTGCGTCATGCGCATCCTCCCGCTAACCATTTAGGCGCAGGCCCTTGCCACAGACGCGTGCTTGTAGGACAAGCAAATAACCTTAACGGTTACCCACCGTCGTCGTCAACAGGAGTCGGATTGCCCATGCACACGCGCATTCGCGAGGTTCGCAAACACAAGCAGCTCACGCTCGCCGAGGTTGCGCAGCGCTGCGCGCCGCCAACCACCGCGCAGACGATCGGGCGGCTGGAAACGGGAATGCGCACGGTCTCGATGGGTTGGCTGAACCGCATCGCCGCAGCGCTGGGCGTGCCGCCGTCCGAACTCGTCACGCTGCCCGATCGCGCCGATCTGCCGCTCGTCGCCGTACTTGGTACCGCGGGGCCGGTTGCGCCCACGCGCGCCGCCACGCTCAGCCCGCCCGCGCCCACCCCGCACGATCTGGCACTCAGCGTCGAAACAAGCCAGGGCGATTACCGAGCGGGGGACGTGCTGTGGCTCACAAAGCTCGCGCCCGAGCGCTTCGGCGACGCCCTCAACCGCGATGTCCTCGTCCCCCGCGCGGTCGGCCGCTTCGCCTTCGGGCGATTGGCGGCGCTCGATGGTGCGCGCGTGCAACTGCTGCCGATCATGCCCGGCGCGCGCCAGCAGGTGATCCCCGATGCGCCGTGGCTGGGCGTAGTGCGCGCGCTGGTACGGGAGTATTGAGGGCGATTCGCACGCCGATCAGCGCGCA
The DNA here is from genome assembly GCA_038238915.1 of Sphingomonadales bacterium. Taxonomy (GTDB): domain Bacteria; phylum Pseudomonadota; class Alphaproteobacteria; order Sphingomonadales; family Sphingomonadaceae; genus JAVVHE01. The sequence continues at coordinate 198,307 of JBBSFH010000001.1, forward strand.
GCGTTCGCCCAGCATTCGATCTCGACCGCCGCACCGAGCGCCAGCCCGTTCGCGCCGAGCGCGCTGCGCGCGGGATAGCGGCCGGGTTTGAAGTAAGTGGCGTAGACGGTGTTGAACGCGGCCCATTCGCGGATGTCGGCGAGGAAGACGGTGCATTTGAACAGATCGTCGTAACCCAGGTGATGGGCGGCGAGCGTTGCGCCGATGTTGTCCATCGCCTGGCGCGCCTGCGCGAGCGTGCCGCCGGGGACGGGTGCAGGCTCGCCGGGTTTCGCGCCGATCTGGCCTGCGAGGTAGAGGATGCCGCCAACCTGCACCGCGTCTGAAAAGGGTCGGTTGGCGGCGGCGGTGGCGGGCGAGCGGAAGTACCGCGTGGGCGCGGCTTGGGCCGGGAGGCCAGAGGCGAGCGCGGCGGCGAGGATGAGGGGGCGGATCATTTCGCCAGCGTCGGCGAACAGGCCGCCACAGTCAACGTGCTGCTGCCATTTGCGGGTGAGGGCTCAGCCCATCACGCCGGGTAGCCATCCTTCGTGCGCGGCGCGAAGTTGCGCCAGCGAAACACGGATATCGTTGTCTGCGATTCCGATGAAGTCGCCTCCCGTCACGCCCATCCAGCAGAACGGGACGCCAAGCTCGCGAGCGCGGTCGACGAGGCCCGTATCGTTGCCATCCCTCACGGTGACAACGTAACGTCCCTGATCCTCGCCGAACATTTGGTGTGCGAGGGGCACGCCGACAGCCCAACCAATCTCGACCGAGGCACCCACACCCCCCGCGAGCGCCATCTCGGCGATCGCAACGAGGACGCCGCCATCCGAGCAATCGTGCACGGCGGTCAGAAGCTCATCGGCAATGGCTGCGCGGACGAACTCTCCCGTGTGATGCTCGCGGTGTACATCCACCGGCGGCGGCGAGCCGGAACTGCGGCCAAGGACGACGTCGCTCCAGAGCGATTGCCCAAGGTGCTTGCCCCGCTCGTCCGCGCCTATCAGCCAGATGTGATGTTTTTCCCCCTTGAACCCCATCGTCATCGTCCGCCGCCAGTCCTCGATCATCCCCACCGCGCCCACAGCCGGGGTGGGGGGGATCGGCCTCCCCTCGGTCTCATTATACAAACTCACGTTCCCGCTCACGACGGGGAAGTCCAACACCCGGCACGCCTCCGCCATCCCCTCGATGCACCCTACCAGCTGCCCCATCACCACCGGATTGGTCGGTGCGCCGAAGTTCAGGCAATCCGTGATCGCGAGCGGCTTTGCACCCACCGCGATCAGGCGGCGGTAGGCGGCGGCGACCGCCTGCTTGCCGCCCTCATACGGGTCGGCGAGGCAGTAGCGCGGGGTGCATTCGGTCACCACCGCGAGCGCCTTGTCGGTGCCGTGGACGCGGACCACGCCCGCGCGGCCACCCGGGCGCTGGACGGTGTCCGCGCCGACCATGTGATCATATTGCTCCCAGATCCACCGGCGCGACGCGAGTTCGGGCGAGGCCATCAGCTTCAGCAGATCGGCGGCGATGTCGGTCGATTCGGGGATGTCGGTCAGCGGCGCGGGCGGCACGGTGCGGACGTAAGGCCTGTCGTACTTGGGCGCTTCCTCGCCGATGGGGTCGAGCGGCAGATCGGCCACCGTCTCGCCGTGAAAGGTCAGCACCATGCGCTTGGTATCGGTCACCCGCCCGATCACCGCGAAATCGAGTTCCCATTTGTGGAAGATCGCCTCCGCCTCGCCCTCTCGGCCGGGCTTGAGCACCATCAGCATGCGTTCCTGCGATTCGCTCAGCATCATCTCATATGGCGTCATGCCGGTTTCGCGGCACGGCACCATGTCCATCGCGAGTTCGATGCCCACCCCGCCCTTCGACGCCATCTCGACCGAGGACGAGGTGAGCCCCGCCGCGCCCATATCCTGGATCGCGACGATCGCACCCGTCGCCATCAGCTCCAGACACGCCTCGATCAGGAGCTTCTCGGTGAAGGGATCGCCGACTTGGACGGTGGGGCGTTTCTCCTCCATATCGGCGGTGAACTCGGCCGAGGCCATCGTCGCCCCATGGATGCCGTCGCGGCCCGTTTTGGAGCCAACGTAGACGACCGGATTGCCCACCCCGGCGGCAGCGGAGTAGAAGATCGCGTCGGTGCGCGCGATGCCGACGCACATCGCGTTGACGAGGATATTGCCGTTGTAGCCGGGATCGAAGCCCGTCTGGCCACCGACGGTGGGGACGCCCACACAGTTACCGTAGCCGCCGATGCCCGCGACGACCCCCCGGATCAGATGCTTCATGCGCGGCGCGTCCACGTCGCCGAAGCGCAACGCATTCAGCATCGCGATCGGCCGCGCGCCCATCGTGAACACGTCGCGCATGATCCCGCCCACGCCGGTGGCGGCGCCCTGATAGGGTTCGATGAAGCTCGGGTGGTTGTGCGATTCCATCTTGAAGATCGCCGCCCAGCCGTCGCCGATATCGATCACACCCGCATTCTCGCCCGGCCCCTGGATCACCCACGGGGCCTTGGTCGGCAACTTGCCGAGATGGATGCGCGACGATTTGTACGAGCAATGCTCGGACCACATCACCGAGAATATGCCCAGTTCAAGCAAATTGGGCGCACGGCCCAGCGCGGCTTCGATGCGGGCGTACTCGTCAGGCGACAGGCCGTGTTCGGCAATGAGCGCGGGCGTGATCATGGTCATGCCCCGTCATAGAAGCGCGCGCGTGCGCTAGCCAAGGCTCTGGACCGCAGCACCCAGATGCGTCGCCACCGATATGCTCACCCCCGGCAGCGCGATCGCGGCCTGCAGTGTGGTCTCGCCGAGTTCATGGCCCTTCTCGCGCAGCTGATCCGTGTTCATCGCGCGTCTCCCTCGCCCGGGCTAACCAACGCTGTGCCGCACCATTCCCGCCGACGCGGCGCTGCGACCACTTGCCAAGTTCTTCGACGAAGGGTTGAACAGCGTCCATGCCCGATCGCGCCGCCATCCATACCCGCATCCTGGAGTTTATCGCCCCGCTGAATACAGCGGGCGTGAGCGTGGGCGAGGGCACGCGCTTTGCCGACGATCTGATGTTCGACAGTCTGACGGTGATGGACCTCGTCGCGGGGATCGAGGACGAGTGGAACATTGTTCTGCCGCTGAATGCGCTGCCCGAGCTGGAGACAGTGGGCCAACTCACCGACGCCGTCACCAAACTGGCCAGCAAATGACCGATCTGCTCAGTAAATACGATGCGCTGACCGCCGAACGCGGCACGCTTCACGCGGCGGGCATCCGCGATCCGTTCTCGATTGTAATGAGCGAGGTGCGCTCCCCCACGCAGGCGCTGATCGACGGGCGCGAGACGATCCTGGTCGGCACCTACAATTACATGGGGATGACGTTCGATCCCGACGTGATGCGCGCCGGACAGGACGCGATCCAGCGCTATGGCGCGGGCACCACGGGCAGTCGCGTACTCAACGGCACCTACCAGACGCACGCCGAATGCGAGGCCGCGCTGCGCGACTTCTACGCCATGGCGGGCGCGATCGTCTTCTCCACCGGCTATCAGGCCAACCTCGGCGTCATCAGCGCGCTCGCCGTGCGCGGCGAATATGTGATCCTCGATGCGGACAGCCACGCATCGATCTACGACGGCTGCTCGATGGGCACGGCGGACACCATCCGCTTCAGGCACAACAGCCCCGAGGACATGATCAAGCGTCTGGGGCGCCTCCCCGCCGAGGCGGGAAAGCTGGTGGTGCTCGAAGGCGTTTACTCGATGTTGGGCGATATCGGGCGGCTGAAGGAGATGGTCCCCGCCGCCAAGGAAGCGGGCGCGATGGTGCTGGTGGACGAGGCGCACGCGATGGGCTTCTACGGCCCGAACGGGCGCGGGGTGTACGAGGAGCAGGGCGTCGCCGATCATGTCGACTTCGTGGTGGGCACCTTCTCCAAGAGCGTCGGCACGGTGGGCGGCTTCTGCGTCTCCGATCATCCCAAGCTCGATATCCTGCGGCTCGTCAGCCGCCCCTACGTCTTCACCGCCTCGCTCCCGCCCGCCGTGGTGGCGATGGCCGCAACCTCGATCCGCAAACTGATGCACGCGCAGGGCAAGCGCGACCGCCTGTGGGAGAACACGCGCGCGCTGCACGGGGGCCTGAAGCACCAAGGCTTCAACATCGCCACCGACACGCCCGAAAGCGCGATCATCGCGGTCATCATGCCCGATCAGGTGACGACTGCGCGCATGTGGGCGACGCTGCTCGAACTCGGCATCTATGTGAATATGGCGCGCCCGCCCGCTACCCCTGCGGGCATGTTCCTGCTGCGCTGCTCACTCTGCGCCGAACACACCCCCGATCAGATCGCGGCCGTTCTCGCCGCCTTCGAGAACGCCGCCGCGCGTGTGGCGCTGCCGCTTGGCCGAAAAGCCGAGCCTGTCGCCCAAGCCGCCTGACGCCGCGCGTCCGGCGGCCCGAGGCGGCCGGTAGCTTAATCGGTAAAGCGGCGCGGGTTCGACCCCTGCTCGGCGGACCAAACCTCGTGTGCCCGTTACGCCTCTGCGGGGCTGTTCGCCGCGAACTGCGCCAGCGTGATGTGATTGCCGCCGGGCTCGATCCAGCCGATTTCGGTCGCGCCGTAGAAGGTATCGCGGCGCGGCATGAACACCTCGAATTCGTGCAGCGCCTTCTCCGCGGTGCTCAGATCGGCGACCGACATGAACAGATGGGCACCAGGTTTGAACCGCTCCGCATCGAGGCCGGTATCATCCGCTGCCGCGCCCGCCGTCTGTAGCATCACGCCGATCCCGCCATCGCCGCCGCCTTCGCCTTCCTGCGTCATGATCACGAACCCAAGCCCCTCGCCGTGCGGCACCTCCACCGTCCGCTTGAAGCCCAGCTTGGCGAAGAAATGTTCGGACGCCGCCACATCGGCGACGAACAGGACGGGGGTGGATTGCAGGATCATCTCAGCTCCTTGGTTGCGCGGCGGACACATGACTTATAGCGCGCGTCCGATGCGTCATAAACTCGTTATCGCGGTCGATGGACCCGCCGCCTCGGGCAAGGGCACCGTCGCGCGCGCGCTGGCGGAGCATTTCGGCCTGCCGCACCTCGATACCGGTCTGCTGTACCGCGCGGTCGGCTGGCGCGCGGGAGAGGCGGCGGCGCTCGCCGACGTGCTCGCCGTGGCGTCCGCGCTCGATCCCGCGTGGCTCGATGATCCCGTCATCCGGAGCGAGGCAGCGGCGCGCTATGCGTCGATCGTGTCCGCGATCCCCGAAGTGCGCGCCGCGCTGCTCGCAAGGCAGCGCGCGTTTGCCGATCAGCCCGATGGCGCGGTGCTCGACGGGCGCGATATCGGCACGGTGATCGTGCCGCACGCGCACGCGAAGCTGTTCGTCACCGCAAGCGTCGAAGCCCGCGCCCGCCGACGCTCGGTCGAATTGGGGCGCGCGTTCGAGACCGTTCTGGCCGATCTCGCCGAGCGCGATCGGCGCGATGCGGAGCGCACCACCGCGCCGCTGCTCCGCGCGAGCGATGCGGACTTGCTCGATACCACCGATTTGCCTATAGATGCAGCCGTCCGGCGGGCCATTGCGCTCGTCGAGGCCAGGATCGGGCGGGCACGCTAGGGCGTGTCGGCGGTGCGGGCGAAGCTACGGCTTCCGCTCGCCGTTTGCATATTCTGACCATCGTGCGGGGGCCTCGCTCCGCTGGACCGGCGTTCACGGGGGCAATTCCGCCCTCCGCCGTAGCACCCAAGGACACTGAATGGCCTCCGCCGCGATCGACACCATGAACCCCACCCGCGACGATTTCGCGGCAATGCTCGACGAGAAGTTCGGCAAGAACGAAAGTTTCGAAGGCCGCGTCGTCACCGGCCGCGTCACCGCGATCGAGAATGATCTCGTCGTGATCGACGTCGGGCTGAAGAGCGAGGGGCGCGTTTCGATCCGCGAGTTCGCAACCGCCGGGGGTCCGCCCGAGGTGGCGGTTGGCGATGACGTCCAGGTGTTCGTCGACCGGGTGGAGAACGCGCAGGGCGAAGCGATGCTGTCGCGCGACCGCGCGCGCCGCGAAGCCGCGTGGGATACGCTGGAGACCCAGTTTGTCGCGCAGGAGCGCGTGGAGGGCATCATCTTTGGCCGCGTCAAGGGCGGCTTTACGGTCGATCTCTCGGGCGCGGTGGCGTTCCTTCCCGGTTCGCAGGTCGATATTCGCCCGGTGCGCGATGTGACGCCGCTGATGAACATGGCGCAGCCGTTCCAGATCCTGAAGATGGACAGGAAGCGCGGCAATATCGTCGTTTCGCGCCGTGCCATTCTGGAAGAGACGCGTGCCGAGCAGCGCACCGGCCTGATCTCGTCGCTGGCCGAGGGCCAGATTATCGACGGCATCGTCAAGAATATCACCGATTACGGCGCGTTCGTCGATCTGGGTGGCCTCGATGGCCTGCTGCACGTGACCGACATGAGCTACAAGCGCGTCAACCACCCGTCCGAAGCGATCAACATCGGCGATACGGTCAAGGTGCAGATCATCCGCATCAACCGTGAGACGCAGCGCATCAGTCTGGGCATGAAGCAGCTCGAGACCGATCCCTGGGCTGCGGCCGCAGCGAAATACCCGGTGGGCGGCAAGTTTACTGGCCGCGTGACCAACATCACCGAATATGGCGCGTTCGTTGAACTCGAAGCGGGCGTCGAGGGTCTGATCCACGTCTCCGAGATGAGCTGGACCAAGAAAAACGTCCACCCCGGCAAGATCGTCAGCACTTCGCAGGAAGTCGAAGTGATGGTGCTCGAAGTCGACGAGGACAAGCGCCGCATCAGCCTTGGCCTCAAGCAGGCACAGCGCAATCCGTGGGAAGTGTTCGCCGAGGAGCATCCGATCGGTTCGATCGTGGCGGGCGAGGTCAAGAACTCGACCGAGTTCGGTCTGTTCATCGGCCTCGATGGCGACATCGACGGCATGGTCCACATGTCTGACATCGCGTGGGGCCTCAGCGGCGAGCAGGCACTGGCGCTGCACCGCAAGGGCGAGACCATCCAGGCGCAGGTGCTCGAAATCGATCCCGAGAAGGAGCGCATCGGGCTCGGCATGAAGCAGCTCGAAACCGCGCCGGGCGGTCAGAAGATCGTCGTTCCCGTCGGTACTGCTCAGGCACCCGCGCCCGAGACCGGCCCGCGCAAGGGCGAGATCGTCACCGTTACCGTCATCCTCGCCAATTCGGGCGGGATCGAGGTGCAGGTGGGCGAGGATGGGCCGATCGGCTTCATCAAGCGCGCGGACTTGAGCCGCGACCGCGATGAGCAGAAGCCCGAGCGCTTCCAGCCCGGCCAGAAGCTCGATGCGCTTGTCACCGGCTTCGAGAAGGGCCGCAAGCCCACGCTTTCGATCAAGGCGATGCAATTGAACGAGGACAAGGAAGCGATCGAGAAGTTCGGATCGTCGGACAGCGGCGCATCGCTGGGGGACATTCTGGGCGCGGCGCTGAACAAGGCGCGCGACAAGCGGTAAGGGGAGCGATGGCTTGGCACATTGTCCCACTTCGTAAAGAGGGCTTGACGAGATTCGATCCGTAGGGCTGCTTACCGGGATGGGGGCAACCATGATTCGTTCGGAACTCGTCAAGCAGGTACGCAAAACGCATTCGCACCTCGAAGCCGTGGAGGCGACGGCGGTGGTGGCAGTGATCCTCGATACGATCACAGGTGCGCTGGCGAAGGGTCGCCGTGTCGAACTCCGCGGGTTCGGAGCATTTTCGACACGCGCGCGGACAGGGCGGATCGGTCGGAATCCGCGCACCGGCGCTCCGGTTCCCGTCGCGCCCAAGCGCGTGCCCTATTTTAAGGCGGGGAAGGAAATGCGTGCGCGGCTTAACCTTCACCCCGAGGGCGAATCGGAATAGCGCCTCAAAGGTGTCAGTCCGCCCTCGCGCCCCCGGGCGCTCTGTGCCAGAAAGCACGTCGACGCGGACGTGGCGAAACCGGTAGACGCACCAGACTTAAAATCTGAGTCCGAAAGGAGTGCGGGTTCGAGTCCCGCCGTCCGCACCAATCGGGGAGGGTAATCCATGGTAACGCGCGCGCGAAGCTGGACGCGCTGGCTGATGCGCGGCGTGTTTCTGTTGCTGGTTATCGCGGCGGGGCTGGCAGCCTTTGGCTGGTGGCGGCTCGATCGGAGCCAGCCTGTGCTAACCGGAGAGATCGCCGCCCCCGGCTTGTCGGCACCCGTGCGGGTGGTGCGCGATGTGAACGGCGTGCCCACGCTCAACGGTGCCAATCGCGCGGACCTCGCCTATGCGCTCGGCTGGCTGCACGGGCAGGAGCGTTTTTTCCAGATGGATCTGCTTCGCCGCACCGGCGCGGGCGAGCTTTCCGAACTGCTGGGCGGCGCGACCGAGGCGACCGATCGCAAGCTGCGGCTCCACCGCTTCCGCACCCGCGCCGCAGGCGAAATCGCACGGATGGATCCCGCAACCCGCGCGGTGCTCGACGCCTATGTGGCGGGCGTGAACACGGGACTGAACGATCTCCACGCCGCCCCGTTCGAATATGCGCTGCTCCGCCATGCGCCGGTCGCGTGGCGCGCGGCGGATACGATGCTCGTCGTCTATGCGATGTACTTCGGACTTGAGGGGACCGATCCCAAGTTCGAGCTCGATCGCGCGCGCGCGATCGCGCGACTTGGGCAGCCAATGGCCGATGTGCTTTATCCCGAGACGACCGAACTCGATTCGGCGATCGACGGCAGCCGTCTACCCGAACCGCCGTTGCCCGGCCGCATGAGCGCGCAGGCAACCCCCCATGTCGCCTCGAACCATCGGGTCGATCCCGAGCCGCCGATACCGGGGAGCAATAACTGGGCGGTCGCGGGGCGGCTGTCCGCGACCGGTGGCGCGATCGTCGCCAACGATATGCACCTCGGCTTGAACGTGCCGAACATCTGGTATCGCGCACGGCTGCGGATGCCGGGTCTCGACATCACCGGGGTGACGCTGCCCGGCACGCCGCAGGTGACGGTGGGATCGAACGGGCGCATCGCGTGGGGGTTCACCAACAGCTATGCCGCGCTTCACGACGCGGTTGCGCTCGATCCGGTTGCGGGGCACGCGGACCAGTATCGGACGCCGGCCGGTCCGCGTGCGATCGTGCGCGTGCCCGAACGGCTTTGTGTTGGTTCGGCCTGCTCGACGCTGATGGTGGACGAGACGATCTGGGGGCCGGTGGTCGCGCGCCTGCTCGACGGGCGGCGGGTGGCGGACCGCTGGATCGCGCACGATCCGGGAGCGATCCGGCTGGAGACCGCGCTCGCGCTCGAACGTGCTGGAACTGTCGCCGAGGCAGTTGCGCTTGGCCATCTCGCGGGGATGCCCGACCAGAATTTGACGGTGGGGGATCGCGAAGGCAACATCGGCTGGACGATCGCGGGACAATTGCCCGCGCGCTTCGGCTTCACCGGGCACGACGTGACAAGCTGGGCGGACGGCACGCGCGGCTGGGCGGGGTATCTCGCGGCGGACAAGGTGCCGACCATGCTCAACCCGCCTTCGGGGCGCATCTGGACCGCGAACGCGCGCGTGATCGGAGGGGCGGGATACGCGCTGCTCGGCGACGGCGGTTATGACAATGGCGCGCGCGCGGGCGAAATCGCGCGACGGCTGGCAGCGAAGGAGCGGTTCGACGAGCGCGATATGCTGGCGATCCAGCTCGACGACACGTCGCTGCGCAACCGTTTCTGGGCGGAGGAGCTTGCGCGTGTGATCGCGCGGACGCCGCGCGTCGCCACGTGGGCGAAGCCGGTGCAGGAATGGAACGGGCGCGCGGACGATGCGTCGGTTGGCTACCGGCTGATCGCGCAGTTTCGGCGGCAGACGATCCTCAAAGCGTTCGATGCCTATGTCGGGCCGTCCGAAGGGGTTGGGCGTGGGGTGGGGCGCGCGGCACCGCAATCCGATGGCGGAATCCGCCGCCTGCTGCGCGCGCGACCGATCGCGCTGGTGCCGCCGGGATATGCGAACTGGGATGCGCTCGAAGCCGCCGCCATCGCGGCGACCGAGGCGGATATCGCGAAGGAGGCGGGCGGCGATCTCGCGCGCTATAAGTGGGGCGGCTACATGCACGCGGGTGTGCGCCATCCGCTCTCGGCTGCGGTGCCGGGGCTCAGATGGTTGACCGATCCGCCTGACGAAATGGTCAACGGCGATTCGGGGACGCCGCGCGCACATTATCCGGGCGGCGGCCCATCCGAGCGGATCGCGGTTTCGCCGGGCCACGAGGAGCGCGGGCTGTTCCACATGCCGGGCGGGCAGGCGGGCAATCCGCTTTCGACCTATTATCTCGCGGGTCATGAGGATTGGGTGCGTGGGCTCCCGACGCCGTTCCTGCCGGGTCCGCCGCGCTGGACGCTGCGGCTGGTTCCCGCCACAGCCGCGCACTGAGGGGCCCGCGCCATGCTCGAAGCATCCGAAGCCAGGGAACTGATCGACGCGGCGGTCGAGAAGGAAGACGAGGAGCGCGCCGCTGAAGCAAAAGCGGAACGCGGGTTCCGCAACCGCGTTGCGCTTATGGTGGGCATCTTCGCGGTATTGCTTGCATTCATCCACATGAAGGCGGCGGGCGCGGCGCGCGAAAGCCTGCTGACTGCGGTGCAGGCTTCGGACACGTTCAACTATCTGCAGGCGAAGAACGTGCGCGAGGCGATCTACAAGACCGCCGCCGCCGGTGGTGCCGTGAGCGCGCAGGATCGCGCCGCGTTCATCGCCGAGGCCGCAAGGCTGCGCGCCCCCGACAAGGCGGGGCATGGCATCGATCAGTTGCGCGAAAAGGGCCAGCGACTCGAGCACGAGAACGCGACCGCACGGCGCGAGAGCGAAGGCTATGAACTCGGAGAGACCGCGCTGCAGGTGGCGATCGTGCTGCTTTCGATTGCGATCGTGGCGCAATCGAGCGCGATCGTTGGCGGAGCGGTTGTGTTCGCGCTGCTGGGCGTGGGCATATCGGTGGCGACGCATCTTGGCGCGGCGGTCCCCAGCCTTGGCTAGGGCGCGCGCGCGCTTCTATCGTGCGCATCGCGGGACGATCGCGCTACCCTTTCACCGCTGCAAGCATCGCCGGGCCATACGCGTCCAGCTTGCGCGCGCCGACGCCAGCCACCGTCCCAAGGTCGGACAATGTGGCGGGCCGGAGCGCGGCGATCGCTCGGAGCGTGCTATCGTGGAAGATCACATAGGGCGGCACGCTGGCCGCCGCCGCCAGATCGCGCCGCGCCGCCCGGAGCCGATCGAACATTGGATCGTCGATCGGGTTGGGAACAGGCGCGCCGGGCGCGGGCACCCGTCCGCGCGACGAACGGGCCGGCCTGGCAGTCGGCTCGCGCATCGTGGATAGTGCCTCGCCCCGCAGGATCGTCCGCGCGGCGGGACCGAAGCTGAGGCCGCCATGCTCGTCGGCGCGCAGCGCGTCGGCGGCGATCAGCGCCTGGCCTACGGCTTTCCAGTGCGCGGCGGATGACGGGGTGCCCAGACCCCATACGGTCAGCTTGTCGTGGCCCAGTCGAGCGGTCCGCTCGTTTGGCTGCCCGAGCAGAACGGCGATCAGGTGGCCAGTGCCAAAGCGCTGCCCGGTGCGATAGACCGCGCTCAGGAACTTGCGCGCGTCCTGCGTCACGTCGATCAGCGCGGGCGGGTTGAGGCAATTATCGCAGTTGCCGCATGGCGGCGGCGCGGGTTCGCCAAAGTGGGTGAGCAAGGGCGCGCGCCTGCACCCGGTACATTCGGCGAACGCGATCAGCCCGGCGAGGCGCGCATGTTCCTCGCGCTTGCGCTCCTCGTTCGCGTCCCCGCCATCGATCCAGCGCCGCATCCGCTGCACATCGTCCGTTCCCCACAGCATATGCGCGACGGCGGGATCTCCGTCGCGCCCCGCACGGCCGGTTTCCTGATAATAGGCCTCGATCGATTTGGGCAGGCCGAGATGGATGACCCAGCGCACGTCGGGTTTGTCGATCCCCATGCCGAACGCGATTGTCGCCACCATCGCCATGCGCTCGGCGGTGGCAAACGCGTCCTGGTTAGCGGTGCGCGCGGCTTCGTCCATGCCCGCGTGATAGGCGCGCGCGTCGATGCCCTGCCCGCGCAGCCATTCCGCAGTGCGCTCCACCAGATCGCGGGTGGAGGCATAGAGGATGCCGCTGCCGGGCTGCGCGCGGATCACTTCGAGGATTTGCGCGTGCGGCACGTCCTTGGCGCGCACCTCGTAGCGGATGTTGGGCCGGTCGAACCCCGCCACCACCAGCCGCTCGGGAGCGATGCCGAGCTGGGCCAGAATGTCCGCGCGCGTCTGCGTATCGGCGGTGGCGGTGAGGCCGAGGCGGGGCACGCCGGGGAAATTGTCCGCGAACGCGCGAAGCTTGCGGTATTCGGGGCGGAAATCATGGCCCCACTGGCTGATGCAATGCGCCTCGTCGATCGCGATCAGCGCGAGGGGCACGTCTTCCAGGCGGTCGGCGAAGCCGGGAGAGGTGGCGCGTTCGGGGGTCAGATACAGGATGTCGAGTTCGCCTGCGCGCGCCGCGCGGAGCACGCCCGCCGGATCGGGCTCGTCGCCCGAGAGCGAGGCGGCGCGCACGCCGTTGGCCCGCAAGGCGCGGACCTGATCGCGCATGAGCGCCTTCAGGGGCGAGACGACGAGGCCGGTGCCGGGTCGCACGAGCGACGGCACCTGATAGCAGATCGATTTGCCCGCGCCCGTCGGCATCACCGCGAGCGCATCGTGCCCGTCCACCACCGCGTGGACCACCTCGGCCTGCCGCCCGCGGAAAGCCGGATGGCCGAACACGTCGCGCAATACCGCTTCGGGAGAGAGTGACGCGGGGAGAAGCTGGGGGGCGGAAGCCATCGGCGCACCCGCTAGCATAGCCGCCCGTGCACTCGCCAATCGCTTGTGGCCTAAGCGCGAAACGGGCATGCCGCAAACACATTTCAGCAGGGAGGAAAGACCCCATGGACCTGAGCATGATCGTACAAGGCCTCGAAGGCGTGGCCGGGCCGCAGATCGCCGAAATGGGTGCCAAGGTTGGCCTCAGCCATGAACAGACGACTGCGATCCTGAACCACATCGGAGGTCAGGTGACGGCAGGCGAAACCAATTCGAGCACCGCCGTCACCGAGGCTGCTCAGCACACCGGCATCGATGCGGGCATGATCGGCGGGCTCCTCAGCGGTCTTGCGGGCGCGGGCGGTGCGGGCGGCATCATGGGCATGGCGACGCAGATGCTCGACAAGAACCACGATGGCTCGATCATCGACGACGTAATGGGCATGTTCAAGAAATAGCTCGGCGACGGGCGGGCCGTCTGACGACCCGCCTTCTCGGCGTCAGAGCGGGCGCTTGAGCGAATCGCGGATTTCGCGCAGCAGCAGCACATCCTCGGGTGTCGCCGGTACGGCTTCGGGCGGCTTTTTCATCGCGCTGTTCGCCGCCCTGATCATCATGAAGATCACGAACGCGAGGATCACGAAGGCGACGGCGCTGGTCAGGAACGCGCCGTAACCGATCATCGGCACTCCCGCATTCTTCAGATCGGCGTAGCTGGTGACGCCCGCCAGTTTGGCGGGCACCGGCCCGAGCAGAATATAATTGTTGGCAAAATCGAGCCCACCTGCCGCCGCACCGATGATCGGCATGATCACGTCGTCGGTCAGCGATTTGATGATCGCGCCGAACGCCGCGCCGATGATCACCGCAACCGCAAGATCGAGCACGTTGCCGCGCATGATGAACGCGCGAAATTCTCTGATCATGGGCAGTCCCCTTCGAAGCGATGCGCGCCAGTCTGGACGGGGGATGCGCGTCAGGCAAGCTTCGTGCATCGCCCTTGCGCCGGCCGACACCATGGCGTAATCGCCGCGCTTCCCGGGGCCGTAGCTCAGCTGGGAGAGCGCCGCAATGGCATTGCGGAGGTCAGGGGTTCGATCCCCCTCGGCTCCACCACCGCGCCCGGTTCACTGCCGTGACGATCCGCCGCTATTGTGCTAGACACTTCCGACAAGGCGCACGCTCGCGCCTGCAATGGGGAGACCAAGCATGTTTCGTACCGTCCTCGCCGCCGCTCTGACAGCCGCCGCCATGCCCGCGCACGCGGGCGTCTTCGATGGCACCTGGAAGGCTGATCTGGCCACCGCCAAATACACCGCAAGGCCCATCGTGCGCCTGCTCGCGGGCGGCGTGTACCGCTGCCCCACCTGCACCCCGCCCGCCATCACCAAGGCGGACGGCGCGTTCCACCCGGTCAAGGGCGATCCTTACACCGATATGCGCGCGGTCCGGGTGGTGGACGCGCACAGCGTGACCAGCCAGTCCAAAAAGAACGGCAAGCTCGCGTACGAGACCAGCTACACCGTCTCGCCCGACGGCAAGTCGCTCAAGTACAGCTGGACCGATCACACCGGCCCCAAGGGTGATGTCACCGGAGAGGGCACCGATACGCGCATGAAGGCAGGCCCGGCCGGATCGCACGCGATATCGGGCAGCTGGAACCCGGGCGTCGCGACCAACATTTCCGATAACGCGATCATCGCTACCTTCGTGGACAAGGGCGATACGCTCGCGTTCAGCAGCCCGGCGGGTCAGGCGTTCGACGCCAGATTCGGCGGACCTTTCGTCAAGATCGCAAACGATCCGGCGGGCACGCTCGCCTCGGTCAAGCGCGCGGGGCCACGCACGATGATCGAAACAGACAAGCGCGGTGGCAAGATTGTCGCGGTCACGCGCTACATGCTCGCTGCCGATGGCAAGTCGATCGCAATGACGAGCGAAGACAAGGAAGCGGGCGGAATGCTGCACGCAACGCTGAACAAGCAGTAAACGCCGCTTGAGCACATAAACCTACGCTTGCCACTTTAACCAATCGACGGTTGGCAAGGGTCATACGCCCACTTACGCCAAGACTGTTCGCAGCCTTGGGGGTAAGTGGCGTATGCGCAACGGGCGTATCGTGGTGGTCATGGGCACACGGCCCGAGGCGATCAAGCTCGCGCCCGTCCTCGCGGCGCTGCGCGCCCACCGCGGTCTCGAACCCCGGCTGATCGTGACCGGCCAGCATCGCGGGCTGATCGACAGCGTGCTCGCCCATTTCAATCTGACGCCGCACGTCGATCTCGATCTTATGCGCCCAGGCCAGTCGGCGGGCGATCTGACCGCGCGCGCCATGCTGGCGCTGGGCGAAACGCTCGCGCGCGAACGCCCCGAGATGATCGTGGTGCAGGGCGATACTGGCAGCGCGCTCGCGGGTGCGCTCGCCGGATTTCATGCGAATGTGCCCGTCGCGCACATCGAGGCGGGATTGCGAACCGGCAATCTCGCCTCGCCCTTCCCCGAGGAGGGCAACCGGCGGCTGATCAGCCAGGTGGCGGCGCTGCACTTCGCGCCAACCCCACAGGCGCGCGCGGCGCTACTGCGCGAGGGCGTGGCGGCGGGGACGATCGAGGTGACGGGAAACACCGGGATCGATGCGCTGCTCGCGGTCGATGCGCGCGTGCGCGGCCATGCCCGGGCGCCCGGTCTCCCCGATCTGCAGCTCGATCGGCCGCTGGTGCTCGTCACCACCCACCGACGCGAGAACCATGGCGCGCCACTGCTGCGCATCTGCGACGCGATCGAGCGGATCGCGCGGCACGAGACGTGCGAGATCGTGGTGACCGTCCACCCCAACCCCGGCGTTGCCAAGGTGCTGCGCTCGCGCCTCGGCGGACTGGCGGGGGTCCATCTGATCGAGCCGCTCGCCTATGATGCGTTCGTGTGGACGCTGCGCCGCGCGGCGCTGGTGCTGACCGATTCGGGCGGCGTGCAGGAGGAAGCCCCGGTGCTCGGCACTCCTGTGCTGGTGCTGCGCGATACTACCGAGCGGCCCGAAGGTGTGCAGGCGGGAGTGGCGATGCTGGTCGGAACCGATCCGGTGCGGATCGCGGGTGCAGCGCGCGCGGTGCTGCGCGATCCGGAGGTCGCCGCGTGGATGTCCCGGCCGCTCCGGCTGTACGGCAAGGGCGATGCCGCGCCGCGCATCGCCGCGCGCATCGCCGCCAGGTTGCGCCCATCGATCGAGCACGGCGTCCACGCCTAGTCGCACCGTCAGGTCGCCAACTTCGCCAGTCCCCGGACCGTGTCGGCCTCGGCGGCGGGCTTGTCCGTCCGGATGCGCGCGATCCTGGGAAACCTCATCGCCAGCCCCGATTTGTGCCGCGCGCTCGTGTGCACCGAATCGAACGCGATCTCGAATACCAGGCTCTTCTCCACCTCGCGCACCGGCCCGAAGCGCGCGACCGTGTTGGTTCGCACCCATTTGTCGAGCCACGCGAGTTCGGCGTCGGTAATCCCCGAATAGGCCTTGCCCACCGGCAACAGCGCGCCATCCTCGGCCCAGCAACC
This sequence comes from Sphingomonadales bacterium, assembly GCA_038238915.1. Lineage (GTDB taxonomy): Bacteria > Pseudomonadota > Alphaproteobacteria > Sphingomonadales > Sphingomonadaceae > JAVVHE01. Next base: position 214,723 of record JBBSFH010000001.1, read on the forward strand.
AAAGGTGTAATCGCTGTAGAAGCTGGACCTGCGCCCATGGCCGCGCTGCGCGTACATCACCACGCAGTCTGCGGTCAGCGGATCGCGCTTCCATTTGTACCACAGCCCGGCCTTGCGCCCCGCGACATAGGGGCTGTCGCGCCGCTTGAGCATCAGCCCTTCGATCGCCGCATCGCGTGCGCCCGCACGGATCGCGGCGAGCGCGCCCAGACTGTTCGCCTCCACCATCTGGCTCAGATCGAACCGCTCGGGCGGCAGCCGCGCGGCGAAGGCCTCCAGCCGCGCACGCCGCGCCGTCCATGGCAAAGCGCGCAAATCCTCGCCTCCATCGAACAGGATATCGTACAGCCGCACAAACGCCGGGCTTTCGGACAACGTCTTCGCCGAGACCGTCTTGCGGTTCAGCCGCTGCTGCAGCGCATTGAAGCTCCCCGCCTCGCCTGCCTGCGCCAACCCACGCACCATCAGTTCGCCATCGACCACGCCCGCCGCGGCGCACCCTCCCACGATTTCGGGAAAGGCCGCGCCGATCTCCTCTCCCCCCCGGCTGAACAGCCGCGTCTCGCCGCCCGCACACGCCACCTGGACGCGGATGCCGTCCCACTTCCACTCGGCGACATACTCCGCGAACTCGATCGCCTCGCCCTCGAGCGGGTGCGCGAGCATGAAGGGGCGGAACACCGGGCGTTCGCTATGTTCGGGTTGCGGGCCGCGTCCCTCCCCCCACGCGAACAGTGGGGCATAAGGCGCGGTCAGCCCGTGCCAGGCCTCCTCCACGTCATCGACCGGTAAATCGAAAGCCTGCGCCAGCGCGGTCTTTGCCAGCCGCGCCGACGCGCCAACGCGCAGCGCGCCCGTTACCAGCTTGAGCAGCGCATAGCGGCCCTGATCGTCGAGCGCATCGAGCATGCGCTCAAGAAATGCTGGTGCCTCCGCCCGCCCCAGCCCTTGCAATGCGTCGACCACCCGCCCCAGCGAAGGCTGCCCCTCGCGCGGTCCCGGCTGCGCGGGCCAGATCAGCGCCACCGTCTCCGCCAGATCGCCGACATAATCATAGGACATGCCGAACAGCACCGGATCGACTCGCGCCTCCACCGCAGTGCGTATCTGCCCCGCCTTCACCGTGGGCAGGTTCAGCTCACCCGTTAGCGCCGCCATCGCCCAGCCGCGATCGGGATCGGGCGTGGTGCGCAGATACTCCGCGATCAGCTTGAGCTTGGCGTTGCGCGAGCGCGTGTAGCCGAGGCGGTCGAGGAGATCGGCAAACGCATGCATCGCGCGCCCGATCTAGGGTTGCGGCGCGGCGGTCGCCACCGTGCAGCTCAAAGAGCGCGTCCTCATGCGCGCCATCTCCCCAAGGCGCGGAAATTGCCTATGGGTTGCCAATGATCGCAACCGTTCCCGCACGCCGCGGCCTGCTCTTCGTCCTGTCCTCCCCATCTGGCGCGGGCAAATCGACGCTGTCGCGCCGTTTGATCGAGGCCGAAACCGGCATTGCCATGTCGGTCAGCGCGACCACTCGCACGCCACGTGGCGGGGAAGTGGACGGCAGCGACTATCATTTCCTCACCTCCGAGCGCTTTGACGCGATGCTCGCCGAGGAGGCGTTCCTCGAATGGGCGAACGTGTTCGGCAATCGCTACGGCACCCCGGCGCGTCCGGTCCACACTGCGCTAAGCCTAGGTTCAGACGTGTTGTTCGATATCGATTGGCAAGGTACCCAACAACTGAGGCAGCGCGCGCGCGATGATGTTGTCTCGGTGTTTATCCTACCGCCCTCCATGCGCGAACTAGAGCGTCGTATGCGCGCACGTGCGCAGGACGAAGAGGACGTTATTCAGTACCGAATGGAGCGTGCGGCTTACGAGATCAGTCACTGGGACTCCTATGACTATGTGTTCGTCAACGACGATCTGGAGCACTGCCTCTCCGATGTGCGAGCCGTTCTCGCCGCCGAGCGATTACGGCGGGTGCGCCAGCCGAGGCTTATCGAGTTCATACGCAAACTGATGGAGGAACGCGGATGAAGCGTTGGTTCTACTGCGCGGGCGGTCTGGCGGTGGGCCTCGGCCTCGCGCTCGGCATCGATCACGCGAGCCATGCGCAATACGCTGCCGCGCAGTCCGCCGAGCGACTTGCCGCCGAGGCCGCCGGGCCTGATGCGCGCGCCAGCCAGGCCCCCGCGAACGGACTCCAGCTGGCGGCGAGCTATGCGCCGATCGTGCGCCGCGTTGCGCCCGCAGTGGTCAATGTCTACACCGCGCGGCGCGTGGCGCAGCGCGCGACGATGGCGGATTACTATCGCTATCTGTTCAACGGGCAGGTTCCGCGTCCGCGCGTCGAGCGCAGTCTTGGCTCGGGCGTGATCGTGTCTGCCGATGGGCTGATCGTCACCAACAACCATGTGATCGCGGGGGCAGACGAAATCCTCGTCGCGCTTAATGATCGCCGCGAATATCCGGCCAAGCTCGTCTTCGCCGACGAGAAGTCCGATCTTGCCGCATTGCGCATCGATGCGCACGGCGCGCGCTTGCCCACCGCGAAGCTCGGCGACAGCGACCGCGCCGAGGTGGGCGATGTGGTGCTGGCGATCGGCGATCCGTTCGGCGTGGGGCAGACGGTCACGCAGGGGATCGTCTCGGCGACCGCGCGCACCGGGCTTGGCGTCACGGACAGCGGCTTTTTCCTGCAGACCGATGCCGCGATCAATCCGGGCAATTCGGGCGGCGCGCTCGTTTCGGCGGATGGCGAGGTGATCGGCATCAACGCATCGATCGCATCGCTCTCGGGCGGGAGCCAGGGCATCGGCTTTGCCATCCCCGCGAACATGGTGCGCCAGTTCCTCGCCGCGTCGGCCAGCGGCCGCTTCGTGCGCGCGTGGATCGGCGCGAGCGGCGATGCGGTGACGAACGATGTTGCCACCGCTGCCGGGCTCGATCGGCCAACCGGAGTGATCCTGAAGCAGCTTACGCCCGGATCGCCCGCCGCGCGCGCGGGGCTGCGCGTGGGCGACATCGTCTATGCGATCGACGGCAGGGAGGTTCCCGATCCGGGCGCGCTCGCCTACCGCATCGCCAGCCAGCAGGTGGGGCGCACCGCGACGCTGACGATCGTACGCGATCGCACCGCGCGCAACATTGCCGTATCGCTTGCCGCTCCGCCCGAGACCCCGCCGCGCGAAACGACGCAGATTGGGACCGGCAGCATCCTCGCCGGGGTGACGGTCGCCAATCTCTCGCCCGCGCTCGCGCAGGAACTGGGCAACGGCCTTCCCGATCGCGGCGTGGTGGTGATGGGCGTGGCAGCGGGCGCACCGATCGCGCGGGTGAACGTGTTGAGTGCGGGCGATCTGATCGAGGCGATCAACGGCGCGCCGGTGAGCAGCGTGGATGGCGTCCGGCGCGGCATCGCGAGCGGCGGCGGGGCGCTCACCTTCCGCTTCAACCGCAGCGGTCAGCGCGCGGAATGCGCGTATCGGCCGCCGGGCGAGTTCGGCTGCCGCAATCAGAGTTAAATCCATCATCCCACGACCAGCGCCTTCACGCGGAGTCTGTCGAAGTGGCATCCGCGAGGATCGCGGGGACGATCCTAAAGGGCAATGGAACGGTTAAGTGTGCGAGCCATCGTGACGGACTACGCCCGGCCCATCGCTCGCGCCTCGCGGCGTAGTCTTCTCCCGGCGGAGCGGGGAAAAGGACCGCGTTTCAGCCCAAGTGGATTAAACGCACGGCGGCACAAAAAGAAAACGGGCGGACGGGTCTCTCTCTCCCGTCCGCCCGCTTGTCTGTTCGAACGATCGCCCCCGGCCCGGGTGCGATCGTTCAAGGCTTACGCCGCGCGGCGGCGTGCGAAGCCGACGAGGCCAAGGCCAAGGCCGAGCAGCGCGATCGTCGCCGACTCGGGGACACCTTCGAAGGTGATCGAGTTGACGTCGGTGAGGCCGGTCACGTCACCGAAAGGGGTCGGGTTACCGTTGCCGAGCGTAATCGCGTACGAGGTGCTGTTGCCGCTCGAACCCGTCCACACCGCATAGGCGGTGTCGTCCGGACCGATGGCGAAGCCCGCGGGTGCCGAAACGGGGCCGAGCACGCTGCTCGAGCGAACCGTACCGACCCGCAAATCGGCATGATATTTCATGTCGGCGGTACCGAATACCTGCGCCAGCGCGTTAGGGTGCGAGATTAGATAGGCTCCGAGGAGCGCATTGTAACCGGCCGTACCAACCTTGAAGCCGCCCAAGGTCCCCGGTGCGGATGAATAAAGTTCGAAATTCTCTGCGGTGTCGTTCTTGTTGAGCAGACCATAGGTCGGGATCATGCCCGGGTTGGGGAGCGCCGCAGTGTCGAGCTGGAAGTTGACCTGGGTCAGCTTGCCGGTCGCGGCATCGAACGTGTCGAGCGCGATGTTGGCGGCGTCCAGAACGTAGTACGTGCCATCCGTCTTGCTGTAGGTGATGCCGACCGCCTGAACGGGATTGCCGTCGCGCGACAGGCTGGGGCCAGCAATCGCCGCGCCAGTATGGGTGTTGATGTTGAGGTTGTCACCGCCACCATCGACGAGGCGCAGACGGCCGTGGCCGGCGATCGCCGAGATACCGATGCCGCTACCCGAAACCGCGATGCCGCCCTGCGCGCCGATGAGCGTCGCAGTGTCGGTCGTATCAATGCTGTAGAGGCTCGCGGCGTTGCCGTTGCGGCCGATCGCATAGAGCTTGCCGTCAACCGAATGGATCGCAACCAGTGTCTCGCCGGCAGCGACGCCGGTCACGGCGACCGCGGCCGACGGGCTCGGCGATTGCGGATCGTAGGTGATGAGCGTGTTGTCGTTCAGGACGGCGGTCGCGGTGACGGCGGTGGCCGGAGCGGCCACTGCCGCAACCATCGCGGTCGCAAGCAGAGTGATACGAAGCATGGAGAGATCCTTTTCTAGAAACGGGGCACGGGGTACCAATGTTTTCGAAGCAAGAATCGTGCCATCGGACGATTCGCGGGAGAGCTGCGCGGGTATGCCAGCGGTTATCCCGCACCGAACGGTCAAGTCTGTAAAGAATTCCGACAAAATTTCAAAGCATGCGTAAGAATATGTTCAATCGCTGCAACAAAACTGTCACGAACCGCAGCAGCGCGTCCAACTGACGTGCGCTTGGCCTAGCGTCGCTCGAACAGGCGCTCGATGTCGGTGCGCAGCAACTTCACGAACGTCGGCCGTCCGTGGTTGCACTGCCCGGCATGCGGCGTGGCTTCCATCGCGCGCAGCAATGCGTCCATTTCCGTCAGCGCCAGCCGCCGACCCGCGCGCACCGAGCCGTGGCAGGCGATTGTGGCGAGCAGCAGATCGAGTCGCGCAGCTAGCGAATCGGTGCCGCCGCTGTGCTCCAGCTCGTCCGCCAGATCGCGCACGATCGCGGCCGCATCGGCTCGGGCGAGCGCGGCGGGCAGCGCGCGCACCACCACCGCGCGCGGCCCGAAGCGATCGAGATCGAGCCCCGTCGCGCGCAGCCGCGCCGCCGCCTCGATCACGCGCTCGACCGCCGCCTCGTCGAGCTCAACCACGATCGGCAACAGCAGCGCCTGCGCGCGTGCGCCCTCGTCGCCGATCGCGGCGCGCAGGCGTTCGAGTACGACGCGTTCATGCGCGGCATGCTGATCGACAAGGATCAATCCGTCGGCGGTTTCCGAGACGATCCACATGTCGTGGAGCTGCGCGCGCGCGCGGCCAAGCGGGCCTATCTCGGACCCCTCCGCGCCTGCTGACCCGCCCACTGCAGGCGATGGATCTGGCGCGAAGCCGGTCGCGGCCACTGGCGCGGGCGCGGGCGCGAACGCGAGGCGCGCCTCGGCGAGGATGGCGCGCTCGCGTGTCGCGCCGCGCTCGGGCGCGTGGAAGTATCGCAGCGCCGCCGCCGCAACCGGCGTGGCCACGATCCCCGACGCCGCGTCGAGCGCACGGCGCACCCCGCCCACCACCAGCGCGCGCACCGCAGCCGCATCCGCGAAGCGCACCTCGTTCTTGGCGGGGTGGACATTCACGTCGAGCGCGTTGGCGGGAATATCGAGGAACAGCGCGACCATCGGGTGGCGGCGCGGATCGATCAGCCCCGAATAGGCCCCCTTGATCGCGCCGAGCAGCGCGCGATCGCGCACCGGCCGACCGCCGACGAACAGATATTGCTCGGCCGGGCTCGCGCGATGGTAGGTCGGCAAACCCGCCAGTCCGCTCAGCGCGAGTTCGCCGCGCGTATGATCGACAAGCGCGGCGTTGGCGGCGAACTCGTCTCCGAGCAGCGCCGCGATCCGCACCGCTCGGCTCGGCGTGGCGGGCAAATCGAGCGCGCGGCGGCCGTCCACCTCCACCGTGAACGCCACGCCCGGCCGCGCCATCGCCAATCGACGCACGACATCGAGACACGCCGCCTGCTCGCTGCGTGGAGCCTTTAGAAATTTGCGCCGCGCGGGCACCTGGCCGAACAGCGCATCGACGGTGACGCGCGTGCCCGGCGGCGCGGCGGCCGGGCCGTCTGCGACGGCCACGCCATGATCGATCGTGACGCACCAGCCCTCGCCATCCGAACATCGACTGGTCAGCGCGAGCCGAGAAACGCTGGCGATCGACGGCAGCGCCTCGCCACGAAACCCCATGGTGACGATCGCGTCGAGCGCGTCGCCAGGCAGTTTGGAGGTAGCGTGGCGTTCGAGCGCGAGGCGGATATCGGCCGCGTCCATGCCATGGCCGTCGTCGGTCACCGCCAGATGATCGATGCCGCCATTTTCGAGCGCGACGCGGATGTGGCGCGCGCCCGCATCGAGCGCATTCTCGACGAGTTCCTTCAGCGCCGACGCGGGCCGCTCGACGACCTCGCCCGCAGCGATCTGATTGACGAGGTGGCTCGGAAGGCGGCGGATCGGCGACATCGACGTGGGGACAATAGCATGGTGCGCGCCGACCCCAAACGCCTGATTGTCCATAGGAACTGCGGATATGCGTTCTCGCGCGTCACCAAGCGGACAACGCATTGACCAGACTTAAAGCTATCTTTATATCCCGTTGTGTGATCCACGCCCTCACCGTTCACGCCGCGCTCGCCGACGCCACCCGCCTGCGCATCGTCGCGCTCGTGCGGCGCATGGAGCTGAGCGTGGGCGAACTCGCCGATGTGCTCGGCCAGAGCCAGCCGCGCGTCAGCCGCCATGTCAAAATCCTCGGCGCGGCTGGGATCGTGCGCCGTCACAAGGAGGGCGCCTGGGTGTTCCTGACGCTGGGCGAGGGCGAGCACGTCGCCCCCGCGCTCGCGGGTCTCGATCGTTGGGGCGTCGCCGCAACGGATGCTGATGCGCTGCGGCTTGCCGATGTGCGCAGCCAACGCACGGCGGCGGCGAATGCCTGGTTCGAGGCGCACGCCGCCGAATGGGACCGTCTGCGCGCGCTGCATGTCGCCGAGGCCGAGGTGGAACACGCGATCCTCACCGCACTCGGCAACCGCCCCATCGGTCGCCTGCTTGATGTCGGCACCGGCACCGGCCGCATGATCGAGCTTCTGGGCGCGCGCGCGGGCGTTGCGACCGGCGTGGACCTCAGCCCCGCGATGCTGCGCCTCGCACGCGGGCGCTTGGATGCGGCGGGCCTCGCCAATGCCGAGGTGCGTCTGGCGGATATGGGCGCTCTGCCGCTCGGCAATAGCGCGGTCGATACCGTGGTGCTGCATCAGGTGCTGCATTTCGCGCAGGCTCCAGCGCAAGTGCTCGCCGAATGCGCGCGCGTGCTTGCGCCCGGCGGCCGCCTGCTCGTCGCCGATTTCGCCCCGCACGAGCGCGAAGAATTGCGCACCGGCGATGCCCACGCGCGTCTGGGCTTTACGGATGGCGCAATCCTCGAATGGCTGGGCGCGGCGGGGCTCGATGCCCATGTCGCCGCGCGGCTCGAAGGTGGAGAATTGACCGTGACGATCTGGCTCGGCGAACGCGCCCCGGCCGCGCTCCGGGTGGCCGCATGACGCTCACGCTCGCGCAAATGTCCGAAGCCGCACGCGCGGTTGCCCCGCCACTGTTCGCCGATCTCGGCGGCGATATCGCGGTCAGCTTCGAATTCTTCCCGCCCAAGAACGCCGCGATGGAAGCGACGCTGTGGGAAAGCGTGCAGACGCTCAGCCCTTTGAAGCCGCGCTTCGTCAGCGTCACCTACGGCGCGGGCGGCTCGACGCGCGAGCGCACGCACGGGCTGGTCGAGCGCATCGTGCGCGAGACCGATCTCAAGCCCGCTGCGCACCTCACGTGCGTGGCGGCATCGAAGGGCGAGGTCGATGATGTCGCGCGCGCTTATTGGGACGCGGGCGTGCGTCACATCGTAGCACTGCGCGGCGATCCCCCCGTGGCGGGCGAGCGCTTCTCGGCGCACCCCGATGGCTATGGCAGCGCCGCCGAACTCGTCGCCGGGCTGAAGCGCGTCGCCGATTTCGAATTGAGCGTGGGTGCGTATCCCGAGCCGCACCCCGAGGCACGCAGCTCGCAGGCCGACGTCGATCATCTGAAGCGCAAGATCGATGCGGGGGCGAGCCGGGCGATCACACAATTCTTCTTCGAGGCCGAAACCTTCTTCCGCTTCCGCGATGCGTGCGCCGCCGCGGGGATCGATTCCGAACTCACGCCCGGCATCCTGCCGGTGATGAACTTCGCGCAGGCCAGGAAATTCGCCGCGCAGTGCGGGACCAGCATCCCCGCGTGGATGGGCCGGTTGTTCGAAGGATTGGATATGCTGCCCGGTGCGCGGCAACTGGTGGCCGCAACGATCGCCGCCGAACTCGCGCGGCGGTTGTACGCGGGCGGTGTGCGCGGCTTCCACTTCTACACGATGAACAAGGCCGAACTCTCCTACGCGATCTGCCACCTGCTGGGGCTGCGGCCCGAAGCGGCACCCATCAAACTGGAACAAGCCGCATGAGAAATGCCTGGAACGCGCTCGTCGCGAGCCGCATCGCGATCAAGGACGGTCCTTACGGCACGCAGGTGCAGGCGCTGGGGCTGGAGGAGGCCGATTATCGCGGCAATCTCCAGACCAACCACGATCAGAAGGGCAATAACGACATCCTGAACCTCACCCGCCCCGGCGACATCGCCGAGATCTGCGACAAATACATCTCAGCCGGGGCAGACCTGCTCGCCACCAACACCTTCAACGCCAACGCCATCAGCCAGGCCGATTACGGCATGGAAGCGCTCGTCGCGGACATCAACCGCGCCGCCGCACGCATCATGCGCGAATGCTGCGACCGGGCAACCGCCGCCGATGGCAAACCCCGCTTTGTCGGCGGATCGATCGGGCCGACCAACAAGACGCTCTCGCTCTCGCCGCGCGTCTCCGATCCGGGCTTTCGCGAGGTCGATTTCGACCAGATGAAGGCGGTGTACCGCGAGCAGATCGATGCGCTGGTCGACGGCGGCGCGGACTGCGTGCTGATCGAGACAGTGTTCGATACATTGAACGCCAAGGCCGCGATCATGGCGGCCGCCGAAGCGGGCGATGCCGTGGGGCGCGAAGTCCCCGTGATGCTCTCGATGACGATCACCGACATGGCTGGGCGTAATCTGAGCGGGCAGACGGTCGAGGCATTCTGGGCGTCGGTGAGCCATGCGCGGCCGCTCGCGGTCGGCCTTAACTGTTCGTTCGGGGCGACCGAACTGCGGCCCTATGTCGAAACCTTGGCCGGCATCGTCGACGTGCCACTGATGATCTACCCCAACGCTGGCCTGCCCAACGATCTGGGCGCGTATGACGAATTGCCTGAGACCACTGCGTCCCTGATCGGCGATTGGGCGAAGCGAGGGCTGATCAACGCGATCGGCGGCTGCTGCGGCACCACACCCGATCATATCGCGGCGATGGCCGGAGTGTGCGCGGGTCTGCCGCCGCGTCGGTTGCCGGTGCCCGCGCACGCGCTGGTGCTATCGGGCATGGAGGCCTTTTCCCTTGCAGCGTAGCTCAGCCGCGCGCTCGAACCCCTCACCCTCCCAGCCTTCGGCTGGGCCCCTCCCTCTCCCGCAAGGGGAGAGGTGTGGCGCAGTGGCGTCCCCTCTCCCCTTGCGGGAGAAGGAGGGGCCTGTTGCGCAGCAACGGGAGGGTGAGGGGTCGGGAGCGACCTTCGTCAACATCGGCGAACGCACCAACGTCACCGGCTCGGCCAAATTCAAAAAGCTGATCATGGCGGGCGATTACACCGCCGCCCTCGAAATCGCGCGCGAACAGGTCGCGTCCGGCGCGCAGATCGTCGACGTGAACATGGACGAAGGCCTGCTCGATTCCGAAGAGGCGATGGTCACCTTCCTCAAGCTGATCGCGGCCGAACCCGATATCGCGCGCGTGCCGATCATGATCGATTCGTCGAAATGGAGCGTGATCGAGGCCGGGCTGAAGTGTGTCAGCGGCAAGGCGATCGTCAATTCGATCAGCATGAAGGAAGGCGAAGCCGCCTTCCTCGCGCAGGCGAGGCTGGTCCGCCGCTACGGCGCCGCCGCCGTGGTGATGGCGTTCGACGAGAAGGGCCAGGCCGATACCGCCCAGCGCAAACTCGAAATCTGCGCGCGCGCCTACGATCTGCTAACCGCCGACGGCTTCCCCGCGACCGACATCATCTTCGATCCCAACATCTTCGCGGTCGCCACCGGCATCGAGGAGCATGAGCGCTACGGGCTGGATTTCCTCGAAGCCGTGTCCGCGATCCGGGAACGCTGTCCGGGCGTGAACATCTCGGGCGGCGTATCCAACCTGTCGTTCAGCTTTCGCGGCAACGAACCCGTCCGCCGCGCGATGCACAGCGTGTTCCTTTACCACGCGGTGCGGCGCGGCATGCACATGGGGATCGTCAACGCGGGGCAGTTGGACGTCTACGATACGATCGATGTCGAACTGCGCGACGCGTGCGAGGATGTGATCCTCGCGCGCGGCGGCGGTGCCACCGACCGGCTGATCGCGCTCGCTGAGAAGTATCGCGGCACCGACGCGGTGGCCGAGAAGGCCGCCGAGGAATGGCGCGGCTGGGCGGTCGACAAGCGCCTGGAATATGCGCTGGTGAAGGGGCTGGACGCGTTCGTGGTGGAGGATGTGGAGGAGGCGCGCCTCACCGCCACCCGCCCGATCGATGTCATCGAAGGCCCGCTGATGGCAGGAATGAACGTGGTCGGCGATTTGTTCGGCGCGGGCAAGATGTTCCTGCCGCAGGTGGTCAAGTCCGCGCGCGTGATGAAGAAGGGCGTGGCGCACCTGTTGCCCTGGATCGAGGCCGAAAAGTCCGAAGGTGCGCGCACCAAGGGTCGCATCATCATGGCGACGGTCAAGGGCGACGTGCACGATATCGGCAAGAACATCGTCGGCGTCGTGCTGGCGTGCAACAATTTCGAGGTGATCGATCTCGGCGTCATGACGCCGTGGCAGGAGATATTGCGCGTCGCCAAGGAGAAGCAGGTGGACATGATCGGCCTCTCGGGTCTCATCACCCCATCGCTCGATGAAATGGTCACCGTCGCTGCCGAGATGGAACGTGCAGGGATGACCACGCCGCTGCTGATCGGCGGCGCGACGACGTCCAAGGTCCACACCGCGCTCAGGATCGCCCCCGCCTATTCAGGGCCCACGCTCCACGTGCTCGACGCCAGCCGCGCGGTCGGCGTCGCCACCGCGCTCGTCTCCGACAGTGGCCGCGATCGACTCGTCGCGGACACCGCTACCGAATATGAAACCGTCCGCATCAACCGCGCCGATGGCGGCAAGACCAAACTTGCCACGCTGGCCGAGGCCCGCGCCAACCCGATCCGCCTCGATTACGCCCCCGTCGCCCCGCGCTGCCCCGGCACCACCGTCATCCGTGACTGGGACTTGGCCGATCTGGTCCAGTATATTGACTGGACGCCGTTCTTCCGCGCCTGGGAACTCGCGGGCAACTATCCCGCAATCCTCACCGACGAAGTGGTCGGCGAATCCGCCACCGCGCTGTTCAACGATGCGCAAGCGATGCTCGAACGCATCGTCGCTGAAAAATGGCTGCGCGCCCACGCGGTCATCGGCCTCTGGCCCGCGCGCCGCGACGGCGACGACGTGATCGTCGAAGCCGACGCGCAGGACCACCGCATCCCCTTCCTGCGCCAGCAGATCGTCAAGCGCGCGCCGCGCGCCAACCAGTGCCTCGCCGACTACATCGCGCCCGAGGGCGACTGGCTCGGCGGCTTCGCCTGCACCGCGGGCGAGGGCATCGAACCCCACCTCGCGCGCTTCCAGGCCGCGCACGACGATTACAGCGACATCCTCCTCAAAGCCCTCGCCGACCGCCTCGCCGAAGCGATCGCCGAAGCCGCGCACGCCCACGTCCGCCGCGAACTCTGGGGCTATGCGAACGAGGACAATCTCAGCCCCGACGACCTCATCCACGAGCGCTATCAGGGCATCCGCCCCGCACCGGGCTACCCCGCCTGCCCCGATCACAGCGTCAAGCCGCTGCTGTTCGATCTGCTCGGCGCGCCCGCCGCCACCGGCATCACGCTGACCGAAAGCTTTGCCATGCTGCCGACCGCAAGCGTCAGCGGCTTCTATTTCGCGCACCCGCAGGCCGAATATTTCGGCGTCGCGCGGATCGGCGCGGACCAGGTGGCGGATTATGCCGCGCGGCGCGGGGTGTCGGTCGAGCAGGCGGAGACGTGGCTGCGGCCCAATCTGGAGGGGTAGCGCTTAATCCAGATCTCGCGCCACATCAGGTCTGCGCAGCAGCGTGTCGATATGGCTCGCGGTATCAAAGCTTTCGTCGGTGCGGAAGCGCAGTTCGGGCACCGCGCGCAGGCGCACCCGTTTGGCGAGCTCGGTGCGCAGCCACTTCACATTGGCGGCCAGCAGCTTCGCCAGCTTGCTCTCGTCCTTGTGGCCGAGCGCGCGCACGAAGACGGTCGCGGTGCGCAGATCGGGAGTGACGCGCACCTCGGTGACGGTGAGGATCAGCCCATCCAGGGCGGGATCGCGCGACAGGCCGCCGCGCGCGACAATATCGGCGAGCGCGTGGCGCAGTTCCTCGCCGACGCGCAGCGGGCGGAGCGAGGGGGTTTCGGGGGACTTGGTCGGCATGGTGTTCGATTCTCGGTGTTACGCGGCGGGGGGTTCCCACAATTCGATCGGGTTGCCTTCGGGATCGTGGATGCGCGCGAAGCGTCCCGTTTCGGCGCTGTCCCACTCGAGCCGCGTTTCGGCGGCAACACCATGCGCGGCCAGATCCGCCACCATCGCGGCGAAGCCGCTCACGCGCAGATTGAGCATGTAGCGCCGGTCCGCCGGAAAGTAGTCGCTCGTCTCGGCAAAGGGCTCGAACACCAGCGGGCCACCGCCGACCATCCAGACGTAGGGGTCGGCCGCGCCCGCGCCCGGCGTGGCGAGCCCGGCACCGATGCCGAGCCGATCACGGTACCAGGCTTTGAGCGCTTCAGGATCGCGCGCGCGGAAAAACAGACCTCCAATACCCTCGACCGCCATCGCTTGGCTCCTTGCTAACCGCAGACCATCCTCTTCCTACAGCGTCCGCGCACGATTCTCGACCTCGTAGGTTTCGAGCACGTCGCCAGGCTGCATGTCGCCGAAGTTGGTGAAGGTCACACCGCACTCCACACCCGATCCCACCTCGGCGACCTCGTCCTTGAAGCGCCGCAGCGAACCGATCTCGCCATTGTAGAGGATCGTGTCGTCGCGCAGGATGCGGGCCTTCAGAGCCTTCCTGATGACACCCTCGGTCACCAGCAACCCCGCCGCCTTGCCCTTGCCCGCCGCAAACACCGCCTGGATGTTGGCGCGGCCCACGACATGCTCGATCCGCTCGGTACCGAGCTTGCCCGCCATCGCGAGCTTCATCTCGTCGATCAAATCGTAGATGATGTCGTAATATTTGAGCGCGACACCGTCGCGCGTGGCGATCTCGCGCGCTTTCGCGTTCGCGCGCACGCCGAAGCCGATGATCGGGGCCTTCGATGCCGAAGCCAGCGTCACGTCCGATTCGGTGATGCCGCCCACACCCGAGTGCAGGATGCGCGCCTTGATCGCGTCGGTGCTGAGCTTGTTGATCGCGGTGACGATCGCCTGGGTGCTGCCCTGCACGTCCGCCTTGACGATCAGCGGGAACTCCATCGTGGTCGACTCGCGGATGGCGAACATGGTTTCCAGAGTCGCGGGGGCGTTACTGGTGGTGCGCTTCCTCGTGATGAGGCCTTGGCGATAGGTGGCGATTTCGCGGGCGCGCGCATCGTTCTCGACCACGCTGAACGGGTCGCCCGCGTCGGGCACGCCCGACAGGCCGAGTACCTCGACCGGCACCGAAGGTCCGGCGGATTTCACCTGCCGGCCCTTGTCGTCGATCAGCGCGCGGACCTTGCCGCTTTCGGCACCGACGACGAAAATATCGCCGACCTTGAGCGTGCCGCGGTTGACCAGCACAGTCGCCAACGGCCCACGGCCCTTGTCTAGCTGCGCCTCGATCACGGTCGCCTCGGCGGGCCGGTTCGGGTTCGCGCGCAGTTCGAGGACTTCGGCCTGGAGCAGGATCTTCTCGATCAGTTCGTCCAGCCCGGTCTTTTTAAGCGCGGACACTTCCACGTCCTGCGTGTCGCCCGAAAGCTCTTCGACGACGACTTCATATTGCAGCAGCGCCTGGCGCACCCGGTTGGCATCGGCTCCCGGCTTGTCCATCTTGTTGATGGCAACGATCATCGGCACGCCCGCAGCGCGCGTATGATTGATCGCTTCGATCGTCTGCGGCATCAGCCCATCGTCGGCGGCGACCACCAGCACGACGATGTCGGTCACGTTCGCGCCGCGCATCCGCATCTCGGTGAAGGCCTCGTGGCCGGGCGTATCGAGGAAGGTGATCTTCTCGCCACCCTTCAGCGTGACCTGATACGCGCCGATGTGCTGCGTGATACCGCCCGCCTCTCCCTTGACGACACCGGTCCCGCGCAGCGCATCGAGCAGCGAAGTCTTGCCGTGATCGACATGGCCCATGATCGTGACCACGGGAGGACGCGGTTCGAGATCCACATCCACATCGGCGTCGCCCACCAACCCGGTTTCGACATCGCTTTCGGAGACGCGCCTCAACCGGTGGCCGAATTCGGTGACGATCAGTTCGGCGGTGTCCTGGTCGATCTCATCGGTAACCGCCGAGGGTACGCCCATCTTGAAGAGCGCCTTCACCACGTCCGAAGCGCGTTCGGCCATGCGGTTGGCAAGTTCGGCGACGGTGATCGTCTCGGGCAACACCACGTCGCGGACCTGCTTGGTGACCGGTCCGCCTGCATTAAAGGCGCGCTTTTCCTTCTCGCGCGCGCGGCGGAGCGCGGCGAGCGAGCGGACGCGGACCGAATCGTCGTCGTCCAACGCCTTGGTAACCGTGAGCTTGCCCGATTGGCGGCGATCGTCCCCGGTGCGCGGACGCGGCGGCGCGGGCTCGGGGCGGCGCAGCGGGGTTGCAGCGGGGCGGCGGAATACGGGGCCGCGCGCTTCGCCCGCGGCTGCCGGGGCTCCGGGCGCGGCGGCGGCGGCGGGCGTGGCGGAGTGACCGGGTCCGGTGGCCGGACGCGCGGCGGCGGGCGAGAGCGGGCGCTGCCCGGCGGACACCGGGGCGGCAGCGGCGGCTTGCGGCGCAGGCGCGGCGGCGGGCGGCGGGGCGGGGCGGCTGATGACCACCCGCGGCACGGGCCGGAAGCCTGGCGCAGCCTCCCGCGCGGGAGCGGGCGGGCGAACGAACGGCGCGGGCGCGGCGGGGCGTTGCGGGGCCGGACGCTCGGCGACGGACGAGCCGTCGGCGGCGGCGGGTGCGGCCGGAGCGGGCGCAGTCGGCACGGCGGCAGACGGAGCGGACACCGACGGCGCGGACGATTGGGCAACGGGCTCAACCGGGGCCGTGGCTGCTGGCGTGCTCGCGGTCGCGGTCGCCTCCGCGACCGGAGCAGCTACGGGTTCGGCGGCTGCAGGCTTGGCAGCGGCAAGCAGGCGCGCTGTCTGCGCTTCGGCGGCGAGGCGCTCGTCACGGCGGCGCGTCTCCTCCTGCGCGCGCATCCGGCCTTCCTCGGCCTGACGCAGCAGCGCGGCCTGGCGCTCCTGCGGGGTGAGATTGTCGCGCGGCGGCGCGGTGCGCTGCGGTTCGGGCGTGCGCGCCTGCACCGGCGCTGGAACGGGCGGCGCCGCCGTATCGGGCGCGGCCTCTTCATGCGCCGCAGCGCCGTGCGCGCCGATCACGCGCCTACGCTTGGTCTCCACCACCACGGTCTTGGTGCGGCCGTGGCTGAAGCTCTGCTTCACCTTGCCCACGTCCACGGTCTTCGGGCCCAGGGTGGGGCGTGCGCCCAGCTTCAGCTTGGTATCGTCGCGCATATTCTACTCCTCGCCCGAATCGCTGGCGCGATCGGGCGTGTCCGGCGCATCGTCGCCGTCCGGTGAAAGGCCAAGAAAGGCGCGCCAACGGCCGATATCGGCCATAACGCGCTCCGCCGCCGGCCCGGAAGCCACGGCTACGAATACACTATTCGCCCGCCCAAGCGCACGAGACAAGGTCTCGCGCCCGGTGGGCAGGTATTGCACCGAAACATCGTTGTTTCGCGCCTTGGCCGCCAAGCCCTGGCGTGTATCGGTGCCCGCGTCCGCCGAGATCAGCAACAACGCCGCCGCGCCCGCATCCAGCGCTTCGCCGATCCGTTCGCTTCCAAGGATAAGATTTCCGGCGCGGTTTTCCAAGCCGATCCGGTCGAACGCGCGCGCCTGCAAGCCCGCCGCGATCCGTTCGCCCAGATCGTCCGGCGCAGTCACCGCGCCGTCCTTGAACGCGCGCGCGAGCGCACCTTTGAGCTTGCCCTTGGCGCGCGCCGCATCAAGTACGGCGCGGTTGACGCCCAGCCACGCCCCGCGCCCCCCGGCGCGCGCGCCCAGATCGGGCGCGACGGCGTTATCGGGGCCAACAGCGAGCCGGATCAGTCCTTCGCGGCTGCCGTGTTCGCCCGAAAGGATGCACTTACGCTCGGGCTCATCGGGAGACGTCCGCATGCGCGTCTCCCTTTTCGTTCAGGCCCTTTTGCAGCGCCTCGCACAGCTTGGGTCTGGCGATCGCCGCACAGCTGGCGAGATCGCTTTCGGCGCAGGTCATGGCGAACAGCGTCGCCTCGCGCGTGGCGATGCCGTTTTGGAACCAGACGCGCTTGATCGCCGAGCGGAACTTGCCCTCGCCCAGATTGAGTGCGGGTTCCACCGAGATGCGAATGGGTTTGGGATCGTTGATCGAAGCCCCCTTGGGCTGCGTGGAGAAGCCGAGCGCGTCCGCCCACTTCAGCGTAACGGCATCGTCTCCCCCGCGCCACAGCTCATACGCCGGGCACGCAGCGTCCTGCGCGGCGACGGGCACGACGATCCCGAGCGCGAGCAACAAGGCGAGGGGAAGCGCTGGCCTCAAGCGGCAACCCCCCCGGCTTCGTTTTCGTCCGCGAACCAGTGCGCGCGCGCGGCCATGATGATCCGGTTCGCGTCGTCCTCGGTCAGTCCCTGTCCGCGCAGCATGCCGTCGGGGATGCCCTTGGGCTTGTTCTCGCGCGCGATCAGATCGTCGGACGCAAGATCGCCCAGATCGTCCAGTGTGCGGATGCCCTTCTTGCCCAGGATCACCAGCATCGCCTCGGTCAGCCCCTCGATCGCAGCCAGATCGTCGCTGACGCCAAGCTCGGTGCGTTCGGCGCGCGCTGCTGCTTCGCGGCGCTCCAGAGCCTCGGTCGCGCGGCTTTGCAGTTCGCCCGCCAGCCCCTCGTCGAAGCCCTCGATCGCCGCCAGTTCTTCCAGTTCGATATACGCGACTTCTTCCAACTCGGTAAATCCTTCCGCCACCAGCAACTGCGCCAGTGTTTCATCCACATCGAGTTCCTTCTGGAACAGTTCGGAGCGTTCCACGAACTCGCGCTGCCGCTTCTCGCTATCGTCCGCCTCGGTCATGATATCGATCTGGCGGCCGGTGAGCTGCGAGGCCAGCCGCACATTCTGCCCGCGCCGACCGATTGCGAGCGACAACTGATCGTCGGGCACCACCACGTCGATGCGGTTCTCCTCCTCGTCGATCACCACCTTGGCGACCTCGGCGGGCTGGAGCGCATTGACCACGAAGGTGGCCACATCGGGCGACCACGGGATGATATCGATCTTCTCGCCAGCCAGTTCCTGCACGACCGCCTGCACGCGGCTGCCCTTCATGCCCACACACGCGCCGACCGGATCGATCGACGAATCGCGGCTGATGACGCCGATCTTCGCGCGCGACCCCGGATCGCGCGCGCACGCCATGATCGTGATCATGCCGTCGTAAATCTCGGGCACTTCCTGCGCGAACAATTTCTTCATGAAATCGGGAGCGGCGCGGCTGAGGAAGATCTGCGGCCCGCGCGGCTCGCGGCGCACTTCCTTGATCAGCGAACGCACCCGGTCGCCAACGCGCGCGACCTCGCGCGGGATCTGCTGATCGCGCCGGATAATGCCCTCGGCGCGCCCCAGATCGATCACGACATGGCCGAACTCCACGCGCTTGACCAAGCCCGTGATGATCTCACCCGCGCGTTCCTTATACTCCTCATACTGCCGGTCGCGCTCGGCATCGCGCACCTTCTGCAGGATCGTCTGCTTGGCGGCCTGCGCTTGGATGCGGCCGAACTCGATTGGCGGCAGCGGATCGACAATGAAATCGCCGACGACCGCGCCATTCTGGCGCTTCTGCGCGTCGAGCGGAGTGATCTGCGTGAACAGATTCTCGGGCGTGTCGACCACTTCGAGCACGCGCCACAGCCGCAGATCGCCCGATTTGGTGTCGATCTTGGCGCGGATGTCGTTCTCCTGCCCATAGCGCGCCTTGGCGCCGCGCTGGAGCGCATCTTCCATCGCCTCGATCACGATGGCGCGATCGATCGATTTCTCCTTCGCCACCGCGTCGGCGATGGCGAGCAGTTCGGCCTTGTTGGCGGTGAGGCCGGAGGCAGCGGCGGCGGTTGCGGCGGTGGCCATTTAGCGGCGGTCCTTCAGGATACTGTCCGCCCCTTCGGGCGATATTGGTCGGGTGGCGGCGATCAAGGCGTCGGTCAGAACGAGCTTGGCGGCGCGGATATTGGCGAGCGGCAGCGTCACCTCGCCCACGGCCTTAACGTCGAGCCGCGCGGCGTCTCCGTCAAGACCGAGAATGATGCCGTGGAAGCGTTTGCGCGCCTGCACCGGTTCGATCACCTCCGCGCGAGCCTCATGACCGGTCCACTTGGCCCAGTCCTCGGCGCGGGTAAGCGGTCGATCGATGCCGGGCGAGCTGACTTCCAGACGATAGCCGCCCTCGATCGGATCGGCCTCCTCGAGCACCGGATCGATCGCACGGCTGATCTCGGCGCACTGATCGAGCGTGAGCTGGCCCGTCTCGGGATCCTCGGCCATGATCTGCACCGTTGGCCCGCTCAGCACCGCAACGCGCACGAGCGCGAAGCCTGCGGCGTTCACCACCGGCTCGATCAACGCCCGAATTTCGCCCGCGTCCGCCATCCATCCTCATGCGACCCCGGGGCCCGGCCCCGAAACGGAACCAGCCTCATGGAGCGATCACCATGTGGGGAGCACGCGTCTTTACGTCCGCGATGCATCGCGCGCAAGCATGTCGGCGAATCGCGGGTGGCGTGCGGATGCGCTCCGTGGACATCGCCCGCCGCTTGGCGGACAACCGCGCGGTGAAAGCCGCCGCCATCGATCCATCCGCCTTCGCGCTCGATCGCTTCCTGCCCTATCAGCTCTCGGTCGCTTCCGAGGCTGTCAGTGCGGCGGTTGCGCGCGCCTATCGCGGCCGTTTCGGTCTGAAGATGTCTGAATGGCGCGTGCTCGCGGTGGTGGCGGGAAGCGCGCGCGGACTGCAGCAGCGCGAGGTCGGCGGGGCGACGGGGATGGACAAGATGACGATCTCGCGTGCGGTCGCGGCGCTGTGCGCACGCGCGCTGCTCGTACGTCGTGACGATGCCACCGACCGACGCAGCGCGCGGCTGCACGTGACGACGGAGGGACGGCAACTCTATGACGAGGTCGTCCCGGCTGCGCGAGCGGTCGAGGCGCGGCTGCTGAGCACGCTCAACGCCCGTGACGTAGCCGCTCTGTCCGCCCTGCTCGCACGACTGCGTGCGGTGGCGGAGGTGGTTTGCAGCGAACCGTAACTTCTGTTACCAACTACTCTACCGAGGAGCACCGCCATGGCCGACGCGAACCCAGCCACCCACCCCAACCCGATGGGGCTTAACGGCTTCGAGTTCGTCGAGTTCACCGGGCCGGACCCGCAAGCGCTGGCCGCGCTGTTCGAGACAATGGGCTTCACGCATGTCGCCACGCATCGCTCCAAGCCCGTGCGCCGCTACGCGCAGGGGGACATCAACTTTCTGTTAAACATGGACGAGAGCGGCCAGGCCAAGGGCTTCCGCGAGGCGCATGGGCCGAGCGCCAACGCGATGGCGTTCCGCGTGGCAGATGCGGGCAAGGCGCTGATGCTGGCGGTGGAGCGCGGGGCGACTCCGGTGACGGGGCACCGCGGGCCGGGCGAGCTCGATCTGGCGGCGGTGGAGGGGATCGGCGGATCGAACCTGTATCTGGTGAGCAGGTTCGGCGGCGGGGCGACGATCTACGACGTGGATTTCGAGGCGGTGCCGGGCGCGGGGGTGGATGACCGATCGGTGGGCCTGCACACGCTGGATCACCTGACGCACAATGTGATGCGCGGGCGGATGAACCATTGGGCGCAATTCTACGAGGACGTGTTCGGCTTCCGCCAGATCCGCTTTTTCGACATCGAGGGCAAGGCGACCGCGCTGGTATCGAAGGCGATGACGGGGCCCGACGACAAGTTGCGCATTCCCTTGAATGAGTCGCAGGACGAACACAGCCAGATCGAGGAGTTCCTGCGCGCCTATAATGGCGAGGGCATCCAGCATCTGGCACTCGCCACCGACGACATCTTCGTCACCGTGGACAAGTTGCGCGCCAACGGCATCCGCTTCCAGGATACGCCCGAGACATACTTCGACCTGATCGACAAACGGTTGCCGGGGCACGGCCACTCGGTCGAGGAAATGCGCAAGCGCCGCGTGCTGATCGACGGCGCGCCCGAGACGGGTGGTGGGCTGCTGCTACAAATCTTCACCGAGACGATGGTGGGGCCGATCTTCTTCGAGATCATCCAGAGGAAGGGGAACGAGGGTTTCGGGGAGGGGAATTTCAAGGCATTGTTCGAGTCGATCGAACTGGATCAGATGCGGCGCGGGGTTGTTCCGGTGGCGTGAACAAGCACCGTCATCCCGGGCTTGACCCGGGACCTACCTTCGTTCCTCCGGCATGGCAGCACCGAGGCAGGTAGGTCCCGGGTCAAGCCCGGGATGACGGTGTTGAATGAGGGAAGGAAAGCCCATGTCTTCCGCGAGATCGCGCCATGTCGGATTGTCCGCCTCGATCAGCGCGTATTTCCATGCGCGCAGCCAACGTTTGATGGACTTCTCGCGCCCAATCGCGCCCGCCATGGTTTCGCCGCCTTCAACCCACACCAGCCGCTTGACGGCATATCGATCGGTAAACCCGCCGAAGGTACCCGCACGGTGTTGGTACACACGCGCAGTAACGTCGGATGTCACGCCTGTGTAAAGCGTGCCATGAAAGCCGCTCGCCATCATGTAAACGCAAGGGCATCGCTCGTAAGCCATTCTCCCAACTCCACCCCCGTCATCCCGGGCTTGATCCGGGACCTACCTGCCTCCGTCGAGCCGATGTATGACGGAAAAGAAGGCAGGTCCCGGGTCAAGCTCGGGATGACGGATCGTAAATGGGCAAACCAATGACCCCCACCCTCCCCGGCCTCCACAACCACCACGCCACCGAGGCCGTCCCCGGCGCGCTGCCCGTCGGTCGCAACTCTCCCCAGCGCCCTGCCTTCGGCCTCTATGCCGAGCAGCTCAGCGGCACCGCGTTCACCGCGCCACGCCACGAAAACCGCCGCAGCTGGCTCTACCGCCTGCGCCCAAGCGCGAGCCATCCGCCTTTCACGCCTTACGAGGGCGCGCCCCACCTGCGCACCGGGCCGTTTAACGAAACCGCGCCCGATCCCAACCGGATGCGCTTCGACCCGCTGCCTTATTCGCCCCAGCCCACCGACTGGCTCGACAGCCTGATCACCTACGGTGGCAACGGCGATCCCGAGGCGGATACCGGTGTGGGCATCCACCTCTACGCCGCCACCGCCGACATGGGCGCAAAGATCTTCTTCTGCGCCGATGGCGAACTGCTGGTCGTGCCGCAGGAGGGAGCGCTCCGCCTCGCCGCCGAGATGGGCGTGCTCGATGTGCCTGTCGGCCACATCGCGCTGATCCCGCGCGGCGTGCGCTTCCGGGTGAGCCTGCCCGATGGCCGCGCGCGCGGCTATGTGTGCGAGAATTACGGCGCGGGGTTCCGGCTGCCCGAGCTTGGCCCGCTCGGCGCGAACGGCCTCGCCTCGCCACGCGATTTCGAATCGCCCACTGCGGCGTTCGAGGACAGCGACACCCCGCACACCATTGTCCAGAAGTTCGGCGGACGCCTGTGGCAAACCACGGTCCCCTGGTCACCGCTCGACGTGGTCGCGTGGCACGGCAACCTCGCCCCTTCGCGCTACGATCTCGCGCGCTTCAACACGATCGGCACGGTCAGCTTCGACCACCCGGACCCGTCCATCTTCACCGTGCTCACCTCGCCCTCGGCCACGCCCGGCACGGCAAACTGCGACTTCGCGATCTTCCCCCCGCGCTGGATGGTGGCCGAGGACACGTTCCGCCCACCGTGGTTTCACCGCAACGTGATGAGCGAGTTCATGGGGCTGCTATGGGGGGCATACGACGCCAAGGCGGGCGGCTTCGCGCCCGGCGGGGCGTCGCTGCACAACCGCATGAACGGCCATGGGCCAGACCGCGCGAGCCACGCGGCCGCGTCCGCCGCCGTTCTCGCGCCGCACAGGATCGAAGCCACGATGGCATTCATGTTCGAAACGCGCGCGCCGATCCGCCTCACCCGCTGGGCGGCGGGAACGCCGCTGCGCCAGGCGGACTACGCTGCATGCTGGGCGGACTTTGCCAAAGGCACCGCCGCATAGGCGCAGCCGCTCACGCGTGCAGCGGCGCACCCACCCGGTGGACATCGAAGCGCCGCATCTTCTCCACCAGCGTGGTGCGCTGCATGCCGAGCGTGCGCGCCGCATCGGCGACGACATCGCCCGAAGCCCGCAGCGCCGCCTCGATGAAGCTGCGTTCCAGATCGCCTAGCACCACGCGCAGATCGAACCCGCCGCGCGCGAGCAACCGGGCGGGCTCGAGTCCCGGAAACATGGCTGCGAGCGGACGCGCCGGCGTGGGTGCTACGGCCGCTGCCGCGACCGGCTGAATCGCGCCAACACCCGCGCTTGCTCCGGGTAAAGCCCCCGCCGCGCGGTGGAGCGACGCCTCGACCGCTGCCACATCGAGCGGCGCGCCGGTGAAGCGAATCGCCGCGCGCTCGACGAAATTGCGCAGTTCGCGCACATTGCCCGGCCAATCATGCGCGAGCAGCCGCGCCATCGCGTCCTCGCCGAACACGGGCGCGCGCGCGCCGAGCGCGGCGGCGAAATACGCGATCAGCACGGGCACGTCCTCGCGCCGCTCCGCCAACGCTGGCATCGCCACGGGGAAGACGTTCAGCCGATAATAGAGATCCTCGCGGAAGCGCCCGGCAATGATCGCGGCATCGAGATCGCGGTGCGTCGCCGAGACGATGCGCACGTCTGCAATCTGCGGTCGTGCCGAGCCGATGCGCTCGAACCGGCGTTCCTCGAGCACGCGCAGCAGCGAGACCTGCATGTCCAAGGGCATGTCCCCGATCTCGTCGAGGAACAATGTGCCGCCCGCCGCCGCCTCGAACTTGCCTACCCGCGTGGCGTGCGCGCCGGTGAACGCGCCGCGCTCGTGCCCGAACAGCTCGCTCTCCAGCAGCTCGCGCGGGATCGCACCGCAGTTGATTGCGACGAACGGACCGCGCGCACGCGGGCTCGCGGCGTGGAGCGCGCGTGCCGCCAATTCCTTGCCGCTGCCCGACGGCCCGGTGACGAGCACCGACGCCTCGGTCCGGCCGACCTGCGCCAGCAGGCCACGCAATTGCGCCATCTGGGGGCTGTCGCCGATCAGGCCATGCGTATCGGGACGTTGGGGGGCGGGCCAAGTTGCCGTCATGTTCGGTCTCGCAATGGGTGGGACGCGGCGGCTTTTTGACGGGGACGCGCCCGGCCCGCCAGCGACGATGCGCCCGAATTGGCGCATTAAGCCTTGTGCACCATCACGCAGGATAGCGCGCGAGTGGCCGCACGCCCCCCCCTCTTCGCATTTGCCGCACCTCGCGCGCGCGCCTATTGAGCGCGCAACCCCGCCGGAGACCCCGCCATGCAGTCCATCGTCATCACCGCCGCCCGCCGCACGCCCGTGGGCAGCTTCAACGGCGCGTTCGCCGCCACGCCCGCGCACGAACTCGGGCGAATCGCGATCGAAGCCGCGCTCGCCGACGCCGGAGTCGCGCCTGCCGACGTGTCCGAAGTGATCATGGGCCAGATCCTGAGCGCAGGGCAGGGCCAGAACCCCGCACGCCAGGCGGCGGTCAACGCGGGCATCCCCGTCGAGCGCACCGCCATCGGCATCAACCAGCTCTGCGGGTCGGGTCTTCGCGCAGTCGCACTCGGCGCGCAGCAGATCGCGCTTGGGGACGCCGAGATCATCGTCGCGGGCGGGCAGGAGAACATGACGATGGCTCCGCATGCGCAGTATCTGCGTGGCGGAACCAAGATGGGCGCGATCGAATTCGTTGATACGATGCTCAAGGACGGCCTGAACGACGCGTTCCACGGCTACCACATGGGCATCACGGCGGAAAATGTTGCCGAGAAATATCAGATCACGCGCGCGATGCAGGATGCGTTCGCGGCGCACTCGCAGCAGAAGGCGTCCGCCGCACGCGCAGAGGGGCGTTTCAAGGGCGAGATCGCGCCCGTCACCATCAAGGGCCGCAAGGGCGATACGATCGTGGAGCACGACGAATATATCCGCGACGGCGTCACCGCCGAGGGCCTCGCCGGCCTCAAACCCGCCTTCAAGAAAGATGGCACCGTCACCGCAGCCAACGCATCGGGCATCAACGACGGCGCAGCCGCGATCGTGCTGATGACCGAGGCCGAAGCGCAGCGCCGTGGCACCCCGATCCTCGCGCGCATCGCTTCGTGGGCCACGGCGGGGGTGGACCCGAGCATGATGGGCATCGGACCCGTCCCCGCCTCGCGCCGCGCACTCGAAAAGGCGGGCTGGAGCGTGAAAGACCTCGACCTGATCGAGGCGAACGAAGCCTTCGCCGCGCAGGCGCTCGCGGTAGGCCAAGAGCTGGGCTTCGATCCCGAGAAACTGAACGTCAACGGCGGCGCGATCGCGATCGGCCACCCGGTCGGCGCAAGCGGCGCGCGCGTACTCACAACGCTGCTCCACGAAATGCTGCGCCGCGATGCGAAGCGCG
Organism: Sphingomonadales bacterium; assembly: GCA_038238915.1. Taxonomy (GTDB): domain Bacteria; phylum Pseudomonadota; class Alphaproteobacteria; order Sphingomonadales; family Sphingomonadaceae; genus JAVVHE01. The sequence goes on from JBBSFH010000001.1 coordinate 240,313, forward strand.
GCCTCGCCACGCTCTGCATTGGCGGCGGCATGGGCATCGCCATGTGCGTCGAGCGGTAGCGGTGCGGCCGCCCGTTCCGCCTTTTACGCGCGAAAGCGCCATCCAGAAGGCGCGCGCGGCCGAAGATGCGTGGAACACGCGCGATCCTGTGCGCGTGGCGGAGGCCTATACGGTGGACAGCCGCTGGCGCAACCGCGCCGAGTTCTTCGCGGGCACGCAGGCGATCGTCGATTTCCTCGCTCGCAAATGGGCGGCCGAGCACGAATACCGCCTGATCAAGCAGATGTGGGCGTTCGACAATACCCGCATCTCGGCGCGCTTCGCCTATGAATATCATGATGCGCAGGGCCAATGGTGGCGCGCCTATGGCAATGAGCAATGGGAGTTCGAAGGCGATGGGCTCATGAGCCGCCGCGAGGCGAGCATCAACGATTTGTCGATCGCCGAGACCGAGCGCCGCTTCCACTGGCCGCTCGGCCCGCGCCCAGCCGAGCACCCGGGACTGGGCGAACTGGATTTGTAGACGCTGATGGTAAGTGCCACTCCGCGCCGCTGGTACGCCACGCTCCAGGGCCGCCGCACCGCGCGCCGTCTCGCGCGCGTGATCGCGCCCGCCGTCCGTCTCGGCCCCACGCAACGCCTGCTCGCGCTCGGCTATCCGCCGCCCATTCTCACCGGCCTCGATCCGGCGCGTCTCGAACGGCTGACCGTGCTGCTCACCGGCACCGCGCACCGCTGGCCCGCGCGCGGAGCCAACCACGCCGCCGCCGCGCGCGCAGATGCACTGCCGCTGCCGCCCAACCTGTTCGATCAGGCGCTGCTGATCCACGCACTCGAGCAGACGGACGCGGCCGAGGTACTCGCCGAAGTCTGGCGCGTCCTCGCGCCCGCTGGCGAACTCGTTCTGATCGTCCCCAACCGGCGCGGTCGCCTGTTCGCGCACGAATCCCCGTTCGTCACGGGACAGGCCTACACCGAGGGCGAACTTGAAGCGTTGCTGGTCGATGCGCGCTTCGAGGTCCGCTCGCAGCATACCGCGCTTGGCCGCATCGCGCCCCGCGCGCGCCTCGCGCTCGCGGTCAAAACCGATGGCCTCGCCCCGGCGCTGATCGGCCGCGTCGCGCAGGCCCCCGTCCCCGCGCTAGCAGGCCTCGCCCCCGCCTGACGCGATATCGCGCGCCAGCCGCCGCGACGCGAGCCAGTACAGCCCCGCCGCCGCCAGATACAAAGGCGTGCCGAGCAGGATGGCATAGCGCAGCGATTCCAGCCCCTTCGTTCCCCCCAGCGCATCCGAAACCGCGCCGAGGAACCACGCCCCGCCGCCGAAACCGATAAGATTGTTGATCAGAAGGAACATCGCGCTCGCACTCGCGCGCATCGCTGGCGGCACCAGCGCTCCGACTGCCGCCAGCGTCGGCCCAAGCCACGTCACCGAAAGCGCATTGCCAACGATCAGCAGCACGAACGCGAGCACGGGCGACCCCACCCAGAAGCCCGCGGCATAGATCGGCGCGGCAAGCAGGAAGGCGATGGCGGGCACGCGCGCATAGCCACCGCGATCGCTCCGCGCGAGCCGGTCTGCAAGCACGCCGCTTCCCCAGACGCCCGCGACCCCCCCCACCAGCAGGATCACTCCGAAATAAGCCGCGCGCTGGGCCAGCGTCAGCCCGAAGCTGCGTTCTAGGAAGCTCGGCGACCAGAACAACAGCCCTGTCCCCATCATCGTCGCCAGCGACGCGCCGAACGCCATCAGCAGAAAGCTCGGGCGCTCCCACAGCCGCGCCACCACCGCACCCATCGAGGGCGCCGCGTCACAAGCCCCGCTCTGGAACCGCCCGCGCGGCGGCTCGGGGACCAGCAGCCGGAACAGCGGCGCGAGCAGCAGCCCTGCCGCCCCCACGATCAGGAACGCCGCGCGCCAATCGATCCGCGCGGCGAGCAGTCCGCCGAACAGGACGCCCGCCGCCGATCCGATCGGCACTCCCAGGTAGAAGATCGATGTCGCGCGCGCGCGTTCGCGCGGCGGGAACAGATCGCTCACCAGCGCGACCGAGGGGGCGACCCCCCCCGCCTCGCCGAAGCCCACCCCCAGCCGCGCCGCGACCAGCTGCGGGAAACTTCGTGCCACCCCGCACGCCATCGTGAACAGGCTCCACAGCCCCAGCGCCAGCGTGATGATCCAAACGCGGCTGCGGCGATCCGCCACCCAGGCGATCGGCACCGCCATCGTCGCGTAAAACAGCGCGAAGGCGAGGCCGCTCAGCTGGCCGAGTTGCGCGTCGCTCAAGTGCAGCTCGTGCTTGATCGGCCCCGCGAGGATACTCAGCATCTGCCGGTCCAGGAAGTTCAGCGAATAGACGAGCGTCAGTAAACCCAGCGCGCGGCGCGCGCCCGGCGGTGCCGCCAGCTCCTCCCCTTCCCTTGTCATTACCGGGCAGGCTAGCATCCCCACCGCAGAAGCGCCAAACGCGCTTGCACGTCCGCGCACGCCTCGCTAGTGTGTTGCTATACCAATACGGGGAAACTCATCATGCGCCACACGATCGCCGCCGCCGCCCTGCTGATAACCGCCGCCATCCCCGCACTCGCGCAGGGCTCGCCGCCTGTTGGCATCCTCCCCGATACGGTCACGCCCACCGCCTACCGCCTCGATTTCACCGTCGATCCAGCGCGCCCACGCTTCACCGGCCACACCGAGATCGAAATCCTCCTCAAGGCCCCCACCCGCGCGATCTACCTCCACGGCCGCGATCTCACCGTCACCCGCGTCCAGGGCCTCACCGGCCGCATGGTCGCCGACGAGGGCCACTATAAAGAGGTGCTCCCCACCGGCGTCGCGGAAATTCGATTCGATCGTCCCCTGCAGGCGGGCCGTCACACGCTGGTCATCGATTACTCCGCCGCTTTCCAGTCGGGCGCATCGGGCCTCTACCGGGTCAAGGTCGGCGATAGCTGGTATGCCTACACCCAGTTCGAATCGATCGATGCCAGGCGGGCCTTCCCGTCCTTCGATCAGCCCGGCTACAAGACCCCCTTCACGATCAAGATCACCGCGCCCAGCGACCAGTATGTGGTTTCCAACGCGCCCGAGACCGGAGACACTCAGGCGGGCGCGATGAAGGTCCACACCTACGCGCCCACCAAACCGCTCCCGACCTATCTGGTCGCGCTCGCGATTGGACCGTTCGATGTCGTCACCACCAGCGCCGCGCCCAACAGCATCCGCTCCGAGCCACTGCAGATGCGCGGCATAGCCGAGCGTGGGCAGAAGGAGCGCCTCGCCTTCACGATGGAAAACTCGCCCAAGCTGACTTCGCTGCTCGAGGAATATTTCGGCATCCCCTACCCCTATCCCAAGCTCGATCTCGTCGCCTCGCCGATCATGGGCGGCGCGATGGAGAATGCGGGCTTGATCACCTACGACGATACGATCATCCTCGTGAACAAGGATGCCCCGCCCCGCCAGACGCTGGGGCTGGGCTCGGTCGTCGCGCACGAGATCGCGCACCAGTGGTTCGGCGATCTCGTCACCCCCAAATGGTGGGACGATATCTGGCTGAACGAGAGCTTCGCCACTTGGGCGGCCGAAAAGGTGGCCAGCCGCTGGAACCCCGCAGCGGGAGCGGACGTGGCCGACCTGAACGGCGCGCTGCGCACGATGGACCTCGACAGCCAGGCGGCGGGCCGCCCGATCCGCCAGCGCATCGACCGCAACGAGCAGATCGACAGCGCCTTCGATAGCATCACCTACCAGAAGGGCGGCCAGGTGCTGCGCATGATGGAGGGTTATGTCGGCGAGGCCGCATGGCAGCGCGGCGTCCACCTCCACCTCACCCGCTACGCCTACGGCACCGCGACCGGCGACCAGTTCTTCGCCTCGATCGCGCAAGGTTCGGGCAAGCCGGGCGTGATCCCCGCCTTCCGCAGCTTCGTCGAACAGCAGGGCGTGCCACTCGTCACCGTGCGCGCGGCGAACGGCGGTGCGTACACGCTTACCCAGGAACGCTATGTGCCAATCGGCGTGCGCCGCGGCGCGCCCCAGCTCTGGCAGATCCCCGTCTGCGCGCGCGCCGGGGAGGGCCGCGAGTGCACGTTGCTGACCAGCCGCACCGGCGGCCTCGCGCTCAAGGGCACGCAGCCGTGGATCATGCCCAACGCGGGCGGGCGCGGCTACTACCGTTTCGATCTCGATCCCGCCTCGTGGGATGCGCTCATCGCAGCCTCCCCCGGCCTCGCCCCCACCGAGGCGATGGCGACGGCAGACAGCCTGTGGGCGAGCTTCACCGCCGGCCGCGCGCCCTTCACCCAGGTCGTAAGCGGTGCGCGCGCGCTCGCGGGCCACAAGGAACGCTACGCCGCGACTTTCCTCCCCAACACTCTCGCCGGGCTGTCGCAGACCGAATTGTCGGCACAAGATCGCGCCAATTACGGCCGCATGGTCCACACATTGTTCACGCCGCGCCTCGCCGAACTCGGCCTCGATCTGCGCGCCGGGGCCTATGCCGCCGAACCGTCCGAACGCCGCGAACTGCGCCGCGTACTCGCAAACTATGTCGCGGACGAGGGCGGTGACCAGACCTACCGCGCCAGGATGCGCACCGCACTCGATGCGTCTCTCGGCGGAGACAAGGCCGCGCTCGATCCCGCGTTCCGCCCGCTCGCATTGCTGATCGCGGCGCAGGACGGAGGCGAGCCGATGGTGCAGCGCCTGTTCGATCGCCTCGTCGCGTCGAACGATCCGCAGGAGCGCAGCGAGATCGTGGGCGCGCTCTCGGGCATCGATCGCGCGCCGCTCGCATCGCGCGTAATCGCGCTCAGCCAGGACGCGCGCCTGCACAATCTGGAAGGCCTGCGCATGAGCATCGGCCTGATCCGCAACGCATCGACGCGCGACGCGACCTACACGTTTGCGATCGGCAATTTCGATACGCTCACCAAGGCGACGCCGCTGATCGCGTCCAACCTGCTCGGCATCGGCTCGGGCTATTGCTCGGAGGGGCGCGCGCGCCAGACCGAGGCGGACCTGCGGCCCAAGGTCGCCGCGCTGCACCTGAGTGCGCTCGAACTCGATCGCTCGGTCGAGCGCATCCGCCAGTGCGCGGCGCTCAAGGCCGCCAAGGGCGCGGAGATCAGCGCGGGGCTGGCGAGCTTCCGCTAGGCGAGGCGGCGACGAGTACCTCGTCCACCCACGTGGGGACGAGGGTACCCGCGCGACCGGCGCGCGACCGCGCGAACCGCCCGCCCGTCGGCTCCAGATTGATCTCCAGCGTCGCCGCCCCAGCCGCGCGCGCCCATTCCACGAAACCCGCCGCCGGGTACACATTGCCGGATGTGCCGATGCTGACGAACAGATCGCACTCCGCGATCGCGTCCTCGATCGCGTCCATCGCGTAAGGCATCTCGCCGAACCACACGATGTCGGGCCGCATCCGCGCGCGCACCCCGCACCCGGGACACGCCGGAGCATTCGCCAGCGGCGCGTCCCACGCGTGGCGGCCATCGCACGCACGGCACCATGCGCGCCTCAGTTCGCCGTGCATGTGGATCAACCGCACCGATCCGGCGCGCTCGTGCAGATCATCGACGTTCTGCGTCACCAGCAGCAGCCCGCCGCGCCATTCGCGGTCGAGCCGCGCCAGCGCCACATGCGCGGCGTTGGGCTCCACATGGCGCAGATGCGTGCGCCGCGCGTCGTAGAACGCCTGCACCTGCGGGGGATCGCGCGCATACGCCTGCGGCGTCGCGACGTCCTCCACGCGGTGCCCTTCCCACAGCCCGTCGGCGGCGCGGAAGGTGGGCACGCCCGATTCGGCGGAAATTCCGGCGCCGGTCAGGATGACGATATTGCGCGGCTTCCCCATCGCTGCCTTAATAGCGCCACGGCTGCGGGAGCGCGAGCAATGGTCGATAAAGCCGGTGGCGTGAAACTCGGAGTCTTCGGCGCGGGTGGCCGTATGGGCCGCGAGATCATCGCCGCGATCGCGCGCAATCCGTTGGTCACGCTCGCGGGTGCGGTCGAGGCGGCGGGGCATCCCGTGGTCGGCGCGCATCTGTCGGGCGGGCTGGTGGTGTGCTCGAACGCGCGGGCGCTGGCGCACACCTCGGACGTACTGATCGATTTCACCGTACCCGGCGCGCTCGCCGTCAATCTGGATGCCGCCTGCGCCGCGCGCCGGCCGATCCTGATCGGCACCACTGGCCTAACGCCCGCGCAGATGAAGGCGATCGATGCAGCGGCGCGCGAGATCGCGGTGCTGCAATCGGCGAACACCAGCCTCGGCGTGGCGGTGCTCGGCGCACTCATCGCGCAGGCGGCGGCGCGGTTGCCCGCGTGGCACGCCGAAATCGTCGAACTCCATCACTCGGACAAGGCGGATGCACCGTCGGGCACCGCGCTGCTGCTCGGCCAGGCGATCGCGCGCGGACGCGGCCACAGCCTGCCCGCGCCAAAAGCCGCGCGCACCGGCAAGCGCGCCGACGACGAGATCGGCTTTGCCTCGCTGCGCGGCGGCACCTCGGCTGGCGAACATACGGTGCTGCTGCTCGGTGAAGGCGAACGGCTCGAACTCACGCACCGCGCCGAGACGCGCGCGGTGTTCGCGGTGGGCGCGGTCACCGCAGCGGCGTGGCTGAGCGGTCGCGCACCGGGTCGTTACACGATGGCGGACGTGCTCGGCACCTAGCGACGCCGCCAGCGCATCAACCCAGCCTCGATCACGCCGCGCACCTCCTCGCGCTCGGCGGCGGTGAGGAACGCACCGACAAGCACCCGCCGGCCACCACGCTCGGCAAGGAACAGCCGGTTGCCGCGTGGAAGCAAGGCTTCGAGTTCGACGCGCGCCGCGCCCGGCTCCATCCGCTCGGTCCGCGTCACGCCGCCCGGGCCGATCGCGTGCCAGATCAGCGCGTCACCGACGAGGTGCACCTGTTCCCTCGCCTGCGCGGCCTTCGCGCTCGCATGCAGCGCCCACGCGAGCAGCGCCACGTCCGCCACGCCGAACACCGCGACCGGCCACGCGCCAAGCAGCACGAAGCGCACCGCACCCAGCAGCATGATCGCCGCCACCCCCGCCACCACGAGCCAGCGCTGCCGCTCCGCCATGGCGGCGTTGGGCCGCATCGTCAGATCGATATAGGTCGTCACCCGATCGCGCCTCGCTTGCAGAGCCAACGGTAATGCGCTTGGGCGGTTGCACAATGCGACGCAAAGCCATCGAGGAGATGTTCCGCCGCTTCGCCGCCGCAGAACCCGAACCCAGGGGCGAACTCGCGCACGCGGATCCCTTCACGCTGCTGGTGGCGGTGGTGCTGAGCGCGCAGGCGACCGACGCGGGGGTCAACCGCGCCACCCCCGGCCTCTTTGCCGCCGCGTCCACCCCGGCGGCAATGGTCGAACTGGGCGAAGACAATGTGCGCCATCTGATCCGCACGATCGGTCTGTTCAACACCAAGGCCAAAAACCTGATCGCGCTCAGCCACGCACTGATCGATCGCCACGGTGGCACGGTCCCCGCCGATCGCGAGGCTTTGCAGGCGCTGCCCGGCGTGGGACGCAAGACCGCCGCCGTCGTCATGCAGATGGCGTTCGGCGCGGAAACGATCGCGGTGGACACGCACGTGTTCCGCGTCTCGAACCGCACGGGTCTGGCTCCCGGCAAGACGCCCGATGCGGTCGAGGCCGCGCTGGAGAAAGCGGTTCCCAAACCATATCGCCGCCACGCGCACCACTGGCTAATCCTGCACGGCCGCTATGTCTGCATCGCGCGCAAGCCGCAGTGCTGGCGGTGCAGCATTACGGACCTGTGCGAATACACGCCCAAGACGCCCGGGCCAGCGGGTTCACAAAAGGTTCAACCCTGAAATCGGAGCTTCGGGTCAGCGTAAGGAGCACGCCCCATGTCCCGCCGTCCCGCCCTGCTCGGGCTCGCCATTGCCGGTCTCTTGCTGGCGTCCTGCGCCCAGAAGCCCGCCCCGCGCGTCGCCGCCGCCCCGCCGCCGCCCGCTGCGGGCGGCGCCTCTCCTGCGGTCGCATCGCAAAGCTGCGTCGGTCTCCAGCAGATTCGCCAGTCGCTGGTGCGTTCGGACAAGGTGATCGATTTCGAGCTGAACGACGGCCGCATCCTTCGCAACCGTCTGCCCTATTCCTGCCCCCAGCTCGGCTTCGAACGCGCGTTCACCTACGCCACCTCGCTCAGCCAGCTCTGCTCGGTCGATATCATCACGGTCATCATCCAGGGCGGCGGCCCCTCGCGCGGTGCGAGCTGCGGGCTGGGACAGTTCACCCCGATCTCGGCCGAAGACGCCAAGGCACCGCTCGCGGCGGCGGACCGGTAACCAGCATCCACCGCGACGTCCTACGCCGGGCCCGAGGCGGCGGTCTTTTTCTTCGCGGTCAGCCCCAGCCCCATCGCCTCTGCAAGCGCCTTAAGCCGTCGGCGAACCGGAGGGGCCATCAGCGCCATCTGATCGGCGGGCATCCGCAGCCGAAGCGTCTCCCCGTCGCGCTCGAGCGAACTGCGCGCGATCGGACCCGCCGCGCCGCCGCTCAGCCTCTGCCCAAGCCGCAGCGCCAGTCCCCACGCTCGCGCGCGTTGCAGATCGTGCGCGTGCGCCAGCTCGCGCCACCTGCCATCACCGTTGGCCGGATCGTCCTCCTCGCCGCCACCGAAGCAGGCCTGGAGCGCCGCCGCAAGGATCGCGCGCTCGGGCAGCGTGATCGCCACCCACGGCCCGTGGAGCGCCGCATCCACAGCGCGAGCGGCGCGGAAATCGGGATTGGCGGACCAGCCGATATCCGAAAGGATTGCCGCCGCGTCGCGGATGCGCACCAGCGGCGCCAGATCGTCCGCGAACAGCGGCGCGATCCAGCGCGCAAGCACCGGGCCGGTATCGGCGAAGCGCCCGCTGCGCACGGCTTCGGCCTCGGCAGCGGCAAGCAGCGGATCGCGCGCGCGCTCGGCGTGAGACAGATCAAGATACAGCAGCCCCTCGCGCAGGCCGTAGGACGATGTGACGATCGATGACGAACCCGCGCGGCGCACCACTTCGCCGAGCAGTGCTGCGGCACCCGGCAGCGCCGGCACGCGTTCGCGCGCAAGATTGGGTACGGCAAGCAACGCCTTGGGTCCAAGCCCCTGCAGCGTGCGCGCGAGACGATCGGGTGCGTCCGCCGCCATCGTATATTGGTGGATCACCGGAAGCGGATGATCGACCAGCGCCATATCCAGATGCGCGAGCGCGCGCCACGAGCCGCCCACCGCGTAGAACGGCAGCCCGTCCCCCTCGCGCAGCCAGTCGATCTCGTCGAGCGCGGCGGCGATCAGCGAATCGAGAGCGCGCGCGCTCTCGTCACGCGCCGCGATGAGCTTGAGCGAACCCACCGGCACCGAGGCGCGCGCCTGTGGCTCGCCGCCCGATACCCGGATCAGTTCGAGGCTGCCCCCGCCCAGATCGCCGACAATCCCGTCCGCACCCGGGATCCCCGAGATGACACCATAGGCCGAGCCGCGCGCCTCCGCCTCGCCGCTCAGGATCGCGATCGCGAGCCCGGTTTCGCGCTGGATGCGCTCGACGAACGCCGCGCCATTCGTGGCCTGACGGGTCGCGGCGGTGGCGACGCAGCGTGGGTGGGTGACCCCCATCGCGCGCGCCACCAGCGTGAAGCGCGCAAGCGACGCGAGTGCCACTTCCATCGCGTCCTGCTCCAGCGCGTCGCCCTCGGTGACGCCGCCGCCCAGACCCGCCATCACCTTTTCGTTGAACAGCATCGCTGGCGCGCGTGTGCCGCAGCGATACACCACCAGACGCACCGAATTGGAGCCGATGTCGATAACCGCCGATACGGCGGCGGGATCGTTCGCGGGCACGGGCAGCGGCGCGACAGGCAGAGGCGCGGGTGCGGCGGCGGCGGCGGCGATCTGGATCATGCAAGATTTCCGTCGATGAGGCGTGGATCAACGCCCCATCGACGGCACCGGGCGCAAGCGCAAGCCGCTCGCGCGGTTACTTCGCGGCGGGAGCTGCCATCGGCTTGGCACCCGGCGCGTCGCACTTGGCGAACTTGCCCTTTGCGTCCTTGCAGCGAACCGCCTTGGCGGGCGCGGCGGGCGGGCACTTCATGAACTTGCCCTTCGCATCCTTGCACGGCGCGGCGGCGAGCGCGGGGGCGCCCACCACAAGCGAGATGGTGGCGAGTGCGATCAGGGTCGAACGGATCATTGCGATTTCCTCCCTCAGGTGGTTGCGCAGAAGACCACGCATACCGCCCGCGCGCAAGAGCGGACGGCCATGTTCCGCCCCCCTAGCGGCCACGGTGAACCTCACCTAAATTACAGTCCATGTTCAGGCGACTCACGGCCTATCTCGATTCGATCAAGGCGCGCGATCCCGCGCCGCGTTCGCGCTGGGAAGTGATGTTCTACCCGGGCGTCTGGGCGATGACGTTCCACCGCCTTGCGCACGCGATGTTCCGGCGAAACTGGTTCTTCGCCGCGCGGCTGGTGAACCTCAATGCGCGCCTGCTGACGGGCATCGAAATCCACCCCGGCGCACGGATCGGCCGACGGCTGTTCATCGATCACGGGTTCGTCGTGATCGGCGAAACCGCCGAGATCGGCGACGACGTGACGATTTACCAGTTCGTCACGCTGGGCGGCACCGATCCCTCGAACGGCGTTCCCGGCAAGCGCCACCCGACGTTGGCAGACGGCGTGATTGTCGGCTCGGGTGCTGCGATCCTCGGGCCGATCACGGTCGGCGCGGGTGCGCGAGTGGGCGCGAACGCGGTCGTCACGCGCGATGTCGCGGCGGGCGCGACCGTGGTCGGCATCCCGGCGCGCGCCACCCCGGTCAGCGCCGAGACGCACGAGCGCTTCCTCCCCTACGGCACGCCGTGCGGCGGCCTCGATCCGCTGACCAGCCGGGTGGAGGTTCTCGCCGCCGAGATCGAACGGCTGCGCGCCGAACTGCGTACCGCGCGCATCGAGCTTGGCTGCGACGATCCCGCCGCCGAGGAGCGCGCCGCCTGATGGCGAGCGTGATCGCGTTTCCCGCGCCGTCCGCCCCCCGCACCTCCGCCCAGACCGTTTTCGACCGCGCGGAGCTTCTTGCGATCCTCGATCTCTACGGGCGCATGGTCGCCGCCGGGCTGTGGCGCGATTACGCGATCGATATGCACCGCGAAGCCGCCGTGTTCAGCGCCTTCAGACGGGCGAGCGAGCGGCCCGAAGTGGAATTGTGGAAACGCCCCGCGCTGCGCCACAAGCAGGGCATTTACGCGCTGGTGGGCGAGGCGGGCGCGGTGCTGAAACGCGGGGCCGATCTGCGCGGCGTGCTGGCCCCGGTCGAGCGCCGCCTGATGAAGCTCGTCGACGGATAGGCTGTTTGCCCTATTTACCTTGACTAATTAACCCATTCGGTTATGGGAGCGAGCAACCCCACCCTTTGTCATCCGCGCGCCGGCGCGGGGGCTGCGGGCGGGGCCAGGCAGACGCGCGGGCGGAATCACGGTTCCGGTTCGCGGGAACCATCGCGTGATCGCATTGCGGACACCGCGGGAATGCCGACTACCCGGAACTGGCCGATCGCGTTACGGCCAGAGCCCGCCCGCGCGTCCGCCGCTGAGCGAACCGATCCGGCAACCCCTCCCCCGACCGGCACGGGGCCAGGCCCGCCGCCACCGCCACGTCCGGTCGCCTCGCGCGGCGCGGGCCGCTCGCGCCTGCCCGCCGCCGATGCGCGATCGGGGCTACGCCGCCCGCGCCACCACCGCCCCATCGCCGTCGAGCGCATAGCCCGCCGAACGCACGGTGCGGATCAGATCGGGGAGATCGTCGCCGTTGATCGCCTTCCTCAGTCGCCGGATGTGCACGTCCACGGTGCGCTGCTCGACATACACGTCGCGCCCCCACACCGCGTCAAGCAGTTGTTCGCGGCTGAAGACGCGGCCCGGGTTCTCCAGAAAATGGCGCAGCAGGCGAAACTCGGTCGGCCCGAGCGCGAGCGCCACGCCACCGCGCAAAACCTTGTGGGCGGCCGTATCCATCGTCACGTCGGCGAACTCGAGCAACCCGCCCGACAAGGCAGGCCGCAGCCGCCGCAGCACCGCGCGCACGCGGGCGATCAGCTCGCGCGGCGAAAACGGCTTGGTCACATAATCGTCCGCGCCCGTCTCCAGCCCCCGGATACGGTCCGCCTCCTCGGCGCGCGCGGTCAGCATCACGATCGGCAGGTTGGCGGTCTTGGCCCCCCGGCGCAGGCGGCGACAGACCTCGATCCCGCTCAGATTGGCGATCATCCAGTCGAGGACCACCAGATCGGGCTTGTCCTCCTCCGCCATCAACAGCGCCTCCTCGCCTTCGCCGGTCTGGACGACGTCGAACCCCTCCTTCTCGAAGTTGTATGTGGCGAGCTCGACCAGATTGGCGTCGTCCTCCACGAGCAAAATCCTGGGCCGCGGCGCGTTTGCGGGCGGGGCTTCAGCAAAGGCCGGGGCATCCATTTCGCGGATCATCGATCGATCTCCGGTTGCGCCATCGCGTAGTGGGTATCGTCGCCCTTGGGCCGCTCGGCGATCTGCTTGCCGGTCACGCTGAAATACACCACCTCGGCGATGTTGGTCGCATGATCGCCCACGCGTTCGAGGTTTTTCGCCACGAACAGCAGATGCGCGCTTGGCGTGATGTGGTGCGGGTTTTCCATCATGTAGGTCAGCAGCGTTCGAAACAGCGCCGCGTAAAGATCGTCCACAACGCGGTCGCGCTCGGTCACCTCGATCGCCAGTTCGGCGTCGCGGTCGGCGTACGCATCGAGCGCGTCCTTGACCATGCGGGCCACCGCACGGCCCATTTCGGGGATGATCACGCTCGGCTGGATCGGACTCGATTGTGCGAGCACGGTCGAACGCTTGGCGATGTTCGTCGCGTAATCGCCGACGCGTTCGAGCATGTGGCCGATCTTGAGCGCGGCGATGATCTCGCGCAGATCGTCTGCCATTGGCGCGCGCAAAGCGATCGTGGTGATCGCGAGCTTCTCCGCCTCGGCCTCAAGCGCGTCGATTCGCTTGTCGTCGGCAACCACGCGCATCGCGCTATCGACGTCGCGCCGCACCAGCGCATCGATCGCAGCGTTGATCTGCGCCTCCACCAGCCCGCCCATCTCGCCGATCAGCGTGCGCAGATGCTGGAGATCGTCGTCGAAGGACTTGAAGGTATGGCTGGAGATCTGGCTCATGCCGCTGCGCCCCATCATCGGATCCGTGCGTCAGCCGAAGCGGCAGGGGCACGCCTCCCACCCCTTACCCATTCCAGTTCAAATACAAAAGGCGGCGCAAAACAGCAGCAGTTACCAATTCTGTCACAATTCTTTCATACACTGGGCGCGCGCGCTTGAGTATAGGGACGGCGCACCGGTGCCGTCTCTGGCCGCGCCGGGTCAAATCTTTACGAGCGAGAGGAATGCCGATGAAGCGGATCTTTGAAACGACGCTGGCGCTGGCTGCAATGGCACTCGCCGCGTCCACCGCGCACGCCGCCGACATCACGGGCGCGGGATCCTCTTTCGTCGAGCCGATCATGTCGCGCTGGTCCGCCGATTACAACAAGATCACCGGGGACCGGGTGAATTATCAGCCCAACGGCTCGGGTGCGGGCATCGCCGCGATCAAGGCGGGCACGGTCGATTTCGGAGCATCCGATCAGCCGCTCGGTTCGGCCGAACTCGCCGCCGCCGGCCTCGCGCAGTTCCCCGTCGTGATCGGCGGCATCCTGCCCGTGGTCAACATCGCGGGCGTGGCACCCGGCGCGCTGCACTTCTCGGGCGCACTGCTTGCAGACGTGCTCATGGGCCGCATCACGAAGTGGAACGATCCCGCGATCGTCAAGCTCAACCGGGGCGTGAAGCTCCCCGATGCCGCGATCACGGTGGTCCACCGCGCCGATGGTTCGGGCACCACGTTCAACCTCACCCATTATCTCGCGCAGGTCAGCCCGGCGTGGAAGGCGGGTCCGGGCGAGGGCAAGACGGTCAACTGGCCCGCCGCGTCGATCGGCGGCAAGCAGAATGCGGGCGTCGCGCAGGCGGTCAAGCAGACCGCCAACTCGATCGGCTATGTCGAATACGCCTATGTCGTCGAAAACAAGATGACATACGCGCTGGTGTCGAACGCCGATGGCCGCTTCGTCATGCCCAACGCCGCCTCGTTCGGTGCCGCCGCCGCGCGCGCGCCGTGGGACCGCGCTTCGGACTTCAATCTCGTCATGACCAACGCACCTGGTCCCAAAGCCTGGCCGATCACCGCGACCACTTTCGTGCTCGTTTACAAGCACCCCCAGGCGGAAAAGGCCGCGAGTTCGGCGGCGGCGATGAAGTTCTTCCGCTGGGCGCTTGCCAAAGGCACCGCGCAGGCAGCCGCGCTCAACTACGTGGCTTTGCCGCCCGCGCTCGTCGGTCGCGTCAACAGCTACGTCACCGCCAACATCAAGTAAGCGCGCGGCCCTAGGCGTCACCGATGGACGCGACCGCTCTCCCCGTGCCCCGCCCGGTGGCCGCTCACGCAGAATCGCCGTTGCCCGCCCGGCGACTGAGCGATGGCGGCGGGGACCGTGTCTTCGCGGGGATCACGCGCACGGCTGCGTGGGGTGTGTTCCTGCTGCTGATCGGCATCGCCGGATCGATGTTCTGGGGTGGACGGCAAGCCTTCCAGACGTTCGGCCTGCACTTCCTGATCAGTGACGCATGGGACGTCGGCCGCGATCAATATGGCGCGCTGATCCCGATTTTCGGCACGCTCGCCAGTTCGGCGATCGCGATGCTGATCGCGGTGCCCACATCGTTCGGCATCGCGGTGTTCCTCGCCGAAGTCGCGCCGCGCTGGGTGCGCTCGCCGATCGCAATCGCGGTCGAACTGCTGGCCGCCGTGCCGAGCATCGTCTACGGCATGTGGGGGCTGTTCTTCTTCGCGCCGGTCATGTCCGCGCGGGTGGAGCCGTGGCTGATCGCGCATGTCGGTCCGCTGCCCATCCTCGGCCCGCTGTTCCAGGGCGCGCCGATCGGGATCGGGATGCTGACCGCGGGCATCATCCTCGCGATCATGATCATCCCGTTCATCTCGTCGGTGATGCGCGACGTATTCCAGGCGATCCCGCCCGCGCTGCGCGAATCGGCGTTCGCGCTGGGGGCGACCCCGTGGGAGGTGGTGCGCCGCGTCACGCTCCCGCACACGCGCTCCGCCGTGGTCGGCGCGGTTTTCCTCGGGCTGGGTCGCGCGCTCGGCGAGACGATGGCGGTGACGTTCGTGATCGGCAATTCGTTCAACTTCTCGAAATCGCTGCTCGCGCCGGGCAATTCCATCGCGTCCGCGATCGCCAATGAGTTCGCCGAAGCCGAAGGATTGCACCGCTCCGCTTTGATCGCGATCGGCTTCCTGCTGTTCGTCGTCACCTTCATCGTGCTCGCGATCGCCAAGCTGATGCTCGCGCGGCTGTCGCGGACCGAAGGACGTGCCGCATGATCATCGCGCCCGGCCTTCTCGCGCGCCGCAAGACGGTGAACGTGATCGCGCTGATCGCCGCGACCGCGACCACGGTGTTCGGCCTGTTCTGGCTGGCGTGGATATTGTGGACCACGTTCAGCCAGGGCGCGGCCGCGCTCAGCCCCCGCCTCTTCACCGAGATGACCCCGCCGCCCGGCTCCGAAGGGGGCCTGCTGAACGCACTCTTCGGCAGCTTCGTCATGGTCGCATTGGGCGTGGTGATCGGCACGCCGATCGGCGTGCTCGCGGGCACCTACCTCGCCGAATACGGCCGTGCGTCGAAGCTCGCCAACACGATCCGCTTCGTGAACGATATCTTGCTCAGCGCGCCGTCGATCCTGATCGGCCTGTTCGTCTACGAACTCGTCGTCGCCCAGCAGGGCCATTATTCCGCGCTCGCGGGCGGCATCGCGCTCGCCATCATCCTCATCCCCGTGGTCGTGCGCACCAGCGACGAGGCGCTGCGCCTCGTGCCCAACCAGATGCGCGAAGCCGCGCTCGCACTCGGTGTGCCGCAATGGAAAGTCACCACGCGGATCATCTACCGCGCGGGCGTAACGGGCATCATGACGGGCATCCTGCTCGCGGTCGCGCGCATTTCGGGCGAGACCGCACCGCTGCTGTTCACCGCGCTCGGCAATCAATATTGGAGTGCGGACCTGAACGCGCCGATGGCCAACATCCCGACCGCGATCTACAATTACGCGAACGCCCCGCAGGATGAGGCGCATGTGCTCGCCTGGGCGGGTGCGTTCGTCATCACCGCGTTCGTCCTGCTGCTCAACATCGTCGTGCGCTTCTTCCTCCGGACAAGGACACCCCGGTGAACGCCATCGCCTTTACCAGCGCCGACACCGCGCCGACCCCCGCCGCCAATCGCGCACCTGCGGTCAAGATCGGCCTCGACAATCTCGATTTCTATTATGGCCGGACGCACGCGCTAAAGGGCGTGTCGCTCGGCTTCAACGATGGCGAGATCACCGCGATCATCGGCCCGTCGGGGTGCGGCAAGTCCACGCTGCTGCGCACGATCAACCGGATCTTCGAACTCTACCCCGGCCAGCGCGCCACCGGCACGATCACGCTCGATGGACGCAACATCCTCGAACCCGCGTTCAGCCTGTCCGAACTGCGCGCGCGCGTCGGCATGGTGTTCCAGAAGCCGACCCCGTTTTCGCTATCGATCCACGACAATGTCGCCTTCGCGCTGCGCCACTACGAGCGCCTCAGCCGCGCCGAGGAGCGCGAGCGGGTGGAAACCTCGCTCCGTCAGGCCGCGCTGTGGGACGAGGTCAAGGACAAGCTGAATGTGTCCGCGCTCGCACTCTCAGGCGGTCAGCAGCAGCGCCTGTGCATCGCGCGCGCGCTCGCGGTCCGGCCCGAAGTGGTGCTGCTCGACGAGCCGACGTCCGCGCTCGATCCGATCTCGACCGCGAAGATCGAGGAACTGCTGGTCGAGCAGGCGGCGAACTTCACCTTCATCATCGTCACGCACAATCTGCAGCAGGCCGCGCGCCTCGCGCACCGCACCGCCTTCCTGCTCGATGGCCAGCTGGTCGAAATCGGCGACCGCGAGCAGATTTTCGTCAACCCGCAGAACAGCCGCACGCGCGATTACGTGACCGGCCGGTTCGGGTAGCGCTCCGCCAAACGCGTGCGAGCGGCGCGCGGGAACCTGCTCCCGCCCGCCGCGTCACATCACGCGCCAGTCCGCCGTCTGCGGTTCAGGCCGCGATTGCCATCTCGGTGGGCAGCGCGCCCTTCACCCGCTCGACGATCGCCGCAAAGCTCGCGGGCTCGTTCATCGCCAGATCGGCCAGAACCTTGCGGTCCAGTTCCAACCCCAGCAGCTTGCAGCCGTGCATGAAGCGCCCGTAGGTCAGCCCCATCTCGCGCACGCCCGCGTTGATGCGCTGGATCCAGAGCGCGCGGAAGTTGCGCTTGCGCGTCTTGCGATCACGATACGCATATTGACCCGCCTTCTCCACCGCCTGGCGGGCGATGCGGATGGTGTTCTTGCGACGGCCGTAGAAGCCCTTCGCCTGTTCCAATACCCGCTTGTGGCGGGCGTGCGCGGCAACACCGCGTTTTACACGTGCCATCTAAGCGTCTCCTATTTCAGGCCGTACGGGGCCCAGAGCTTGATCGTCGGCGTATCCGCCGCGCTCAGCACCTTGGTCCCGCGATTGGTGCGGATATATTTGCTATTGTGGCTGATGAGCCGGTGACGCTTGCCCGCGACCCCGTGCTTCACTTTGCCCGTCGCGGTGATCTTGAATCGCTTCTTGACCCCGCTCTTGGTCTTGAGTTTGGGCATTTGTCCCTCCTTGGGCGCAAAATGGATCGCCACGGCAGCCCGTGCGCGCTGTACCCGAGGGTCAGCACATAGCCGGGCGATCCTGCTAGTCGAAGCCTCGCGCCATACGCGGGGCGGGCGGGGGATGCAAGCCGGCGGTCGGCCGGTGCAGCGTCGAAGCATTTGGAGTCAGTGTTTGTCGACCGGCCCCACGTCCATCCCGTCGTAGATCAGCGGCGGGTGCTGGTCGGCGAAATCGTAGAGCGCGTGATTGGTAGTATCGAGGCTGGCAGCCGTTTGCCGTTCGATACGCTCGGCATGAAGCCAGAACAGACCCGCATCGTCTTTGTGCGTCTCCACGATGCGATAGCCCATTTTTGCGAGCAAAGGCGAAGCGTCATCGAGCGTGTGGCGGTCCGGCGCTGTAAAGAAATAACCCCAGAGCAGGGGTCCGTCGCGATACCACGGCGCCTGCTGGCGCATCGAGGCGAACATCCGCTTGATCTGCTCCAGGCCGATCCGTGGCTTTGGCGGACCCGGTGCGCCCGCACCGGTTGCTAGCGTCATCGCCAGGACACCAAGAACGAAGGCGCGCGACGGGCGCATCAATGCAGCTTCAGCTTCGGCCGAATGATCGCGTTCGCATGCCCCAGCACGATCATCGTCACCCCCTTCAGCCAGCCGTGGATGCCAATCAGGTGCATCCGGTACAGCGATTGATACACGAACCGCGCCAGCCGCCCCTCGATCGCCATGCGGCCGCCGACCAGATTGCCCATCAGCGAACCCACGGTCGAATAGCGGCTGAGTGACACCAGGCTGCCGTGATCGCGATATTCGAAATCGTGCAGCCGCCCGCCCTCGGTCATCGCGACCAGATTCTTGAACACCGTCGTCGCCATCTGGTGCGCGGCCTGCGCGCGCGGCGGGATCGGCTTGTCCGCGCCGGCAGGCGTGAAGCTCGCGCAATCGCCCAAAGCGAAGATGCGGTCGTCGCCCAGCGTCTGCATCGTCGGGCGCACGAGGAACTGGCCGATGCGGTTCGTCTCCAGCCCGCCATTCCCACCGCTCAGCGGCGCACCCCGCACCCCCGCCGCCCAGACCTTGAGGTCGGCGGCGATCCGCCCGCCATCCGCGGTGGCGATCGCGTCGGGTGTGACCTCGATCACCCTGGTCGCTTCGAGCACATGCACGCCGAGCGCTTCCAGCTCGGCTTTCGCCGCTTCGGCGAGCCGCTCGGGCAACGCGGGCAGGATACGCGGCCCCGCCTCGAGCAGGCTCACTTCGAGGCGGCTCTCGTCGAACACCTCGAGCCCATAATAGCCGAGCGCGGAGGCCGCGTTGTACAGTTCGGCCGCCAGCTCCACCCCCGTGGCGCCGCCGCCCACGATCGCAACCCTCACGCGCGCGTCCGATCCCGGATCGGCCGCCATGGCGCGCGAAACACGCAGGCAATGATCGAGCAGCTTGTTGCGGAAGCGATCGGCGGCGTGGCGATCGTCGAGGAAGATGCAGTTCTCCCGCGCGCCCGGCGTGCCGAAATCATTGCCGATCGATCCCATCGCGAGCACGAGATAATCGTAGCGCACCCGGTGCGCGGCGATGAGTTCGCTGCCATCGTCATCGAGCAGCGGCGCGATCAAAACCTCGCGCGCCTGCGTGTCGATCCCCTCGCAGCGGCCGTAGAAATAGCGGTAGCCCCAGCGGTGGCAGTGGCTGCGATACCCCACCTCGTCCATATTGGCATCGAGCGACCCGGCGGCCACCTCGTGCAGCAGCGGCTTCCAGATGTGCGTGCGGTTTTTCTCGACCAGAATAATGTCGTGGGCTTTGCGCCCATAACGCGCACCCAGCCGCCGCGCGAGCTCAAGCCCCCCCGCGCCGCCGCCGACGATCACGATCTGAGTTTTGCGGTCCCCCATCCGATTACGTTGACGCGGCCAGCGGTCACGTCAAGCGCATCGCAGTCAGCCGAGCGCCGCGGCGATCCGCTCCGCAAGGCGCCGCGCCACTTCGCGCTTGGCCATCGGCTGCCAGCGTTCCACGCCCTCGCCGGTCGCGATCAGCACCGCGTTGTCGGGGCCGCCCATCGCGTCGCCCGACACATCGTTGCCCACGATCCAGTCCGCCCCCTTGCGCACGCGTTTGCCGACCGCCTCCGCCTCGGGATCGCCCGTCTCGGCAGCGAAGCCGATCACCAGACGCGGCCGCCGAGCGCTGGGCGCGCCGATGCGCTCGAGCAGGTCCGGATTGGCCACGAAGCGGGGCGCGGGTGGCCCGTCCGCCTTCTTGAGTTTGCCGGGCGCGGGCGCGTCGACCCCCCAGTCCGCCACTGCGGCCACCATGACCGCGATATCGGCGGGAAGCGCCGCGTCGACCGCCGCCGCCATTTCGCGCGCGCTCACAACGTCCACACGCGTGCATCCGGGCGGCGTGGCGAGCGCGACCGGCCCCGCGATCAGGCTCACCCGCGCGCCCAGCGCTGCGAGCGCACCCGCAATGGCGAAGCCCTGCTGCCCGCTCGATCGGTTGGCGATGTAGCGCACCGCGTCGATTGCCTCGTACGTCGGGCCAGCGGTCACCAGCGCGTGGCGTCCCGCGAGCGGGCCAGCGCCCAGCATCGCCCGGATCGCGGCGAGGATCGCGGGCGGTTCGGGCAGCCGACCCGGCCCATGCTCACCGCACGCCATCGCGCCGGTATCGGGTTCCATCACCTCGACCCCGTCCGATCGCAACCGCGCGATATTGCGAATGGTAGCCGGATGTCGCCACATCCGGTGGTTCATCGCGGGCACGCAAAGCACGCGCTTGTCCGACGCCAGCAGCACCGCGTCCGCCAGATCGCCGCCCAGCCCCGCCGCCATGCGCGCGATCCGGTCCGCGCTCGCGGGGCATAGGACGATCAGGTCCGCCTCGCGGCTCAGCCGGATATGCCCCATCTCGGCCTCGTCCTTCAGGCTCCACAGATCCTCGTACACCGGCCCCTCACTCAGCGCAGCGAGGCTGAGCGGCGTGACGAAGCGCGCGCCGCCAGCGGTCAGCACCACCCGCACGCTCGCCCCCTCGCCGCGCAATAGCCGGATCAGCTCGAGCGATTTATACGCCGCTATGCCACCGCCGACGATGAGCAGGATGGAGCGGCCGTGGAGAAATCCACCGCTCACGCCCGAATTCCGATATTGTCCGTGTCCGTCATCTGTGACACGTTCCGCCACATTGGGCTGTAGAAAGGCGGATCATCATGCCGGATTTTCTCAACGCTATCGTCGATACGTCGCACCACAACGGTAATGTCAATTTCGACAAGGCCAAAGCCGATGGCATCCAGGCGGTGATCCAGAAGGCGACGCAAGGACTGCTCAACATCGATCCGACCTACAAGACCAACAAGGCCAAGGCCACCAAGGCCGGGCTGCTTTGGGGTGCCTATCATTTCGGCACGGGCGGAGACGGTGTTGCGCAGGCCGAGCGCTTTCTGAGTGTAGTGGGCACCGATGCGAACACGCTTCACGTTCTCGATTTCGAGCCCAACAATACCGGCGCGACGATGTCGCTCACCGACGCGCATGGCTTCGTTACGCACGTTGCCGAGAAGACCGGGCGCTTTCCAGGCCTATATTCGGGCCATCTGGTGAAGGAAATGCTCGGCGCGCGCCGCGACGCGCTGCTCGCCAAATGCTGGCTCTGGCTCGCGCAATATGGGCCGACGGCGGTGGTGCAGGCGACCTGGGACCACTGGACGATGTGGCAATATACCGACGGCGCGATCGGCAACGAGCCGCACTCGGTCGCCGGGATCGGCCGGTGCGACCGCGATCGGTTCAACGGCACTGCCGCCGATCTCAACAAGTTCTGGCCCAGCGGGGGCTGAATCGCTCGGGCTGTCATCGAAGCCACCAGCACGTTGCCGATGCCAGCCCCGCGCCGACGACCATCGCCGCGATCAACCCGCGGACGGGCAAGCGGATGCGCGCGGCCACCGGAAGTTCGGCTTCGAGCTGTTCGATCTCGTCGGGGATCATCTGCGCCACGCGCCGCGCGAAACCGGGCAGATCGCCGAGCGCTTCGAACACACTGGTGATCGCGTCCGCGATGCGCGCCTCCGGCCCCAGTTCGTCGCGCATCCACTGGCGCACATAAGGTTCAGCGATCGCCCAGGTGTTCACATGCGGGTCGAGGCTTGCTGCAACGCCTTCCACCATCACCATCGTCTTCTGCAGCAGCAGCAGATGCGGCTGCGTGGGCATTTCGAACTGACGCGTGATTGCGAACAATCCGTCGAGCAGATTGGCAATCGAGATGTCTTTCACCGGCAATCCCCGGATCGGTTCTCCCACCGCGCGAAGCGCGACCGCGAAATCTTCCATGCGGTGGTGCTTGGGCACATAGCCCGCATCGAAATGCACGCGTGCGACCGTGGCATAATCGGCGGTGAGCAGCCCGTAGAGGATCTTCGCCAGATCCACCCGCGCGCGCCGATCGAGCCGCCCCATGATGCCGAAATCGATGACGCCAACGCGTCCATCGGGCAGCGCGAACAGGTTGCCCTGATGCAGATCGGCGTGGAAGAAACCGCGGCCGATCGCCTGATGCAGGAAAGCGCGGACCAGCGTGGTCGCCGCCTTGGTCCCGTCCACCCCTGCAGCTGCGAGAGCGGCCGGATCGGAAACCTTCACGCCGTCCATCCATTCGAGCGTGAGGACGCGCTTCCCCGTGCGCGCCCAATCGATTGCCGGAATCTTCAGCCCCGGATCGCCCGGATCGGTCGCCAGCTCCGAAGCGCTCGCCGCCTCCATGCGCAGATCGAGTTCGCGCTCGGTCCACCGCCGGAACGCCTCGATCACCGCACGCGGACGCAGCCGCGTCGCCTCGCCCCCCATGCTCTCGATCTGCGCAGCCGCCCAAGCAAACGTCTCGGTATCGCGCGCGATCCGCGCCTCCACGCCCGGGCGCAACACCTTGATCGCCACGTCGCGCCCGTCGGTGGTGACCGCACGATGCACCTGCGCGATGCTCGCCGCGCCGACCGCGACCGGATCGATGCTGCGGAACAGGCTGGGGAGCGGCTTTTCCAGTCCGGCCTCGATTGCGTGTCGGATCCCCACGAACGGCTCGGGCGGCAGCCGGTCCTGCAGCGCCGCGAAATCGCGCGCTGCGGCCTCCCCCACCAGGTCGGGCCGCGTCGCGAGCGCCTGGCCGAGCTTGATCGCAGCGGGGCCGAGCTTGGTGAACGCCTGCGCATAGCGCGGCGTCTGCGGCGCGAACGTGCCCAGCCGCGCCAGCCACGCCAGCCGACGCACGTTCGCGGGCGCCTGCGGGCTGCGCTCGATCCCGCGGAGCGCGCCGTTCGCGCCCAGCGTGCGTCCCCAGCGCGCGATGCGCCACAAATGGGTGGCGCTGCTGGTCAAACCTTCCAGCCGCTATGGATCGCAACCGCCCCGCCAAGGATTGGCGTGTAAGCCACCCGCTCGAACCCGGCAGCGCGGATCATGTCGGCAAACGTCGGCATATCGGGAAAGCGGCGGATGCTTTCGACCAGATACTGGTAGCTCGCCCGGTCGCGCGCGATCAGGCCACCCAGCCGCGGCACGACCTTGAAGCTGTACGCATCGTACAACGCCGCGAACCCCGGCCATTCGGTGGTGGAGAACTCGAGGCAATAGAAACGCCCGCCCCATCTGACCACACGGTACGCCTCGCCAAGCGCAGCAGGCAGATCGGTGACGTTCCTGAGGCCGAACGCGCAGGTATACGCGTCATACGCGGCATCGGGCGCGCTCACATGTTCCGCATTCTCCTCCGCCCACGCGATGCCACTGAGCCCCCGCTTCTCCGCGCGCGCCATGCCCACTTCGAGCATCCCGGGGTTGATGTCCGCGCACGTGATATGCGCGCCCGAAGCCGCCATCCGGAACGCGATGTCCCCCGTGCCCCCCGCCATATCGAGGATCGCCTCGCCCGCGCGCGGCCGCACCATCCCCACGAAGCGATCCTTCCAGCGCCGGTGCGCGCCCAAGCTCATCGCATCGTTCATGATGTCGTAGCGTTTGGCGACGCGCGCAAACACTTCGCCCACGCGCGCGGTCTTCTCCTGCGGGGGGACGTCCTCGAAACCGAAACTGGCCATGAAGGTGCAATAGGGCCGGAGCCGGGGCGGGCAAAGGGGTACGCGCAGGATGGGGCGAAATGCGGCTTTAGTTCGCTTCGGGTTGTTGGCTTTCGGCGCTCCATCGTACCGCGTGCGTCACGGCACGACAGTGGTAACAGGCGGAGCGTGCTCCATCGTGATTATACCAATCGTGCCGACCGCCGACCGGCTCGCAATCCCAACCCTTCGGGGGACGGGCCATAGCGCCTGTGATTAGCTCGTGGCGGCGTATGCCACGTTCCGCGTCGTCCAAACCGCCACGCCCACCCCGAAGAAGTCCCGGTCGTTGCTCCAGATGTCCGCGCCCAGCGCGAGCGCGGCGGCGAGGACCGGCCAGTCAGACTGGCCACGTTCGCCTAGGCGGGCGCGGGCGGCGGATTCCAGTAGATCGTAAGCTTCGGGCTCGATCACCCCGATCGTCCTTCGCGCAAATGCCAGCGACATTTCGACCGACGCAGGCGAGCCGCCAAGCCGCAACAACACCTTGGCGGCTTCGCGGCGTTGCGCAACGGTCACCAGCAGCTCTAGTCCGCGCGCCGCCGTCGACTCGATCAGTGGGCGTGAACGCCCCAATGCCGCCGATACCAGCACGTTCGCGTCGAGGATCAGCACTCCTCGCCGAGCGGATTGCCGTACGGGTCCATACCGAGCGAGGCCAGTTCGGCGTCGAGATCGCGCCCTTCGGCACGCCACTGTGCCTGCACCGCCTCCAGCCCGACGATGGTGCGTTCGACATCCTCGGGCGTCGGCCGCTTGACGGGGACATACCAGCCCACCACGCGGCCATGGTTCTTGACGATTACCGTATCGGCACCCTCGCGCGCGATCCGGGTGAAATTGTCTCGAAATTCCCGAATGCCGAGCATGTGCGTCATTGGGCGTCTCCTGCCCATATTATGTCGCGGAGGTGGCGATAATACAAGGCGTGGCAAAGGATATCGCTTTCCACCCGGTCGCTCGCGCCGATCAGCCCTTGCGCATCGGCGCAGCCGTCAGCGCCAGAATGCGATCGGCATGCTCGCGCCTGCAGATCAGCAGGTCGGGGAGTGATGGATCGGGGCGGTTGTATAGGAGCGGCGCGCCATCGATCCGGCTGGCGTGCAGTCCCGCAGCCACCGCGACTGCAACAGGGGCGCAATTATCCCACTCATATTGCCCACCCGAATGGAGATAGATGTCCGCGTCGCCGAGGACCACCGCCATCGCCTTCGCGCCCGCCGATCCCATTGGCACGAGATCGGCGCCGAGCCGCTCGGCAACCATCACCGCCTCACGCGCGGGCCGGGTGCGGCTAACCAGCATCCGCAGCGGACTGTTCGCAGGCGCGAGCGCGGGCGGCCGGTCCGAACCGAGCGTCACGCCCCGCCCCGGCAACGCCACCGCTCCAGCGTGCGCCACGCCATCGATCGCAAGCGCGATATGCACCGCCCAATCGTCCCGCCGCTCGCGATATTCGCGCGTTCCGTCGAGCGGATCGACGATCCACACGCGCGACGCGGACAACCGCGCACCATCGCACTCGCGCTCTTCGGACAGGATCGCATCGTCGGGCCGTTCGGCGCGCAGCCGTGCGAGGATCAGCGCGTTGGCCCGCGCATCCCCCGCATCGCCGAGCGCGGCATCGGCGAACTCCCCCGAACGCGCCAGCGTCAGCAGCAGCGCACCCGCCTGCTGGGCGATATCGCGGGCGAGTTCGGCATCGGTCATCGCGGGCTCCGTTAGCTCAAGCGATGTAGGGCGTCGGGGCTGACGGGTGCAAATCGCGTGGCGGCGTAACCGAATGGCACGCTGCGGCGGAAGACGAGGTGATCGCGCCAACCGCTGCGATCGAGAAATTCTGCAAGTCCTTCAAGGAGACATTCGATGGTTCGAACTGGCACAATGCTGCGGACCCGCGGCGCGATCATTGCCGGATTGGCAGCGTTCACGGGCGTCGCCGCGACCACTAGCGCGATGGCTGCCGATGCAGCGCACCCGGTGGTGGTGGAACTCTATCAGAGCCAGGGCTGCTCGTCGTGCCCGCCCGCGAATGCGAACGTACTCGCGCTCGCGAACCGCCCCGATGTGCTGACGTTGAGTTTCCAGGTGACCTATTGGGACAATCTGGGCTGGAAGGATACATTCGCGGCCCCGCAGTATACCGCGCGCCAGTGGGAATACGCGCGCGCGCTCAAGCATAGC
Organism: Sphingomonadales bacterium; assembly: GCA_038238915.1. GTDB lineage: Bacteria > Pseudomonadota > Alphaproteobacteria > Sphingomonadales > Sphingomonadaceae > JAVVHE01. The sequence continues at coordinate 266,467 of JBBSFH010000001.1, forward strand.
GAGGTCTGGACGCCGCAGGTGATCGTCAACGGCCGCACCGATGTGGTCGGCGCGCGCCACGGCGAAGTGGAGGGCGCGATCGCGCGCGGCGATCGCGGCGTGGGCGGTCCGGTCGTGGATATCGCGGGCAACCGCGTGACCGTCTCCGGCGACGGCAGTGGCCGTCATGCAGACGTGTGGCTGGTGCGCTATGATCCCAACATCGTCCAGGTCGCGATCCGCGGCGGCGAGAATGGCGGACGCACGCTGCCGCACAAGAATATCGTGCGCGAACTCGTGCGCCTGGGCGAATGGACCGGCACCGCGCGTAGCTATGCGCTGCCCGCAGGTCCGGGCGATCTCAAGACCGCCGTGCTGGTGCAGGACGGGCGTGGCGGGCCGATCCTCGCGGCCGGACGGGGGTAGGGGCGGAGCGTCGTCGACGCTCTGATTGCGGCGAGTTGCACGGTGCGTCTGTCCGCGCGACAGGACTGCACATGCAGCTCTTCGCCCCGAGACGCCTGGGCGCCGCCATCGCGGCTACAGTAATCCTGATCACACCCTGCGCCCGCGCGCAGCCCGCGCCGCCCTCGCCCGCCGATCGCCTCGGCGCGTTGTTTGCCGACGTGCAGATGCAGCGCATTTTCCCCGACCAGAAGAGCTTCGCCGACGCGATTGCCAAACGCCCCGATGCTGCGATCCTCTCGGAGTACGCGGCGGGGCATTTCGATCGCACGGAACTCGCCGCGTTCGTCCAAGCCAATTTCGATCCGCCCGCCGATCCCCCGCCAACACCGATGCTGCCGCAGGGGCTTACGCTCAGCCAGCATATCGATGCGCTGTGGCCCGCGCTCACCCGCACCGATCCGCCGCAGCCCGCTGCCAGTTCGCTCCTGCCGCTCGCACATCCTTACGTCGTCCCCGGCGGACGCTTCCGCGAAATCTATTATTGGGACAGCTATTTCACGATGCTCGGCCTGGTGCGCGCGGGGCGCGGCGATCTCGTCGAGGCGATGATCGATGATTTCACCGGCCTGATCGAACGCTATGGCCATATCCCCAACGGCACGCGCAGCTACTACCTCAGCCGCTCGCAGCCGCCGTTCTATTTCGCCATGGTCGCGCTCTCGCAGGACGCAACGCCCGCCGTCCGGTTGCGACGGCTCCGCGCAATGCAGCGCGAACATGAATTCTGGATGCGCGGTGCGGCCGGTGTGCGCGTCGGCAGCGCGGCGGCGCGCGTGGTCCGCCTCGCGGACGGAACACTGCTCAATCGCTACGCGGACGATCGTGCCACGCCACGCGACGAATCGTGGCGGGAGGATGTGCTGACCGCGCGCGCCGCCGCGCCGCGCGCGCAAGCCCAGACGTGGAACGATCTTCGGGCGGCTGCCGAGAGCGGCTGGGATTTCTCGTCGCGCTGGCTCGGCGATCCGCAGCGCCTCGGCTCGATCCGCACCGGAGCGATCGTGCCAGTGGACCTGAACAGTCTGCTTTTCGGGCTCGAACGCGCGATTGCGGCGGGCTGCGCGACAGCGCGCGACAATCGCTGCGCCGCAGACTATGCGCGCATCGCCGCGAGCCGCCAGCGTGCGATCGGACGCGTACTATGGGACGCGCGCGCGGCGCGTTTCGCAGATTATGATTGGCAGCGTGGGCACGTAACGCGCGTCGCCAGCGCGGCGATGCTCTACCCCCTGTTCGTCGGCGCGGCGACGCCCGCGCAGGCGGCTGCGACCGCGCGCTTCGTCGAGCGCTTCCTCATCGCGCCCGGCGGACTGCGTACCACGCTTGCAGTCACGGGCCAGCAGTGGGACCGGCCCAACGGCTGGGCACCGCTCCAGTGGATCGCGGTTTCGGGGTTGCGCCGCTACGGCGACGGGCGGCTTGCGCAAAGGATCGCCGATGGGTGGATCGCGACGGTGACGCGCGAATATCGCGCGAGCGGGCGTCTGCTGGAAAAATACGATGTCGAACGCGCGGTCCCCGGCGGCGGCGGCGAATACGCGCTGCAGGACGGCTTTGGCTGGACCAACGGCGTTACGCGCGAACTGCTCACCAGGCGCCAGGCTGACGCAGGGGCGGGCCCCGCACCACGCTGAGCGGTGCCACCATGGCTATCGCGCAACAGTTGCGCACGATCCCGCATTCGATTGCAAAAAACTCGTTGAAGTGACGGGCCGGTTTACTTAGTGTGGCGAACCAAAAAGAAACAAGGTCGCGCTTCGGCTGGAGCGCGGACCCACTCTCTCGAAGGGGATGCGCGATGCCATCGAACCGTCTGCCGTTTCGGCTCTGCTTGCTGTTTAGTACGGCTTTGTTGCCCGGTGCCGCGCTCGCGCAGGTCGCCGATGCCCCACCGGCGGCGCAGGCCGCTGCCGCGCCTGCGTCGGATCTCGATCTGATCATCGTGACGGGCACCACGTCGAAGAATCGTACCCTGATCAGCTCTTCGGCGGATCAGGTGTTCGCGTCCGCAGCCGATATTCAGCGCAAGGTTCCCAAATCGGTCGCCGAACTGCTCGAGCTTGTGCCCGGCATCTTCGTCGAAGGCACCGCAGGCGGCGTGTCTAACAACTATTCGGTGCGCGGCTTGCAGGGTGGCGGACAGCGGTTCGTCCAGTTGCAGGAAGACGGCCTGCCGATCCTATACGGCGGTGGCGGTGGCGATGAGTTTTTTGCCTACGACATCACGATCGATCGGCTCGAGGCGGTGAAGGGTGGTTCGTCCGGCGTGCTCACCGTCAACGGTGCGGGCGCGACGATCAACTTCCTTTCGCGCGAGCCCAACTTCAAGGAAGAAGAGGCGATCGCGCAGTTCCGCGTGCAGTCCTACGGCGAAAAGCGCGGGGACTTCTATTTCTCGACGCCGATCACCGATAGCCTCGCAGTCAACATCGGCGGCTATTTCAGCACCAGCCCCGGCATTCGCAACAACCCCTTCCACTATGATACCTATCACCTGAAGGGCGCGATCGAGAAGAAGTTCGCTGGCGGCGGCTATGTGAAAGTTACCGCGAAAATCGGCGACCAGAAGGACGCTTATTACGCTGATCAGCCGTACAGGCTCGGCGCGGATCGTCAGCCAACGGGGGTGCCCGGCCTCGATACACAGTTTGGTAATATCGGCGGGACGTCGTTTGCCAACATCAGTCTGCCCGTTTCCACCAATGTGTCGCCCGACGGGCTGCGTCCGTTCCGGCTGAGCCGCGGCATCGAAGCCAAGACCAAGCAAATCCGCCTCGATCTTGTGATTCCGGTCAACGAACATCTTGATCTGTTCGCGCACGCGCGTTATCTCGGGCTGACGTGGGACTTCAACGGGCTGTTCCCCGGCAGCGGCACCGGAAATGGTGGTCTGACCTCGGCGGTCAACTATCTCGATCCCACCAAGACTCTGAACACGGGCGGCAATCCTGCCAGTTGCGGCGATTATAGTTACGTCTCGTCGATCGGCTTCCAGCTCTGCCAGGCGCAGCAGCAATTCCCCGGCACGACGCAGTTCGGCATCAAGGATCTTCGCACCGGTCGGCTGATTCCTTCAACCGATACCGCATCGCTGAACGGGCTGAACGGCAATGGTCTGCTCCAGCGCACCACGCTCAACCATGATTATCACAGCGGCCATGATTTCGGCTCGAACTTCGGCGCGCGCTATGAGAACCACGGTTCGGGCTGGGCGAACTCGCTCACGGTGGGCATCCAGTATTTCAGCGACAAGATTTCGACGAACCAGTCTGCCACCGCGAACGTGATCAACGATGTGCGCAACGATTCGCATATCTACGATGTCGTGGCACTTGGCGCGACCGGGAATACGACCGGGCTGGTCACCGATAACGGCGTTGTCAACTACGGCAACTGGGGCGCTGGCATCAACAACTCGTCCAACGATTCGGTCTCGGTCTATTTCAACGACGAATTGAAAATCGGCGACAAGCTCAACATCGATTTCGGCGTACGGCAGGAACATCTTGAAGCCACCCGGAACGAAGGTCAGTCCGCCGCAGTCAACCAACCCGTTCCGGCCGGTACGGTCGGCGTGACGCGTGACGTCGGCTCAACCTTCAATGGCCAGTACAATACGCGCAACGCGAAGTGGGATCCGACCGCCTATACCGTGGGCATCAACTACCGGATCGTCCCCAAGTTCGCGCTTTACGGACGTTTCGCGGATGGTTTCCAGACCCAGGGTGTCGATGGCCCGGCAAAGATCCGGCTCTACGAGGCTGGCATTCGCTTCCACGGTCATGGCGCGGTCGCTTCGGTGACCGGCTTCAGGACCGAATTCAAGAACCAGAACTATACATTCCAGGACGTCAACGATCCCACGAAGTTCACCAACCTGAAGGCGGACTACATCGCCAACGGCGTTGAAATCGATCTCAATTACCGTCCGCTTCAATACTTCGGCATCGAGTTCAACGGCGTCTTCCAGGAGCCGCAGTTGACCAACGTGTATCTTGCGGGCGTCATCCAGCCGTTCAACGGCAACCGCCCCGAGCGCACGCCCGCGACGCTGTTCACGATCACGCCGACGTTCAGCCTGCCGCACGGGCTCGGCGAGATTTACGGGCGCTACAAGTATATCGGCGATATCTTCGCCGATAACGGTAACGGTCTTGCGCTGCCCGCTTACGGCGTCGTCAGCCTCGGCGCGGACATCAATATCACCAAGCGCCTCAGTTTCGGCATAAGCGCGGACAATCTCACCAACGAAATCGGTCTGACCGAGGGCAATCCGCGCCAGGGTCAGACGCAGAACGCGACCGGCGGCTATTTCTACGCACGCGGTATTGTGGGCACGACCTATGCCGGAAGGGTGACTTACCGCTTCTAGCTTGGCGGCCGAACGATATTGGCGGACAATCGGCGGCGGACCTCTTCTGGGGTACGTCGCCGAATGTCGTTTGAAGGAAGCCTGATGAAGTTTCGACACGCGTGCGTCCTCGGTACCTTCGCGCTCGGCCTTGCGGCGCACCCAGGCAGCGCCGCACCCGAACTCGCCTACCAGCTTACCGAGGGGCAGAACCTCAACGCCTTCGTCCGCGACGGCAAGGTGGCAGCGCACATGCTGCTGCGTTCGGGCCGCGATCCGCGCATTCTGGTCGCATTTCCTGCGGGCAACAGCGGAACCGGCCTCTGGTTCGATCGACTGGAAGCGGCGGCCACATGGCGGCTGGAAGTCGCCCCCCGGCCGATCACGTTGCGCGATGCGCGTGGGCGGGGGCTCTACGGCATCCGCGCGGTCGCCTCGATCGCCGCGCCGCATCTGCGCGTGAAGGGGGCGGTGCTCTCGAACGTGCGCTACCTGCGCGATTATGAGCTGATCGCCAAGGCACCGCCCGAGATTGCGACCCCAGCGCGGATCGAGCGTGACACACTCGATTACAGGCGGGATCGGATCGACGGCGGCGCGGGCTATCAACTGAGCCTGCGCGTCCTCGATGGTCGGCTTGGGCCCGGCGGCATCGATGCCGGGGCGGACGGGCGCATCCGCCTCGAAATCACCGCTGCAAGCGGCGAGCCCGCGCTCACCCCGCTCGGCGGTGGCGCGCTGCTCAACGCCAGCGCCGCCTCCGATCCCGCGGCGCGTCGGGCGCTGACCTTTCTCAGCTACCGCGAGAAATTCCTCGCGGGCTCGTGGCGCTTCAACACCTATTTCGGGCGCGACACGCTGATGTCGGTGCGGCTGCTGATGCCCGTGCTGCAGCCAGCCGCGATCGAGGCGGGGCTGAGCGCAGTACTCGCGCGGTTGAACGAGGGCCAGGTCGCGCACGAGGAGGGGATCGGCGAGTTCGCGCTGCTCACCAATCGCGCGCACGGGCGCGCCGCGCAGGGCGACAAACCCGATCTCGATTACAAGATGGTGGACGGCACGTATATGCTGGCACCCGTCGCAGCCGAGTATCTGCTGCACCGCGTCGACCGCGCTGCGGCACGCGCCTTCCTCGCGCGGCCGATCCAGCATGCGCTTTACCCGCGCAAGAAGTTCACTGCGGGCGGGCTGCTCGTTTCCAACCTGCGCGGTGTCGTCGATACTGCGCAGCCCTTCGCGCAGCGGCCCGGCATCGATCGTCTGATCGCAATCAAGGACGGTTTCAACGCGGGTCAGTGGCGCGATAGCGACAATGGCATCGGCGGCGGGCGCTACGCCTACGACGTGAACGCGGTCTTCGTGCCCGCCGCGCTGCACGCGGCCGCCGATCTGTTTCGCGCGGGTCTGCTCGATCCCTACCTTGAGCAAGGCGACCGCGAGGCGCTCGAACGCGCCGCCACGCTTGCAGGCGCATGGCGCAAAGCCGCCCCACCCCTGTTCGAGGTCACACGCTCCACCGGCGATGTGCGCGCCGCGATCCAGACCTACGCCGCCGAAGTCGGTGTGCCCGCTGCCCCCGCGCTCGCCGCACTGCCTGGCGGAAGCGTCAGGTTCCACGCGATTTCGCTCAATGCCGACGGTTCGCCGGTGCCGATCCTCAATTCGGACGAAGGGTTCGCGCTGCTGTTCGGCGATCCCGCTCCCGCCGATCTGGAGGCGGCCGTGACCGCGATGATGCGGCCATTCCCAGCGGGGCTGATGACCGATATCGGCCTGCTTGTCGCCAACCCGGTCCTCGCCTCGCCCGATTGGCGCGCAAAGTTCGCGCCGTCCGCCTATCACGGCGCGGTGGTCTGGTCGTGGCAGCAGGCGCTGTTCGCGGCGGGGCTCGATCGGCAGCTAAAGCGGACGGATCTGCCCGCGCCGGTGCGCGCGACGCTTGCCCACGCGCAAACGACCCTGTGGCGCGCAATCAAGGCGACGCGCGCGATCAGCAATTCCGAACTCTGGTCCTGGGAGTGGAAAGATGGTGCCTACCGCGTCGTCCCGTTCGGCGCGGGCAGAAAAGACGTCGACGAATCGAACGCCGCACAATTGTGGAGCACCGTCTATCTCGCGGTCAAACCGCCGCGCTGATCGACCGCGCGGTCAGGCGGCGACGCGCGCGCCCACGCCATCGCCACCGCCCAGCAGCGCCGCGATCGCAGCGGCGTGGCCCGGCAGCGTGGGGACCGCGCGGCCGATCACCTCCTCGATCTGCGCGAGCTGGCGCAGGTTGGTCACGGAGTCGATCATATCGGCGGCCGGACTGTAATCGTGCGCGTCGATCCCCTGTCCGCGCAGCACCGCGAGCCAGCTCGCATCGCGGAACAGATCGTCGGTGCCGAGCATCAACCGGCCCGATCGGCGGAAATTGGCCTCCTTGAAGGTGAGACTCTCGGGCAGCGCCATGTTTCGACAATATTCCCACAGCGGCTCGGGCTTATCGGCGGTCGCGTGATAATGGAGCACGAGGAAGTCTTTAATATTGTCCATGTCGTCGGCGAAGACGCGGTTGAACTGCGCGGCGAGATTGGGATCGCAATCCCGATCGGGAAACAGCGACAGCAGCTTGGCGATGCCGCTCTGGATCAGATGGATGCTGGTCGATTCAAGCGGTTCGAGGAACCCGCTCGACAAGCCGATCGCCACCACATTCCTGTCCCAGATCCTGCGCCTGCGCCCGGCGAGGAACTTGAGGAAACGCGGCTCTCCCAGCGCCTCGCCGTCCAGATTGGCCATCAGTGTGGCGCGCGCCTCGTCGTCGCTGACAAACTGGCTGCTGTAGACATAGCCGTTCCCGGTGCGGTGCTGGAGCGGGATGCGCCACTGCCAGCCCGCCACGCGCGCGGTGGAGCGTGTGTAGGGGGTCAACTCCGCCGCGCTCGCACACGGGACCGCAACCGCGCGGTCGCACGGCAGCCAGTGCGACCAGTCGTCATAGCCCGCGCCCAGCGTGCCCTCGATCAGCAGCGCGCGAAAGCCCGAGCAATCGATGAACAGATCGCCCACCAGCCGCTCGCCGCGCCCGGTGGTGAGCGCGGTCACGAAGCCCGTCTCGCCGTCCTGCTCGATGCGTTCCACCTTGCCCTCGTGGCGCACCACCCCCGCCGCCTCGGCGAGGCCGCGCAGGTGCCGCGCGTAAAGACCCGCGTCGAAATGATAGGCATATCCGAGCGTGGAGAGGATCGAGCGTGGATCGCTCACAGGTTTGGCGAAGCGGTTCGCCATCGCCAGCCGTGTCGCAAGGCTGAAGTCCGCCAGATCGTGGCGCATTCCCTCGGCGCGCGCTTTCAGCCAGCGGTGATGGAAGCCGACGCCCGGCAGCGTCACGCCATATTGGCCGAAGGGGTGGAAATAGCGGTGCCCCGGGCGCGCCCAGTCGACGAATTCGATGCCGAGCTTGAAGCTCGCCTTCGTCGCGCGGACGAATTCGGCCTCGTCGAGGCCGATCAGTTCGTTGAACCAGTGGATGGTAGGGATGGTCGCCTCGCCGACGCCGACGATGCCGATCTCGTCCGATTCGATCAGCGCGATCTCGATGCGCGCGCCGAACGATCGCGCCAGCGCGGTCGCGGTCATCCAGCCCGCGGTGCCACCGCCCAGGATCACGACTTTCGCGATGCGCCGATCATCCATTTCGCTGTCCATCCTCGCAATCGAATGCAGAACCTACCAGCGTGGCGCAACCGGGTCACCCGGTCCGCCGAAGACATGATGCCCCGAACGGATTTCGCGCGCGGCTGCCGAGCGTAAAAAGGATATATACGGACGTGGACCGGCCCTCGATCAACACGCTGAGCGATCTGGCGCGGCTCGCGGGGGTGTCGGCATCGACCGCGTCGCGTGCGCTCGCGGGGAACCCGGTCATCGCGCGCGCGACGCGTGAGCGCATCGCCGAACTCGCACGCGATCATGGCTTCCAGCTCAATCACGCCGCGCGCAACCTTCGCCTGAGGCGCACGCAGTCGATCGCGGTCGTCCTGCCACTCGGCCACGAGACCGGGCAGCCCGTATCCGATCCCTTTTTCGTAACCATGCTCGGCCACCTTGCCGATGCGCTGACCGAGCGCGGCTATGATCTGCTGCTCTCGCGCGTGATCCCCGCCGACGACAAATGGCTCGCGCGACTCGTCGATTCGGGCCGGGTCGACGGCGTCATCGTCATCGGCCAGTCCGATCAGGTCGCAGCGCTCGATCGCGTTGCGGCGCGGTACAGGCCGCTTCTCGTCTGGGGCGCGCACCTGCCCGGGCACGCCCATGTGACGGTGGGATCGGACAATCGTCTGGGCGGACGGCTCGCGGCGCAGCATCTGCTCGACATCGGACGGCGCCGGCTCGCGTTCTTCGGGCTGCCCAGTGGACCCGAAATCGCGCAGCGCCAGCAGGGCTTCATGGACGCGTGCACCACGTTCGGCGTCGCGGACACGGCCGTCACCGTTCCGGTGCACCTCGCTGCAGACCTGGCCCACGCGAATATCGCCGAATATCTGGATCGCCATGGTGCGCCCGACGGCATCGTCGCCGCCTCCGACGTCGTGGCGATGAGCGCGCTACGGGCGCTTGCCGAACGTGGAATTGGCGTGCCGGGAGACGTCGCGGTGGTGGGATATGACAATGTCACGCTCGCCGCGCACACCAGCCCGCCGCTGACCACGATCTCGCAGGACATCGCGCGGGGTGCAGCGACGCTGGTCGATCTCCTGCTGCGCAGCCTGGCGGGCGAAACGATCGGATCGGTGATGTTCGAGCCACGACTGATCGTGCGTGGCACCAGCGGTTGCGGCGCGGCTCCGAGCGAGTAGCTGTCGACAGCCCCTGCGGTTCGCCCCCCCCGGGCTGAAGCGCGCTGGCTTTCCAGGCTCCTGCGCGATTGGCCACGGCCACGGTCCGGCCACCATGGATGCGCGATCCCGCTGCAAGGATGTTTGCGCCCGGCCGTAATCCTCGACGCGGGCGCGGACCCGCAGGGACGACCGACCCGAGCGACGCGGTCGGGGCGCTACATGCATCGAGGGCTGGACCGATGAAGCACGAACGCGTTTTGCTGACGACCATCGCGCTGCTCGCGGCACCGGACGCGCTCGCGGCGACGCTCGATATCACGTCGGTGGGCCTCTACGATTACGATACGATCACGGTTTCTGGCAGCGTCAGAGGCCGCGGAGCGGTGGCGCAGAACGTCCTCGCCGGGCCAATCCTGTTCGAGGGCACCACCGATCGCGGCAAGCCCTTCTCCGCAGTCGCATTCTGCTTCGACTTCTTCCACGACATCACCGTCGCGCTCGGTTCGCAATATGGCGAGCGGCTGACCTATTCGATCGCGCCGATCGCCACCGACAATACTGCGGGTATCGGCGCGGGCAATCCGCTCGACTGGCGGCAGCGGCGCGACATCAGCGGCCTCGCCCAGCTTGGCGCACAGGATTTCCTGCACCAGACTGGCGACATTGCTCACGAGGGCCCCGCGATCCAGGCCGCGATCTGGCACGACGAATATGGCCTGAACGCGACCTTCGGCAACGCCGCCGAGACCGCGTTCTACAACCGCCTCATCCACGAGCATTTCAACGGACCCCAATTGCCCGCGATCATCGCGGTCGACGCGCGGGGGCAGGTGGTGGGCGGCACGCAGGGCCAGGTGCTCGGATCGGGGTTTCAAACCACGCCCGAGCCGGGAAGTCTGGCGCTGATGATGGGGAGTGTGGCGCTGGCAGCGGTGGCGGCGCGGCGGCTGCGAAGACATGATCAGCGGCAAGACGAGCGCCTTGCGCCATCGGCATGACGAAGCTTAGGTTGCCCGGCGCGAATGCCGTGATGCCGTTTCCTCGGGTGGGAGCACGATCGCGCGAAGGATCGAGGGGAAGGCGATGATCTTCGAAACGATCGCGGCGGGCGGATGTCGCTCCTATCTGGTCGGGTGCGAAGATGCGCGCACCGCAGTCATCATAGACCCCGAGCTTTCACAGATCGATCGCTATCTGGGCCTTGCGAGCCAACATGGCCTGCACGTGCGCTACATCATCGATACGCACACGCATGCCGATCATTTCTCCGCGAGCCGCCACCTCGGCCGCACGCTTGGCGCGCCGATCGCGGCGCACCGCCTCAGTTCCGCACCCTATGTCGATATCCATCTCGACGACGGCGAGATGCTGATCGCGGGCAGCCTGCGGCTCGGCGTGCTGCACACACCCGGCCATACGCGCGATTCGATGTGCCTCACCATTGCCGATCGCGTCTTCACCGGCGACGCGCTGCTGATCGGCGGAACCGGCCGCACCGATCTCCCGACCGGCGATCCCGAGCAGCTTTACGACAGCCTGTTCGGCCGCCTGCTGACGCTTCCGGGCGAGACGCATGTGTATCCTGCGCACGAATATAAGGGCCGCACGCACTCCACCATCGCCGCCGAGATCGCGGACAACCCGCGCCTGCAGAAGCGCGAGCGCGCGGATTTCGTCGCCATGATGCGCAGCCTCGATCTCGCTGCGCCTACCCACCTGACCGAAGCGCTGCGCACCAACATGAGCGGCGGCAAGACGGTCGCCGAACTCCTCGCCGAAGCGGCGGCACGCGTGCCGTTCATGGCGATGGCCGATCTGAACGATCGCATAGCGCGCGGGGAGACGGGCATTACCGTGCTCGACGTACGCGAGAGGGACGCGTTCGAGGCGGGCCATATTCCCGGCGCGGCCCATCTCGCGCGCGGGCAACTCGAGCTACGCGTGAACATGGTGCTCCCCGATCCAACCGTGCGCATCGTAACCGTGTGCGAATTCGGCAAGATTTCCACGCTCGCCGCCGCGACGCTGCGCGATCTTGGATACATGCGTGCCGCCGCGCTCGATGGCGGCATCGCAGCGTGGCGCGAGGCGGCGTATCGGCTCGAGGCGTAGGCGACCGAGAGCACGCACAAACAGCCGACGGGGAATTAAAGCGCCGTTGCTTGCAGCATATCCGATTCGCGCCCACTCTGCGAAGCCCTGTGCGCGATCGACACGCTCGTACCGGGCCGCGCATCCGTCGCGCGCGCCTCGGCTTTCAACTTCCGCGCGAGCGCTTGGACGATCGTTGTCCCCAGCCCGACTTTCACCTTCACCGGCCCGCTAGGCATGCCTACGCCGTCGTCGCTCACCGTCAGGATCCAGCCGCTGCTCTCGGTGCGATAGTCTACCACGATACGTCCGCGTCGATGCTGCGGAAAGGCGTGCTTGAGCGCGTTTATCACCAGTTCAGTTACAATCAGCCCCAGACTGACCGAAATCTCCGCGCCGACCCGGCTGTCGTCGACCGAGACATCGATCCGCAGTTGTGCAGGATCGGCGATCATCGATGCACCGATGCTATCGCAGAGATGGGTCAGATATGGTCTGAGCGCCACCTCCCCCCCCTGCGACGATGCGAGATGCCGCTGGACCGCTGCTACCGACAGCACGCGGTGGTGCGCATCGGTAAGATAGCTGCGCGCCTCCTCGACCTGCGTCTGCCGCGCACCTTGCATCAGCACGCTCGCGACGATCTGCAGGCTGTTGGCGACGCGGTGTTGCACCTCCTGAATCAGTACGACCTTTTCGCGCAGCAGATCGTCCATCTTGCGATCGTGCGCGCGCGCGTCAGTGACATCGGTGACCGCGATCAGCAGGCGCGGCTGATCGGGATCGTCGTAATCGAGCTTGCGCGCGTTCAGCACCAGCTTGCGCTGGCCATCGCGCGGACTTTTGAAATCGAGATCATAGGCGTCCACCGGCACGCCATCGACCGAGGTGGCGGCGAGCAACGATCGCAGCTTGGGCGAATCCCATTCGCCATTGCCAAGCGCGAACACCGATTGCCCGATGGCCTGCGTTGGACTGATCCCGAACGCTCGCCCGAAGCTGCCGCTCGCACCGACGACCGCGAGATCCCCATCGAGCAGCAGCAGTGGCGTGACCGATGACGCGATCATCGCCGCCGGGAGATTGGGCACAACCGGAATTGCTGAGGGGGTTTGGGGGGGCACGAACGCCCTTCCTTGTCGGACCGGAGGCTCGCACGGCGAAAGCCCTGACCGGCAGCGATTTGCCGGTGTCGGAGATTATCATGGATCGGGGGCGGACCCCGCAAGGTATTTCTGCAGACGCGCGACGGCGGACCCAACGGCAACCAGTGGCAATCGCCTCGGCCGATTCTGCATCGATCACCTCGCGCACGCGGCCCTTGCATCGCCGGGTCGCTTGCCTGAGCGAGGAAGCCACGCTCGCCCTGCCAAGCGCCACGCGCTCAAGTGCGAGCTTTGCGGAATCGAATAGCGCGTAGCTACCCGCAAGAACGTGGTGGGTCTCCGCAGGAGCGGTTCACCAACACAGCTTCCACCACAGACCGCCCCCACCTATGTTCGCTGCACAGGGCGGAGCCACCAGTGACCAGCAGCAACGACATACGCCGATCCTTCCTCGATCACTTCGCGCACGCGGGGCACACTGTCGTGCCCTCTGCGCCGTTGGTGCCGCTCGGCGATCCGACGCTCATGTTCGTCAACGCGGGCATGGTGCCTTTCAAGAATGTGTTCACCGGGCTGGAGACGCGACCCTACGTCCGCGCCGCCTCCAGCCAGAAATGCGTGCGCGCGGGCGGCAAGCATAATGATCTCGATAATGTCGGCTATACTCTGCGCCACCACACTTTCTTCGAGATGCTGGGCAATTTCAGCTTCGGCGATTATTTCAAGGCGGACGCGATCGAGCATGCTTGGATTCTGCTTACGCGCGAATGGGGGATCGATCCCGACCGGCTGACCGTCACCGTTTATCACACCGATGATGAGGCGGCTGCGCTGTGGCGCAAAATCGCGGGCCTGCCGGACAATCGTATCATCCGCATCGCCACCAGCGATAACTTCTGGAGCATGGGCGATACCGGCCCGTGTGGCCCATGTAGCGAGATCTTTTTCGATCACGGCCCAACCATCGCGGGCGGCCCGCCCGGCTCGCCCGATGAAGACGGCGACCGCTTCGTCGAAATCTGGAACCTCGTCTTCATGCAGTACGAGCAGGTGGACGCGCAGACCCGCCTCGATCTGCCCCGGCCCTCGATCGATACCGGCATGGGACTCGAACGCGTCGCCGCAGTGTTGCAGGGCACGCCGGACAACTATGAAACCGATACCTTCCAAGGCCTGATCCAGCAGTCCGCCGCGCTCACCGGCGTCGATCCCCACGGCCCGATGAAGGCCAGCCACCGCATCATCGCCGATCACCTGCGCGCCAGCGGCTTCCTGATCGCGGACGGCGTCCTTCCGTCGAGCGACGGGCGCGGCTATGTGCTCCGTCGCATCATGCGCCGCGCGATGCGCCACGCGCAGCTGCTGGGCGCGGCCGAGCCGCTGATGTGGCGGCTGGTGCCCGCGCTCACGGGTGCGATGGGCGCAGCGTACCCGGAGCTGGCGCGCGCGCAGCCGCTGATCGAGGAGACGCTCAAGCTCGAGGAAACCCGCTTCCGCGTCACGCTCGATCGCGGCCTCAAGCTGCTCGACGAGGCTACCGCCACCCTCGCGCCGGGCGCGACGCTGCCCGGCGAAACCGCCTTCAAACTCTACGATACCTACGGCTTCCCCTATGACCTGACCGAGGACGCGCTGCGCGGGCAGGGATTGGGCGTCGACCGTGCGGGCTTCGACGTCGCCATGGCCGAACAGCGCCGCGCCGCGCGCGCCGCATGGACCGGCTCGGGCGAGGCGAAGGATTCGGCCGTGTGGTTCGACGTGCTGGACGCAGTCGGCGCGACCGAATTCGTCGGCTACACCGCCGATCATGCCGTCGCGCGCGTGGTCGCGCTGGTAAAGGACGGCGCGAGCGTCCCCGCCGCCGAGGGCGAGGTGCTCGTCATCGTCAACCAGACGCCGTTCTACGCCGAATCCGGCGGCCAGATGGGTGATGCGGGCACCATCGCGGGCGAGCGCTTCACCGCGCAGGTGCGCGACGCCACCAAAGCGCTCGGCAAGCTCTTCGTCCACCACGCGGTCGTTTCGGGCGAAGTGCGCGTCGGGGAGGAGGTGCGTCTGGCCATCGATGTGGCGCGCCGTGCGACGATCCGCGCCAACCACTCGGCCACGCACCTGCTGCACGCCGCGCTCCGCCACCGGCTGGGCAGCCACGTCACGCAGAAGGGCTCGCTCGTCGCCCCCGATCGCCTGCGCTTCGATTTTGCCCAGCCACGCGCGCTTACGGGCGAGGACATCGCGGTAGTGGAGGCGGAGGTGAACCGCCACATCCGCGAAAACGGCAGCGTTTCCACCCGCCTCATGACCCCCGACGCCGCGATCGCCGAGGGGGCGATGGCGCTGTTCGGCGAAAAATACGGCGAGGAGGTGCGAGTGCTCAGCATGGGCCGCGCCTCGGACGGGGCATGGTCGGTCGAACTCTGCGGCGGCACGCACGTGTCCGCGCTCGGCGACATCGGCCTTTTCAAAATCGTGGGCGAAAGCGCGGTAGCGTCGGGCGTGCGCCGTATCGAGGCGCTCACTGGCGAGGCCGCACGCCAATACCTCACCGGCCGCGAGACCGCGCTGCTCGAAGCCGCCGTCACGATCAAGGCTCGTCCGGAGGATGTCCCCGCGCGGGTGACGCTGCTGGTAGAGGAACGTCGACGGCTAGAACGCGAACTCGCCAACGCCAAGCGCGCTCTTCTGTCTGCCGGGGTGGTTCTCGCTAGCGGTGAGTTACCTGCAATAGCAGTGGATGCGCCTGCTGGCACAATCTCCGTAACCCCAGATGTTGTCGCCGGAATGACCTTTGTCGGCAGTGTCCTGGTAGGCTTTGAGGCTAAGGATCTTCGCGGTTTGGTCGATGACCGCAAGCGCGCGATCAAATCGGGTGTGGTTGTGCTGGCTGTCGTCAATGATGGCCGCGCGTCTGTTTCTGTGGGCGTCACCGACGATCTCACCCCCCGCATCAGCGCGGTCGATCTCGTCCGCCTCGCCGCCGCCGCGCTCGGCGGACAAGGCGGCGGCGGACGGCCCGACATGGCACAGGCGGGTGGGCCCGACGGCGCGAGAGCGGCCGACGCCATCGCCGCCGTCCGCGCTGCGCTCGCGGAAGCGGCGGTGGCGGCGTGATCCCATCTGATCCTCCCCCTCTGGGCGAGGTGGCGCGCAGCGCCGGAGGGGGCCTCGCCGCCCCGCACGCCCTCCGCCCTTCGGGCACCTCCCCCAAAGGGGGAGGACAGGTGATGCGCCTCCTGCTCCTCGCCGCCGCCATCCAGCAGATCCTTGCCCCGCTGGTGATAGGCACGCCGGGGACCAGCCCGCTCGCCGGGGTGGCCACACGCACCCCGATGCAGCCCGCCACCTGGGCCTTCACCATCTGGGGGCCGATCTGGCTCGGCGCGCTCGCCTTCGCCGTCTGGCAGGCGTTCGGCGCGGGCCGCCACGAACCCGCGCTCGTCCGAGTGCGTCTGCCGCTGATCGGCCTGTATCTCGGCTCCACCGTCTGGCTCGCCGCCGCCGCGTCGCCCGCCAAATGGCTCACCCCGCCGATCCTGTGGGCGATGGTGGTGCTGGCGCTGGTTGCGATGCTGCGTCTGGCGCGTCCTGTCGTACCGCTCAACCGCGCCACCAAACTGATCGCGGGTTGGCCGACCGCGCTTTATGCGGGGTGGGTGAGCGCTGCGGCATTCGTCAATTCGGCGATCATCGGCCCCGAATACGGGCTGGGCAACGCAGGGCTCGGGCCGGAGGGCCTCGCGGTGCTGCTCACCGGCGTCGCGGGCGCGCTGGCGATCTTGGTGACGATCGCCAGCCGGGGCGCACTCGCCTACGTGCTCGCGGTCACCTGGGCGCTCACGGCGATCGTGTTCGCCAACGCGCACGGCTCGCTCGACGTGATGTTCACCGCGATGGGCGGGGCGGTGCTGCTGCTGGGGACATTGCTGGCGATCCGTCGGGGGCGGATTGCCTAAGCCGGTTCGCTAGGGCAGCTTCGAGCGATGACCCGTCAAGCCCCCACACTCGCCCGCCGCACCCTCCTCGCCAGCGCGGCAGCGCTGGGGGCCACGGCAATGCTCCCGTGCTTCGCCCGCGCAGCCGAAATCGACACTCGCGATCTGGCCGACATGACGCACGACGTCCGCCCGATCGGCCGCGCCGAACGCGAGGCGCGCCTTGCGCGTGCTCGCACATTGATGGCGGCGCACGGGCTCGACGCGATTCTGATCGAGCCGGGTGCCAGCCTGATCTATTTCACCGGCATCGAATGGTGGCGGAGCGAGCGCCTTACCGCCGCGCTGATCCCGCGTTCGGGTGAGCCCATCGTCGTCACGCCGTTCTTCGAGGAACCCTCGATCCGCGAGACCTTGGCCGTCGCCGCCGAGGTCCACGTCTGGCAGGAAGACGAGAACCCGCTCGCGGTCCTCGCCACGGCGATGGGGGCGCGAGGGCTGAGCCGGGGCACGATCGGCATTGAGGAAACCGCGCGCTTCTTCGCCAGCGACGGCCTTCGGCGCGCCGCGCCCGGCATTCGCCTCGCACCAGCGGCCCCCGTCGTGCGCGGCTGCCGGATGATCAAAACCGCCGCGGAACTCGCGCTGATGCAAAAGGCGAGCGACATCACGCTCGCCGCGCTCAAATGGACCCATGCGCGCACCCTGCCCGGCATGGCGCGCGCGGACCTCGCGGCGATGATCGACACCGCGACGCTGAAGCTCGGCGGCCGCGAACCGGGCTCGCTCGTCCTGCTGGGCGAAGCGTCCGCCTATCCGCACGGCAGCCACAAGCCGCAGATCGTGCGCGAGGGCGAAGCCGTGCTCTTCGATTGCGGCTGCGACGTGCACGGCTACAAATCGGACATCAGCCGCACATTCGTGATCGGCCGCGCGACAGACGACGTCCGCCGCGTCTGGGACACGGTGGCCGAAGGCCAGCGCGTGGCGATGCGTGCGGCGAAGGTGGGAGTACCCGCCGGTTCGGTCGACGATGCGGTGCGCGCATTCTACGAAAAGCGAGGCTTCGGTCCCGGCTACAAACTCCCCGGCCTCCCCCACCGTACCGGCCACGGCATCGGCATGGACGGGCACGAGCCGGTCAACCTCGTGCACGGCGAGACGACCCCGCTCGCTCCGGGCATGTGTTTCTCGAACGAGCCCGGCCTGTATCTGCCGGGCAAGTTCGGGGTGCGGCTGGAAGATTGCTGGCACGTGACCGAAGCGGCGCCGGTTTGGTTCAGCCAGCCACAGCCTTCGCTCGATCGGCCGTTCGTTTAAGGAGGACCGATGCGCATCCCCATATTCATCTCCACGCCGACCGCTCTGACCGAAGGCCAGCAAGCGTCGCGCGACCTTCTGTGGGAGTATCTCGCCGCGCACGATCTCGAGCCCCGCGCGATCGGAAAATCGGATTACCCCACGATCTTTCCACTGCGCGAGATCCTTGCCGTCGCGCGTCACTGTTCGGGCGGGTTGATCCTCGGCTTCGAACAGTTCCGCGCGGACGAGGGCGTCTCCAAGCCCGGCACCGACGCGGAGCGAGCAATCTCCGCGCCAGTCTCCTTCCCCACGCCCTGGAACCAGCTCGAGGCGGGGATCGTCTTCGGGCAGCGCCTGCCACTGCTCGTTTTATACGAATCCGCGATCAAGGGCGGCATCTTCGATGACGATTCGGAAGAATTCTTCGTCCAGCCAATGCCGGGCGTGCCACAGTCCACCGAAGCAAAGGCGGCACTCGACGCGACCTTTGCCAAGTGGGTGAGAGCGGTGCGTGCAAGATATTACGACGCGCAGCCGCCCATGGAAGGGTAATGCAGCGGGGGATGTCGCCCCCCCGCCGTGGTCTCGCGGGATCGCGCGCGGCGGGCTAGCAGCGCGCACTTTGGTGGCGGGAGATGCGGGTGCGGGTTGTGATCGGGGTCGTGGGCGTGCTGGCCCTGCTACTTGTGGTCGGCTGGCTGGCGCTGCGCGCGCGCGATGTCCCCGTCGCCACGCTGCGCGCCAAATATGCGTCCCCGGCGTCGCGCTTCGTCGAGGTCGCGCCCGGCCTCACCATCCATCTGCGCGACGAGGGGCCACCCGCCGCTCCCACAATCATCCTCCTCCACGGTTCGAACGCCTCGCTGCAAACGTGGGAGCCGTGGGTGGCACGGCTGAAAGACCGCTACCGCATCATCACGCTCGATCTGCCCGCGCACGGCCTGAGCGGACCCGCGCCCGATGGCCAATATACGCTACCAGCCTATGCCCGCGTGCTGGGAGCGGTGGTCGCTGAGCGCAAACTCGGCCGCTTCGTGCTCGGCGGCAATTCGATGGGCGGCGGAGTGGCCGCGCGCTACGCCGCCGATCATCCCGATCGGATCGCCGCGCTCGTCCTCGTGGACGCGAGCGGAGCACCCTACCCCGATGGCGATACGCAGACCTTCACGCTGCTCGATATCGCGCGCAAGCGCGTCATCCGCGATGTGGTCAGCCAGCTCACCCCGCGCTGGCTGGTGGCGCAGTCGCTTGAGGGCGCCGTCTCGAACCGGGCGATCCTCACCCCCGCCGCGATCGATCGCTATTGGGAGTTGTTGCGCTATCCCGGCAACCGCGCCGCCACGATCGATCGGTTCGCGCAGGGCTATCAATCGGTCTCGGCGGCCGATCTCGCGCGCGTGCACACCCCGGTGTTGATCCTGTGGGGACGCGAGGATCGGTTCATCCCGGTCGACAGCGCCGCCTATTTCGGCCGCGCGCTGCCGCAGGCCAAGACGGTCATCTACGATGGCGTCGGCCACCTTCCGATGGAGGAGGTGCCCGACCGCTCGGCCGCCGACCTGCGCGCGTTTCTCGACGCGCTGCCCGGCTGAGCGCTCAGTGCGGCTGCGCCTCCATTGCCGTCTGCAGATTAACCGCCACCGCGTCGAAGAACATCTCGGTCGTCATCCAGCTCTGGTCCGGCCCCACCAGGATCGCCAGATCCTTGGTCATCGCCCCGCTCTCCACCGTCTCGATGCACACGCGCTCGAGCGTTTCGGCGAAACGCGTCACTTCGGGCGTACCGTCGAGTCGGCCGCGATGCTTAAGCCCGCCGGTCCACGCGAAGATGGACGCGATCGGGTTGGTGCTGGTGGGTTTGCCTGCCTGGTGCATCCGGTAATGGCGCGTCACCGTCCCGTGCGCAGCCTCGGCCTCCACCGTCTGGCCATCGGGCGTCAGCAGGATCGAAGTCATCAGCCCCAAGCTGCCGAAGCCCTGCGCGACCATGTCGGACTGCACGTCGCCGTCGTAATTCTTGCACGCCCACACGTAATTGCCGCTCCACTTGAGCGCGCTCGCCACCATGTCGTCGATCAGCCGGTGCTCGTAGACGATCCCCGCCTTGGCGAACGCGGTCTTGAACTCGGCATCGAACACCGCCGCGAACAAATCCTTGAACCGTCCATCATAGGCCTTCAGAATCGTATTCTTGGTCGAAAGATACACCGGCCAACGGCGCTGTAATCCATAATTGAGGCTGGCGCGTGCGAAATCGCGGATCGAATCGTCGAGGTTGTACATCCCCATCGCCACGCCTGCGCTTGGATACTGGAAGACCTCGTGCTCGATCTGGATGCCGTCGTCGCCCACGAATTTCATCACCAGCTTGCCCGGCCCCGGCACGAGGAAGTCGGTGGCACGATATTGGTCTCCAAAGGCGTGCCGCCCGACTACAATCGGCTGCGTCCAACCCGGGATCAGGCGCGGAATCGAGCGGATGACGATCGGCTCGCGGAAGATCGTGCCGCCCAAAATATTGCGGATCGTGCCGTTCGGCGATTTCCACATGCGTTTGAGATGGAATTCCTCCACCCGCGCCTCGTCTGGCGTGATCGTCGCGCACTTCACGCCCACGCCATGCTCCCGGATCGCGTTCGCAGCTTCGACCGTCACCCGGTCGTCGGTCTGGTCGCGGTGCTCCATGCCAAGATCGAAGTAGCGCAGATCGATATCGAGGAAGGGCAGGATCAGCCGCTCACGGATCCACTGCCAGATGATCCGCGTCATCTCATCCCCATCCATCTCGACGACGGGGTTCTTCACCTTGATCTTGTTCATGCGCGTGCCTCTGCGTTCCCCCCGGCATAGGGGGGTGCGGCGAACCGATCAACGCCGGTTGACGCGCCCCGCCACCCCGCTAGCGTTGCCTCCGCAACAGGAGACCTCGATGCGCGCCTTCGCCCTTGGATTGACAGCCGCCCTTTTGGCCACCTCGGCGGGAGCACAGACGCTGCGCCCCGATCAGGCCAAGTTTCGCGATCTCTACAAGGAACTGGTCGAAACCAACACGACACTCTCGGTGGGAAGCTGCACGACGGCCGCCGCCCAGATCGGCGCACGGCTGAAGACGGCGGGGTATGCCGATAGCCAGATCACCTATTTCAGCGTGCCGGATCACCCCAAGGACGGCGGCATTGTCGCGGTGCTCCCGGGTAGCGACCCCAAGGCCAAGGCGATCCTTCTGCTCGGTCATATCGATGTCGTCGAAGCCAAGCGCGAGGACTGGACGCGCGATCCCTTCACGCTGGTCGAGGAAAACGGTTTCTTCTACGCGCGCGGCGCTTCGGACGATAAGGCGCAGGCCGCGATCTGGGCGGACACGATGATCCGGCTCAAGGGGGCGAAGGCTCCGCCGCGCCGCTCCGTCAAGCTCGCGCTGACCTGCGGCGAAGAGACGACCTATGCGTTTAACGGTGCCAAATATCTGGCGGATAACAAACGCGATCTGATCGACGCGGCGTTCGCGCTGAACGAAGGTGGTGGTGGCCGCGTGGATGCCCAGGGCAAGCCGCTCGATCTCAGCATGACAGTTGGTGAGAAGGCGACGCAGAATTACACGCTTACCGTCACCAATCCGGGTGGCCATAGTTCTCGCCCCACGAAGCCCAACGCCATCGTCCAGCTCGCACAAGCGATCACGAAGCTCGACGGGCTGGAATTCCCCGTCCATCTTAACGCGACGTCGACGGCATTCTTCACCGCGATGAGCCGGACCGAACCCGCACCGATGGGCCCCGCGATGGCTGCGATCGTCGCCAATCCGAACGACGCCGCCGCGAACGCGATCGTCAGCAGGGACGCGACCTTCCACTCGATGCTTCGCACCACCTGTGTCGCCACGCTGGCGAACGCGGGCCACGCGAACAATGCTTTGCCCCAGCGCGCCACCGCCAATATCAACTGCCGCATCGCGCCGGGCGAACCGGTGACCGACGTGCAGCGCAAGATCAAGGCAGCCATCAACGATCCTGCAGTCGTGGTGACGTTGGTGCCGCCGATCCGCCCCACGCCCGGCTCGCCGCCACTCGATCCAGCCGTGATCGGCCCCGCGACCAAGCTCGCCGCCGAGATGTTCCCCGGCGTGCCTGTTATCCCGACGATGAGCACCGGGGCTTCGGACGGCATCTTCCTTTTTGCGCGTGGTATCCCCGTGTACGGCGTGCCCGGCATCTTCGAGGAGCTCGATTACGGCGGCATACACGGTCTGAACGAACATATTCGTGTGAAATCGGTGATGGATGGACGTGATTACTTGTATCGTCTGGTCGGTATCTATGCGAACTCGCGTTGAGTTGCTACTGCGTCTGCAATCGATTTGCCCGCGACGGCATTGCGGGCGTCAACGCGCCTCGCCAGTCCCCGCGTGACATCTCCAGCAGTCGCGGGCTAACCCCCCGGGTATGGACTTAGCCGCATTCGCCAACCCTGCCGCGCTCGCCGCGTTTGTTCAGGTTGTCCTGATCGATGTTGCGCTCGCGGGAGATAATGCCATCGTCATCGGCGCGCTCGCCGCAGGGCTGGACCCAGTGCGGCGCAAGCGCGTGATCCTCGTCGGGATTGGCGCTGCGTTCGCGTTGCGCGTGGTGTTCGCGCTCGCAATCACCTGGCTGCTCGCGCTTGGCCCGGGGCTGATTCTCGGTGGCGGCCTGTTACTGATATATGTTTCCTGGAAAATGGCGCTAGACATTGTGCGCCCCCACAATTCCGTGGCAATCGCCCCCCCCGCACGCAGCTTCGCGCAGGCCGCGTTCGGCGTGGCGATTGCGGATGTGTCGATGAGCCTAGATAATGTCCTAGCGGTCGCGGGTGCGGCGCGTCAGCATCCCGCGATCCTCGTGGCGGGGCTTGTCCTGTCGGTCGCGCTGATGGGTTTGGCCGCCAATCTGATCGCGCGATATATCGAACGCTATCGCTGGATTGCCTGGGTCGGCTTGGCGACGATCGTCGTTGTCGCGGGCAAGATGATCTGGGAAGGTGGCGCGGCGCTGCTGGCGCACTAGTCCGTAGACTCATAAGTTCGCAACCACAGTCGCATTGAGGCGAGCTGGACCATTGCGAGGAAGTTTTCGGCGAGCTTGTCGTATCGGGTTGCGATACGACGGAAGTGTTTGAGCTTGCTGAAGAAGCGCTCGACGA
>JBBSFH010000002.1:0-230189 GCA_038238915.1 Sphingomonadales bacterium
AACCGGTATTGGCAGACCATCTCCGGCGAGGTTGCCGACGGCCCCGCAGAGTCACGTGCAAGAATCAGACCAATCTAGATTTCTAGCGGGATACTGCCGTTTCACCACGATGACACTTTCCAGACTGTAAAATATCCCGACGATTCCAGGTTAACAGTCGTAAAAATTGCGGCAACTTGACGCGCAGATCGTTATACATCCGATATAAGTCACTGCGGCCGATTGGCGTCTCGCGGATCTCGACTGTTGTCGGCAAGGCGTTCGCGGTTATGGGTGCGAAGCCCTTGCCAAGGATCGTTCATGGATAAGCTGGAAATCCCGACCTCCCGCCGCACGCTGATCAAGGGCTTCGCCGCGACCGCCGCGCTCGCGCCACTCGCCGCGCGGGCTCGTGTGCGCACGCCCGAGGGGTTTGCCTTCCTCGCGGTGGGGGATTGGGGGCGCGACGGCAGTTCTCATCAGTCCGATGTTGCGATGCGCATGGGCGAGGCCGCGGCGACGATCGGCAGCCGCTTTGTCGTATCGGTGGGCGACAATTTCTACGACGCCGGGGTGCAGACGGTGCACGATGCGCAGTGGCGCACGAGCTTCGAGGATGTTTACTTCGCACCTTCGCTGCAAGCGCCCTGGTATGTGGCGCTGGGCAATCACGATTATCGGGGCGTGCCGCAGGCGCAGGTGGATTATACCGCGACCAGCAACCGCTGGCGGATGCCCGCGCGTTATTTCCGCCAGTCGTTTGCTGCGCCGGACGGGCAAACCCTCGACCTGTTCGTGATCGACACCTCGCCGATGGTGAAGCGCTACGATAGCCGCAAGGAGCATGACGCGCTGCGCCTCAATGTCGAATCGCAGGATGTGCCAGCGCAGCTTCGCTGGCTTGATAGCGCGCTGGCGGCTTCGCGCGCGCAGTGGAAGATCGTGGCTGGCCACCATCCGGTGTTTTCGGGCGGCAGCGGGCATGGCTCCACCCCCGAACTGATCGCGGATGTGAAGCCGATCCTCGAGCGCCACGGCGTGCAGGCGTATCTGAGCGGGCACGATCACGATCTGCAGCACATCGTGGTTGGTCCGGTAAGCTATGTGTGCACCGGCGCGGGATCCGAGACGCGGCCGGTGAGCAGGATCGAGGGGACGCGCTTCGCCTCGGATCGATCGGGTTTCACCGCGTACCGGATCGCAGGCGACCGCATGACGGTTGCATTCACCGATTATACGGGGCGGACGCTGCACGAGGCGGCGGTGGCGCGCGTCGCCTGAATTCCCGGATACCATCGCCGGACGCAGCGGTCGTTTCGGCGCGAGTGCCGCACCGCAGCAACAGTCGGAGGCAAAACCTGCAAAGCCGTCATCAAACCGTAGCAAAGCCTCGTTAACCGCCCGTTTAGCGAAGCCACGCGGAGAACGGACGATGCGGACCAGAGCGACGATTCACGCCTTCATGCTCGCCAGCGCGAGCGCGCTTGCAGCATCAGCGCATGCGCAGGACGCGGCCCCGGCGACTGTGAGCCAGGTGGCGTTGGCGGATACCACGGCGCCCGAGGCTATCATCGTGACCGGGCGCCGCACCAACGAGGTGTCGCGCGAACAGCAGAAGAATGCGATCAATCTGATCAACATCCAGTCTGCCGAAGACATCGTCAAATACCCCGATTTCAACGCCGCCGAATCGCTCAGCCGCATTCCCGGCGTGTCGATTTCGGCCGATACCGGCGAGGGTCGCTTCGTCGTCATCCGCGGCATCGACAGTAATCTGAACGGGACGCAGTTCGGCGGGGTCACGCTTCTGAACACACAGCCAGGCGGTACGTCGTTTGGCGGCGGAGGTCGTGCGGTCGAACTCGATACCATTCCCATCGGCGCGGTTGATCAGTTGCTGGTGCGCAAAACCGGATTGCCCGATCAGGAGGCTGAGGGCCTGGGCGGTTCGGTCGACATCATCCCGCGCACCGCGCAGGGGATCAAACGGCCGTTCGTCGAGGGCACGATCGGCGGCGGCTACCAGGTCGCGCACGGACACGCAGGAGTCTACGTCGGCGAGCTGACCGCCGCGACCCGCTTTGGCCCCAACCAGGCGTTCGGCATCCTTCTCGATGGCTCGTACCATGAAGATGGTCGGGGCTTTGACGACGTCGAGCCCGCGCCGCTCGACGCAGATGCGATCACGCGAACGAACACGGTGCTCGATGCTGTCGATCTGCGACGGTATAACTATAATCGTCGCAGGTTCGGCTTCGGCGGGGAACTCACCTACAATCCTACGCCGCAAAGCCACTACTACATCCGCGCAGACGACGCTGGCTATACCGAGCGGGTGAACCGTCAGATCCTCAATTACAGCAACCTTGGCGCGGACGCGAATGGTGATACACTTACCGGGATAAATAATATCTACTCTGCACCGCAAGCTGCTGCAGCTTTATCGTTGCGCGACGAGCAGGAGACCGCAATCAATTTCGTGACTGCGATCGGTGGGCATAACGATCTCGGTAAGGTAATTCTGGACTACCAGGGATCTTATACGTCTGCCACCTATCACCGCGATTACGACTTCAATAGCGGCTTCGACACCTCTGCCCCCGCGTTTACGGTCAACTACAATACAGCTGGAGGGATCGATGGCTTGCCATCGCTCACGCCGATCGGCTTCAACCCAGGTGATCCGACGCAGTACACGCTCACCAGCTTCCGCAATACTACCGAGGGTGCGCATGACGCCGAATATGCGGGCCGGATCGATGTGACCGTGCCGATCCGTCTGCTCGGGACGGACGAGAGCATCAAGGTGGGCGGCAAACTGCGGCTACGCGACAAGCGGGATACGACGAACAACACCAATTACGGCACTCCCGCGACACCGCTGACCCAGGTGCTAGGGGGAGGGCCGTATAATAATTTCTACAACAACACGTATGCGATCGGCTATTCGCCCGACTACCTCAAAATACGGGCCCTGTTCCAGGGCAACCCTAGTCTCTTTCCGATTACAAACGTGAACGGTAGGCGCGGCACGGCTGCCCGAGATGCTCGTAACTTCTTCAACGATACCGAAAATGTGTACGCGGGATATTTTGAGTATCGTGGTACGTTTGGCAAGTTGGGTGTCCTTGCAGGCCTACGTGTGGAAAATACCGATGGCACCTATCGTGGCATAAACGTGACAACTCCGGATCGCACATCGCCGCCTACGCTGTCGGATACTTCGCGCAAATCCAGCTACACGGATGTTTTCCCAACGGTCCAGCTTCGCTATGATTTTACCGACAAGCTTATTGCACGCGTGACCTATTCGACTGGGATAAGCCGACCCGGCTTTCTCCAGCTGAAGTCCGGTCCTTCGGTTGATGTGGGGGCTCGAACGGTCAATGTCGGCAACCCCGATTTGAAGCCCACTACCGCGAATTCTTTCGATGTTACCGCTGAATATTATTTGCCACACTCGGGTATAATTTCGGTCGGATTTTTCGACAAGGAATTCGAGAATTACTCACTGCGGCGCGTTCAGCGTAACGTGAACTATCTGGGAGACGGCACGCCGTTCACCGTAAGCAGCTTCGCGAACGTCGCCAACAGTTACGCGCGCGGCGTGGAAGCCGAGTATGTCCAGAGATTTACCTTCCTTCCTGGACTGTTAAGTGGATTGGGATTTAGCGGAAACGTGACTTACGTCGATAGTCGGATTAAAATCCGCGATCTCAACACTTCGGGCACCATCGACGAATTCTCGCGCCTCCCCGGCACGTCCGAACTCACGTGGAACGTGGCAGGCTTCTACGAAGCGCACGGAGTCATAGTTCGCATAAGCGCGCAGAATGTTAGCCCATCGATCTTCGGAGTCGGCGGCGCGACCGGCGCGGACATTTTCACCGACGATAAGACCCAGGTCGATCTGTCCGCGAGCTACACGGTTAATCCGCATGCAACCCTTTATTTCACCGCCAAGAACCTGACGGATGGCGCGCTGCGCTATTACGAGGGCTTCCAGAATCGCCCGGTCCAGCGTGAATTCTACGATGTCAGTTACGAAGCGGGGTTGCGCTTCCACTTCTAACCGGCCGCGCCGATCGCCAGCCGAGCGCGTTTCAGGTTGGCGACATATTCGGCCTGCAGTAACGCATCGCTTTGCCGCCACCGATAAGGAATCCCGTATGAAGACCCCCCTCCTCAGCGTCGTCGCCCTCGCGCTCGCCGTCACTTCGGCGAACGCGATGTCGATCACCAAGCGCATTGCCGGGCCCGACGGTGGCTGGGATTATGCGAGCGCGGACGCGGAGGGGAACCGGCTGTTCGTTGCACGGTCCAACGCGGTGCAGACGATCGATCTGGCGACGGGGGCGGTCAACGCTGCGTTCGTGCCCGGTCAGCGCGTGCATGCGGCCTTCATCCTGCCAGGCACGGGCATGGGGATGAGCACCAACGGCACCACCAACACCGCAACGATCTTCGATGCCGCAACCGGCGCGGTGAAGGCGCAGATCGGTACGGGCAAGAAGCCCGACGCCGCAATCTACGATGCGTCCACCAAGCTCGCCTACGTGATGAACGGGGACGATGGAACGGTGACGCTGATCGATCCCGCGAAGATGAAGGCGGTGGGGACGGTAAATGTGGGCGGCAAGCTCGAATACGCTGCCGCCGACGGCAAGGGCCATGTGTACGTGAACGTGGAAGACAAGGCCGAGATCGTGGCGATCGATGTAGCGAAGCGCGCGGTGACGCGGCGCGTGAAGCTGACCGCGTGCGAGGAGCCGAGCGGGCTGGCGCTGACCAAGCAGGGCACACTGATCGCATCGTGCGCGAACGGTGTTGCCAAGCTGGTGACCGCAGCCAATTTCAAGCAACTCCCCGATGTCGCCATCGGCGAGGGGCCCGATGCCGTGCTGTACGATGCCGCACGCGACCGGGCGTATATCCCCTCGGGCGGCAACGCGACGCTGGCGGTGTTCGACACGAGTTCGGCGACGCCGCGCAAGATCGATAGCGTCGCCACGCAGAAGGGTGCGCGAACCGGGGCGATCGATCCCGCGACCGGCAACGTCTATCTTCCCGCAGCGCGCTATCCCGAGGGCGCGACCGGCCGTCCGCAGGCCATCCCGGGCTCGTTCGAGGTGCTGGTGATCAGCAACTGATCGCTTGCATTGATCCTTGGCGTCGCGCCGGGTTAGCGGGGTGCAGCGCGGCACCACCCGCGCGCGTTGAGGAAGACTGATGGACCTGAAGCGTGAAGCCTGCCTGATCGGAGGCAATTGGGTCACCGGGGAACGCTGGATCAGCGTGGACGATCCCGCGACCGGTGCAATCATCGGCCGCGTGCCCGATCTTGGCGAAGCGGAAACCGGGAACGCGATCGCCGCCGCGCGCGCCGCCATGCCCGCGTGGGCGGCGGCGACCGCGAAGACGCGCGCGACCGTGCTGCGTCGCTTCGCCGATCTGATGATCGAGTATCAGGAACCGCTCGCGCGGCTCCTCACTGCCGAGCAGGGCAAGCCCTTGGCCGAGGCGCGCGGCGAGATCGCCTATGCGGCGTCCTTCCTCGAATGGTTCGGCGAAGAGGCCAAGCGCGTCTATGGCGAGACGATCCCTGGCCATCTGCCGGACAAGCGGCTGATCGTGATCCGCCAGCCGATCGGCGTGGTCGCAGCGATCACGCCGTGGAATTTCCCCGCCGCGATGATCACGCGCAAGATCGGCCCCGCGCTGGCGGCAGGTTGCGCGTGCGTGGTCAAACCCGCCGCGCAAACGCCGTTCAGCGCGCTGGCGCTTGGTGTCATCGCGCAGGAGGCAGGGCTGCCCCCGGGGCTGCTCAACATCGTCACCGGCAATGCGCGAGCGATCGGCGGCGTGCTGACCGCGAGCCGGGACGTGGCCAAGCTCAGCTTCACCGGATCGACCGCGACGGGCGCGCTGCTGATGGCGCAGTCCGCGCCCACCATCAAGAAACTCAGCCTCGAACTTGGCGGCAACGCGCCGTTCCTGGTGTTCGACGATGCGGACATCGACGCCGCAGTCGAGGGTGCGATCCTGTGCAAGTTCAGGAACGCCGGTCAGACCTGCGTGTGCGCGAACCGCATTTACGTGCAGGCGGGTGTCCACGATGCCTTCGTCGAGCGCTTCGTCGCGCGTGTCGCGGCGCTGAAGGTTGGCGCGGGCGACGAGGAGGGTGTGCAGGTTGGCCCGCTGATCGACGATGCGGCAGTCGCCAAGGTGGACGCGCACATCGCGGACGCAATCGCCAAGGGCGCGCGCGTGCTGACGGGCGGCGGGCGGCACACGCGCGGCGGCCGCTTCTATACGCCCACGGTCATCACCGGCGTCACCACCGACATGATGGTGACGTGCGAGGAGACCTTCGGTCCGCTTGCCCCCGTGATCCGCTTCGAGACCGAAGCGGAGGCGATTGCGCTCGCCAACGCCAGCGAGTTCGGGCTCGCCGCCTATTTCTACGCGCGCGATCTGGGGCGCGTCTGGCGCGTGGCCGAGGCGATCGAAGCGGGGATCGTCGGCGTCAACACCGGGATCATCTCGACCGAGGTGGCACCGTTTGGCGGCGTCAAGATGTCCGGGCTGGGGCGCGAGGGATCGCGGCATGGCATCGAGGATTATCTGGAGATGAAATACATCTGCCTCGGACTTTGAGGCCACTGCCAATGCGCGGGGAGCGCCGATCCGGCGGAAGCCGCGAGCAATAGGCCCGTTCGCCCGCTTGTGATCGCAGTTGGGCAGGCGCACAGTGCGAGGATGCAGCCCGCACCCGAACATAGCCCCCACCCGGCAGTGGTGCGTGCCTGCACCCCTGCGGAGCGCGCGGCGCTACGGCCAGGCAGCGATCCCATGCCGTTTATCCTCCCCGGCGGCGATTAGCGGGCGCGGACCGCCCCCGCCCGCCCCGACCCGAGGAGACGCGCCATGAGCGAAGCGACCACCGTGACCCAAGACAATATTGCGCACTGGATCAAGCACAACGGCATCGCCGAGGTCGAGTGCATCGTGCCCGACATGAACGGGATCATCCGCGGCAAGGTGGTCCCCGCGCCCAAGTTCCTGCGCATGGTGGACGACAAGTCGCTGCGCATTCCATCCTCGATTTTCAGCGTCACCGTCACCGGGGACTATCCCGAAGACGCTGCGCTCTCGCTGACCGATCCCGATGTCGTGCTCGTGCCCGATCCAAGCACGATCCGCATCGCACCCGGCTACACGACGCCCACCGCCTATGTGATCACCGACGCCTATCACTCCACCGGCGAAGCGCTCGCGATCGCGCCGCGCCACATCCTGAAGCAGGTGATCGCGGCGTTCGATGCGCGCGGCTGGGTGCCCGTGGTCGCGCCCGAGCTCGAGTTCTTTCTTACCGCCAAGAATACCGATCCCGATTTCCCGCTGCAAACCCCGGTCGGGCGCTCGGGCCGCGCCGAAACCACGTCCGAACCCTATGGTCTGGAAGCGGTCAACGAGTTCGAGGATCTGATCGAGGAGCTGTACGACTTCGCGGAGAAGGCGCGGCTCGAGATCGATACGCTGATCCACGAAAGCGGCGCGGGCCAGCTCGAGATCAACTTCCAGCACGGCGATCCCCTCGAACTTGCCGACCAGGTGCTGCTGTTCAAGCGCGTCATCCGCCAGGTGGCGCTGCGTCATGGCATCTACGCGACCTTCATGGCCAAGCCGATGCAGCATCAGCCGGGTTCGGCGATGCACCTGCACCAGTCCGTCGTGGACAAGCAGGGCCGCAACATCTTCGCGCGCCAGGACGGCGAGGATAGCGATCTGTTCCACGGCTATATCGGCGGGTTGCAGAAGCTGTTGCCGCAGGTCAGCCCGCTGTTTGCGCCCAACGTGAATAGTTTTCGGCGGATGAAGCCGGTGCATGATGCGCCGATCAATGTGCAGTGGGGGCTGGATAACCGCACCTGCGGGCTGCGCGTGCCTCTGTCTGGTGGGCAGGACCGGCGCGTCGAGAACCGGCTGCCGGGGGCCGACAGCAATCCATATCTTGCGATCGCCGCGTCTTTACTGTGCGGCTATATCGGCATGGTCGAAGAATATGAGCCGCGCGACCGGATCACAGGCTCTGCGTACCGGATGGCGCGCACGCTGCCGCGCACACTGTACGAGGCGCTCGACCGGTTCCAGAACTGCAAGCCGGTGCGGCCTTATCTGGGCGAAGAGTTCGTCGATACGTTCGTGGCGATCAAGCAGGCCGAACTCGATGCGTATCAGGACGTGATCTCGTCGTGGGAGCGCGAGCATCTGCTACTCAAGGTGTGAGAGCCAGCGATCAGTAGCGGTGCGACAGCGACAGGCCGAAGGTTCGGGGGCGGAAGGTCTGCGCCTCGAACAATAGCGTGTATTGATCCTGATGATTGAGGCCGAGGCGCGGGCTGGTATCGAGCAGGTTATTGACGAACATTTCCAGTTGAAGCTTGCGCACGGTCACGCCCGCGCGAATGTTGACCTGCGCGGTGGAAGGATCATTGACCAGCGCGGGATCGTTGACCCCGGTACGCAGATCCTGGATCGGGGTCAGATACGGGTTGCGGCTCTCGAACTCGTAATCGCCGCGCGCGAACGCGTCCGCTGCGCCCAGCCTGAAATCATATTGCGCGCCAAGCGTGACCGTCCACGGCGAGACGCCCGGGATCGTGTTGCCCTGGTTGCTGATCGGTGCCGAGTTGGCGTCGCCCGCGCGCGTCGTCACCGAATAGCGCGCGCGCGTGTAGCCAACCGCGACGTCGACGTTCAGCCCGTGTGCGACCGCCAACTGAAGCTGCGCATCGAAGCCCTCGCTGTGGACGGTGCCTAGGTTGCCGGTGTACTGGAAGCCGCACGAGGTCAGGTAGTTGGCCTGCTGGATATTGCTCCAGTCCAGATGGTAGACGCTTCCCGCAAACGTCACGCGGCGGTTGAAAAACTTGTTCTTGGAGCCGATCTCGTAATTCCACACGCTGTCCGAATTATAGCTGGCGGGTACTGTCTTTAGCCCGAGTGCGTCGAGATCGGCTTGGCATAGCGATTGTGGGAATGGCGGGTTCGCGCCGCCGATACGGAAGCCCTTGGAGGCCGTGGTGTAGAACAGATTGTCGGGCGTGGCCTGGAAACTCAATCCCACCTTGGGGGTGAACGGGTTTTCGGTCTTGCGGCCGGTGCCTTCGGAGAAGCCGATGTTCTGCGGACCATCGGCGTAGTTGCGGAAACTGAACAAAGTCAGCGAATAGCGCGCGCCTGCCGTGATCTTGAGCCGGGGGGTGATCGCAAATGTCGCGTCCCCGAAGAAGGCGACCTGACGGTCCTTGCCGATCGTGTTGTTGATGTAGCTGTCGCCGTTGGGAAGCAGATCGAACCCCTCGGTAAAATCGAGGAAGGTGCCACCAAAGAGCACGGGCACCAGTAGCGGGAAAAGCGGATCGTTGATCTCCTCGGTGCTCGATTGCCGGTTCGCCTGGAAGAACACGCCCGCAACCCAAGTGAAGCGCGCGTTGACGTTATTGGATTGCACGCGCAGTTCCTGCGTGAAGTTCTCCTGCTTGTTGGTGATGAAGACACGCGACTGATAGGTCGGGAACTGCGGCAGGTTGATGCCTTGCGCGGTCAGCAGCGGGTAGCCTGCCGCCGAGGCGGCCTGCGTGGGGTTGGTATAGGGATCGAGGTTGAAGTTCGCGCCGAACGTGCCGTCACCATTGTCGTTGGTCAGCAGTTGCTGAAACAGCGATAGATCATACAAAGTCCCCGAATAGCCGTTCACCACTTCCTTGCGGTTGAAATAGCTGGTGTTACTGATCACCGATATGCCGCCGAAATCACCCTGGATGCGCAGTGAGGGCAGGTAGAACGTGTCCTTGTCCGCCTGCCTGTCGGGTGTGCCGTTGGAGAACTGGCCCTTGCCGGGGTCCGAGATGCCGATCCAGTAGCGATCGTTCTGGTTCTGGTAGCGATCCTGGTAGAAAATCGCCGGGTTGACTGTGATGTTGGGCGCGAGCTTCCACGCTAGTGCGCCGCGCAGCGCGAGCGTGTTGGCGTAATTGGCATCGCGTTCGGTCGACTTGAGCGTCTGATAGTCGACGCGGTTGATGTAGCCGCCATCGTGCCGGTAGTAGGCGGACGCGCGGAAGCCGAGCGTGTCGGTGACGATCGGTCCGCCCATCGCCACGCCCGCCTCGTAACTCGGCGAGCCCTTTTCGGTGAACGAGCCTTCGGCGCGCGAATAGCCGGTGTATTTTTCGAGGCCGGGCTGGGGTGTGATGTAGCGCACCGTGCCGCCTTCCGAACCCGCGCCGAACAGCGTGCCCTGCGGGCCGCGCAGCACTTCCACCCGATCGAGATCGAAGACGAGCGGCTGGGTGTTGTTGGCGTTGAGGCCGAGCGCGCGGACCTGGATCGGTGTGTCGTCGATGTAGATGCCCGTGGTGCCGGTGCCCGCCTGGCTGCTGACGCCGCGGATCGCGATATCCTTGCGTTCGGGATCGAACTGTACGCCCGGGGTGAAGCGCACCACTTCGGCGAAGGATTTGATGCCGAGAACTTCAAGCTTGGCATCGGTGAATGCACTGATGCTGAGTGGGACGCGACTGAGGCGTTCGGACTTCCGTGTCGCGGTGACGATGATTTCCTGCGGAGCGGCGACGCCGGGCGCGGCGCTGCGGTCCCCGGGCGGGCTCGCACCGCCGGGAGCAACCTGCTGCGCCGAGGCGGTGGCCGTGAACGCAAGCACGGCCGCCGCACCGCACAACCAGATCGAACGTCCGCGACCGTCCAGCATAACACCCGTCCCTCGACCGTTGCAGCGTCGACGATCCGCCGCCCCGTATCGGTCCGTCAAGAGGCTGTGATCACAATCGGCGCACGGCGTGGCTATTTGGTCGCGGTCAGGGTGCGTCTCTGGCGAACAACATTCACGCAAGTTCGTTCACCGCGCGCCACGCCTGGTCGATCGCCACATCGGTATAGGCCCCGCCGCCCGCGTCCGAATTGGCGATCGCGATCCGGCCGAAGCGCGCTCGGCCGATCACGTGCGGCTGCTCGTCCTCGGGCAGGTCGGGCTGCCAGAGATAATTATATTCAGGCGCATAGCCGTGCGGCCAGCGGTTGATTGTCAGCCCGGTGATGTCGCGGGCGGGATCGAAGCCGCCGCCCGACAGCGTCGCCGCCAGCTGCGCGCGCACGTCGCGCTCGAGCGTCGGGAACGTAGTCGCCAGCAGTTCGGCACGGCCCGCGCGGTTTTGATCGAGTTCGGGCGACCCCGGCGCGCACGGGGTGCGCTCCATGAACAGCAGGATCGGCTTCGAGGGATCACGCTCGGCAGTATAGGTGCCCACGTCCACCGGCCAGTTCAGCAACATACTCGAATGATAGGCTCCGGGAGCTTGCACAGCCGAGATGCCAAGCTTGTGGAACGCCTCCCAGTTGCGCAGCGCGACGGTGGTGTAGACGAGCGGGGCCTTCACCAGTTCGTTCAATGCCGCCTTCTGCCGCTCGGGCAGTTCGGGGGCGAGATAGGGGATCATCGCGTTCCACCCCGCGAGCACCACCGCTCGTCCGCGCGCAGCGAACACGCGTCCGCTGCGGGCATAGGTGACGCGCACCGCCCCCGCCGTGCCCGGATCACCCTCGTGCCGCGCCCCGAGCACCGTGCTCGAAAGCCGGATGCGGACCGCGTTCGCCACCCGGTCCAGCCGCGAATAGTCCGCGCGCGCGGTCACCACGTCGCGCGCGTCCGCGCCGGGGATCGTACCGGGCACCAGCGATCGCACGAGCAGCCGCGCGATCGTCGCGTTGCCGTCGGGAAAGTGGAAGGTGTCCGATCCGCCCTAGATATAGCCCCGCGGCGTGAAGCTCATGCGCGGGTAGGCGTGGCGCTTCAGCCCGACTCCGTCGAACCCCGGCTGGCCGAACCCCCAGCAATCGAGCGCGGAGACCGCGTCGATCCCCACCGCCCATTCGCCGTGCGTGCGCGACTGGTAGAACGGGATCGTCGCGGGCGACACATGGGCTATGTTCACCAGATAATCGCGGTAGCTGATGCGCGAGAGCCGATCGACCTTCTGCGCGTCGCTCAGCCCCGGCAGATAGTCCTGCGTTCCGGTCTCGATTCGCAGCACGTCGCGCTTCACCACGTCGTTCAGCGGCGTGCGGGCCAGAAACGCCGCCCACCCCGCGCGCTGCGGCGAGGTTCCTGCGGCGTCATCGTCGTGCCACTTCGAAGGCAGCCCCGCGACGAGCCGGTCGGTTCCGAACGTCGCCTTGTCGAAGAACACACCGTGGCCCAGACCCTCGTAGATTTGCGGCCGCACGCAGTCCCGGCTGAGCGTCACCGGATCGATGCCGAGCGATTTCAGCAGCCCACCCGCGACCTTGCTGTACGGCCGCGGGCTATCGATCAGCATCGTTCCGCCGTTCATCAGGTGCAGCTTGCCCCCGAGCATATATTCGTTGCGCTTGGCGTGGCCGCCGAAATCGTCGTGATTGTCGAGGATCAGCACGCGCGCGTCCGGATGCGCAGTGCGCCAGAAATACGCCGCCGACAGCCCGCTGATGCCCGCTCCGACCACGATCAGATCATAGTCCTCGCCCGTCTCCTCCGCAGTGCCAGGCGCGCCGCCGTCGCGCAGCGCGTGCGCGGCCTCGAACGATCCCGCATGGCTTCCGCGCAGGCCGTGACGTGCGGGCGGATAATAGCCGGGGGTGTCCTGCGGCCACTGCGCCGCCGCCGCGCCGCCAAGCGCGCCCGCGCCCACCCCGAGCAGCGTCCCCTGCAGGAAATCGCGCCGGTCGATCGCGCGGCGCATGCCCAGATCACGGTCGTCCATCGTCACCCCAGTCTGTCGCGCATCGCATACCAGAGCATGCCCAGCACATGCAGCGGCCCGCGCAACGCACGGCCTCCGGGAAAAGCGCCGGGCGCGATGCCCGCGAAGGTGTCGAGGCGGGTGCTGCTGCCAAGCGCGGCCTCTGCCATCAGCTGACCGCCGAGCGTGGAGAGGATCGCGCCCTGGCCCGAATAGCCGTGCGCCCACAGCACCGGCCCGTCGCGGCCGATATCGGGCAGGCGGTTCATCGTGATCGAGACGAGGCCACCCCACGCATGGGTCAGTTCGACGCCGGCTAGCTGGGGAAAGGTCCGCTCGAGAAACGGCCGCACGAACGCTGCGATGTCGGCGGGTGCCCTTCGGGTATAGCGCTCGCCACCACCGAACATCAGCCGATTGTCCGCAGTCCGCCGATAATAGTTGACTACGAAGCGCGCGTCGGAAACCGCCATGTCGTTGGCGATCAGTTGCGCAGCATGCGCCAGCGGCGCGGTCGTCACCAGATAATTTGCGACCGGCATGATCCGCCCGTTGACGCGCGCGTCCACGCCTTCGAGCAGCGCGTCCCCCGCAAGCAACGCCGCCTTCGCCCGCACCGTGCCCGCCGCCGTATGAACGGTCACTCCGCCGCCACCGCGAGTCAGCGCGAGCGCGGGCGATCCTTCATGCAGCACCGCGCCCTCGCTCGCGGCCGCGCGCGCGAGGCCGAGCGTGTAGTTGAGCGTATGGAAATGGCCGCCCTGCCGGTCAGTCAGGGCACCGTGATAGGGCGTGTCCACTTGCGCGCGCGCGTCGGCCGCACCCAGCACGTGCGCGTCCTGGTAACCCATCACCTCGCTCAGCGCGCACACTTCGGCCTCGAAATCGCGCATCTGCGTTGGCTTCACCGCGCCCATCAGGTGCCCGCTCAGCCGGAGATCGCAGTCGATCGCATAATCGTCGATCAGTTTGAGCACGAGCGCGCGCGCTTCGAGCGCCAGATCGAACAGCGCGCGTGCGCGCTCTCGGCCATAAGCCTGCGCCAGTTCGACCGCGCCCTTGCGAAGGCCCGGGATGATCTGCCCCCCGTTGCGCCCCGAAGCGCCCCAGCCGATCCGCCCGCCTTCGAGCAGCACCACGCGCCCCCCCGCGCGCGCCGCATGCAGCGCCGCCGAGAGACCCGTAGCGCCACCCCCGATGATCACCACATCGGCGTCCGCCATGCCAACCAGCGGCGGATGCGCGGGCGCGGGCGCGGGCTGTGCGGTCGCGGCGTACCACGAGCGGGACATATCGAGCCCGTCGTTCACCATGGCGGCCCGACGTGGCGTGTGTGATAGCAGCCGCGATGGCCGATCCGTCCAATCTCGATCCGACTCCCGTAAGAGCGCTCCACGCGACCGTGTACGAGGAGCTTCGCCGCCGAATGATTACCGGCAAGATCCTGCCCGGCGTCGGCCTCTCCACGCGCGGGCTGGCGCTGGAAATGGGGGTGAGCCAGATGCCGGTGCGCGATGCGCTCAGCCGCCTTGCGGCCGAGGGCGCGATCGCAATCCGATCGAAGCGCCGCATCGAAGTGCCCGCGATGACCTCGGAACGCTTTCAGGATTTGCTCGATTGCCGTCTGTTGCTCGAACCTGCTGCCGCCGCGACCGCGCTGCCGAACATCGACGCCGCGCTGCTGAAGACGCTCGAAGCGACCGACGCCGCCCTCGACCGCGCGATGGGATGTGGCGACACCATCGGCTACATGGAGGCCAATCACGGGTTCCATTTCGGCATCTACCGGGCGAACGGGCGACCGATCCTGAACCGCGCGATCGAATCCTTGTGGCTCCAGTTCGGCCCGTTCATGCGCACGGTCTACGGCCGCTACGGCACGAGCGGCCTTGTGGATCAGCACCGCGCCGCGCTCGACGCAATCGCCGCGCGCGACGCTGCTGCCCTCCGATCTGCAATCACAGCCGATATCGCCGACGGCATGGGCCTGCTGATCCAGGGCAGCTTCACCTAGAGCGCGCGCAGCAGCGGCGCTGCAGTGTCCAGCGCTCCCGCGATGATGTCCACCATCCGGTCGATTTCGGTGGGTGTGATGATCAACGGCGGGCTCATCACGATCGAATCGCGCACCGCACGCACCATCAGCCCACGCTCGATGCAGATATCGCGCACGATATGGCCGATCCCGCTCTCGGCGAAGCGCCGGTTGGTGCCCTTCTCCGCCACGATCTCGACCGCGCCGATCAGGCCGAGCGAACGGGCTTCGCCCACGAGCGGATGCTGCGCGAGTTCGGCGAGGCGACGCGCGAGATGTGGCCCGGAGACGTCGCGCGTCCGCTCGACCAGCCCCTCCTCCTCGATGATCGCGATGTTCTCCAACGCCACGGCGGCGGCGGTCGGGTGGCCCGAATAGGTGTAGCCGTGCGTGAAATCGGTGTTCTGCGCGCGCATCGCGTCCACGATGAAGTCCGCCACGCCAACCGCGCTGATGGGGATGTATCCCGAGGACAGACCCTTCGCCATCGTCACCAGATCGGGCGTGATGCCGTAATGCTGGTGTCCGAACCACGATCCCAGCCGCCCGAAGCCGCAGATCACCTCGTCACAGCACAACAGGATGCCGTATTTCCGGCAGATCGCTTCCACGCGCGGCCAGTATCCGCGCGGCGGGATGATGACGCCGCCCGCTCCCTGCACCGGCTCGCCAATGAACGCGGCCACGCGCTTGGGGCCGACCGCGAGGATACGCTCCTCCAACGCGGCGGCGGCGCGCTCGGCGAACGCGTCCTCGTCCTCGCCGAAGCCATGGTTGAACGCGTAGGGCTGCATCACATGTTCGATATCGGGCAGCCACGGCCCGCCCTGCGCGTGCATGTAGTTCATCCCGCCGAGCGATGCGCCCGCGATGGTGGAGCCGTGGTAGGCGTTCTTGCGCGCAATGATCACGGTCCGCTGCGGCTCCCCCTTCGCCTGCCAGTAATAGCGCGCGATGCGAATGAGCGTATCGATCGCCTCGGAGCCGCTGCTGTTGAAGAACACATGGCTGAAATGCCCGCCGAGCAGTTCGGACAGCTTGGCGGCAAGGCGCACGGCGGGCGGCGTCACGGTCTTGAAGAAGGTGTTGTAGAAGGGCAGCTCGAGCATCTGGTCGTAGGCCGCTTTCGCCAGCCGTTCGCGCCCGTAGCCGACGTTGACGCACCACAGTCCGGCCATCCCGTCGAGGATGGCGTTGCCGTCGCCATCGTGGATGGTCGATCCCTCTGCGCGCACGATCACGCGGCTACCGCCCATGTCGCGGATCAGCGCGTAATCCTGCTGCGCGGGGAGGTGGTGGGCGACGTCCAGACGCCGCAGTTCGGCGATATCGTAATTGCGTAGTGGCGCGCTCATGGGTGGGTTCCGGTCGTGAGGGGATCGCCACGCAGCGCGCGGCCGAGCAGGTGGAAGAAGGTCTGGCTGTCGGGGCGCGAGTCGGTGTCCCATTCGGGGTGCCACTGGACTGCGAGGATGGGCGCGCCGTTAATTTGGGCGGACACCGCCTCGACCACGCCGTCCGGGGCGTAGGCTTCGGCGGTCAGGCCGGGGGCGAGGCGGTCCACCCCCTGAAAGTGCACCGAGTTCACCGTCAGCGCCTCGCGTCCGAACGCGCGCGCGAGGATGCCGCCGGGAGCCAGCGCGACCGGATGTTCGTGCGCGAACATCGCGTCGAACCGCACGTCGTCGGGGGCGTGGTGGGGCAGAGGGGTCGACCCCAAATCGCGGCGCAGCGTGCCGCCAAACGCCACGTTCAGCTCCTGGAACCCCCGGCAGACGCCGAAGACTGGCCGCCCGAGCGCGAGCATCGCATCGACCAGCGCCTTCGTCATCGCATCGCGCGGCGGATCGAACGGCCCGTCGCCCGCCGCACCGTCGCCGTAGCGCACGGGCTCCACATTGGAAGGGCTTCCGGTCAGCAGCAGCCCGTCGAGTCGGCCCGCCACCTCGTCCGCCCGCATCAGCTCGGGCATTGCGGGAACCAGCAGCGCGGCCGCATCGGCATGGCGCATCGCGGCGGTGGCATAACGGTTCATCACCGCCTGCGCGCTCTCTACGCCGACCGTCCGATTGCAGCACATGATGCCCAGCACCGGCCTCACGACAGCAGCACTGCGGGCGAGCAGCTATGCCAGCGCAGCCAGACGGGATCGTTCATGCGCAGCTCCTCCTGGTCCCAGCGGGTGAGGTTGGATCGCAGCGCGCGCACGCGCCGTCCTTCTGTGATCACAACTTCATACACCGATTCGCTGCCGAGGTAACTCACCGCGCGGATCGTTCCCTGCGCGACATTGTGCCCCGACGGTGTCTCGCCATCATCGAGCAGCGGCGGCGGCGGCCCGTCGCCGCGTTTGGAGAGCACGATCTTCTCGGGGCGGATCGCCAGCCACAGCGTCGTACCCGTGCCGCCGGTAACGCCGTGATCGAGGAACACCGGCGCGGCCAGCTCGGGGCAGGCCACGATCGCGCGCCCCGGCTCGTCGACCACCAGCCGCCCCTCGAACAGGTTCACCGAGCCGATGAAGTCCGCGACAAAGCGCGAGTTGGGGAATTCGTAGAGGTCGGACGGGGTGGCTACTTGTTGCAGCATCCCTCGGTTCATCACCGCACAGCGCCCCGCCATCGCCAGCGCCTCGTCCTGATCGTGCGTCACCAGTACGAAGGTGATCCCCACCTCGTCCTGGAGCGCGGTCAGTTCGGACCGCATCGCGTCGCGCAGCTTCGCGTCGAGCGCGCTCAGCGGCTCGTCGAGCAACAGCACGCGCGGCCGTTTGACCAGCGCGCGCGCCAGCGCCACGCGCTGCCGCTGCCCGCCCGAAAGCTGATCGGGCTTGCGCGCGCCCAGCCCGTCGAGCTTGACCAGCGCCAGCGCCTCGTCCACCCGCCGTGCGCGCTCGGCCGCGCCCACGCCGCCCATGCGCAGCCCGTAGCCCACATTATCGCTCACGCTCATGTGCGGGAACACCGCGTAGTTCTGGAACACCATGTTGACCGGGCGGCGGTTGGGGGGCGTGCGGCTGACATCCTGCCCGTCGATCAGGATCCGGCCCTCGCTCGGCACCTCGAACCCGGCGAGCATCCGCAGCAGCGTGGTCTTCCCGCAGCCCGACGGGCCGAGCAGCGCGAAGAACTCGCCCTCGGCCACGTCGAGGCTGACATTGTCCACCGCCAAGACCGGGCCGTAGCGTTTGGTGACACTCTCGAAGCGGATGATCGGCCCGCTCACGCCGCTGCCTGCGCCTTGACCAGATCGGTGCCCTGCATCCGGAGTGCGAGCGCAGTCAGCCCCACCGTCACCACGATCAGCAGCGTCGAGGCGGCGTTCACCTCCGGCGTCACCGAGAAGCGCACCATCGAATAGACCTTGACAGGGAAGGTGGTCGTGTCCGGTCCGCTGGTGAAGAAGGTGATCACGAAATCGTCGAGGCTGAGCGTGAAGGCGAGCAGCGCGCCCGCGATCAACCCCGGGCGCATGTGCGGCACAAGAATATCACGCAAGATCGCCCACTCGCCCGCCCCCAGATCGCGCGCCGCATCCTCGAGCGC
This sequence comes from Sphingomonadales bacterium, assembly GCA_038238915.1. Lineage (GTDB taxonomy): Bacteria > Pseudomonadota > Alphaproteobacteria > Sphingomonadales > Sphingomonadaceae > JAVVHE01. The sequence continues at coordinate 18,363 of JBBSFH010000002.1, forward strand.
GCGGTCGAACGAGGCGAGGCGGGCGCGCACCACGAGCGCGACGAAGCTGAAGCTGAAGCTCACATGCGCGATCGCGATCGCGCCGAGGTTGAGCGGCCAAGGGAGTTCGGGCGGCCAGGGCAGCACGGTGGTGAAGAACACGAGGAACGCGACGCCGAGGCAGATTTCGGGCACCACGATCGGCAGCGCCAGCGCGCCTTCGAGCGCGGCCTTGAGCGGAAAGCGGAAGCGCCATAGCAGCAGCGCGGTCAGCGTGCCGAGCAGTGTGCTGATCAGCGTCGAGATCGCCGCGATCGCGAGGCTGTTGGCGAACGCGGCCAGCAGATCGGTGTCCGCGAAGAGCTTCGCGTACCAGCCGAGCGTGAAGCCCTTCCACAGAATTGTGCGCTTGCTGTCGTTGAAGCTGAATACAATCAGCGCGATCAGCGGCACGTACAGGAACGCCGCCACCGCGATCAGCCACAGCCGCAGCGGCCACCGACGGAGATATTCGAGCGGACCGGGCGCGCTCATGCGAGCGCCTTTTGCCGCGCCAGCACCGCCTGCAACCCCATCGCCGCGAAAGTCAGATACAGCAGCAGGAACGAGAGCGCCGCTCCGAAGGGCCAGTCGTTGGCGCTCTTGAACTGTCGCTCGATGACGTTTGCGACCATCATGCTCGATGTGCCGCCAAGCAGATCGGGCGTCAGATACGCGCCCAAAGACGGGATGAAGGTGACGATCACCCCCGAGACGATCCCCGGCAGCGCGAGCGGCACCACCACGCGCGCGAAGGTGGCGAGATGGCCCGCGCCCAGGTCCAGGCTCGCCTCGATCAGCGAACGATCGAGCCGGTCCAATGCCGAATAGAGCGGCAGCACCATGAAGGGCAGTTGCACATAGACCAGCCCGAAGACCACGGCGAAGTTGTTATGCAGCAGATCGAGCGGCACGAACGCCCCCGCGCCGAACGGACGCACCACCGCGTTCCACAGCGCGCCGAGCGTGAGATTGATATACCCCTCGGTCCGCAGCACCGCCATCAGCGCGTAGGTGCGGATCAGCAAGTTGGTCCAGAAAGGCAGCATCACAAGCAGCAGCAGCCACGCTTTCGCCCGCGCGGGTGCGAAGGTGATCGCCACCGCCACCGGGAATCCCACGATGAGGCAAGCCACCGTGGTCAGTCCCGCAAACCACAGCGACTTTGCCAGGATCGACAGATACAGCGGGTTCAGCGCACGCACGTAGTTGGCGAAGGTGCCATCGACCGCGATCTGCGTCAGAGATTGGTTCTCGCCAAAACTATACCCCCAGATGATCGCCAGCGGCACGAGGAAGAACAGCGCCAGCCACAGTATTGGCGGCGTCGCCAGCACACCGAACGGCCCGCGCGCGGCGCGCCAGTTCTGGCTCATGCCGCCATAATCTCGGTCACCGCCTCGTCGACCACCTGCGCGCGGCGCATCCCCTCGAAATCGCCGTATTCGGAGCGCGCCATCCGGTCGGCGGGCGGGAAGATCGCGCGGTGGTCGCGGTAGTCGGCGGGCATCAGCGCGAGCGCGGCGGCGTTGGGGGTGGGATAGCGGATCGTCTTCGAAATCTCCGCGCTGTTGTGTGCATCGAGCAGGAAGTCGATGAAGCGATGCGCATTGTCCGGCCGTGGCGCGCCGCGCGGAATGCACAGGCAGTCCGAATTGATCAGCGTGCCCTCGCGCGGGACCACGAAGCCCAGATCGGGATCGTCCGCCATCACTTGCGCGATATCGCCATTATACTCGACGACCAGATCGATATCGCCCGCCGCCAGCAAGTCCTGCCCCTCGTCGTGGTGGAACACCTTCACATATTGCTTCTGGCGGATCAGCATGTTCGTTACCTGTCGGGTGACGGCGGGCGAGACATGATTGACCGAATGCCCCAGATATTTGGCGCCGAGCCGGATCAGATCGTCGGCCTCGGAGAACAGCCCGATGCGCCCCGCATAGCGCGGTGAATCGAACACCCACTTCCAGCTATCGGGCACGCCGTCCATCTTCGATTTGCGGTAGCCCAGCCCCAGCACGAGCCAGGTGTAGGGGATCGACCAGCGCCGCCCGGGATCGAACGGCGCGGTCTGGAACGCGGGCGCGAGGTTGGCGAAGTTCCGCAGCTTCGCATGGTCGATCGGCAGCAGCAGGTCCGAAATACGGAAGCGCGTGACGAACTCGTTCGAGGGCACGATCACGTCAAAGCCCGGATTGCCCGCACGCAGCTTGGCGAACAGTTCGTCGTTGTTACCGAAGAGGCTCATGTGGACGTCGATGCCCGTCGCGTGGCGGAAGTCTGCGAGCGTCGTCTTCCCGGTGTAGGTGTCCCAGTTATAGAGATTGAGGCGCTGCTCCTCCCCGTTCGGCCCCGGCGTCGCCCGACCCGCACATCCGCCGAGTGTCAGCCCCGCCGCGACCGCCCCACCCAGCCCGGCGAGCAACCCGCGCCGCGAGAACCCGTCACGCCTCACGCAGATACCAGTCGTAATCGAGCGGCGGAACGTGCGCGAAATAGCGGTCCTGTTCGGTGCGTTTGACGCTGGTGAACATCTTCACAAAGCGCGCGCCCAGATAGTCCGCCATTACGCGCGAGGCCGCGAACGCATCGACCGCTGCGAACCAGTTGGCGGGCAACCGCACGCCCGATTGTGCGGCCGCCGCATAGCCATCGCCCACCACGGGCTGGCCGGGATCGATCCGTTGCTTGAGGCCGTGGTGCACGCCTGCCAGCAACGCGGCCAACGCCAGATACGGGTTTGCGTCCGCCCCGCAGACTCGGTGCTCCACGTGGCGCGTGGCCGGCGCGCCTGCGGGCACGCGCAGCGAGACCGTGCGGTTGTCCACGCCCCACGTAGGCGACACGGGCGCATAGCTGTTCGCGCGAAACCGCCGGTAGCTGTTCGCGTTGGGCGCGAAGATCGCCATCGCGTCGCCCAGCGTATCGCGCATTCCTCCCACCGCATTCGCCAGCAACGGCCCGCCCTCGGGTGCCTCGGACGCGAAGATGTTGCGCCCCTCCGCGTCGTTCACGCTCACATGAAGGTGCATCCCCGATCCCGCGCGCTCGGCGAACGGCTTGGCCATGAAGCATGCGTCCATCCCGTGCCGCCGCGCGACCCCCTTCACCAGCCGCTTGTACATCACGGCCTCGTCTGCCGCCCGCAGCGCGTCCGGCCCGTGACGCAGCGTCAGTTCCATCTGGCCGGGCGCATATTCGCTGATAGCGCCCTCCACGGGAACGCCCTGCGCGTCGGCGGCCGCCCACAGGTCGCGCAGGAAGCCGTCCGCGTCGGCGAGTTCGCTCAGTCCGTAGGTGGCGTGGTTGGTGGGTCGCGCACCGCCGATCCGCGCCAGCGACGGTGCCGCCCCCGCCTCGCGCGCCGCATCGAGGAGGTAATATTCGATCTCGCACGCAACCACCGGCGTCCATCCGTCGGCGGCGAAGCGCGCCACCACGCCCGCCAACACCGCGCGCGGATCGAGGTCGCTCACGCGGCCGTCGCGCTCGTGCAAGGACGCGATCACCTGCGCCATGTCCGCCCCGAGCCATGGAGCGGGAACCAGCGTGCCGGGCGCAGGCCGCGCGACGCGGTCGCTGTCGCCTTCCTCCCACACCAGCCCCGTATCGGGGCAATCCTCGCCGGTCACATCGGCGACCAGAATCGAGACCGGCAGGAACCGCCCCTGCTCGTAGATCGGCAGCAGTTCGTGCCGCCGAAGCCGCTTGCCGCGCGCCACCCCGCTCATGCCGGTGAAAATCAGCTCGAAGAACGCCATTTCAGGGTGCGCGGCGAGGAACGCCTCCGCCTCGGCGCGCGCGGCAACCGTGATCATCGCCGACCCGTTCCGGTTGCCAAATCCATCGTCGCGTCCCGCCCAACTGTGATCACATGTCGCGCCGGGCCAGTGATTGAGTCAAGGCGAACTAATCGGTCTCCGCCAGCACGCGCCGGATCGCGCCCGCCCACCGTCGTGCCGCCCATGTTGGTGCCATGGTAGCCGCGCTCGCGCCCGATCAGCCGCGTGCGCCCGCCCTGGCCGATCGCGCGCTGGTAGGCGAGCGCGATCTTGAGCGCGGTATCGACCGCTTCCGACCCCGAATTCGTGAAGAACACCTGCTCGAAACCGCCCGGCAGTTCCTGCACCAGCCGTTAAGCGAGTTCGAACGCGAGCGGATGGCCGAGCTGGAAGGTCGGCGCGAAATCCATGATGCCCGCCTGCGCACGGATCGCTTCGACGATGCGCGGATGGCAATGCCCCGCGTTCAAGCACCAGAGCCCCGCCGTGCCGTCGAGCACCCGCTCGCCGTTCGGTTTCCAGTAGTGCATCCCCTCCGCCCGCGCGAGCAGGCGCGGCTTCGCCTTGAAATGCCGGTTGTTGGTGAACGGCATCCAGAACGGATCGAGCGCATTGGGAGCGGGGCTGGGCATAGAGCGACGTCTCCTCGCCGATCAGCGGGTCGGGCGGATCGGCGGGCGCAGATTGCGCGAGTAGAGCGGCGCGGCAAGTCCATAGCGCGGGAGTGTCAGCCAAGCGCCTGTGCGGCGGCCCAGCCGCTGGCCCATGCCCATTGGAAATTATACCCGCCGAGCCATCCGGTCACGTCCACCGCCTCGCCGATCACGTAGAGACTTGCCACCTTGCGCGCCTCCATCGTTGCTGAGGAAAGCTCGTCGGTACTCACGCCGCCCGCCGTTACCTCCGCCTTGGCGAAGCCTTCGCTTCCGTTGGGCGTGAAGCGCCAGCCGCCGAGCGCCTGCTCGGCCGCGCTCAGCGCGGCATCGGGCGCGTTGCCGAGATCGCCCGTCACGCCCACGCGTTCGGCGAGCGTAATCGCCAGCCGCTCCGGAAGCGCGCGGCCGAGCAGCTTGGCGAGGCCTGTGCGCGGCGAGGTGCGCTTTGCCGCGCACAGCCAGCCGGGTTGCCAATCCGGCAGGAAATCGATCGCGATCGCTTCGCCGCGCCGCCAATAGGAGGAGATTTGCAGGATCGCCGGACCCGACAGACCCCGGTGGGTGAACAGCGCTGCCTCGCGAAACGCGGTCTTGCCGTGCCGCGCCACAACCTCGGCGGAAACCCCCGCCAGCGTGCGGAACATGAGCTCGCCCTCGCCGAGAGTGAGTGGCACCAGCGCGGGTCTCGGTTCGATTACCTTCAACCGGAAGCGGCGCGCGAGATCGTATGCGAATCCCGTCGCGCCCATCTTGGGGATCGAGGGGCCGCCGGTTGCGATCACCAGCGCGGGGGCGCAGACGGTGCGCGGCCCGAACGTCACGCGGAAGCGCGCATCCGCGTGATCGACCGCGGTGATCGGCTGCCCGCAGGCGATCGCGACCGCGCCCCGATCACATTCGTCGACCAGCATCGCGACGATCTGGCGCGCGGAGCCATCGCAGAAGAGCTGCCCCAGCGTCTTCTCGTGCCACGCGATCCCGTGCCGCTCGACGAGTTCGACAAAATCGGCGGGCTGGTAGCGCGCGAGTGCGGAGCGCGCAAAATGCGGGTTGGCGGACAGGAAGCGTTCGGGCGCGGTGGCCAGGTTGGTGAAGTTGCAGCGACCTCCGCCCGAGATCAGGATTTTCTTGCCGGGCGCGTCCGCATGATCGATCACCAGCACGCGACGACCGCGACCGCCCGCCACCGCCGCGCACATCAGCCCGGCCGCACCCGCGCCGAGCACGATCGCGTCATACTCATGGGTCTGGGCGGTCATGTCACGCCGTAGGACGTGCCGTCGTTGCGCGCGAGACCGCAAACCTGCGCCACGCGAAGCCTGCCGAAACGTCCAATCATCCCGGTGCGGCTGGCGCGCCCGAAGATCGCGCTACTCGCCGCGCCCCCGCTCGATCGCCTCGACAATCATCCGCTCGGCCTCGTCGGGCCCTACCCATTCAGCGATCGTCACCCACTTGCCCTTTTCCAGATCCTTATAGTGCTGGAAAAAGTGCGCGATCTGCTCGGTCTGAAGCGGCGGCAACTGCTGGTAGGTGCGGATACCCGCGTAATAGGGCGACAGGGCATCGACGGGGACTGCGATAATCTTCTCGTCGCCGCCCGCCTCGTCCTTCATCATCAGCGCGCCGATCGGCCGCGCGCGCACTACTGCTGCGGGGACCAAAGGCGTGTTGCCGACGATCAGCACGTCGATCGGATCGCCATCCAACGCGAGGGTGTGGGGAATGAACCCGTAATTGCCGGGGTAGAACATGCTCGTGTGGAGGAAGCGATCGACGAACAGCGCGCCGCTTTCCTTATCGAGCTCGTATTTGACCGGCTCGCCGCCCATCGGGATTTCGACGATCACGTTGACGTCGTGCGGCGGCCTGCGGCCGATCGGGATTTTGCTCACGTCCACGGGCGGGCTCCTTGGCTGCGTTGCCGCGGGGGGTAGCGCAGCCGCGTGGCGGCGGATAGGGGCGACCGCTCACGCGATCGCCCCCGGGGTCAGCTTACGCCTTGGGCAGCAGGACGGTGTCGATCACGTGGATCACGCCGTTGGTGCACGCGATGTCTGCGGTGACAACCTTCGCGCCGTTGACGGTAACGCCGTGCGCGGTGTCGATATGCAGATGCTCGCCGCCCGCCGAGGCAGGCGTCATCGGGCCGGCGATGTCGGCGGCCATGACCTTGCCGGGCACGACGTGGAGCAGCAGGATCGCGGTCAGCTTGTCCTTGTTCTCGGGCTTGACCAGCGTCTCGACGGTGCCGCCGGGGAGCTTGGCGAAGGCATCGTCCGAAGGCGCGAACACGGTGAACGGGCCAGCGCCCTTCAGAGTGTCGACGAGGCCAGCGGCGGTGACGGCGGCAACGAGCGTGGTGAACGAACCCGCGGCAACGGCAGTATCGACGATATCGTGCATGGGATTTCCTTGATTGGAGAAAGGCGGCGGAACGATCCGCTGCGCCGCCGCCGATATAGTGGCGCTTCGGCACAATCACTTGCCCCTCGCCGTGTGTGCGTCGTTTTGACTTTATTTCTCGTTGATTACACTGCGCCTGTTCGTCGCGCTTTACTTGAGCGCCGCCCGATGTATTAAACGCAGCCCTTTATCAGCCGCGTGACGTGGCCCATCTTGCGGCCTGGCCGTGCTTCGCCCTTGCCATAGAGGTGCACGCGGGCATCCGGATCGGCGACCAGCGTCGCCCACCCGTCTGCTTCATCCCCGATCAGGTTGATCATCTCGGCAGCGCCACGTCGCGCGGGCGAACCGAGCGGCAGGCCGCAGACCGCGCGGATGTGGTTCTCGAACTGCGAGGTGATCGCGCCCTCGATCGTCCAGTGCCCGCTGTTGTGGACGCGCGGTGCCATTTCGTTGAACACCGGACCATCAGGGCACGCGAAGAACTCGACCGCGAGCAGGCCGACATACTCAAGCGCCGCCGCAATGCGCCCCGCGAGCGCCGCCGCCTCGGCGAACTGCGCCTCAACCAGCGCGCCGCCGGGCACCGTTGAGCGGCGCAGGATGCCGCTGTGGTGTTCGTTGCGAGGCGCATCGTAGACGACGCACGCGCCGTCCACGCCGCGCGCCAGCAGCACCGAGAATTCGGCCTCGAACTTGACCACGCCCTCGAGGATCGCGGGCGCGCGTGCGATCGCATCCCACGCGGCGGCTGCGTCGGCGGGCAAGGCGATCGGCGCCTGGCCCTTGCCGTCATAGCCGAAGCGGCGTGTCTTGAGGATCGCGGGCGCGCCGAGATCGGCGAACGCGGCATGCAGGCCGGGGAGATCGTCCACTGCGCGCCACGGCGCGGTATGGCCACCGTGCGCCTGGGCGAAGCACTTTTCGGCGAGCCGGTCCTGCGCAACCTCGAACGCGCGCGCGCCCGGCCGCACGGGCACGCGGGCTGCGAGCCATTGTGCGGCGGCGACAGGGACATTCTCGAACTCGAAGGTCACGACATCAACCGAGGCAGCGAAGCGGCCGAGCGCGGCTTCGTCGGCATAATCCGCGCGCGTGACGAACGCGGCGACATCGGCGGCGGGGGCGTCTTCCTCGCCGTGCGGCGCGTAGATGTGGACGCGGTAGCCGAGCTGGGCGGCCGCGATGGCGAGCATGCGGCCGAGCTGGCCGCCGCCCAGAATGCCGATCGTCGAGCCGGGGGGAATCATCCGGGGTGGATTACTCGGGCGTATGCGGCACGTCCTCGCGTTGCGCGTCGCGCCACGCGGCCTGGCGTGCGGCAAGCGCCGAATCACTCAGACCAAGCATTGCGGCCGCAAACAGCGCGGCGTTCTTCGCGCCCGGCTTGCCGATGGCGAAGGTGGCTACGGGCACGCCCGCGGGCATCTGCACGATCGACAGCAGGCTGTCCGTCCCCATCAGTCCGCCGGTTGGCACCGGCACGCCGAGCACAGGCAGCGCGCTCAGCGCCGCGCACATGCCGGGCAGATGCGCCGCGCCGCCCGCGCCCGCGATGATGACTTTCAACCCGCGCCCCGCCGCCTCGCGTGCATATTGGTACAGCCGGTCCGGCGTGCGGTGCGCCGAGACCACGCGCGCCTCGTGCGCGACGCCGAGATCGTCGAGGATCGCCGCCGCGTGGCGCATCGTCTCCCAGTCGGAGCGGCTGCCCATGATGATGCCGACGATCGGGGATGCCCCCATGCGGTCCTCGCGCAAAAACGCTGGTTAGCGGGGCGGGGCGGGGCGGGCAAGACGTTCAGCCATACGGCGGCGGCGCGAGGCCGATCAGATGAAGCGTGACCGCCTGCGCGAGCATCACCAGTAGCCAGTATCCACCCTCGGCGGCGACGGTGCGCAGCGGCTCGCTGCGGGCGCGGAGCATGACGATCGTGGCGGGCACCACGAAGCCGATCCAGATGATCGCCGCGCTGCCCAGAGCCATCGTCCACGCGCCCGCCTTGCCCGGTGCCAGGATCAGCGCGCCTGCAAGGACGGCGGCCAGCCACGCCTGCGAGGCGAACACTGTGAGCAGGTGGGAGACGCTGCGCGGTGCAGGCAATCCGCTCACGGCACGGAATGCCAGCCCTGCGCCCAGGCCGATCGCCGCCGCGGCGAGGATGGGAAGCAGGTTGAGCCAGATGTAGATCATCCCCGCGCCTCAGATCGCGCCGGGCTCGTCCAGATAGCGTCGGCCGGTCGCGCGCTGTTCGGCATCGAGTGTGTAGACGATCGGGCGACCGGTGGGGATTTCGAGGCTGGCGATATCCGCGTCCGAAATGCCCGAGAGATGCTTGACCAGCGCGCGCAGCGAATTGCCGTGCGCCACGATCAGCACCCGCTTCCCCGTGCGCAATTCGGGCAGGATCGTCGCCTCCCAATAGGGCAGCACGCGCGCGATCGTGTCCTTGAGCGATTCGGTGGCGGGGATGGCAATACCCGCATAGCGCCGATCGGCGGAGACATCGAACGCGCCCCCGGGTTCGGCGGGGGGCGGGGGGACATCGAAGCTGCGGCGCCAGATGTGGACCTGCTCGTTGCCGTGGATCGCGGCGGTCTCGGCCTTGTTGAGGCCGGTCAGGCCACCATAGTGCCGCTCGTTCAGCCGCCAGTCCTTGATGACGGGAAGCCACTGCGTATCGAGCTCGGCGAGCACGAGGTTGAGCGTCTGGATCGCGCGCGTAAGGACGCTGGTGAAGGCGACATCGAACGCGAAATCGCGCTGGGCGAGCAGCGCCCCCGCCGCGCGGGCTTCAGCTGCCCCAGCATCGGTTACGGGAACGTCCCACCAGCCGGTGAAGCGGTTCTCGAGGTTCCATGCGGACTGGCCGTGGCGGATCAGGACGAGTTGGGTCATGTGGAGATGCTTAGGAGAGCGGCTCCCCTCGCCGCAAGGCCCGCTGTTGGCAGCGTCGGAACCCATGCGGTCGATCGCCGTTCTGGTATTTCCTGGCCGCCGTTCAAGTTGCGGGGGTTGCAAATGGAGTGGAAAGCCAGTGTCCCAGATGACCGTGCACGATCTATCCGAAAAAATGGCGAAAATCGATTTCGCCATGCTGTCCACCAAAACAGACAATGGCGCGGTCGCCAGCCGTCCGATGAGCAACAATGGCGACGTGGATTATGATGGCGACTCGTACTTCTTCTCATACGACAGCGCGCGCACTGTTTCCGATGTCGGACGCGATCCGCAAGTCGGTCTGACGTTCACCGGGTCTCGTGGACTGCTTGGCAATCCGCCATTCTTCATCGGGATCGAGGGTAAGGCCGAGATCATCCGCGACAAGGGCGCTTTCGAGACGCATTGGACCAAAGGCCTGGAACGCTGGTTTGAACAGGGCGTCGATACGCCGGGCATGGTCCTGATCAAGGTTCACGCCGAGCGGATCCATTATTGGGATGGCGAAGACGGGAGCGAAGTCGCGGTCTGATCGCGGCTTCGTCGATTAGAGCATGGCTACGGCTCGCTCAGCGCCACGCCCCCACCCACTTGCGCGGGGACGAGCCTAAAGCTCCCCCACCATCTCAAATAACGCCGCCAGACAATCGCGCCCCAGCACCATCGAGCGTTCCGGAGACCAGCCGCGCACTGGCTCGGCCATCTCGTTCGCGTCCTTGAACGGCATTTCCAGCGTGAAGGCGGGGCAGCCGAAGCGGTGCGCGATCGCGTTGGTCGCCATCGTCATGTTGCCCGTGCCCGGCTTCGCCTCGCCGTAGCCGATGCGCGTCTGGAACTCGGGCGTGATGCGCGCAAGCGTGTCGCGGTAGCGCGCGTATAGGTCTAACTGGCGCGCGGTCGCACCCGGGATGCCTTCGAAACCCGCGATGAAGTTGTGCGGTATGGCTTCGTCGCCGTGCACGTCGAGGCAGAAAGCAACTCCGGTGGCGTCCATTTCAGCGAGCACGCAGGCGACTTCGGGTTCGGTCTTTGCATCGGGCGCGTGCCACACGCGATTGAGGTTTACGCCCGCCGCGTTGGTCCGCAGATGGCCCCGCCGCGAGCCGTCCGGGTTCATGTTGGGGACGATCCGCAGGCGGCACCGGGCGCGGAGTGCACGCGCGACCGGATCGGCGGCATCGATCAGTCGATCGATCCCGCCCTCCATCCACCATTCCGCCATCGTCTCGCCGGGATGCTGGCGCGCGATCAGCCAGATCGCGGGGCCGCTTTCGCCCATCTCGATGAGGTCCATATCCTGCCCATCGAGCGTGCGGCCGAGCACCCGCGCGCGCACGCCCGGCGCGCGCGCCGCACGCGCGATCAGATCGTGATGGCGTTCCATCGAATACGGCGTGAAATAGGCGAACCACGCACTATCGGTCGTCGGCGTGTGGCGGATGGTCAGCGTCTGACCGTCATACGCGGTGTCCGCGCAGCGCCAATCCTGCCGATCGTGGCTTACGCGCGTGCTGTAACCCTCCCAGCCCTTGGGATAAGTGGTGGAACCCGCATTTCGGATGCGCAGCGTCAGCGGCATGCCTGCCGCGCCACTCACGCGGAAGTGGAACCACTGCAGGAATTCGGACTGGTGATCGCGCGCGATCTCCAGATCCCACGCCGCGCCCTCGCCGCCCTGCACGACGATGTTGCCGCCATCGAAGGCGGACGAGATGCAGACCGCCACTAACGCCGTGGCGGGAAGCGGGTGGTGACGCCGGTCTTGCCCGGAAAGTCGCTCAGCAGCGCGTGCGCGAGGAAAAAGGCGCGGTCGGCGGGATCGCCGCTACGTTCGATGCGCGCCTCGCTCACCGCGCGACCCTCCCATTCCACGGTCGAATCGCTGCGACGCCGCAGCGCGAGCGTCAGCGTGTCAACCGCGATGTCGCGGTTGACGGAGCGGCGATGACCAAGCGGGAAAGACACGCCCACGCCGCCGCCTACGCCGCCACGCCCCGAGCCGCCACCCCCGCCAAAGCCGAAGCTCGCGTGACTACCGCGATCCTCCACCGGCACCGGGCGAACAGCGCGCATCAGGCCGACCACAGCGATCACTTCGGCGGCATCGCGTGTGGGCACCGGATGGAATCCCGCGGTGCGCAGGTTATCCTCGATAGCGCCGCGGATCACCGCAAATCGCGGTCCGCCGCCATCGCGCGCATCGAGCGGTTCGACGAATACCGCAGCGCGTGCGACATCGGGGGTGAGGAAGAAGCGCGTGACATCGGCGCGACCCTCGTGGTCGCCACCCACCGTATTCGTGGCGCACGCGGCGATCACCAGCGTGGCGACGATCGCGGCGGCCCGTGCAGTCTTAGAAAAATCACGCATTGAAACGCCTCCGCATCGGTTAGTCATACAATCACAACCTGCACAACGCATTAAGCGCGCGTCCGGACGCGCTCGGCAAGCTCGGGGGATGGCCGGACGGCCCGGCCACGTTAAAGTCGGGCGGGCGATGCCCCGAGTTTTCAAGGAGTTGCGATGAGTGCTCTTCCCATCCTCGTCACCGGCGGCGCAGGCTACATCGGCAGCCACGCGGTACTCGCGCTGAGGGACGCGGGGCATCCTGTCAGCGTGATCGATAATCTGGTGACCGGCCATCGCTGGGCAGTCCCCGCCGGCGTGCCCTTTTACCAGGGTGATGTCGCCGACGCCGGCCTTATTGCCGAAATCGTGCGCGCGCAGCGAATCGGGGCGATCATGCACTTCGCGGGATCGGTGGTGGTGCCCGAATCGGTCACCGATCCGCTCAAATATTATCACAACAACACCGCCAGGACGCGCAGCCTGATCGAGGCGGCGGTCCGCCACGGCGTGCCGCACTTCATCTTCAGCTCGACTGCAGCGACGTATGGCATCCCCGATCGCTCGCCGGTGGACGAGAGCGCGGCGACGCTGCCGATCAATCCCTACGGCTGGTCCAAACTGATGAGCGAGCAGATGCTGCGCGATGTTGCGGCCGCGCACGCGATCAACGTGGGTGTGCTCCGCTATTTCAACGTCGCAGGCGCTGACCCGGCGGGGCGTACCGGCCAATCGACCGTGGGCGCGACGCATCTGATCAAGATCGCCACCGAAGCCGCGCTCGGCAAGCGTTCGCACGTCAGTGTGTTCGGTACCGATTACGACACACCCGACGGCACCGGCGTGCGCGATTACATCCACGTGAGCGATCTGGCGCAGGCGCATGTGGTCGCGCTCGAAGCGTTGATTGCCGAGCCGCAGCGGTCCTTCACGCTCAACTGCGGCTACGGCCGCGGATTCTCGGTGCTGGAGGTGTTAGACACCGTCGAGCGCGTGTCGGGCGTCCGCTTCGTGCGTCATATGGCACCGCGGCGTGCAGGCGATCCCGCCGCGCTCGTCGCGGACAATCGCGCGATCGTCGAGCAATTGTCTTGGCAACCGCGTCACGCCGATCTGACCACCATTGTCGAACACGCGCTTGCGTGGGAGCGCGGGCTGGACGCACGGCTCGCGGCGTGACGCACCCTCTCCCGCCAACGCGGGAGAGGTGATGCGGGTCAGTCGCCGCGCAGCGCGTCCTTGAGGCCGCCGACAGCGTTCTGCGCCTTGCCTTCGGCCTGATCGAGCTTGCCTTCAGTTTCCATCTTCTTGTCGCCGAGAACGTGGCCGACGCCTTCCTTGATGTCTCCGCCGATCTTGGTCGCCGAGCCTTCGATACGGTCCTTGTCCATGTACGTCCTCCGGTTTGGGGGTGCGGTTAGAACGCGTAGAGGCCGTTACGGTTGCGCGAGCGCGGCGTCTGATACGTATGGATTGCTCCGCCGCTCCGCGCCGATGGTGGACATTGCGCCGTGGCCGGGGATGAAGCGGGTCGAATCGCCCAAGGGCCACAGCTTTTCGCGGATCGAGGCGATGAGGTCCGCCTTATTGCCGCGGGCGAGGTCCGTGCGGCCAACCGATCCCTGGAACAGAACGTCGCCCACCTGCGCGATCCCCGCATCCGGCTGGTGGAAGATCACGTGGCCGGGCGTGTGGCCCGGGCAGTGATGGACGTCGAACGCCACCTCGCCAACGGTCACGCGATCCCCCTCGTCCAGCCACCGATCGGGCACGAAGGCGCGCGCATCCGTCAGGCCATAGCCGCGCCCGACCTCCTCGAGGCTTTCGAGCCAGAAGAGATCGTCGCGGTGCGGGCCCTCGATGGGCACTCCGAGTTCGGCCGCATAGATCCCCGCCTCGCCCGCGTGGTCGATATGGCCGTGGGTGAGCAGGATTTTCTCGATCGTCACGCCCTTGGCGCGCGTCGCCTGCCTGAGCGCGGGCAGATCGCCGCCGGGATCGACCCACGCGCCGCGCATCGTGGCCTTGCACCAGAACAACGTCGCGTTCTGGGTGAACGGAGTGACGGGCACGATCGCCGCGCCGAGATGGGTGGACATGCGCGCAGAGGTAGCGAGGCGGCTCGCGCTTCGCCAGCCGCCTTGCCTCGCTCCGCGCGCAGGATTAGCCGTTTGCCCATGATCCAGCTCTCCGCCGCCATCGAGCGCATCCAGCCCTCTGCCACGCTCGGCGTCAGCGCCAAGGCGGCCGCGCTGAAGGCTCTGGGGCACGATATCGTCTCGCTTTCGGTGGGCGAGCCCGATTTTGCCGTTCCCGATAGCGCCCGCGCCGCAGCGATCCGCGCGATCGAGACGGGAAACAACCATTATACTGCGGTGGAGGGCACGCCCGCGCTGCGCCGCGCGATCGCGGACAAGTTTGCGCGCGATAATGGCCTCGTCTTCGATCCCCAGGACATCATCGTCTCGACCGGCGGCAAGCAGGTGATCTTCAACGCGATGATCGCAACTGTCGGAGCGGGCGACGAGGTGATTACGCCTGCGCCCTATTGGGTGAGCTACCCCGATATGGTGGCGCTCGCGGGCGGGACGCCGGTGCCGGTGCCAACGCGCGGTGCGGACGGGTACAAGATGCGCCCCGAGGCGCTGGAAGCGGCGATCACGCCCGCAACGAAGTGGCTGATCCTGAACTCGCCTTCGAACCCGACCGGCGCGGTCTATACCGCCGCCGAACTCGATGCGTTCGCCGCAGTGCTGCGTCGCCACCCCCACGTCTGGGTGCTGAGCGACGATATGTACGAGCATATCCGCTACGAGGCGGGCACTTTCGCCACGATCGCGCAGGTCGCGCCCGATCTGGCCGATCGCACGCTGACGGTGAACGGCGCGTCCAAGGCCTTCGCTATGACTGGCTGGCGCATCGGCTTTGCGGGAGGCCCGCGCGCGCTGATCAGGGCAATGGTCAAGGCGCAGTCGCAGTCCACCTCGAACCCGTGTGCGATCGCGCAGGCCGCGACGGTGGGTGCGCTGACGGGCGACATGGGTTTCCTCGCCGAGCGCGCGGCGATCTTCCGCGAGCGGCGCGATATGGTGGTCGCGCGGTTGTCCGCGATGCCGGGCCTCACTTGCCCCACGCCCGATGGGTCCTTCTATGTCTTCCCCGAGTGCGCGGGTCTGATCGGCAAGCGCACCGCCGCCGGGCATATGCTGACGACCGATGAGGATGTTGCGGGCTGGCTTCTGGAGAACGGCGTCGCGGTGGTGCACGGCGCGGCCTTCGGTCACTCCCCCGCGTTCCGGGTGAGCTACGCGACCAATACCGCCACCCTCGCCACCGCGATGGACCGGATCGAAGCCGCGATCGCGGCGCTGGGGTAGCATCGGTGCGACTGCGCGACGCCACCGCCGCCGATGCCGCCGATGCCGCCGCGATCGCGGCGATTTATGCGCCCGAGGTGCTGCACGGCACCGCGACCGCCGAGGAAGTGCCGCCGGATGCCGCCGAGATGGCATTGCGGATGGGGAAGGTGCGCGATTGCGGGCTGCCCTACATCGTGGCCGAACGCGGTGGCGTGGTCTGCGCCTACGCCTATCTGTCGCGTTTTCATGCGCGCGTTGCGTATCGCTGGACCGCCGAGGATTCGATCTATGTTGCAGCCGACGCACGCGGACATGGCGTGGGCGGTGCACTCCTCGCGGAGCTGATCGCGCGCGCCGAGGCGTTCGGCCTTGCGCAGATCGTCGCGTCGATCAGTGCGAAGGGCGGCGAGGCGTCGATCGCGCTCCACGCGCGCGCGGGCTTCATCGAGCGCGGCCGCCTGCCGGGCATCATCCGCAAGCACGGCCGCTGGCTCGACGTTGTATACATGCAGCGCGCGCTCGGTGCGGCCGACAGTATGACAATTTGATGACAGCAAAAAACGCGTTACACCATCGCGGTTGATGCGCACCATCGCCATTTTCAGTCTCAAAGGCGGCGTCGGCAAGACGACCGTCGCGGTCAATCTCGCTTATGTGGCGGCGACGGCTGGCGCGCGGCGCACGCTGCTGTGGGATCTGGACGCACAGGGAGCCGCGAGCTTCATCCTCGGCGTCGATGAGCCTGCCAATACGCGCGCGCGCCGGTTGATCGCGCCCGGCGCGCGCGCGGCCGACGCGGTCCGGCCGACGGCAGTGCCTGGGCTACATCTGCTCGCCGCCGATAAATCGCTGCGTCACCTCGAACGCCAATTGGCCGAGGACGGCGGCACCAACACGCTGCGGCGTGTGCTCGGCGAACTTGCGCCCTATTATGACCGCGTGATCCTCGATTGCCCGCCTGGCTTTTCCGCGATCGGCGAGCAGATTTTCCGCGCCGCCGATCTGATCGTCGAACCGATGCCCGCCGCCACGCTCGCCGAGCGGGCGCACCGCGCGCTGATCGAACATCTGGCCAAGCATCACGGCGGCAACCCGCCCGTGTTGCCGGTGTTTTCGATGCTCGATCGCCGTCGCAACCTGCACCGCGCTGCGCTCGACGCCTTCCCCGAGCGGGTCGCGCTGCCCTACGCGAGCAGCATCGAGCGAATGGCGCACGAGCGGCTCGCGCTCGGTGCGCTTGCGCCCGGATCGCTCCCGGCGCAGGCTTTCGTCGAACTCTGGGCCGAAACCGAACGCCGCCTCATCGGGTAACGGTAGCGCAACGATCTGGTACGTGTAGATCGGACGGCAACTTGCCGGTTTGCAGTTGCGGCGCGACCGGCTATCGGCCCGGTCGCGGCAGTGTGTTGCCCGCGCCCAACGAGGACCGCGTTCCATGACTCCTGCCCGCCTCGCGCTTCTGGCGATCGCCGCCGCGACAATATCGGCGTGCGCGACGACCGCGCATTATGGCAGTGATCGCATCGCGCTGAAGGATCCGCTCGAGAAGCTCAACCGCAAGGTCTACGCCTTCGATCGCGCGATCGACAAAGCGGCGATCCGCCCTGCTGCCAAGGTTTATATCAAGGTCGTCCCCGAAGCGGGGCGACGCGGCATCAACAATTTCTTCAATAACGTCGAAGAGCCGCGCAATTTCGTCAATGCGGTTTTGCAGGGCAAGCCCAAGGTGGCGCTGCGTACACTCGCACGTTTCATCATCAATACCACGCTCGGCGTCGGCGGCTTCGCGGATCATGCGACCGGCTGGGGCCTGCCCGAGCAGAAGGAAGATTTCGGCCAGACGTTCGCGGTTTGGGGGATTGGCAGCGGCCCGTATCTGGTGCTGCCGCTGCTGGGCCCCTCGACGCTGCGCGACGCGGCGGGGCGCGGCGCGGAAGTCGCGGGCGGCGATCCGTTCGACTACGCCATTGGCCGCCTGCACCTGCGCTGGTATGTGGAATATCCAGGTATTACCATCCCCCGCCTGCTCGATGTGCGTGCCGAGCTGCTCGATACCGCCGACAAGCTGCTGAACGGCAGCGCAGACGAATATGCGACGGTGCGATCGGCCTTCCTTCAGAGCCGCCGCAACGAGATTTACGATGGCACGCCGCCCGACGACGATGATTCGGCCTCGCCCGCTGACATGGCGTCTCCGGCAGATGCGCCTGGAACTGCTGTGACGCCCCCGCCACCTCCACCGCAGGCCGATGCTCCGCTCAACGTCGATCCGGGTCCGGTCGCGGTTGCGCCTTCGACGCTTGCGGTTGCTTCGATCGCCTCCAGCGATCCCGCGCTCAATATTGATCGCGGCGCGGTGGCGGCTGCTCCGTCCCCGCTGGATGCGGCGACCCGCTCGAATATCGATCCGGCGCTGAATGTCGATCCCGGCCCGCCGCTCAACGCGCCACCGACCAGCAATCCGGCCGCGCCGCAATGAGCCGGGCACTTGGGCTCGCGCTATTGCTCGTGGCGGGATGCAATGACCGTGCGCCTGTCACAAAGGCCAAGACGACGGACGCGGGCGAGCGCGCTGCGATCACCAAGGCGGACGCAGACGTCCGGGCGGCCGAGCAATCAACGAGCGGCGCGGTGGCTCCCGCGCGCTGACCGCTGCCCGCTGGCGGTTTGCAGGCTTCGCCGCGGCGTCTTGAACGCGGATTGGCGCTCGATCCGTGATGGGCAAGGGCCTGTCAGACGTCGCGAGCCACGAACGAAAAGGGCCGGGGATCGCTCCCCGGCCCTTTCTGCGTTCGGTGGCGGACGCAGGACTTAGAAGTCCATGTCGCCCATGCCGCCGCCCATGCCGCCCATGCCGCCGCCGCCCATGCCGCCGCCGCCCTTGGTGTCCTGGGGCAGTTCGGCGATCGTCGCTTCGGTGGTGATCAGCAGGCCCGCGACCGATGCCGCATCCTGCAGCGCGGTACGAACCACCTTGGTGGGATCGATCACGCCCGCTGCGACGAGGTCTTCGTAAACTTCAGTCTGCGCGTTGAAGCCGTAGTTCTCGTTATGCTGTTCGAGCAGCTTGCCCGCGACAACCGCGCCGTCATGGCCCGAGTTGTGCGCGATCTGGCGCACCGGGGACTGGAGCGCACGGCGAACGATGTCGATCCCGCGCGTCTGGTCTTCGTTCGCACCCGTGAGGCCGTGCAATGCCTTGGTTGCGTAGAGAAGCGCCACGCCGCCACCGGCGACGATACCCTCTTCCACAGCAGCGCGCGTCGCGTGCAGCGCATCGTCGACACGATCCTTGCGCTCCTTGACCTCGACCTCGGACGATCCACCGACCTTGATCACGGCGACACCACCCGAAAGCTTGGCGAGACGCTCCTGGAGCTTCTCCTTGTCATAGTCGGACGTGGTCGTCTCGATCTGCGCCTTGATCTGCTCGATGCGGCCGGTGATCTGCTCCTTCTCGCCCGAACCGTCGACGATCGTGGTGTTGTCCTTGTCGATCGTGACCTTCTTCGCGCGGCCGAGCATCGGCAGCGTGACGTTCTCGAGCTTGATGCCCAGATCCTCGGAGATCATCTGACCCGCTGTGAGCACGGCGATGTCTTCGAGCATAGCCTTCCTGCGATCGCCGAAGCCCGGTGCCTTGACGGCCGCGACCTTGAGGCCGCCGCGCAGCTTGTTCACGACCAGCGTGGCCAGAGCCTCGCCCTCGACGTCCTCGGCGATGATCAGCAGCGGACGTGCGCTCTGTACAACCGCTTCGAGCACCGGCAGCAGCGCCTGCAGGTTCGAAAGCTTCTTCTCGTGGATCAGGATGTACGGGTTCTCAAGCTCGACCGACATCTTCTCGGGGTTGGTGATGAAGTACGGGCTCAGATAGCCGCGATCGAACTGCATGCCCTCGACGACTTCGAGCTCGAAATCCAGACCCTTGGCCTCCTCGACGGTGATCACGCCTTCCTTGCCGACCTTCTCCATCGCTTCGGCGATCTTGTGGCCAACTTCGGTATCGCCGTTCGCCGCGATCATGCCGACCTGGCCGATTTCAGCCGTCCCGGCCACGTCCTTCGAACGCGCCTTCAGATTGGCGACCACCTTGGTGACTGCGAGATCGATGCCGCGCTTCAGATCCATCGGGTTGATCCCCGCCGCAACCGAACGCAGGCCCTCACGCACGATCGCCTGGGCGAGCACGGTGGCGGTGGTGGTGCCGTCGCCGGCGAGATCGTTGGTCTTGGACGCGACCTCGCGCAGCATCTGTGCGCCGATGTTCTGATACTTGTCCTTGAGTTCGATTTCCTTCGCAACCGTCACACCGTCCTTGGTGATGCGCGGCGCACCGAAGCTCTTCTCGATGACGACGTTGCGGCCCTTGGGGCCGAGCGTCACCTTGACCGCGTTGGCGAGGATATCGACGCCTTCGAGGATGCGTTCGCGGGCATCGCGCCCGAATTTGACTTCCTTGGCTGCCATTTCGTGTGTTCCTTATCTAGATTGGATTTGAAGCGTGCGGAGCGTTACTTGGAGACGATCCCCAGAACGTCGCTCTCCTTCATGATGATCAGATCCTCGCCGCCGAGCTTGACCTCGGTGCCGCTCCACTTGCCGAAGAGGATCTTGTCACCCGCCTTCAGTTCGGTCGGGTTCAGATTGCCATTCTCATGGCGCGTGCCTGGGCCAACGGCCACGACCTCGCCCTCCTGGGGCTTTTCCTTGACGGTATCGGGGATGATGATGCCACCGGCGGTCTTCTCGTCGGCTTCGATACGACGCACGAGCACGCGGTCGTGCAAGGGGCGGAAGTTATTCATGGGGTCTCCTGCGATTGGGGTTTAGCACTCGAGGATCGTGAGTGCTAACGGAGCAGCAGATGGCGCGCGCACGACGAACTGTCAACCGCCGTTCATCCGTCAAATCAGCCGACTAAAGCTCCCCAGCTTCTTCGCCACCAGCCGTGCAGCTTTCACGTCGCCGCGCGCCAACAGCGCGAGCACCTCGTTGCCGCCGCGCTGCGCGGTCGCCTCGACCGCCTCGCGCGGCCGGATGCGCGCCGCCTGTTCGAGCAGCGCGCGAGCGCGCGTCGCCGAATCGGCATCGATGCGCAGCAGCAGGCAGCCATGATAGGTGAACGGGATCGGATTGCGCGGATCGAGCCGCTCGGCGGTTTCGAACGCCTTGTCCATCGCGGACACCTTCGCGCCCAGCGCAATGCTCGCCATCATGCGGCCGAGTTGATCAACCGCCTCGCCGTTCCACGCCCCAAGCCCTAGCCACGCTTCAACCCGCTGGGGGTCCGACTTGGCGAGTTGCTCGAACAACGCATGCGCCTGGCCCGCCAACTTGGGACTATTAGTCAGCGTCGCACGGTAGCCGATGCCCGATCCGCGCTGGAACAACGCATCGTAGCTGGCGGGATCGATCCGCAACGCCGCGTCGGCATCATTCTCGCCCTGCAGCACCAGCGCCTTCGCCTCGGCGCGATCGGTGGTCATGAACGCCGCGCGCGTCAGTTCCGCGCGCGCGGCGATGGCGAGGCTTCTGGGCGTGTGTTCCACACGGCCGATTTCGGCCGCAGCCGCGTAATTGCCCGCGCGAAACAGCGTAACTGCGTCCGCGTGCGTTGCCAGGGGCGTTGCGCCGATCAATAATGCGGCAGCCGCCACTGCGGCAAACCTCACGCCAACGCCTCGGCGATCAGCTTCCTTGTGGCGTCGATTCCGTAGAGCGCGATGAACGATCCCATGCGTGGTCCTTGCTCGGCCCCCAGCAGCGTTTCGTAGAGTCCTTTGAACCATTCGCGCAAAGGTTCGATCCCCGAGGCCTTCCCCGCCTCATAGACCTCGTACTGAATGGCCTCCGCCTGAACGTCGGGCGGGAGTGCGGCAAGCCGCTGATCGAGTGCGATCAGCGCTTCGCGCTCAATCTCGGACGGGGCACGACGCCGAAGCGTCGGTGCGATCACATCGCGGTAATAGGCGAGCGCGCCATCCATCAATTGATCGAGCAGCGGCTGATCGCCCGGCGTCAGCCCGAGGTTGCGCGTGACGAAGCCCCACAGCACCGCCTTGTCGCTGGTCGCAGCCGCCGCCACCAGATTGAGGAGCAACGCGAAACTGATCGGTGGAAGTTCCTGAGGTGGCTGGCCGTTGTGGATATGGTGCACCGGATTGCCGAGCTGCTGTTCCAACGGTTGCCCCGGATATTTGCCCACCGCCTCCCAATATTCGTCGACCGCCTTGGGGATCACATCCAGGTGCAGCCGCTTCGCCTTTCGTGGCTCGCGGTACATGAAGAAACCCAGCGTGGGCGGCGCCGCGTACGCCAGCCACTCCTCAATCGTCAGGCCGTTGCCCTTAGATTTGCTGATCTTCGCACCCCCGGCATCGAGGAACAGCTCGTAATTGAACCCCTCGGGCGGTCGCGCGCCGAGGATGCGGCAAATCTTGGAGGATTGCGTGACGCTATCGATCAGATCCTTTCCCGCCATTTCGTAGTCGACGCCGAGCGCCACCCAGCGCATCGCCCAATCGACCTTCCATTGCAGCTTGGCGTGACCACCGGTGACGAGCGTTTCATACGCCGCACCCGTATCGGGATCGCTCCATGCGATCCGATCTTCGCCGATCGGCGCGGTTGGAACCTGCATCACCACTCCGGTTTCGGGATGGATCGGCAAAAACGGGCTGTAAGTCGCGCGCCGCTCGGGGCCGAGCGTCGGCAGCATCACCCCCTGGATCGTATCGAACTGCGCCAGCACGTGCTTCAGCGCGGCGTCGAAGCGACCCGCCCGGTAGCATAGGGTGGACGATAAAAACTCATATTCGAAGCCGAACATGTCAAGGAAAGCCCGAAGCCGCGCGTTGTTGGCTGCGGCGAAACTCTCGGCTTTGCCGAATGGATCGGGCACTTCGCTCAGCGGCCGCCCCAGATAGCCCGCCAGCATCTCGCGGTTGGGCACATTTTCGGGAACCTTGCGCAGCCCGTCCATATCGTCGCTGTATGCGATCAGCCGCGTGGGCTGGTCCGAGAGCGACTGGAACGCGTGGCGCACCATCGTGGTGCGCGCGACCTCACCAAACGTGCCGATGTGCGGCAGGCCAGACGGGCCGTAGCCGGTCTCGAACACGATCGCACCGTCCTTGGCAGGCCGCGCGAGCAGCTTGCGCGCTTCCTCATAAGGCCATGCTCTGGAAACTTGCGCAGCGGCGCGGAGTTCGGGTGTGATGGTCATTCGCCGACGGTTATAGCCGCGACGAGCGACTGGGATACCCCAACCCCGACGAAGGGTCGATCGCCATCACGCTCTTCACGATCGGCTATGCGAACGCGACGCAGGACGAGGTGATAACCCTGCTGAGCAACGCCGGAGTTACCCGCGTGATCGATGTCCGCGCGATCGCCGCATCGCGGCGGCCGGGCTTTTCCAAAACCAGTCTGGCCGCATCGCTGGTCGCGCAAGGGATCGAGTACATCCACCTGCGTGCGCTGGGCACGCCGCGCAACGGCCGCGAGGCCGCGCGCGCGGGCCGGATCGACGAACTGCGCGCGATTTACCGAGCCCATCTCGCCGAGCCGGCCACCCAAAGCGCTCTGCTCGAAGCGGCCGATCTGGTCCGCGCCAAGCCGAGCGCGCTGCTGTGCTACTGCGCGATTGCGGATCACTGCCACCGGCACGTGATCGCGCCGCTCCTGGGAGCGGACGCGATCGTCGATCTGTGAGGAAGCGCGGGGGTCAGTCGGGGTTCTTGCCCTCGGCCTTGTTCTCCAGCACCGCGCCGGTCTTGGCATCCACGCCGACTTCGTACTTCTTGCCCTTGCCGGTGATGTCGAACGAGTAACGCAGACCGCTACCGCCCGCTTCCTTCTCCAGTTCCTGATCGGTGATCTTGCCAGGCTGCGACTTGAGCGCCGTCGCGCGCGCGGTACCGAGATTGACAGTTGCCTCGCTGGCCAACTCGGCACCCTTCATCGGGTGCGCGGGCTTTGCCGACGCAACGCCCGCCACGGCGACCAAAGATACGGCGGCGGCAATGAAAGTTAAACGGCGCATGAACGGTCCTCCATGAGGCAGGTCGCCTCTACCGCTCAAGTAAGTACGCCTCGATCGATTGTAAGTTGGCCGCTGCGAATGATGATTATTTAAACTAACCGGCTTTGCTTTACCGCCGCCGCAATGAAACTGGCGAACAGCGGGTGTGGGTCGAACGGCTTGCTCTTCAGCTCGGGGTGGAACTGCACCCCGATAAACCACGGATGATCGGGCCGCTCGACCACCTCGGGCAGCAGCCCGTCGGGGGACAAGCCGCTGAACACCAGCCCGGTCGCCTCCAGCCGCTCGCGGTAGGCGGCGTTGATCTCGTAGCGGTGGCGATGGCGCTCGCTAATCCGTGTGCCGCCATAGATAGCGGCCGCATGGCTGTTACCGCCGAGCACCGCCTCATACGCGCCCAGCCGCATTGTGCCGCCCATATCGCCCCCCTCGCGGCGGACCTGCAGGCCCGCAGGCCCCATCCACTCGGTGATCAGCCCCACCACGGGCTCATCGGTGGGGCCGAATTCGGTCGAGTTTGCGGCGGTCACCCCCGCCAGATCGCGTGCGGCCTCGATGGTGGCGAGCTGCATCCCCAGGCACACGCCGAAGAACGGTACCTTTCTCTCGCGTGCAAACCGCACCGCCGCGATCTTGCCCTCGCTGCCGCGCTCGCCGAAGCCGCCGGGCACGAGGATCGCGTGCATCGGTTCGAGTTCGGCCGCCACATCGTCGCGCGCGAAGGCTTCCGCATCCACCCAGCGGACGTTGACCTTGACGCGGTTGGCGATGCCGCCATGCACCAGCGCCTCCTGCAGCGATTTATACGCATCGCGCAGGCCCACATATTTGCCGACGACGCCGATGGTGACCTCGCCCTCGGGGTGCGCGAGCCGTTCGCTGATCGCCTCCCAGCGCGCAACGTTGGGCGCGGGCGCGTCTGCAATGGCAAACACCGCGATCACCTGATCGTCGAGACCCGCTGCGTGATACTGGAGCGGCACGTCGTAGATGCTCGCCGCATCGAGCGCGGGGATCACCGCTTCTGCGCGCACGTTGCAAAATAGCGCGATCTTGGCGCGCTCGGCCTCGGGCAGCGGGTGTTCGCAGCGGCACACCAGAATGTGCGGCTGGATTCCAAGCGCGCGCAGTTCGGCGACGCTGTGCTGGGTGGGCTTGGTCTTCAGCTCCCCCGCGGCAGCGATATAGGGCACCAGCGTTACATGGATGAACAGCGCGCGCGCCGTGCCGAGTTCGTTGCCCAGCTGCCGGATCGCCTCGATGAACGGCAGCGATTCGATATCGCCGACCGTGCCGCCGATCTCGCACAGGACGAAATCGAGGCCTTCGGTCTCGGCAGAGGCGAACGCCTTGATCGCGTCGGTGACGTGCGGGATCACCTGCACCGTCGCGCCCAGATAGTCGCCGCGCCGCTCGCGCGCGATGATGTCCGAATAGATGCGGCCGCTGGTGACGTTATCGGACGCGCGCGAGGGCACGCCCGTGAAACGCTCATAGTGGCCGAGATCGAGATCGGTCTCCGCGCCGTCGTCGGTCACATAGACTTCGCCGTGCTGGTAGGGCGACATCGTGCCTGGATCGACGTTGAGGTAGGGATCGAACTTGCGGATGCGGACGGTGTAGCCGCGCGCCTGCAGCAGCGCCGCCAGCGAGGCGGCCATCAGGCCCTTGCCAAGCGAAGAGACCACGCCGCCGGTGATGAAAATGAACCGGGTCATGGGCGACGAGCCTTAGGGCACCTGCCGTGAACGGCAAAGCCCTGCGGCATCATCCGTTGGCGGTGTTCGCCGCGAACGAGAGGCTATTTCGCCAGCGGGACCGTACTCGTCGGCGCGGCAGGAGTCGGCGTGGGCGCGGGACCGGCGGGCGCGGTCTGGCCGAAACCGCCCGCGAACGGTGCGGGCGCGCCAACCGGCGCGGGAGCGGGCGCGGGCACGTCGGGCAGCGCTCGCGCGTGCGCGGCGACGCTCGCGTCGATGCGGCGCGTCTTACCCGCCTGGCCGTAGAGCATCGCGAGGCCGAGGCTGGTGAGGATGAACAGCGCGGCGATGATCGTCGTCGAGCGCGTCATCAGATCGGCCGCGCCGCGTGCGCTGACCAGTCCGCCCGCGTTGCCGCCGCCGATCCCGAGCCCACCCCCTTCGGAACGCTGCAGCAGGATGACGGCGACAAGCGCGGCAGCGAGCAGCGTGTGCACGATGAGGACGAGCGTGATGATCATTTGGAGAGCGCGAGCCGATGGTGGATATTGTCGCGCGATGTAGAGCGTGGCGCGCGCGGCGGCAACCGCGCGCTACTGCTCAGCGCGTCGAGGGGGTTCGGCTACGCGCACCGATCGCCAGCGCAAGGCCGGCAAGGCCGAGGACTGCGCTGATCGGCTCACTCACCGGGTTGGGCACGAAGGGCGTCGTCAGGAATTCGCTGGCGAGTCCGCTCGATGCGAGCCACAGGCCGGCGGGGCTGGTTGCATCCTGCAGCCGCGTCGTGACCAACACTCCGACTTCGGGCACGTTGCCGCTGAAGAAATCGAGCGCGGTGGTCGCGCCGCCGCCGCTGTTGACCACATCGAGCAGCAGAGCGCCCTTGGTGGGATCATAGGCGAAGGGCGTCGCGAAGGGGATCAGGATGTCCCAAGCCTTGTTGCCGTTGGGAAAGCCTCTAGCCGCGCTTGTGATCGCCAGCGCGCCGTCGAACACCGTTTGCGCGTCGGCACCGATATTGCCGGCAAATGTCGTGCTTGCGTCCGCCAGCGAATGGGCCGCCGTGGAAAGGCTGAAACGGATCGCGGGAAGTGTGGTGGCGAACTTCGTGCCGTCTCGGCCTGCGGCGGGGCGAAGGACCAGGCCGTAGAGCGAGACGGGGCCGCGGAAGAACAGCGATGGGTCGTATAACTGCTGATAATGCTCGCTGGTGATGCCGACGGCATCGATATTGAGCGGGAAATTGCTAGCGGATCCCCCCGCCTGCGAAAAAGCTGCGAAAGGTGCGATGATGTTAGGGTCGGCGAATGCTGGCGGGATGAAGTTCAATGCGAATCCAGCGACGACAAGAGCTTTCAAATGCATGCGGATACTCCTTTTTGCTGATGCGATCCGCGCATGTTCTACTCCTGAGGGCGAACCGCGTCCGCTGCAGCCAAGTCCATTCTGGAACACATGGGGCGTTCTACGGCCTTGGCCAGACAAATATTGCTCGATAATGGCGACGCTTTCGTCCCCGGCAACTGTCGGCAGCTAAGCGAAAGCGTAACGATCCTGCGACCCACGCTAGCTGCGCGCGAGCACGTCTACCAACTGCCGGGCAAAAATCTCGATTCCCGCCGCATCGGCAGCGTCGAATCGCGCGGGCGTGGGGCTATCCAGGTCGAGCACACCGATCAGCCGATCGCCGTCGAGCATCGGCACCACCAGTTCGGCACGCGATGCGCCGTCGCACGCGATGTGGCCGGGGAAGGCGTGAACGTCGGCCACGATCTGCGTCACGCGCGTCGCCCCAGCCATGCCGCACACCCCACGCCCGAGCGCGATGCGGATGCACGCCGCGCGGCCCTGGAACGGCCCAAGCACAAGCTCGCCGTCCCTGAGCAGATAAAAGCCCGCCCAGTTGAGATCGGGCACGCCGTGGAACAGGATCGCGGCCGCGTTGGCGAGATTGGCGATCGGATCGCTTTCGCCCGCCGTCACCCCCGCCAACTGGCGATCGAGTTCGGCGTAAAGCTCGGCCTTGGGTAGCGCGCGCGTATCGGCATGATCGAACATGGACCCGATGTAGCGCGCGGCGCGCGGGGCGGAAGGGGCGTTGACAGCGGCTTTGCGCGTCTGCAGCCTGTACCGCAGCAAGTAATGGGGGCGAACTATGACGTGCAAACTGTTGATCGGGACGGCACTCGCGCTGCTGGCGGCGGCAAGCCCGTCTCGCGGTGCGTTCACGATCGCGCAGGTTCATGCCTATCCGTACAGCGCCGAACTGATTGCGGCGGCGAAGGCCGATCGCATCGCGTGGGTGCGCACGCTGCGCGGCGTGCGCAATATCTGGGTCGCCGATGGCCCGGGCTTCGTGCCGCGTGCGGTGACGCAATATACGCAGGACGATGGGCAGGAACTGACCAGCCTCGCCTTCAGTCCCGATGGGCGGACGCTGATGTTCGTGCGCGGCGGCGATCATGATGCGAATTGGCCCGCCAAGGGCGGCCTCGATCCCGATCCCGGATCCTCGCCGGTGGAAGCCAAGGCCACAATCTTCGCGGCCGACCTGACCGGCGCGAAACCGCCGGTGAAGATCGGCGAGGGCGATGCGCCCGCGCTCTCCGCCACCGGCCAGCTCGCCTATGTGAAGGCGCACGCGGTGTGGACCGCCGGGCTCGACGGCACCAAGCCGCACCGGATGTTCTTCGATCGCGGCCAGGATGGAGCACTGGCGTGGTCCCCCGATGGCACGCGGCTGGCGTTTGTATCGAACCGCGAGGATCACAGTTTCATCGGCGTGTATGCGTTCCAGACCGCGCCGCTGCTGTGGCTCGCGCCGTCCACCGGCTTCGATGCCGATGCGGTCTGGTCGCCCGACGGTACGCGCATTGCCTTCACCAGGCGGCCAGGCGATGGCGGACCGCCCGAGCCCCTCCTCGTCAACATCCCGCACCCGTGGAGCATCTGGACCGCCGACGCCGCAACCGGGACAGCACGGCGCGCGTGGGCGAGTCCGCACACGCTCCACGGAAGCTACCCCGAGACCGCAGGCGGCGCGAACCTCCACTGGGCGGGCGGCGACCGGCTGACGTTTACTGCCGATCTCGACAACTGGCCGCATCTGTACGCGGTCGCTGCGACCGGTGGCGAGCCTAGGTTGCTGACGCCGGGTAATTTCATGGTCGAACACGTCGCCCCCACCCGCGACGGCGAAGCCATCCTCTATTCAGCCAACACCGGCACGCTCCCCGGGGACGACGATCGCCGCCACATCTTCCGCGTCTCCGCAACCGGCGGCGCGTCCATCGCCCTCACAGGCAATCCCACGACCAACTGGTCTCCCGTCCCCCTCGCCCAAGGCGCGGCGTTCGTAGGCGCGGCGGTATTCCGCCCGCCACTGGTCGAGATCGTCGGCGAGGACGGCAAGGGCGGACGGACACTGGCCGGGCAGGATTCACCCGCCGATTTCCCGGGCAAACAGTTCATCGCCCCGCGCCCCGTCACCTTTCGCTCCGAAGATGGCTTCACCATCCACGCGCAGCTGTTCGCGACGCCGGGCGGTGCCGCGCGTAAGCCCGCGCTCATCTTCGTCCACGGCGGCCCGCCCCGTCAGATGCTGCTCGGCTGGCATTATATGGATTATTACAGCCACGCCTACGCGATGAACCAGTATCTCGCCGCGCACGGCTATGTCGTGCTCGCAGTCAACTATCGGCTCGGCGTCGGCTACGGCCATGATTTCCACCACCCCGATAATTGGGGACCAACTGGCGCTGCCGAGTACAAGGACGTGCTTGCCGCCGCGCGCTTCCTTCAGGCGCAGTCGAATGTCGATCCTGCCCGGCTCGGTATCTGGGGCGGCAGCTATGGCGGCTATCTGACCGCGCTCGCGCTCGCGCGCAATTCAGACATCTTCAAGGCGGGCGTGGACCTTCACGGGGTCCACGACTGGTCGCGGTCGCTTGCCGAAGAAGTGCCCTCGATGGCCAACCGGTTCGAACAGGGGGACCGCGCCAAACTGAACGAGACCGCCTTTGCCTCCTCGCCGGTGGCCGACATCGCGCGCTGGACCTCGCCAGTGCTGTTCATCCACGGCGACGACGATCGCAACGTGCGCTTCAACCAGACGATCGATCTCGCGCGGCGTCTCGACGCGAAGGGTGTTCCATACGAGGAACTCGTAATGCCCGATGAAATCCACGGGTTCCTCCGCGAAGCCGATTGGCTGAAGGCGGATCGCGCCATGGTCGATTTCCTGTCGCGCAAACTCGGCGGAGCGAACGACTGAGCGTGTGCCCGCCGGTTCGGAGGAGCATGCGTTCTGGCTGGCTGGCGGTTTGCTGGCCTCAATGCTTTAACCGGTCCATCGGCTTGTAGGAACGTCCCCGCGATCATCGCGGAGACGAGGACGGGCACGCCGTCCACATTTCGATCGTCATCGCGCCGCGCTTGTCTGCGCGATCGATCGGCAACCGTGCGACCGGGCCATCGATCTCCAGCCCGAGCGTCAACATTGCGTCGCGCGGGTCGGCACGCGTTGCGAGTCCGGCGTCATCGGGCGGATACGAGCCCCGATCCCAGAAAGCTGACCGAGATCCCGCCATGGGCGGGGGCGAGGCGCGCGATCGGCAGTCCCCATGCGCTGAACACCGCTGTGCCCAGATTAGCCGAGATCGTCGCGTGTTCGGAGCGCGACTGGGCCGAAATACTGTTCGCGCCGCGCGTGTAAAAGATATGCCGCCCGATCCGCGTCTCCTCGCGCATCGCCGCCGCCCAAACCGGACGGACATAGTCCGCGTGATAATTGAGCGCGGCCAGTCCCGGCAGCGCATCGGGCGCGTCCAGCGCCGCGTTCGCCGCCGCGCCCGCGCGCGTCCACAGGAGCGGATCGATCCGTCGACGCAGCGCGCCATCGCAGGTGAAAGTGAACTGGCAGCCGCTCCGGCGCTCCGCACCCTGGAAGATCACCGCGCACACGCTCTTGGGATAGGCGGGATCGACGAGGCGGTTGAGGACCACGCGTGCGACCGCCTGCTGGCCCGAATCGGGTTCGCGCGCGGCTTCGTAATAGATCGCCGCCGTCATGCAGCCGAGTGCATCGGTCGGCCGGTTTTCGGCCATTGGTTCGCCCGCAGCCGGGCTGATGCCTGTAACCGCGACGATTGCCGCCAAGGCTGCGGGAATCGCCGCACGCATTTGTTTCGCTCCTGCCAAAAAGAAAAGCGGCCCCGACTTACGTCGAGGCCGCCCTTCATGTCGATACGATCGGGTACGGAGCTTACGCGCCGGTCACGCCGGTGGGGCACTCGGCAGTGAAGGTCGAGCCAGCCTGCTGAATGTCGAGGTTGAGCGGCGTAGCGGTGCCACCCGTCTTGAGGGGGTAGTTGTTGAGCAGGAACGTCTGCTGGATCGCCGACTGATACTGCGGGGTCACCGGAGCGAAGCCGTTGATGGCGAGGATGCCCTTGGACTTATCGTTCACAACACCATTGCTATAGTACCAGCTGAGGAAGTTCTGGACGATCGTCGTCTCGGTGGTGTCCGCATAGCACTGATAGAACAGGCCATTGGTCGTGCCGACGAGCGGATAAGAGCCCGTTGCAGTCGGATCGGCGAGCGGGCTGGCGATGTTGGCAGCGGACACCCATGCGTAGGTGGTCGCGTTCGTCGCAGGGTTGCTACGATCGCCATTGAGGCCCGGCGTGTAGTAGTACGGAGCCGCACCCGAAGTGGTCTGCGGAGCCTGAACCGCCGCAAACGCAAGCAGCGCAGCAGCCGGAGTCGCGGCGACATACGCATTCTTGCTGTTCTGCAGCGCGGCGCTGAACAGACCGTAGGTGTTCTGGCCGTTCTTGAGCACGTAAGGCAGGACATAATCGTTGCCCACATAGCCGATGCGGCCCTGGACCAGCGTGTTGTTCGCCGTGGGAACCGCAGTGAACGACAGATACTTTGCAACGCCATCGTTGCCGTCCGCTCGCGTGAACTTCGTGGTCACCTCGCCGCCGACGGCGACGTTGGGCTGGGTCTTGTCGTACGTCGGACCCTGAAGCGCCGAAGGCAGCGTGGTCGGAGCGTTGCCGCCCGCAGTGTTTGCATCGACGGTGTAGGCATTGCCCGCGCCGCAAATCTTCTCAAGGTGACGATAGAAGATCGAGGTCGTGCCCGAACCGTCCGAACGGCCGACGATCTGCAGCGGAACGCTGAACGCCGCCGTATCGGCGGTTGCCTTGCTGATCGGGTTCGTCGAATCGATGCCCGTCAGCTGGTTCCAGTCGCTCACCGTGCCCGAGAAGATCGCGCACAGCTGCTTGTTGCTGAGCCTGAGCTTCTGCGTCGCGGTCGCCTGAAGGAACTTGTACGAAGTCACCTTGCCGGTAGAGCTGGCGACCTTCTTGTACACCGAGCTGAACGAAACGGTCGGGATCGCGACGAGCAGCGGGATCTGGATCGCGTGGCCGTAGGTGGCGAGGGGCTGCGCGAACGGCGTGGTGTTCACCGTGCCGGGCAGGGTCACGCCGGGCGACGCCGTAAAGGGCGCGGGTGAAGTGGCCGTGTTCGGGATCTCGATCGCG
This sequence comes from Sphingomonadales bacterium, assembly GCA_038238915.1. GTDB lineage: Bacteria > Pseudomonadota > Alphaproteobacteria > Sphingomonadales > Sphingomonadaceae > JAVVHE01. Next base: position 50,181 of record JBBSFH010000002.1, read on the forward strand.
ACGCCGCTCTGGATGACGTAACGGCTGACCGGGTTGCTCAACCCATCAACGCTGGTACCGTTGTAGGTATCGATGTCGCCGCCGTCGTTGGCGTCATGCTGCGGCAGACCCGCTTCCGAAGCACCAAAGTTGACCTTGGTCGCGTAAACCGTCGGAGCCGGACCCGTGCCGCTGCCGAGCCAGCTGTCGCCGGTCTTGCCGATGGGATCGACGTAGAAGGGCGAGTGCGCGAAGTAGCCGAGGATGCCGCGGCCCGAACCCGTCGAGATGTAGCTGACGGCCTGACCAACCGGGCTCACCTGCGTCGTGGCGCAGTTGAACGCGGGGACGCCGGCGTAATTGAAATCGAAGATGGTGGTGGTGGCAGCGACACCGCGGAACGCAAGATCGATCTTGTCACCCCAGCAATCGCTAGCCTGGCGCAGGTACGGCGCGGGCAGCGAGGCACCGCCGCCGAAGATGGCATTCGTGGTGACAGTGGTCGACTTGCTCGGGAACGTGCCGGTGGCGGCGACCGCTTGGCCAGCGACCGCGAGCATAGTGCTCGCGAGCAAAAGGGTGGAACGAAGGGTCATGGTATACTCCTGGATGGACAGTATTCGCGGTCGAGGACCGCAGGGGAGGACGGAGAGAGAACGCCCAAGCGACCCGCGTTCCAAGCGCCTCTCCCCAGCAGTATAGGACCGGGCCACCAAGGTGGAACGATCGATCGCTGTCGGGCGAGCGGATTTCGGTTCGTCGAATCGAGGGTGCTATGCCCGAGAAATGTAACAGAACGATGACGGTTTTGCCCTCGCCGGAAACTAATTGGGGACAAATCGCTCGCCAGTGTCGGAACTCCACCGTTTTTCGCCAGGGGCTGGTGTTCGCGCCGCGTTCAGGCGAATGCGGGTACGACCACTGCTGCAATCTCACCGATAGGACGTCCGTGGCCCGCTCCGCGCTCGATGCGCTCGTCCTCGATCGAAACCTCGCCTCGCCCGAAACGCTGGCGCGTGCGCGGCTGGTGCAGGAACAGACGGGGGAGCGTCTCGATTCGGTGCTGACACGTCTTGGCTTTGTGTCCGAACAGGCGCTCGCCGACGCGATTGCGCGCGCAACGGGTCTGCAGATCGCCGGACCCCGCGATTATCCTGCTGCTCCGGTCTCACCCGGCCAGGTTTCGGCGCGGTTCCTGCGCGATGCGAAGGCGGTGCTGCTGTCCGAATCAGATACGGGGATCAGCGTGGCGCTCGTCGATCCGCTCGATCCCTATGCGGGCGAGGCTTTGGCCTTCGCGCTTGGACGCCCCGTGCACGCAATGGTGGCGCGCTCGTCCGACCTCGAGGCCGCGCTCGATCGGCTCTATGGCACTGCTGCGGAAGCCGAAACCGCCGATACGCAGGCCGACGACGATGATCTCGAAAGGCTGAAGGATCTGGCGAGCGATGCGCCCGTGATCCGCGCGGTCAACCGTCTGATCACCAGGGCGGTCGAGGCGCGCGCGTCGGACATCCATGTGGAACCCGCAGAGGACAGTCTTGGCGTGCGGTTCCGGGTGGACGGGGCGATGCGTGACGAGGAGCCGCTGCCCGCGAGTATGAAGGCCAGCTTCGTCAGCCGGGTGAAGGTGATGGCCGGCCTCAACATCGCCGAAAAGCGCCTCCCCCAAGACGGTCGCCTGCGTCTCGCAGTGCGCGGTCACGAGATCGATCTGCGTGTTGCAATCTCGCCCACCATCCACGGCGAGAGCGTGGTCATGCGCCTGCTCGATCGCTCGAACCTCACGCTCGAATTCCCCGCACTCGGTTTCGATCCGCCAATGCAGGCACGCTTCGACGAAATGCTGCACCGCCCGCACGGCATCGTCCTCGTCACCGGCCCCACAGGTTCGGGCAAAACAACCACGCTCTACGCCGCGCTGGCGGTGCTCAACACGCCCGAACGCAAGATCCTCACCATCGAGGATCCGATCGAGTACCGCCTTCCGGGTGTGAACCAGACGCAGGTCCAGCCGGGTATCGGGCTATCGTTCGCCGCCGCGCTCCGCTCGTTCCTGCGCCAAGACCCAGACGTGATGATGGTCGGCGAAATCCGCGATCTGGAAACCGCGCAGGTGGCGGTGCAGGCCGCGCTGACCGGGCACACGATCCTCAGCACGCTCCACACCAACACGGCGGCGGCGGCGGTGACGCGCCTGCTCGACATGGGGGTCGAACCTTTCCTGATAACATCCACCGTGAATGCGGTGCTCGCGCAGCGCCTCGTGCGACGGCTCTGCCCGCATTGCCGCGAGGAGTACGCGCCCACCGAAGCCGAGATCGCCGCGTTCGGCGTTGGCGCTGTCGGCCACACGCCCGCCACGCTGTACCATCCGCGCGGGTGCGAGGCGTGCGGCGGCACCGGGTTCCGTGGCCGCGTTGCAATCCTCGAACTGCTGGCGATGGATGATCGCATCGCGCATCTGGTGCTCGAACGCGCCGAGGCGCGCGAGATCAACCGCGCCGCCACGGGCGCGGGGATGCGCACGATGCTGGTCGACGGGCTGATGAAAGCGGAGAGCGGCGAGACGACGGTCGAGGAAGTTCTGCGCGTGACGAGGGAAGGGTGACCCACTTCCGCTACCGCGCCGCTACCGTGTCGGGCGACCTCAAGACCGGTACGCTCGAAGCGCTGACGTCGGCGGATGCGCTGGCCCGCGTGCGCGCGCTCGGCCTGAGCCCGATCGAGGCGACCGCGATCAAGGCCACCGCGGCTAACGACACGAACGGCAACGGTGTGCCCAAGGCCAATGGTGCGGCGCGCAAGGCCGCCACGCGCGCGCTGGGCGAACTCGCGGTCCTCCTCGCGGCGGGCCTCAGCCTTGATCGCGCGCTCACCGTCGTCACCGACAATATCCCCAGCCGTCCCGCCGCGATCGCCTTCACGCTCATGCACGCGCAGATCAAGGAAGGCGTGCCGCTCAGCCGCGCGATGGCAGCGCAGCATGGCCTGTTCCCGCCCGCCGCATGGGCAATGGCGGAGGCGGGCGAGGCCAACGGTCGGCTCGATATCGCGCTCACCCGCCTCGCCGAAACCCTGGACCGCGCCGAGCAACTGCGCTCCACGATCGTCTCCAGCCTGATCTATCCCGTCATGCTGCTCACCATCGCCACCGGGGTGATTCTGGTGATGCTGCTGGTCGTGGTCCCCCAGTTCGAATCGCTGATTGGCTCGAACGGAGCCAAGATCCCGCCGATTACCGCCGCCGTCATGGGCGCGAGCCGCGCGTTGCGCGAGAACGGCCTGACCGCGCTGCTGGTGCTCGCCGCCGCTGGCCTCGTCGCGTGGCAGGCGCTCAAGCAGCCCGCGACCAAGGCGGGTTTCGATCGCCTGATCCTGAAGGCCCCGCTGATCGGCGCAATCGTCACCAAGGCCGAAACCGCGCGTTTCGCCCGCGTGCTGGGCTCGCTGGTGGAGGGCGGCGTCCCCGTCCCTGCCGCGCTGGCCATCGCGCGCCGCTCGATCGCCAACGCGCACATGGGTGCAGCGGTGGACCGTGTGTCGGTCGGCCTCAAGCAGGGCGGCGGCCTGACCGGCCCGTTGATCGCCACCGGCCTCTTCCCCAGGATCGCGATCAGCTTCATGCGCACCGGCGAGGAGACCGCGCGCCTTGGCCAGATGCTCGAACGCCTGGCAGACGTGCTCGACCGCGAGGTCAAGCAGGCGATCGGCAACGCGATCGGCGTGTTGACACCCGCGATCACCGTCGTCATCGGCGCTATCGTGGGATTGGTGATCGCGAGCCTGATGTCGGCCATTCTCGGCTTCAACGAACTTGCCACGAGTGGAGTGCAATGACCGGCTTGCTGAAATTGCTGCGAGCGCGCGTCTCGACCCGCGGCCGTGCGCGTGGCTTCACGCTGCTCGAACTGCTGGTCGTGCTCGCGATCCTCGGCCTGCTCGCGGCGATCGTCGGCCCGCAGGTGCTGCGCTTCCTTTCGGGTGCGAAATCGCAAACTGCGCAGGTACAGGTGAGGAACGTCGCCGCCGCGATGGACCTCTTCCAGCTCGATAATGGCCGCTACCCGACGCAGGAGGAGGGCCTGCGCGCGCTCGTCACCTCACCACCGGCCGCACCGTCGTGGAACGGCCCCTATCTGCCGCGCGCCGAAGCGCTGAACGATCCGTGGGGGCGACCTTATCTTTACCGGGTGCCGGGCAAGGACGGCAAACCCTACGATGTCTACACGCTGGGTGCGGACAACGCTGAGGGTGGCACTGGGGAAAACAAGGATATCAGCAACTGAGCGGGTTCCCGCCCGCTGCTCCTCCCCGCCTTGTCATGCCAGCGTAAGCTGGCACCCCGGCACGCGGGATGGCCTGGTGCCCGTGTCCGCCGATATCGCGGCACGGGATGCCAGCTTATGCCGGCATGACAAGGTTCGGGTGCTGCCGCGCCGTCCGCAGGGGTGCAATGATGCCAGAGGTAAGAACCGCATGACCCTCCTCGAAGCGCTCGTTGTCGTCGCGATCACCGCACTCATCGCCGCGATAGGCTTTCCCGCGTTCCACGCTACCGGCACCGCGACCGCGCTGCGCTCGCAGTCTGCCGCGCTCGTCGCCGATCTGCACCGCGCGCGCGCGGCGGCGATCCATCTTGATCGACCGGTCACGCTAGGTGCCGATAACGACGGCGGCGGCTGGCGCTGGGACGGCGGCGCGCTCCGGCTCGATTCGCCGTTGCATCTGAACGCGACGCAGGCGGTCACTTTCTTCCCCGATGGCAGCGCGACCGGGGGCGATCTTGCCATCGCCGCGCCGGGGCGCACGATCCGCATGAGCGTCGATCGCGTCAACGGCCAGGTCACGACGACGGGCCGATAGATGCGCGCACGCGGCTATATCCTGGTCGAGACGATGGTCGCGCTGCTCGTGCTGACGCTCGTGCTGGGCGGGGTGCTGGTCGCGGTTTCGGGATCGGTGCGGCGACAGCAGGCGTCGCTCGAGACGCGGCGTGCGCTGATGGTCGCGCAGTCCGAACTCGCGGGCGTGGGCGTGCTGATCCCAGGCGAACCCAGTGTCAGCACCGGGATGGCGGACGACATCGCGTGGCGCGTCCAGATCGATCCCGCTGCAGCGCCGGGGCCGCTCGGACTGCTCGCGCGCGTCACCGTCTCGGCGGGCGCGCCCGGCGCGCCGCCGCGCGTGCGGTTGAGCGAATTGCGGATCTTTCCGCCCACGGCACGGTCGCGATGAGGCGCGCGCGTGGTTTTACGCTGATTGAACTGCTTGTCAGCCTCGCGCTGCTCGGCATGATCGCGCTGCTCCTCGCGAGCACGGTCGGGTCCGGGCGGCGGGTGTGGGAGCGCCTCGATCGCCGTTCGGCCGAAGTCGCCTCGGTCGAAGCTGCGCAGCAGTTGATCCGCGATCGCCTCGAACATCTGGTCCCGCTCACGCGCTACGACGCGAGCAGCCCTTATGCGGACCTGCGCGGCACGCCCGACCTGATGACGTTCATCGGGCCCGCGTCGCCGGATCGTCAGCCCGATGCGCTCGCGGACTATCGGCTGTCGCTCTCCTCGACGCGAAGCGAGCTGGTGCTGTCCTCCACCTCTGACATCTCGCCAATCCGTGCACCCCGGCGCGAGGACCGGTTCCTGCTGCGCAATGTCGCGGGCATCGAGTTTGCATACTTCGGCGCCGCCCCGCCCGATAATTTTCCGCGTTGGCAGCGCGAGTGGGTCGAACGCCCCGCGCCGCCCCTGCTGATCCGGTTGCGGCTCACGTTCGCGCGTGGGGACCGCAGGCAATGGCCCGATCTGATCGTGCGGCCTGCCGCGACTGTCGACACGCAATGCGTCCTCAACAATTCGACCGGCCAGTGTAAAGGCCGCTGATGGCACTCGCCGATTTCCTCAACGCCGATCTTGAAACCATCGGCGCGCAACTCCGCCAGGGCTTCGCGTGGTGGATCGACGAGTTGCGCTCGATGGTGCCGGCCGCGCTCCGGGGGGACCGTGCGCGCCACGGGGTGGTCGCGGTGCTCAACGGCACGGAAACGATCTTCCGCCGCGACGGCAACCGCCTCGCCGTGGCGCCCGCGAACCGGCTGGTGGCGCTGGCGATCCCGCCCGCGCAGGCGCTGGTCCGCGAGGTGGTGCTGCCCCGGCTGCCTCGCGCCGACACGCGCCGTTTGCTCGCGCTCGATCTCGATCGGCTGACGCCGCTCGATCCTGCTGCTGCGGTGTTCGATTTCGTGGGCGTGCCCGGCGATCCGCCGCTTGGTCGGCAGTATGTCCGGCTCGCGGTGATCACGCGCGCCACCGCCGCCGCAGCGCTCGCTCGCGCGGACGCGCTGGGTCTGGTGCCCATTGCGCTCGGGGTCGAGCATGGTGCGGCGGGTATCGAGTTCGATTTCCTGCCCGCGCTGGCCGAGGAGCGCGCGCGCGCGCCGCTGTGGGCGCAGCCGCGCACCTGGTGGATCGCGGTTGCGCTGCTGTTGCTCTCCAATCTCGTGTTCGCGATCTGGAGCGATGCCGCCGATGTGGCGCGGCTGCGCGATACGGTCGTCGCACAGTCGGACGCGGTGCAGCTCGCGCAGCGCGCCAAGGCGCGCGTGCGCGCCGAGGACATGCGGCGCGCGGCACTATTGGCGCGGCGCGCGACGCGCGATCCGCTGCCGCTGCTCGCCACCATCACCGCCGCACTGCCGCCGCCCGCATGGGTCCAGCGGCTGAGCTGGGACGGGCAGGTCGCGCGCCTGATCGGCTTCACCACCGAGGCGGTCGATCCGCTTGCGGCGCTGCGCCGCTCGCACGCCTTCACCAGCGTGCGCGCGAGCAGTTCGGACGTGCAGCCCGCACTCGCACGCTATCAGCCGTTCGACATCTCGGCCGAGCCCGCGAGCGCACCATCCATTAAGGCGACGCGCCGATGAAGTCGCTCTCTGCGCGCGAGCGCCGCATCGTCGCACTGGGACTGCTCGTGCTGGCGTTGGCGCTCGTCTGGTTCGCGATGATCGCGCCGGTGATCGGCGGTTTTCGCGCGCGCGAGGAAGAGCGGCAGGAACTGCTGACGAGCTATGCGCGCGGCGAACGCGTGATCGGTGCGATGCGCGCCACGCGCGCTGCGCTGCGCGCGCAGCATGCGGCGGCGGGCGATTATGCGATCGCCGCGCCCAACGCCGCGCAGGCCGCCGATCTGTTGCGCGAGCGCGTGCTGACACTCGCCCACGCGGCTCATGTGACCGTGTCCAGCGTCCAGGACGCGCAGGCCCCACCGGGCATGGTCGCGGTGAGGGCTGATGTGACGCTGTCTACCGATGCGCTCGGCCCGTTGATCGCGCGGCTGGAAAGCGAGCCGCCGTGGCTTACGGTCGAGCAATTCGGCGTGACCGCCGACCGCGCCGCCGAAATCGATCGCGGCGCGCCGATCGATGTCCGCCTCGATCTCTCCGCGCGTTTCGATGCTCCCCGTGCGCCGCGTTAGGCCACCCTTGCTGCCGGTGCTCGCGGTCGCGGTGCTGTTGCTGGCGCTCGCGGCGCAGATGCTTATGCCGGTGACGACGCCGCTTCCCGACATCGGCCCGTCGCGCGTGATGGCAATCGCTAACGCTGCGGCCCTGCGGCCGGTGCCAGTTGCCGCGTCTCCGATGATCGCCGCGCGCACGGTGTTTTCGCCGAGCCGAAGCCACCCTGGCCCGGTGTCGGCTTTCGGCGCAGCCCCCGGCGCGGTTGCCGTCGACACGCTGGTTGGCAGCACGCTCACCGGCGTTGTGCAGGCGCGCGGCTATGCGGTGGCGCTGCTGCGCGACGCGTCCGGCCACGCACATACGCTGCGTCCGGGCGAGCGGTTGGGCGGATGGCGCGTCGTATCGATCGGCCGCGATTCGGCAAGTTTCGCAAGCGGCAGTACACGTCGCATCGTCAACGTTGGGGAAACGGTGCCCGCGCCCGTGGCGCCGCCGCCCGCCCCCGCTTCACCCGAGGTGCAAAGCCAATGAAACGTTCCCTTGGGCCTGGCGCGGCGCTGCTGCTGCTCGCCTCGTGCGCGAAGCCGGTCGCCCCCGAGATGCGGTTCGATCCTCCCACACCCGCGCGCCACACCCCTGTACCCGCGCCCTACGTCGCCCCCGATCGTGGCGACGTGCGCGCAGTCATCCTGCCCGGCAATGGCACGCACGTCGCCGCCGCTCCCGCCGCCGCGCCGCCGCGCGCGGGCGATGTGACGCTCGATTTCCGTGGCGCGGATCTGGGCGAGGTCGCGCACGAGGTGCTCGGGCGCATCCTTGGCCTCCAATATACGGTCGCTCCCGGCGTGACGACGCCGATCACGCTCGCCACGCCGTATCCGGTGGCGCGCAGCGAGGTGTTGCGCCTGTTCGAGGATGCGCTGAAGCAGTCCAATCTCGCGCTGGTACCGCAGAACGGCGTGTTCCAGATCCTGTCTATCGATGCCGCCAAGAACAGCGCGCCGATGGCGAATGGCGGCGGTGCGCCGGGGTTTGAACGCGATACGATCAAGCTCCAGTTCGTCAGCGCGGACGAGCTGAAGAAGATGCTCGATCCGATCCTGCCGGGCGTGGTGATCGCCGCCGACGCATCGCGCAACATGCTGACCGTGGCGGGAACGACCGGGCAGCGCACCGCAGTGCGCGATCTGGTCAAGCAGTTCGATGTCAACTGGCTGCGCGGCGTTTCGTTCGCGCTCTACGTGCCGCAGCGCACCGATGCGCGGCTGATCGTGCCCGAACTCGAAAAGCTGCTGAACGCGCCCGGATCGCCGACCAATGGCCTCGTTCGGCTGATCGCGATGGAGCGGCTGAACGGCATTCTCGCGATCTCGGGCCAGCCGCAATATCTGGAGGACACGCGGCGCTTCATCGATATCCTAGACCGCGAAGGGGATAGCGCGCAGCCGCGCATGTTCGTCTACCGCGTCCAGAACGGGCGCGCGGCCGATCTCGCCAAGGTGATCCTGACCGCGCTCGGCGGCGGCGGCACGGTCGCGTCGGGCCAGCCCGATTCAGTCGATGCGATCGGTAGCGGGCGCCAGATCGGTGGCGGCGGCAACACGGGAGGATTTGGTGGGGCGAGCGGCGGCAACACGGGCTTTGGCGGCGGCAACAACGGCTTTGGCGGTGTGAATGGCGGCGTTCAAACTGGCGCGTCTTCAGGGCGTGGGGGGTTTGGCGGCGGCGGTATCGGCGGCACGCCGGGCACGGGCAATCCGCTCAACAACATCCCGTCCTCGCAGCGCCTCGCGGGGGCCGCGCAGGGTCAGGGCAGCGCGGGCGGCGGAAACGCTTTGGCGCTGAACGCGACGATTACTGCGGACGAGACCACCAATTCGATCCTGATCTACGGCAACCGCCGCGATTACGCGCTGATCGAAGATGCGCTGCGCCAGCTCGATATCCCGCCCGCGCAGGTGCTGATCGAGGCCGCGATCAGCGAGGTGACGCTCACCAATTCCCTGCGCTACGGGCTGCAGACGATCTTCCAGTCGGGCCGAACAAATTCGGTGCTGACCGACAGTCAGACCTCGATCAACGTACCTGGCACGGGAACCACGTCGGTAATCCCCCAGATCGTGCGCAGCTTCCCCGGTTTTTCGTTCCTGTATGCGGACAAGGATATCTCGGCGATCCTGAATGCGCTCGAGGGGCTGACGCACGTCAACGTGCTGTCCAGCCCCAAGCTGATGGTGATCAACAACCAGACCGCCTCGCTGCAGGTGGGCAATCAGGTTCCCGTCGTAAACGGATCGGTCTCCTCTGGGCTCAGCGGAGCGGTGACCAACTCGGTCGATTACCGCGATACCGGCGTGATCCTGAAGATCACTCCGCGCGTCAACGCGGGTGGTCTTGTGCTGCTGGATATCGCGCAGGAGGTCAGCCAGGTTTCCAAGACCAGCACCGGCGGCGGCACGGTCGCAAACCAGTCGCCGACCTTCTCTACGCGCCGTATCGCCACCTCGATCGCGATCCAGGACGGCGAGACGATCGCGCTCGGTGGTCTGATCTCCGACAACAGCACGCGCTCGCGCAGCGGCATTCCGCTGCTGAGCCGCATTCCGGTCATCGGACCCTTCCTGTTCGGCAGCACCGACAACACCACCGATCGCACCGAACTGCTGATCCTGCTGCGCCCGCGCGTGATCCGCAGCGTGGACGACGGCCGCGCGATCACCGAGGAACTGCGCACCAAAATCCAGCTCGTCCGCCCCTTCAAGAAGGGCCAGACGCTGCCGTGAGCGTGCCTCGCGATCGTGGCTTCGCGCTGATCGCGGTTCTGATCGCGTCCGTCGCGCTTGCGGGACTTGCCTATGATCTGCTGCTGCAGAACCGTACCGCGATCGTCGAGGCGCAAGCGCAAGTCGATCGCGCGCAGCTCGAGGCGGCAGCCGAGAGCGGGCTCGCGCTTGTGCTCGATCAGCTTTCGCGCGGTCCTGCCGATGCGCGATGGCCGATCGACGGGACGCTGCGCGACCTGAACGAGAATGGCGTGGCTCTGGCGATCACGGTGGAAGACGAGCGCGGCAAGATCCCGCTCAATGTGCTGAGCGAACAGGAGGTAAGGCGAATGTTCGAGGCGGCGGGCGCGCGAGGCCCAGCAATCGACACGCTTTCGGACAGTTTCCTCGACTGGCGCGACGACGATTCGGAGCGTCGGCCGTTCGGTGCCGAGACCGACGATTATGCCCCGAACGGATACCGCGCGCGCGACGGCGATGTGACCGCAATCGGCGAACTCGCGCGCATAAACGGTATGACGCCCACAGTATATGCGCGCCTCGTCCCGGCGGTTACGCTGTGGTTCGGTGAGAGTGGCGGTTTTGTCGAGCGCAACGCCGATCGGCTCGCGCTCGCAGTTATGAGCGGGGCCGCAGAGGGGGCACCGCCGTCGACCGTGGGCCACAGGCGCGGCGGCGGCGCGGGCGATCGGGGCGAAGGTGACGATGCGCTGCGCGGTCGGCGGCTGACGGTGCGCATCCTCGCGCGCGATACGCGCGGCGGCATCCTCCACCGCGCGACCGTGATCGAACTGACGGGCAATCCCGCACGCTCGCTGTGGATCCGCGAGCGCGACTGAACGGGGCGGTCAGGCGACCCGGCGATCCTCGTCCGCCTCGGGAGCCACCGCCGCCATGACCGGCCCACGGCCCAGATCGAGCGTACGCAGGTAGGCGCGCAGCGCGGGGCCGACATCGTCGCGCGCAAGCGCAAACGCGATGTTGGCGGTCAAATGCCCCGCCTTGTCGCCGCAATCGAAGCGCCGCCCTTCGAATGCGAGGCCGTGGAATGGATGGCGGCCGATCATTCCGGCCATCGCATCGGTGAGTTGAATTTCGCCGCCCGAACCGCGCCTGCCTTCGCCGAGCAGATCCATCACCTCGGGTTGCAGGATATAGCGGCCGATGACCGCGAGCCGCGACGGAGCGGTGGCTGGATCGGGCTTTTCCACCAGCCCCAGCACCTCGGTCAGATTGCCGCGGCGCGCGCCGGGCGTGACGATCCCGTAACGGCCCGTCTGGTCGGCCGGAACCTGCTCCACCGCGATCAGATTGCCGCCGTGGGTTTCATAGGCGGCCATCATCTGCGTGAGCACGGGTGTCTTGGCCAGCACGAGATCGTCCGGAAGCAACACCGCGAACGGTTCGCCCGCGACAACACTGCGCGCGCACCAGACCGCGTGGCCCAGCCCCAGCGCCTCCTGCTGCCGGACGTGGACGATGCGCCCCGGGGTCAGCTCGGTCGTCTCGAGTTCGGCGAGGCGATCGTCCTTGCCGCGCTGACGCAGCAGCGCGCGCAGTTCGTAGGCGAGATCGAAATGATCCTCAATCGCCTGCTTGCCGCGCGCGGTGACGAAGACAATCTGCTCGATACCCGCCGCCAGCGCTTCCTCGACTGCATATTGGATCAGCGGCTTATCGACGACGGGCAGCATCTCCTTGGGGATCGCCTTGGTGGCGGGAAGGAAGCGCGTGCCTAGCCCGCCTACGGGGAACACGGCGGTGCGGACGGGGGGGCGAGCCATGGCTGCCATCCTCTCGCAAGCGCGGCGATCGAGCAAGCGGCGCGTGCCGGTCTTGACTTCGGGCTGGTGGCGCTGCACTGCACGCGGCTTACGAGACGCGCCCCCGGTGCGTGGCGCGCCGGTGCGCGCGTTCGTGAACCAGCTCCGAGGACCGATGGCCAATACTCCCCAGGCGCGCAAGCGCATCCGCCGCAATAACGCCCGTGCCGAGATTAACGGCGCTCGCGTCAGCCGCATTCGCACGTTCGTCAAGAAGGTCGAGTCGGCGCTCGAGTCGGGCACTGCCGAGCAGGCCGTTACGGCGATGCGGCTGGCGGAGCCTGAATTGATGCGCGGCGTCTCAAAAGGCGTGATGCATAAAAACACTGCGGCGCGGAAAATTTCGCGGCTGACCAAGCGGATCGCGAAGCTGGGGTAACGGCAGCAAATCCATGAAACGGTGGTAAAAAGAGCGGCTTTCAGCCGCTCTTTTTTTGTTCGCTGCTTATGTCCGACTCGGTGGGAATCGAGTCGGGTTGTCACACAGACGTCACAAAACCGCAAAAAACCGACGATTTGGCGGTGGACGGCAGAGGTTCGTGTCAAACGCTTTATTTGTGCGAGTGAAATTATTGCGCCTTGCCCGCGCGTCTCGCTCAAGTCTAAAACTCTGCCACGTCGAGAGCGAATCGCTCCGGCGGAGGTAAGGTAGCCAATTCGAAGACCGAGCAGGTATTCGGCGTGGGTAGAGGGCAGGGCGCGGCGATTACGTCGCATTCAAACTGGAGGAGAGCGCTTGGTGACTAGCGTTGTGACTGGCATTGGGATCAGTATCGTTACGATTACGAAGATCGTTACGTGCGCAAATGGGGATGCCGAGTTCCGTCATGATGTTCATCGGTTGCGCCGCGGTCGGCTGCGTCCGCCGGAGCGGTCGCGTTAGGCTGCCCGCGCTCTCGTAAGCGGACGCCCCCGCGCGTCGCTCCCCTTTCAATCAAAGGTCTGGACGCCGTCCCCATGGCAACATCATTTTCGCCGGCTCCCGGCCACACGTCTCCCGTCGCGATTCCAGCGCACCACAAGCAGCATTGGGCTGCGATCCGTGCCCAGATGCGCGACGAATTCGGTGAGCGCACCTTTGCAAGCTGGCTCGAGCCGCTGATGCTGGCGGGGGCCGAGGGGAGCGAGATCGTGATGGCGCTGCCCACGCATTTTACCTGCGAGTGGGTGCGCAACAACTTCCTCGAGCGCCTGCGCGGGCTGTGGACCGCAGCACTTCCCGAAGTCCGCAGCGTACGCCTCGTGGTCCGCGCGGCGCAGCCGGGGATGGCTGCCGTGCGGCTTGCCGCGCCCCCCGTCATTCCGCAGCCCACTGCGCTCGCCGATGCTCCGGGGCTTGAGCCGCGGCTGCGCTTCGAGCGTTTCATCGTCGGCAAATCGAACGAGGTCGCCTACGGCGCGGCGCGCGCGCTCGGCGAGGGCGAGGCGGTCAACTTCAATCCGCTGTTCCTCCATGGGCCCACGGGGCTGGGCAAGACGCACCTGATGCACGCGATCGGCTGGGAGACGCTCCGGCGTCGCCCTGACGCGAAGGTCGCTTACATGTCCGCCGAGCGCTTCATGGTCGAGTTCTTGGCGGCAATCCGCGCGAAGGAGACGATCGCATTCAAACAGCGCCTGCGCGCGCTCGATCTCCTGCTGCTCGATGATGTGCAGTTCATCGCGGGCAAGGATTCGACGCAGGAAGAGTTCTTCCACACGCTGAACGAACTGATTTCCTCCGGTCGGCAGGTGGTGATCAGCGCGGACAGGGGCCCGCAGGATCTGTCGGGCCTGCAGGACCGCATCCTCTCGCGGCTGGCGGGCGGGCTGGTCGCGGATATCGATGTGGCGGACTACGAGCTGCGGCTGAACGTCCTCCACGCCAAGTTGAGCCAACTCCCCGAGATCGCCTGCCCTTCGGACGTTCTCGAATTTCTCGCGCGGCGGATCACGTCTAACGTGCGCGAACTCGAAGGCGCGCTCACCCGCGTTGCCGCTTATGCAACGCTGAGCGCGCGCGCGATCACGCTCGATACGACGCGCGCGGTGCTCGCCGATCAGTTGCGCGCGCATGATCGCCGCATCACGATCGACGAAATCCAGCGCAAGACGGCGGATTATTATGGCCTCAAGCTTGCCGACATGCTCTCGCCGCGCCGCGCGCGCGAGGTTGCCCGGCCGCGTCAGGTGGCGATGTATCTGGCGAAGAAACTCACCCCGCGCTCGTTGCCCGAAATCGGGCGGCGCTTTGGCGGACGCGATCACACGACGGTGATGCACGGCGTCAAGCGCATCGAGGAGCTGCGCGTGGCGGATACCGAGCTGAATGGCGATGTCGCCAAGCTGTTGCGCGCGTTCGAGGGGTAGGGCGTGGGTGGAATGGTCCGGAGGTAACGAACAACCCGGCCTAAACCTCACGGTCCTCGAGGATGTGGAACTCGAGCTCCCCCGCCTCCTCCTCGCTCACCGTCCAGCCGCGCGTGCTCATTCCCGCCTGGTGCACACTCTCGGGATCGCCGCTCACCAGCGGGTGCCAGTCCGCGAGGCCTTCGCCGCGATGGAGACGCATGTAGGCGCAACTCTCCGGCAGCCAGTCGATCGTAGCGAGCTTGCCGGGAGTCAGCCGCACACATTCCGGCACGCGCGCCTTCCTGCCTGCATAATCGGTGCAGCGTGCGGTGAAGCCATCGAGCAGTTTGCACGCGACGTTGGTAGGAAATACCTCGCCGGTCACCTCGTCTTCAAGCTTGTTGACGCAGCATTTGCCGCAGCCATCGCACAGGCTCTCCCACTGCGACCGCGTCATCGCCCGCATCGGGACGGTCTCCCAGAAGCGATCAGCGGACATAGCGGGCCAACGCCTCGGTGACCTGCGCGGGCGCCTGGTCGCTCGTGAAAAAGGCGATCGGTGCACCCGAAGGGCCCATCAGGTAGGTGATCGCGGTGTGGTCCATCAGATAGCCCGCCGCGCCCGCGCCCTCTGTGCGCTTGCTGGCATAGACTCTGTAGGCCGCGCCCGCGCGGCGGACCGCATCGGCGGGGCCGGTCAGGCCGATCAGGCGGGGCGGGAAGTTCGCCACATATTGCTTGAGGATGGGGGGCGTATCGCGCTGCGGGTCCACTGTAATGAAGATCGGCTGCACTTTCGCCGCGGTGTCTGCGTCCAGCGCGCGCAGCGCAGCGGCATTGCGCGCCAGATCCGTGGGGCAGACGTCCGGGCAGAACGTATAGCCGAAATAGATCAACCGATAGCGTCCGGTGAAATCGCGGTCGGTGACAGCATGTCCGTCCTGATCCACAAGCGCGAACGGTCCGCCGATCCCCGATCCCGCAAGCGGTCCCTCCGGCCTGCTGCTGCGGTGCGCGGCCCATAGCGCCGCTCCGCCAATCAGGAGAAGCGCGATCAGTGCCGCCGCGACCCGCATCGCCCTCCGGCCACTAAAACCTGTGTTCATTTGTCCTACCATCTGCGTCCTTTATGGGAGTTGCTCACGAAGCACGACAAGTGGAGACGAGGATCATGCGCGCATTAAAGGCAGGGATAGCGGCGGCGCTTCTGATTGGCGGGGCTCCCGCGAGCGCGCAGATCGGCGGGGACAGTTTCCAGTTCATCAAGGCGGTCAAGGACCGCGACGTGTTGAAGGCGCGCGAAATCATCGATCATCCGGGGTCCACGATCGTCAACGCCAAGGACGGGGAAACCGGCGCGACCGGGCTGCATCTGGTGACGCGCGACCGCGATCTGGGCTGGATGCAATTCCTGCTTCAGGAAGGTGCGGACCCCGATGGGCGCGACCGCGATGGGGCCACCGCGCTTATCATCGCGGCCGATCAACATTTTCTCGATGGAGCGAAGTTGCTGCTCGCGGTGCGCGCGCAGGTCGATGCCGCCAATCGCAGCGGTGAGACTGCGCTGATCCGGGCGGTCCAGGGCCATGATACCGCGATGACGCGCCTGCTCGTCGAAAACGGGGCCAATCCGGACAAGACCGACAATGTCGCCGGGCAGAGCGCGCGCGATTATGCCAAGGCCGATCGGCGCTCCTCGATGATCGCGCGCATCCTCGATGAAGTGAAGCCGTCGGGCGCAGCGCCCGGTTCGGCGGCGAGTTTCACGTTGAAGCCCAAGACGCAGGCCAGCTCGCCTCCGCCCAAGCCCTGAAAACGCCCGCATCATGCCCCTGACCCGTCCGATCGTCGCCGCTGCGCTGGCACAACCCGGGGTGCGTGTGCGCACGCTGGTGCGACTGCGCTGGACCGCGATATTCGGGCAACTGCTCACGATCGCTGCCACCGCGCGATTGTTCGATTACCCGCTTCCGGTTTCATCCGCGCTTGCGGCGGTGGGCGCTGCGGCGCTGCTGAATGTGGGGCTGGTCGCGCTTTATCCGCGCAACGCAAGGTTGGTGGGGGGCGAGGCGTTGCTGCACCTCGGCTTCGATCTGGTTCAGCTTGGCGTGCTGCTTTTCCTCACCGGTGGTCTCGCCAACCCCTTTTGCGTGCTGTTGATCGTGCCGATCACCATATCGGCGACGCTGCTTTCGGCACGCGCGACCGCTGCGCTGCTGGTCGCCGCGCTCGGCATTTTGTTCGCGCTGTGGAACTGGGCCTTGCCGCTGCCGTGGGTGGGGCACCCGATTTTTCTACCGCCGCTCTATCGGCTGGGCATCCTCATGGGCCTGTTGATGGCGATGATCTTCCTCTCGATCTACGCGTGGCAGGTCTCGGCAGAGGGACGTCGGCGGCAACTGGCGCTGATCGCCACGCAGAGCGCACTCGAACGCGAATCGAAGATGTCCGCGCTCGGCAGCCTTGCCGCCGCCGCCGCGCATGAGCTGGGCGGCCCGCTCGGCACGATCACGCTGATCGCGCGCGATCTCGAGGCGGCGCTGCAGAACGATCCCGTGCATGGCGCGGACGTCCGGTTGCTGGTGGCGGAGGCGAAGCGCTCGCGCGACATCCTTGTTGGCATCGCCAGTCGTGCCGAGGCCGAAGACCCGTTCCCGCGCGTGACGATTCCAGCACTGCTGATCGAGGCGGCCGGCGAAGGATCCCCGGTCTCGGTCGAAGTTGCGGACGCGCTGCTGAGCGCACGCGTCGCGCGCTCGCCCGAGATGCTGCACGGGCTTGCCAATCTGATCGACAACGCGCGTCGCCATGCGCACGGCCGCGTCGCGCTCACGGCGGTCCCGCTGGGCGAGGTCGTCGAGTTCGCGGTCGAGGACGATGGGCCGGGCTTTCCCGACGATCTCCTGCCGCATCTGGGGGAGCCATTTCTGGGCCCATCGCGCAGCGGCGCGGGCGGTACGGGGCTCGGCATCTTCATCGCCACCACGCTGCTCGAGCGCACGGGCGGTATGCTTGCCTTTGTCAATTCGCCGCAGGGCGGCGCGCGAGTGGCGATTCGGTGGCCCAAGCACCATCTCCTCATCGAAACGACCGAGGAAGACCCATGGCCACCGCCGCTGCACTCGCACCCGATCTGAGCATCGATCACGCACCGTTACTGCTGGTGGAAGACGACGTATCCTTCCGCCAGCGACTCGCCGTTACGCTCGAACGGCGCGGCTTCGAAGTAGGTCAGGCGAGTGGGCTCGCCGAAGCGCGAGCGGTGGTGGCGTCGCTGCATCCCGATTACGCGGTTCTCGACATGCGGCTTACCGATGGCAACGGGCTCGATCTCGTCGCCGAACTGCGCGCGCACAATCCCTCGATCCGCATTGTCGTGCTGACCGGCTACGGCAACCTCGCCACCGCAGTCGCCGCAGTAAAGGCCGGTGCGATCGATTATCTCGCCAAGCCCGCCGATCCCGAAGACATCGTCAAGGCACTGACGGCGGAGCCGGACGCCAAGCCACTTCCGCCCGAAGAGCCGATGAGCGCGGACCGCGTTCGCTGGGAGCATATTCAGCGCGTGTACGAACTGTGCAACCGCAACGTCAGCGAGACCGCGCGCCGCCTCAAGATGCACCGGCGCACGCTGCAGCGGATTTTGGCGAAGCGTTCGCCGAGGTAGAGCCGTCGCTCGGCGCTGAGTATTCGGCCAACGGTCGCTTTGTCGCAGCGCGCGCACTCCGGTAATGGCGGTTCGCTAGCCCGGAGCATTGACGATTCACGATACGCTCGAAGCGACCCGCACGCCTGCCGTCGCTACGGGTGTCGCCACCGCACGTCGGCAGGGCATCGCCATCGGCGAGTTCCAGATTCATCGCGGCCGCGTGACGTTGCGCAAGACGGGAAATTCGGCTGCGATCGATCGGCGGTTGATAATCGAGCTTCTGGTATGGTGGCGCTTCCAGCTATGCATCCGCGTGATTGGTGCATGGGTACGCCTTTCGCGCCGCAGCGCGCCGACGATCTGGTTCACGCCACATCGTCCGCATTCGCGCTACATGGTTCAGGCTGCCGCGATTGTTGACGGGATGCGCACCGCGCGGACGCCGGACGAGGCGGACGTGGCATTCGCCTTCGATGACGCGACGGTGGCCGCACCGCCCAGCGCGCAATGCCTGCCCGCGCTAAATTTCGGCTGCACGGATATAAGCAAAAGCCGCGTGGCCACGATGTTCGAGGTCGCGTTCGGCTATCCGCTGGCGATCGATCCGCACAATTGGCCGGATGAAGCGGTCGAAAAATCGGAAGCGAACGGAGCGCATGATGGCCAGATCGTGCAATGCCCGGTCGTGCCGCGTCAGGGCCGGACCTATCAGCGGATGATCGATACCGTGCGCGCGGACGGTTTTGCCTATGATCTGCGCACGCATGTGATCGATCATCGGCCGGTGATCGTCTGGGAAAAACAGCGCGCCGCCGATCGGCGCTTCCTCCCGCCAAACATCTCGGTGCGCGCGCTCGATCCCGCAGCCGTGTTTTCGGATGGCGAGATCGCTGCCATCGGTAATTTCACACGGGCGATGGGCGCCGACTGGTGTGGGCTGGATATTCTGCGCGACCGCGACGGGCGCATCTACGTGGTTGATCTGAACAAAACCGACGCGGGGCCGATCATCGCCTTGCCGCTGCGCGCCCAGCTGGCGGGGACGTTGCGGCTGGCGCGCGCGCTGCGGGCGATGATCGAGGCACGGCGAACGGCGTTCGAACCATCGGCGCCCCACTGACAGCCGCCCGCGCTGAGGGAAGCATTGGCGATCATATCTCCCGGCGGTGCCGTGTCCATCCGTGCTTTCGCGCTTGGTTGTCCGATCCTTGCCGCAGCCGTTCCCACTGTCACTCTCGCGCGAGACGTCGCGGCGGGCTGCGGAGCGACTGCGCGGGCGGGATCGGCTGCACCTCGTCCAGGTCGCGGGGTTCGCAGGCGAGCCAAGCCGGGCGCGCGCCACTTCCTGATCTACGACGATCCTGCGGGGTTCGACGCCGCGCTCGACGCCTTCCTCGCGGGCTGACCGCAGCTCAGACCTTTCGCGGCTCTCCAGGGACACCAAGGCCGCAATCGAGCGCGGCGCGGTCCCAGTGGGCGGCGTTGGCGGCGGCGGCGTAGGTGTCCTCGAGGAACGCGAGCACCATCGCGACCGGATCGGACGCGGCGCACACCCGATCCCACGGCAGTAGCCATTCTCCGAGTGTGGCAGACCACTCGCCGCCACGCACCGGCGCGGTGCCGAAGCCGGGTGGTGCTGGATAAGCGTAGCTGTAGAAGGCGGCATGCGGATAAGCGTCGCTCCCCGGCCAGAACCCTGCGCTGCTGACTTCGTGCGAATAGGCCTCGCGCGCGACCGCATCGGGCAGATGCGGCGCGCCTCCCGGATGTATTGGTGCATTACGCCCCGAGAAGCGAGTGACCGCGAGATCGAAGCTGCCCCAGAAGAAATGCACCGGGCTCGCCTTGCCGAGAAACCCCGTGCGGAATTGGGACAGCAGGCGATGCGCGCCGATCAGCGCGCGCCAGAAGCGGTGCGCTGAGGCGGGATCGTAGGTCTCGTGCTCGCGGTCGTCCGGAACGGCGTGTTGTCCTCCATTTCGTTGGGCCTGGGATCAATCGTCACGCAGAGGTTCAGTGCCTCGAATGCACTCATGACCCGCTGATAGAAGACGGCGACACTCATCGGCTCAAGCTGGAAACCAAGACACGATCCCTTGCTCGACCTGATCTCGCATTGATGGTGATCGAACTGAAACTCAATGTCGATCAGCTCCTCGCCCCACGGAATCGCCGACGTGCCCAGCCCGCGCGCGGTGACGTAGAACGGCACGTGCCAGCTGTGGTTGAGCCACGGTGCCAGCGCGAGCCGCACCTTGCCGACGATCTGCGTCCAGCGCTGGAGCGTCTGGAGTGTCTCGCGCCAGAGCGCATAATCGAGTTCGGGCCAGACTGCTGGATCGTTTCCCATCGGAGCCTCCTCGCAAAAAAAACTGGTGCGCCCGGCAGGATTCGAACCTGCGACATCAGGAGTAGAAATCCCGCGCTCTGGTCCAGCTGAGCTACGGGCGCACGGGTACATGCCTAGCGGAAATTGTCCGCGTATGTCTGCAGCTTGAGCCGCCGCGCCGGCGCGGGTTGCACGTCGCACGTGAGACCGCGGGCGACCGCATAGGCTTCCGCCGCCGAGCGTGTCGGGAAGGCGAGCGTCACCTGCTCGCGCGTATCGCCGCTGCCCCACCAGCCAGTCAGCGGATCGTGGCGTTTCGCCTCCGCGCGCGCGAATTCGAGCACCCATTCGCCCGCGGTGGCGCGGCCGGATTGCATCGCGCTCTTGGGGCGCTGGTAGATGCGGGCGGTGGGCTGATCCATGCTGGCGGGTTTGGGGACCATGCGCGGGAGGGTCAAGCCCCGCGCGGGAGTGGCGCGCCGCACGCGCCGCCGCTAGAGCGCCGCGATGGATCATGATCGCACTGCGCTCGTCACCGGAGCCACCGCCGGGTTCGGCGCGGCGATCTCCCGCAGGCTGATCGCCGATGGTTTTCGCGTGATCGGCGCGGGACGCAGGCGCGAACGGTTGGACGCGCTCGCCATCGAACTCGGGGTCGCGTTCCTGCCTTGGCGGCTCGATGTAACCGACGGTGCCGCGCTAGCCGCGCTGCCCGGCGCGCTGCCCGACGGCTGGCGCGAGATCGAGATCCTGGTGAACAATGCGGGTCTGGCGCTCGGCACCGGCCCCGCGCAGTCGGCCACGCTCGCCGACTGGGAGATTATGGTCGAGACCAATGTGCTCGGCCTGATGCGCCTCACGCACGCGCTGTTGCCAGCGATGGTCGCGCGCGGGTGCGGCACGATCGTCAATCTGGGAAGCGTGGCGGCGAACTATCCGTATCCCGGTGGCAATGTGTATGGCGCGACCAAGGCGTTCGTTCAGCAGTTCACGCTCGGCCTGAAAGCCGATCTTGCTGGCACCGGAGTGCGGGTGAGCGACGTGCAGCCGGGACTGGTCGGCGGGACCGAATTCAGTGTCATCCGCAATCATGGCGATATTGCCAAGGCGGCGACGATGTATGTTGATACGACGCCGATGAGCGCGCAGGATGTGGCTGAGGCGGTCGCGTGGATCGTCGGGCTGCCGCCGCACCTGAACGTCAACCGCATCGAACTGATGCCCACCGTGCAGGGGCCGGGGCCGTTCGTCGTCAAGCGCCGGGCGTAGGCTGCCCCTCGATCAGCGAAAGCAGTCGCGCGCCCGCAATCAGCGCGGCGCGCCGCGCGGCGCGGGGGGCTGCGGCAAGTGGATCGTCTCCCCAGCATTCCGCCTGGTATGTGGCGTCGATCTCGCCCGCATCCCATGCTGCCTCGGCGTCTAGGTGGCGCTCGATCACCGCGAGGCCGAGCACGAGCGAGCCGGTCACGGTGACTACCGGATGCAGGCCGGCAAGCGCGAAAGCATCGAGCGCGCCGACCGCTGCGCGCAGACGTGCGCTCGTGGGCGGCGGCTGATCGACCGGTGCGATCCCGGTGGTTACGGTGAAGGCGACATCGTAGCGCAGGCCCGCCCATTGCAGCGGCGGATCCCACGCTGCCGCCTGTCGGCGCACGAGTTCGGCGGGGCCAGTGGTGCGGTAGCACAGGAGATCATGGCCGCCGTAGGCGGTGATCATGTCCGCGATTTCAGGCCCCGCGCGGTCGATCGCGGCGTTGGCGAGGCCGGTCAACGGCATGTCCTGCGGGTGCACTTCGTCCGTCTGGGCGCGCCATTCGGCCGCGATCGCGTCGGCGAGCACGCGGGTCGGCACGACCAGCGGCGCGCGCGCGGGGGTGCGCATCGGCTTGCCGTCGAGCGCGATCGCCCAGCCGTTCTCCGCCGCGACGACGGTCTCTTCGCGCCAGAAGCGCTTCACTGCGGGCGCCGCCAGTGCCGCCGCAGCAGCGCGGGCAGCAGTGTGAGCACGATCATGCCGACGACGATCACGATCCGCCCGAGGTGAGGCTGCGTTACCCCGAGCCACGCGGTGCGCCACAGCACCATGCCGAGTGCGACAAGCGCCAACCCGTAGAGGCGCAGCACGGCCATCAGCTGGAAGCGCTGGCGGGCGGGATCGGGCGCGTTCACGCGGTGTTATCGGCGTTTTGGGCGTCGAGCAGATCGGGCAGATCGGCATAGCGCGGCGCGACCGCGCGCGCGCCCGCCAGCATCAGTTCGGATGGCGGATGATAGCCCCATGCGACGCCAACCGCGTCCGCACCGGCCGCGACCGCCATCTGCATATCGAATACCGTATCGCCGATCATCGCCACATGCTCCGCCCCCGCCTCGCGCGCGGCAGCATCGAGCATCGAGGGGTGCGGCTTGGACGGGTGGCGGTCAGCGGTCTGCAGCGTCACGAAGCGCGGATGGAGGCCATGCTTGCGCAGGCACAGATCGAGGCCACGGTCCGATTTCCCCGTCGCCACGCCGAGCAGCCAGCCACGCGCCTCGAGTTCGGCCAGCGCTTCGGCCGCGCCCGGATAGAGCGGCTCGTGCGCGAGACCCTGCGTGCGCAACGTCGAGAAGGCGGCCTTGTAGCGTTCGCCCAGCGCGACGTGCAACGCCTCGTCTTCCTCAGGCGCGATGTGGCGCATCGCTTCGGGCAGGCTCAGCCCGACGATGCGGCGGGTCGCATCGGCACCGGGCCAGGCGACGCCGACTTCGACGAAGGCCATCTCCATCGCCGCGCAGATCGTGGCAGCGCTGTCGACCAGCGTGCCGTCGCAATCGAATACGGCGAGGCGGATCACGTGCGCGCCGCCCGCATCGCCGATGCCATCTTGGGCGCGGTCCGCGCCATGCCCGCGATCAGCCGTTCGGCTTCGCGCTCGGGTTTGTTCTGGCTGAGCTTGGCGGTGCCGCGCATCGCCACCGGGATCAGTTCGTATAGCGTGATTGCGTCCAGCATCGCCTCGAACCGCGCGGGATCCACTTTTGCGCGCGTCCAGTTCTCGCCTACGCGCGGCTCGAAGACCGCGCTGGCTTCGTCGAGGAAGGCCACCAGCGCGGCACGATCGAGACATATGACCGGCCCCTCGCATTCGACCGCAACATAGTTCCAGCTCGGGACATTGCCGCGCGTGTCCGCATACCAGTTGGCGCTCAGATAGGCGTTCGGCCCCTCGACCAGCGCGAGCGCGGTCGCGCCAGCGAGGTGCGGGCTGAGCAGGTTCGCGTTGGCAAGGTGGAAGCGCAGCCGACCCTGCGGCGTGACCATCACCGGCGCGTGCGCGACGCGCGGCCCCGCCGGGGTGGTGGCGAAGATGCGCGCAAACGCCACCTCGCTGACGAAGGCGAGCATCGCGGGTTCGTCGGTCCAGCGGAACGCGATCCCCGGATGCATCAGTCGCCTGTCCCGCGCGAGCGCCGTTCGCCGCGCCGCGCGAGGCGTCGCTGCTTGGCCTGCGCGGCTTCGTGGCGCGCCGCGCCCTCGGGGGTGTCGCGGAACTTGACCTCGTCGAGCGGCAGCCGATCGCCGTCGGCCTCCTGGAAGCCCAGCATATCGAGCGACTGCGCGATGTGATCGGGCAAAGCGGCGGTCACATCGATCTTCGCTCCGTCGAGGCTTTCGATCACGAGACGGCGCGCGTGCAAGTGCAGTTTGCGGCTGATCCCGCCGGTCAGATACGCATCCGCCAGCCCGTATTTGCCGTCGCCAACAATCGGATGACCCATCGCCATCGCGTGCACGCGGATCTGGTGCGTGCGGCCCGTCAGCGGTTGAAACTCGATGAATGCCGCACGCGGTCCGGCGCGGTCGATCACGCGGAAGCGCGTTCGTGCGGGGGCGCCTTCCACCGGATCGACATGCATCTTCTCGCCGCCGCTGCCGGGCTGCTTGGCGAGCGCGGCCTCGATCATCCCTGCGTCGAGCGACGGCGATCCCACCGTTAGCGCCCAATACACCTTGCGCGCGGTGCGGCCCGCGAACTCCCGGCTGAAGTGCGCCGCCGCGCGCGCGGATCGCGCCAGCAGCAATACGCCGCTGGTGTCTTTGTCCAGCCGGTGCACCAGCTTGGGCCGCCCCGCCTCGAAGCGCAGCCCATCGAGCAGGCCATCGATATGGCGGAAGGTGGACGTGCCCCCCTGTGTCGCCAGCCCTGCAGGCTTGTTGAGCACGATCGCGTGCGCATCGCGGTGGATCACCAGCGACTGGATATAGGCGGTATCTTCTGCCGAGAGCGGGCGCGGCGGCACCACCCCGTCCTTCGCGGCAGGCGGCGCGGGGGGCACGCGCACGCTCTGCCCCGTTGCCACGCGGTCGCCCGGATCGACGCGTTTGCCGTCCACGCGGATTTGCCCGGTGCGCGCCGCGCGCGCGACCGCGCCGAAGCCGAATTCGGGCACATGGCGCTGGAACCAGCGATCCACCCGGATGCCATCGTCGTCCGCGCCGACGGTGAGCGTGCGCGCCTCGCTCATAGTGCGTCCACCAGCGCATGGCCCGCGTACAAGGCCGCGAGCGCGCCGAAGACCGAGGCCGCCATATAGCCGGCCGCGAGGCCGACCTGCCCGTCGGCGATCAGCCGCGCGGTCTCCAGACTGAACGTCGAGAAGGTGGTGAACCCGCCGAGCACGCCCACGCCGAGCAACAGCCGGTGCGGCTCCCCCGCATGGCCGCGCAGGATCGCCGCCGACAATATCCCCATCAGCAGCCCGCCAAGCACATTGATCGCAAACGTGCCCCACGGCCACGCGCCGGGCGCGAGATCGGTGACCGCACGGCCGAAGAGAAAGCGCGCGCCTGCGCCGAGCGCGCCGCCCGCCATCACGAGGAGAAGGGGAGACATCGTTGGCCGTGTAGCCGCGCAACGCCATTCGCGCTACGGTGAGCGCCAATCACATTTGCCAAGGATCATAATCGATGGCGATTTCCCGCAAGGAAGAGGCGCGCGCGCTGAACGACGCCGAGCGCGAACTGGTCGCGCAGTCTGCGCATCCCGGTGTGCAGCAACTGCCTGATGCCGAGCTCCACAAGCTGATCAAGCTGGTGCGCGAACACCGCGACAAGGCGCAGGGCCAACTCGCCCAGCGCCGCCGCGAGATGTTCGGCAAGGGCGTGCCGCGCGGGACCAAGCCCGCGACGGGCGATGCGGGTTCGAACACGAAGGTGGCGGTGCTGGCGAACGCGGTGCGGCGGCTGAATGCAGAGGCGGGGCGGCGGGCTTAGCTGGCGGGGAGCGTATCCCAGCTAGCGGGCGGGGCCGCGCAACGCCACGAATGCGCGCGCCTCCGAAATGATGCGCCCGATGGAGCGCGGTCACCAGCGCAAGGCGGTCAGCGTGGCGCAGGCCAAGTGCGACGGGCGGTAGGTTGGGGTTTTATGTCTGGTTCCGATGCACGTCCGCCGTTTGCTGCCTGAGCCACCGGCCTGGGAAGTAGACCTTCCGTGCGAGCCACGGGGCGAGCGAAGAGTTCGCACACCACGCAACGATTGTGTTTTTGCCGGGCTTTGTCCCATGATGCCGCATGGACTTCATGAAGTGGGTCGCATCGCTCGATGACCTTCTTTACGAAGTAACAGGTTGGTTACTCTTTTTTCCCATTACGCTGTGGCGCTCTGTCACGCGGCCGATCGAGATGATGGATTATGGAGAGAGTCAGCTCGCACTGCCAGACAACGAGCAATATAGCGCGTCGCTCAGTCCGCCATTGTTTCTGGCTATAGCCCTGCTGATCGCCCACGGGGTTTCCGCTGCACTAGGCAAAGCTGATGCGATAGTCTCCAGTCGGCATGGGATGGCGTCATTGATCAATGACGACGCCAGTGCATTAATCCTTCGTATGATTGTGTTCGCGGCCTTTCCCATTTTTGGCGCGGCGCGGCTGATCCGGCGCAAGGGTATCCCGCTCGATCGCACAACGCTGCGTCTTCCCTTCTATGGGCAATGCTATCCCGCCGCGGTCTTCGCTTTGGGGCTGGGCATCGGAGCCAACCTGATCGGCACCGCCTATCCTGCCGCCATCGTGGGCGGCGTGCTCCTGATCGTCGCGACCATCGTCAATTACGTGGTCGTGGAAACGCGCTGGTTCGCGGCAAAGCTCGGCATCGGTTATGTTCGCGCCTTCGGTGCCGTGATACTCGGTCTATTGGAGGGCGTGGCCGTCCTCATATCGGTGGGGTTTTTGCTGACGCGCTAGGCATGTCGCCAGCGCCCTATGAGAAAGTCGATTGATGCGCCTGTTACCCTTGGCAACGATCCTGCTGATAGCGTCTTCTCGCCAAGCCGTTGCCCAAACTCCACCGGATGTCTCCGATCTCGCCGGAGCGAGCGGCTCAGGCGGCGAGACGCAACTCGAGGCCAGGGGGTATCACCATATCATGACGAACACTGTGCGGGACACCAAATGGTCGTTCTGGTGGAGCGATAAAAGACGCCAATGCATCTCCGTCGCGACCAACGACGGCCGCTACGCCGCGATCAGCGTCGTGCCGACCGCAAACTGCGATGTTACTCCTGCTGCTGAGACGGGGACCACGCCACCCCCGAGCGACTATGGCGGTCACCGCGGGAGCGTCGACCTTGTCTGCATAGGCTCGGGTAGTGGCCCGGCGGCGCAGAGCAATTCCGGATATCGCTACAACTATGAGCATCGGAAATTCGAACCTGAATACGGCACGACTTTGGGCCGAGAAGGTTTCTCATCCGATCTCGAAGTTGAGATTGCCGACGGGCTCGGGCGCATTCGTCCAGTCGGAAAGCTGGTGTCGCCGATTCACTCTGGCAGTGCGGACGGATGGTGGCCTATCGAGGGCCTGATTGTGACGCCTGACCGTATAACGGGCAGATATCGCATGAACGGGATGAATAAGCCTCGCATCGATTATGACCGCCGTACCCGCGTCATCCATATTGACGCGGCGACCGAATTTACGGGACGGTGCGAGGAACATTGAGCTCGCCGCACGCGCCGATGTCTGCTTTCTCGTTTCACGGCCAATAAACATTCCGACCGAAAAGTTCCCAAAGGGGACGTCATCCTGGCCCATCGACCCCGAACGTCCATCCCTCGGTCGCAGCGATCGGGGCAGTCATTGCGCACGGCCGCCACAGCGGCGTTTCCCCGGCCATGCGACGCAGCGCGGCTGCTGCGGCAATCGCGTCGGTCGCATGATCGCTAAGCGGTGCCTCGTCCTCGTACCGCTGCGACCCGAGCGCGTCGAGCGCCGCGTTCAGCGCTCCCGCGTCGCGCAGCTTGCGTCCGCTGCCCCCGGCGCGCCTGAGGAGCAGACGCGTGTAGATTTCCACCAGCACCGACCCCTCCTTGGGCACCGGATCGAACGGCCACACCGGCATCGCGTCGCCCAGATGGTGCAGCAGCCGCATCCCCGCGAAGCTTGCCTTCGCCACCTGCGCTGCGCCGACGCAATCGAACACGGTCGATGCCTTGCCGCCACCGCCCGCGTTGAATGCCGCCTCGCACACGCGCCAGTGCAGGAAATCGGCCTTGCGGCCATCCGCCAAGCCGAGCCAGAAGTGCGCGCGGTGGCTGCGTTCGAGGAAGCTCGCAGCGCCCAGATCCTCATCCTCGCAATGCTCGTCCACATAGGCCCAGAAGGCGCGCGCGGTGGTGGGCGTCGGCGTGCCCGGCAGATACGCTCCGCGCGCGACGAACGGCGGGGCGAAGCTGAAATCCATGCCGATCAGCGCGCGCTCGCCCGAGGCGGCGATCGCGCGCAGCCATTCGAGCACGCCGGTACGCGACCATGCCCGTCCCGGTGGCTGCACGATGTGTGGCGCGGCGGTGCCCACGGGTGCGGAGGCAACCGCGATCGAGGGGTGGCGCGATCCCTTTGCCCCCGACCAGTCGATGCCGATAAACCGCTCGAACCCGGTCACCGCAGCGCCGCGAGCACTCCGGCGGAAAGCGGGGCAACATCGAACGGGATGCCGTCGCGGTCCTCGCCGCGCCGCACGATCACGATGTTGCGGCTGGGGACGATCACGACATATTGGCCGCGATTGCCCTCGGCGGCGAAGGTGTCGGTGGGGAGGTGCTTCTCCGCGCCGAACAGCCAGAAGCCCGCACCATAGCCGCCCTGCGCGGGCTGCGGACCGGACGCGCGCGTGACGTAATCGCGCCAGCCCACGGGCAGCAGCCGCTTGCCCTGCCAGACGCCATCGTTCGCATACAGCAGCCCGAAGCGCGCCAGATCGCGCGCGGTGGTGAAGACCGAGCTTGAAAGGATGAAATCGCCCGCCGGATCGGTTTCGGCGAACGTGCGCGTCATGCCGATGGGTTCGAACAGCGCGGCAAACGGGAAGGCGAGCTTGCCCGCGCCGAGCTTGAGCCCGAGCGCGCGCGCGGCGAGCAGGAAATCATCGTTCGCGTAGCGGAAGCGCGTCCCCGGCGCGGCTTCGAGCGGCCAGCGGCCCGCGTCCTCCGCCACGGTCGCGCCGCCGAAATAGATCGTATCGGTGCGGTTGCCGGCCTGCCCGCTGTGCAGCCCGCTCGCCATGCGCAGCAATTGATCGACGGTGATCGCCGCACGCGGATCGCCCGCGCGGTTCCACTCGGGCAGGTGCGTGGGCTGCGCGGGATCGACGATCCCGCGCGCGCCGGCGAGCCCGATCAGCGTGGCTGTGAGGCTCTTGGCGACCGAGAAGGTGCGTTCGGGTGTGTGCGGGCCGAAGCCCAGCGCGTACCGCTCGGCGACGATGCGGCCATTCTGGAGCACGACGACGGCAGTGGTGCGAGGGCCGACATCGCTGAAGGCGGCGGCGACTGCGGCTTCGAGCGCGGCGGCATCGCCGACCGGAGCGGCAACCGCACCCGCATCGCCCATCGGCCACGCGCGCGCATCGAGATCGGGCGTGCCGCGATCGAGGCGCGGTGGATCGAAGTCTGCTGCGCCTATGGGCGCGGTGCTGCAGCCCAGGCGCGGACGCCACTGCGCGATGCGCGGCGGCAGCGCGGGATCGAACGCGACCGTGACGCGGTAGCGCGCCGTGTCCACTTTCGCAGCAAGTGTCGGCACGATCGCATCATATTCGGGATAGATGCCGGTAAGTTCGAGCGCCTCGATCGCGGCTTGCGCGCGGTGTTCGGTGAAGAGGCCCTCGCACAGCAGCGACGCCTTGTAGCCCGCCGCGATCGCGCGTGCGTAGGGGACAGGCGGAGCGGGTTCGGCGGCGTGGGCGGCGGAGGCGAACAGAAGCAGGCCGAGGAGGATGGTGCGCATGGGGGATACGCTGCCATGCAGGCACGCGGCGCGCCAGCCCCTGCCTAGGGGCGTGGACCGTAGGCCGCGCGCACAACCTTGGGGGCCTTGTCCCACCAGGTGCGCGCGATCAGCGTTTCGAGCCAGTCGCGCTCGCCGGTGTCGAAGCGCACGAGGACGGCGGGCCAGTCCTGATAATGCGCGGTTTCCCAGAATACTTCCGGTGAAACGTCGATCAGCATCGCCTTTTCGTCGAGGCTGGTCATCAGTACGAAACTGTCCGGTTCGCGCCCGATCGCCACGAAGGCCTTGCCGCCGACCTTGGGAGTGGGCGTGCCATAGAAGCTGGCGATTTCGGTCGCGGGTAGTGTCAGCGCGTAAGCGATCACGTCGTCCCAATCGGCGAAACCTTCAGCCATCCCGCATCTCCCGCCAGCGCCGCAGCCGCTCGGCGATTGCCGCCTCGCGGCCGCGCTCGGTAGGTTCGTAGAACCGGCGCGGCTCCACGCCATCGGGCCAGTAATTCGCGCCGGAGAATGCATCGGGCGCGTCGTGATCGTAGGCATAGCCTTTGCCGTAGCCCAATTGGCGCATGAGTTTGGTGGGCGCGCCAAGGATATGCTTGGGCGGGCTGAGCGATCCGGTGTCCTTCGCCGCACCCCACGCAGCCTTTTGCGCCATGTAGACTGCTTTCGATTTGGGCGCGACCGCCAGATGCAGGCACGCCTGCGCGATCGCCAGTTCGCCCTCGGGCGAACCGAGGAAGTCGTAGGTGTCCTTGGCCGCCATCACTGCGGCGAGCGCGGACGGATCGGCGAGGCCTATGTCTTCGGATGCGGCGCGCGCGAGGCGGCGGAGCAGGTAGAGCGGCTCCTCCCCCGCCACCAGCATGCGCGCGAGATAATAGAGCGAGGCATCGGGATCGCTCCCCCGGATCGCCTTGTGCAGCGCGGAGATCAGCCCGTAATGCCCCTCGCGGTCCTTGTCGTAGATCGGCAGGCGGCGCTGAAGCAGCGCGCGCAGGTCTGCCACGTCCAATGGCGCTTCGATCCCCGCGGCGAACAGCGCTTCCGCCTGGTTGAGCAGATGGCGGCCATCGCCATCCGCACCATCGATCAGCGTCGCGCGGGCTTCGGGCGTGAGCGGCAGCGCGCGAGCTTCGAGGGCTTCGGCGCGGGCAAGGAGTGTGGCGAGCGCGACGGCATCGAGCCGCTCGAGCACGAGCACCTGGCAGCGGCTGAGCAGCGCAGCGTTGAGCTCGAAGCTCGGATTTTCAGTCGTCGCGCCCACCAGAACCACGGTGCCGTCCTCGACGAAGGGCAGGAAACCATCCTGCTGGCTGCGGTTGAAGCGGTGGATCTCGTCCACGAACAGGAGCGTGCGCTGGCCCGCGCGGCGGGCCTCTTTTGCTTCCGCAAACGCGCGCTTCAGGTCTGCGACGCCCGAGAACACCGCCGAAAGCTGGGCGAAGCGCAGCCGCACTGCGTCCGCCAGCAATCGCGCGATCGTCGTCTTGCCGGTGCCGGGCGGACCCCACAGGATGAGGCTGGTCAGCCGCGCGCCCGCGACCATGCGGCCGAGCGGACCCGTCGGACCGACAAGCGCATCCTGCCCGACCACTTCGCCGAGCGCGCGCGGGCGCAGGCGATCCGCGAGCGGGGCATCGTTGGCCGCCGAGGATGTGGGCAGCGCGGCGAGGAAAAGGTCGGCCATACTGATCCAAAGATGCTCCCCCAAAAATCGCATCGCAACCCTTGGTGTCGAGCGTGTTAGATATATCTAGACTGCTATGAAAACACGAATGGAGAAACACATGTTTCCGAGAATCCGACACACACATATGCACACCGGCGGCTGCGGCGAAGGCGGTGGCGGGTGGCGGGGCTGGCGCGGACGTCACGGCGAAGGCCGAAGCGAGGGCGGCATCGGGGGCGGCGGGGGACGCGAGGGCGGCCGGATGCGCCGGTTCTTCGAACAGGGCGATCTGCGCCTCGTGATCCTCGGCCTGATCGCCGACGCCCCCGCGCACGGCTACGAACTGATCCGCGCGATCGAGGAGCGCGTGGGCGGTGCTTATGCGCCGAGCCCCGGCGTGGTTTACCCGACGCTCACGCTGCTCGAGGAAACCGGCCTCATCGAGGCTGCCGCCACCGAGGGCAACAAGCGCCTCTTCCAGATCACCGACTCGGGCCGCGCCTATCTGACCGAGCGCAAGACGCAGCTCGATGAGCTCATGGCGCGTATGGACGGCGTGCGCGAGGAACGAACGCGCGGCGATTACACGCCCGTGATCCGCGCGATGCACAACCTGCGCACCGCGCTGCGTCTGCGACTGGCGCGCGGGCACGCAACGGCGGAGACCGTCAGCGCGGTGGCAGCAGCGATCGACGAGGTCGCAGCCAAGGTGGACGGGTTGTAGATCGATCCGGCTGGGCCGTGTTTGCCGGGTCCCCGTCCGCTAGTTCTTCGGCGCGTCGGGCACTGTCGTCTCGCCGTTGATCACGTCCTTGGCCTTGCGCGCAGCCCCCAGAATGTTCAGCCCCTGGCTGCAGCCGAACTGGCCGACAGTGCCGACCGCGCTGCAATTATCGGGCGCGATCGAATGGTCGGCGAGGCCGATGCGCGCGCCGACATCGTCGCGCTTCTCGATGCGCTGTTCGTTGCGCACGGCGGCGGGCAGGCGGAACTGCTCGTCGGCGGGTCGGCGGTTGCATACCACGATCTCGTCGGCACTGGTCGATTTGGGGCAGGCTTCCTGGCCGAAAACCGTGACGATGCGCTGACGCGGCGCGGTCGGCACATCCACCCCCTGCGCGGCGGCGAGGGCGGGCGCGAGCGCGGCGAGAACCGCCAGGGCCGGGATCAGACGCATCAGGATAGTCTCCGCTGTTTTGCCCGCACGAAGTAGGCGCTTGCCGCGCAGCTTGCGAGGCGTGCGGTTGCCCGGCAATGAACCTGCGAACAGTTTGCGGGTGTCCATTGCAGAAGCCGATCGCCGAACTCGAACGTCGCCGCGCGCTCTCGCTCGCCGGGGGCGGTGCCGAGCGGATCGCCTCGCAGCACGCGAAGGGCCGCCTCACCGCGCGCGAGCGGCTGGATGTATTGCTCGATCCCGAATCGTTCGAGGAGCTCGATATGTATGTCGAGCATAATGCCACCGATTTCGGCATGGCGGACAAGAAGTTCCCGGGCGACGGTGTGGTGACGGGATCGGGCACGATCAACGGGCGGCTGGTGTTCGTGTTCAGCCAGGACTTCACGGTGTTCGGCGGATCGTTGAGCGAGCGCCACGCGCAGAAAATCTGCAAGGTCATGGACATGGCCATCAAGATCGGCGCGCCGGTGATCGGGCTGAACGATAGCGGCGGTGCGCGCATTCAGGAGGGGGTGGCGTCGCTGGGTGGGTATGCCGATGTGTTCCAGCGCAATGTGCTGGCTTCGGGCGTGGTGCCGCAGATCAGCCTGATTATGGGACCTTGTGCGGGTGGTGCGGTTTATTCGCCCGCAATGACCGATTTCATCTTCATGGTGAAGCAATCGAGCTACATGTTCGTCACCGGACCCGATGTGGTCAAAACGGTGACCAACGAGATCGTTACGCAGGAGCAGCTTGGCGGAGCGCTCACCCACACGACCAAATCGGGCGTCGCAGATCTGGCGTTCGACGACGATATCGAGGCGCTGCTGCGCACGCGCGACCTTGTGGACTTCCTGCCGCTATCGAACCGTGTCGCGCCGCCCACTAGGCCCAGCGCCGACCCGGCGACGCGCGCAGACGCCGCACTCGATACGCTGATGCCGCCGAGCGCCAACACGCCTTACGATATGCACGAACTGATCGCGCGCGTGGCGGACGAGGGCGATTTCTTCGAGATCGCGCCGAGCCATGCGGCCAACATCATCACCGGATTCGGGCGGGTCGAGGGCCACACGGTCGGTTTCGTGGCAAACCAGCCGATGGTGCTCGCCGGCGTGCTCGACATTGCGGCATCGAAAAAGGCCGCGCGGTTTGTGCGCTTTTGCGATGCGTTCGAAATCCCGATCGTCACCTTCGTTGATGTGCCGGGCTTTTTGCCCGGCACTGCGCAGGAACATGGCGGCATCATCAAGAACGGCGCCAAGTTGCTGTTCGCCTACGGCGAGGCGACCGTCCCCAAAATCACGCTGATCACGCGCAAGGCCTATGGCGGTGCGTATGACGTGATGGCGAGCAAGCATCTGCGCGGCGATCTGAACTATGCGTGGCCCACCGCCGAGATCGCGGTGATGGGAGCCAGGGGCGCAGTCGAGATCATCTTCCGCCAGGATGTGGGCGATCCCGCCAAGATCGCCGCACGGACCGCCGAATATGAGGCCGCGTTCGCCAACCCGTTCGTTGCAGCGTCCAAGGGGTTTATCGACGACGTGATCTTGCCGCGCGATACGCGGCGGCGGATCGCGGTGGGGTTGCGGAAGCTGCGGGGTAAGAAGCTCGAAAACCCCTGGAAGAAGCACGACAACATCCCGCTGTGATGCCACCATCGCGCCGAAGGAGGCCGTGATGGCGAAGTTCAGAGACGACGATGTGCTAGCGCTGAAGGACGAGATTCGGGCACTGCGTGCAGAATCCGGTCGGACGCGGCAGGAGCTCGCGTGGTTGCGGGGATATGTGCACGGCGGGCTTGGAGTGCCGCCCGAAGCGCTGATCCACGAGGGACTGGCCGATTCGGAGGCGGGGCGCGTGGTGGCGCACGAAACGGTAGTCGAGGACATCGTCCGCCGACGCGCGGCGTGGACGGCGCGCGACGCGGCCTGAGCGCGGCTTGAGTGGACGCAGGCGGCGCGCACCGACCTTGAACGAATCTGGTCGTTCAACGCCGCGCGCGATCCCGATCGTGCCGCTGCGATCGAAGATCGGATCGTTGAGCGCGCCGTGAGCCTGCTTGCTACGACACGGCCCGGTCGACCAGGAAGGGTCGCGGGCAGGCGCGAAT
The DNA here is from genome assembly GCA_038238915.1 of Sphingomonadales bacterium. Classification (GTDB taxonomy): domain Bacteria; phylum Pseudomonadota; class Alphaproteobacteria; order Sphingomonadales; family Sphingomonadaceae; genus JAVVHE01. The sequence goes on from JBBSFH010000002.1 coordinate 84,748, forward strand.
GACTGCTTGCCGATATCCGCTATCTGCTTGTCTTCGAGGAGTTGCACGAGGTGGTTCGGCTCACGTGTGTGTTTAGCACCGCCGAGCGTCGATGACTCCTGGCTGGCGCGCAGCTTGCGTATGCGGCGTTGGCGGCGCAAACTCCATTGCGTGAACGAACCCAATCATCCACTCGCGGCGTTTCACGGGGAGTCCCCGTCCGCGCCGGACTGGTTTACCGACGCGCTGGCCCAAGCCGCCGAAATCCTGCCCCTCACGGTTGCGGGTGCGTCGATTGAACTGCTCGCGTGGGGCCGTGCGGGTGCTCCGGGGGTACTGCTTGGGCACGGTGGCGCGGCGCACGCGCGATGGTGGGCGCATCTCGCGCCGTATCTGGCGCGCACGCACCGGGTGGCGGCGCTGAGCTGGTCGGGCATGGGTGGATCGGGGTGGCGCGAACTCTATTCGGTCGACACCTACGTCGCCGAAGCGATGGCGGCAGCCGAAACTGCAGGACTGTTTGCGGCCGGGCCACCGGTGTTCGTTGCCCACAGCTTGGGCGGCGCGCCGATTGCGCTCGCCGCGCATCGCCATGGCGGGAGGCTGGCAGGGGCGATCCTCGTCGATAGCGGGGTCAGCCCGCCGCACCCGTCCGCGTGGCGAAACAACCGCGCGCCGGGCGGCAAGATTTACCCGAGCGAGGCGGCGGCGCTCGCCCGGTTTCGGCTGATGCCCGATCAACCGACGCACAACCCGTTCATCGTGGACATGATGGCGCGCGAGGCGCTTCGCGAGACGTCCGATGGCTGGACGTGGCGCTTCGACCCGGGGTTCTTCACGCGCATGGAAGGCTGGGACAGCTGGTCTGCCATTGCAGATCCCGCGTGCCCGCTAGCCTTCATCTATGGCGAGCTGTCGCGGATCGTGCCCACCGAGCTGCGCGCGCGCCAGCAGGCGCACACACCGCGCGGCACGCCATTCATCGGCATCCCCGATAGCCACCATCACATCATGATCGATCAGCCGATCGCGCTGCTGGCGGCGATCCGCACCCTTCTCGCCGTCTGGCAACCGCAGGAGTAGCCCCATGCACACCACGCTCGCCCCCGTCATCGCGCTCGCGCTCTGGTCGATGATCATGCTCGGCTGGATGTTCGTGCGCCGAAGTGCGGCGATGAAGGCGAAGGGGATCAGTCTTGCGGGAAGGCGCGGCGGGCGCGGCAGCGATCTGGAGAAGGTGATCGAGGAGCGCGTTCACTGGCCCTCGCACAACTACACGCACCTGATGGAGCAGCCCACCGTGTTCTATGCGGTGGCGCTGGCGCTCGCGGTGATGGGTCATGGGGGCGGAGTTAGCGCGTGGCTCGCGTGGTCCTATGTCGCGCTCCGCGTGGTGCACAGTATCGTGCAGGCAACCGCGAACGTGATCGCCGTGCGAGCGACGCTGTTCATGCTATCCACGCTGGTCCTGATCGCGATGATCGTGCGCGCAGCATTGCTGCTTGGCTGATGGATATTATTGAACCGTAGCGGCTGTTTACGGGCACGTTGCCCCACTGCGCGGCACGAAACAAACATTGCCGATGGGGTGGATCGGCCAATCGTCGATGATTTGGGGCTTCGCGCTCGCGCTGGGCGCGCTGCGCGAGGCGATGATGCTCGCCGCGTTTGGCCTCGCGCTTTCGGGGATCGACGATCTGTTCGTCGATGCGGTCTATTTCGCGCGCCGCCTGGTGCGCATGATCGCGGTGCGTCCGAGCCATCCGCGCATGACCGCCGAAGCGATGGGTTCGCCCGATCCGGGCTGGTTCGCGGTGCTGGTCCCCGCGTGGGACGAGGCCGCCGTGATCGGCACGATGTTGCGCGGATTGATCTCGGCTTATGCATACCCGCGCTACCGGGTGTTCGTGGGATGCTATCCCAACGATGCGGCGACGCTCGACGAGGTGGCGGCGGTGGCGGACGAGCGGATCGAGCGGGTGATAACCGCCCGCGCCGGGCCGACCATCAAAGCGGATTGCCTCAATCATCTGTGGCGGGCCGCGCTGGCGCACGAGGCGCGCGCAGGCACGCGCTTCAAGGCCATCGTGCTGCACGATGCCGAGGACGTGGTGCACGCGCACGAGCTGCGCGTATTCGATCATTTGATCGGCCGTTTCGCGCTGGTGCAGCTTCCGGTGATGCCGATCCCGGACGCGGGTTCGCGCTGGATAGCGGGCCATTATCTCGATGAGTTCGCCGAAAGCCATGGCAAGGACGTGAGCGTGCGCGAGGCGCTGGGCGCGGCGGTGCCATCGGCGGGGGTGGCGTGCGCGATCGCGCGCGGTTCGATCGCCGGGCTGAGCGGTGCCGTGCATGGACAGCCGTTCGATGCGTCCTGCTTCACCGAGGATTACGAGCTGGGGATGCACATCAAGCGCGCGGGCGGCGCGGGGGCGCTGGTGCGCGTGCGCGATGCGGCGGGCGCGCTCGTGGCGACGCGCGAACACTTTCCCGCGACGATCGCTGCTGCCGTTCGTCAGAAATCGCGGTGGATGCTGGGCATCGCGCTCGATGGCTGGGACCGGCTGGGCTGGGCGGGCGGCGGGGCAGACCAATATATGCTGTGGCGCGATCGCAAGCCGCTGTTCACCGCGCCGTTGCTGCTGCTGGCGTATCTGACAATGCTCGGAACGCTCGCGGCGCGGTTGCTGCTGTGGGCCTGGCCCGAGACGCACGCGCTGGGCCCGATCGCGCCCGCCAGCGGGATGCTGGCCGCGCTGCTGATGCTGAACACGGCACTGCTGGCATGGCGCCTGTTGCTGCGCGCGGTGTTCACCGCACACGCGCACGGCTGGCGGGAGGGCGCGCGCGCGGTGCCGCGCGTGCTCGTGGCAAACCTGATCAACACGCTCGCCATCGCGCGCGCGCTCCGGCGCTATCTGGACATCGCGCGCGGCCGCGAGGTGGCGGCGTGGGAGAAGACCGCTCACCGCATCCCCGAACCGATCGGCTGATTGTATGCGCCCGTTCCGCGCAGTCGCGCTGGTGGCGATCGGGATCGCGTTCTGGGGCGGCATGCGCGCGGCCGCAGTGCGCGACGAGGTTGCACACCGGTTTGCGCCCCTGCTGAGCGAGCCACACGCGGTTGCCGATGTGGCGACCCAAGGCGGGACTGCAGCACAGGCGCAGCCCGATCCCGGCAAGCCTACGCCGTTGACGGCGCCGCACGCGCCCGAGGTGATGGTTTACAGCTATCCCGGTGTCGGCGCGGATCCCAATGGCTCGGAGCGGCATCTGCTCTACCGGCTGCGTGCAGCACCTGTGGAGCGCGGCGAGGGGGGACGGTCGCCTGCTGACAATCTTCCGGCAAGCGCGATCGAGGCACGGGCGCGGAGCGTGCCCGCCACGCATGTGGTTGCAATCGATATGCCGCGCGAAGTCCCGCCCGATATGAGCGAGGCGGCGTATCAGGCCGCGACGCGGGCCTACGCTTTCCTGCGCGTAGGCGAGCGGCGCTCGGCAGCGAGCGCGTTCGCGGTCGCGCTCAGCCTCGATCCTGATCACCCGCGCGCCGCGTCGTGGCGCAAGGAGCAGTCCCGCCTGAGCCGCTGGTGGCGCTCGGAAGCGTATGTGTTCCAGCGCGCCGCCGATGGCACGCTGATCCGCACGCCGGGGTTGCCCGCCGCATCGAACGTGCTCGGCGGGGGGCAGGCGTCCTCGCTGCTCGCGATCACGCCTAACCCGCTCGGCCGCGTGCCTGTTGAACTTCAGGCGCGCTATGCGGTGCCGCAGAACGGCTTCACGCGCGCCGATCCGGGCCGCGCACAGGCGGCGATCGGGATTGCGGTCAAACCACTGCGCCATGTGCCGATCACGCTGGTGGCCGAGCGGCTGTTCAGGCTCGGCAGTCTTGCGCGCAACGACTGGCAGGTGCGTGGCTATGGCGGCACGACCCGGCGCGTGCGCGGGATCGATCTGAGCCTTTTTGCCGAGGCAGGCGTGGTTGGCCGACGCCCCGATGCGTTCGCGGGTGCACAACTGCTTGCCGAGAAGCCGGTGCGGCTGCCTGGTCAGCTCGATCTGGGGATCGGGATTGGCGCGTGGGGCGCGGTGCAGCGCACCGATCGTACCGTCGATCGGCTCGATGTCGGGCCGACGCTCAGGCTCAGCCATCCCAAGGCACCGATCACGCTGCGGATGGACTACCGCGCGCGCCTGATCGGCGATGCGCGTCCGGGAAGCGGCGTCGCGCTGACCGTATCGAGCCGCTACTGAGCAACTCAGCCCAGAGGCACCACGAGCATCGCCGACATGCCCCGTCCCCCTGCCTCGCGCGGCCTGCCTTTTTTACTGTGCAGACGCCCGGGCTTGCGCTTGTGGCTCGGGTTGCTGGTAGAGTGAACCCGTGGACGATAGCCAATTGCCGCTCGTCGCCGGGGTGGAACTCGGCGGGACGAAATCGATCGCGGTGCTCGCGCGCGGGACACAGATCGTAGCGGAAGTGCGCGTGCCGACGCATGCGCCAGCACAGACGCTGGACGCTCTCGCCAAGGCGGTCGAGGAATGGGACGAGATCGCGGCGATAGGCATCGGCTCATTTGGGCCGATTGCGGTCGACAAGCGCGCGCAGGATCACGGCCGGATGCAGGCGACACCCAAGCCCGGATGGGCGGGGGCGGACATTATCGGCCCGTTTCGCGCGCGCGGTGTGCCTATCGCGCTCGACACCGATGTCGGCGCGGCGGCGCTCGCGGAGGGGCGCTGGGGCGCGGCGCGGGGCTGCGACACGCACGCCTATGTAACGATCGGCACCGGCATCGGCATCGGCCTCGTGGCGAACGGCGCGACGGTGCACGGCTTTCTGCATCCCGAGTTCGGCCATCTGCGCGTCCGGCGCGTCCCCGGCGACGCGTTCGCGGGGACATGCGCGTGGCACGGAGACTGCCTTGAAGGGCTCGCGAGCGGCCCCGCCATCGCCGCGCGTGCGGGTCGATCGGCGGCCGATCTCCCCGCCGACGATCCGGTCTGGGAGCTGGTCGCCGCCGATCTGGCCGAAATGGTGGCGGCGCTGCTGCTTGCCGTTGCGCCGCAGCGGATCGTTTTCGGCGGCGGGGTGGGGCTCGGCCAGGCCGCGCACCTGTTGCCGCGCATTCGCGCCATGACCACGTTGCGGCTGAACGGCTATCTGCCGATCGAGCGGGCGGGCGGGATCGATGCGTTGATCGTGCCCGCCGCCCTCGGCGAACAGGCAGGGCCGCTGGGAACGATTGCTCTCGCTCTCGTCGCGCTCGGCCGCTAGCGTCCGTCGGCGCGGCGGACGCGCACCGCGACCTCGTTGCGCCGGAGTGGCAGGGGCACCCACGGCGCATCGTAGAGATAGAAGACGGGATCACCGTCTGCGACCCACGCGCTGCCGTTCAGACCATCGAGCAGCTCGGCGCGCCGCCGCGCCGCCGCCTCACCCGATCCCGAGCCTGGGAAGCGCTTCACCGCGAGCGTCTCGGCGGGCACGTCGACGACGTGGATCGAGGTGTCGAGCGGCACCGGGAGCGTCGCACGCGTGAACCGAGAGGGCGCGAAAAAGCGCATCGCCTGGCTCGCACCGATACCGATCGGTCCGACTTCGACGGGTACGGTCATCGCGATCTTGGTTGCAGAACCATCGACAGTTCGATTGTCGCCGAAAATATAGGCCGCGAGCCGCCGGAACGCTGCGTCCATCACCCCGCCCATCGCAGTTTCGAACGCAAGGCGCTCGCCATAGCGACGCACGACGATGTCGCCATCGAGCCGATCGACCACTTCATAGGGGGGCTGCTCCGCAGTCTGGCGCGCGCGGCCGGGTGCCAGCAGTGCGGCACCGAGCACACCCGCAAGACCGAGACCCACCAGAATTGTCCTGCTGCCACGTGCCAAAATCATGATCCTCTGCCCACCCAACGCTGCGATGGCATACTCGTTGCCTCGGCGTCACGCGCGATCGGTCGCAGCTGGGGGGCGGTTCGTCACGACAAGCGGAGGATTTGGCGCGGTGAAAGCATTAAAACTCGGTCTGTAATGATCTATGTGATTATGCTATTGTGACGACGAACGCTAACGGCAGGCGATGAAACCAACCTCTTCAGATACTTACCCGATGCACCGCCCTGAACTGCGCGCGATCCTCGAGCGCGGCGACCGTGCAATTACTGCCTTGGCCAATGCCGAGCCCACCCGATTCCATACGCGCGATGAAGTCGCGGCGCAGGGCGATGGCCTCGCGCATGTGTACCGCCTGACCGAAGGATGGTGCGCGCGCGTGCGGACCCTGCCCGATGCGCGCGTGCAGATCATCGCGCTCTACATCCCCGGTGATCTGATGGCATTGAAGGCGATGTTCGTCGCCGAACAGGCGGATGCGATCCATGCGCTTTCGCCGGTGACCGCGGTGGCGATCGATCAGGCGCGGCTGCGCGCGGCGATGATCGAGGACCCCGATATTGCGGTCCGGATCAGCTTCCAGCTCGTCGATGAGGAGCGGCGGTTGCACAACCGCGTCGTGCGCCTCGGGCAGGGTGACGCGGCGGAGCGGGTGGCGGCGATGCTGCTCACGGTGCGCGCGCGGCTAGTGCGCGCCGGGCTTATCGATCCCAAGGCGCGGCATTACCGGCTGCCGATGACGCAGGTCCAGATTTCGGAGTTCCTGGGCCTCACGCCCGTGCACGTGAACCGCATCTTTCGCCGACTGCGCGAGGAGAAGCTCGCCACTATCGGTTCGAGCGAAGTGCGCTTCCTCGATTTCGACGGGCTGGCTCGTCTTGCCGCGCCCGTTCTCGATGCCTTCGAGCGCGGCGCGGCGCATTAGGCGCGTTGACACCCGCCGCGCGCGCCAGCAACTCAGCGTGCGATGGCCGAAGACAATCCCGTCGAGCAACTGCGCCTCGCAATGGGCGCAGCCTTGCGAGCGCTCGGACACGCGCCCGAACTGGATCTCGCCTACACTGCGGACAAGCCCGGCGGGATAGGCAAGCAGGCGCGCGTTCCCGCGCCCGGACGCGGGTTGCCCGCGGGCCAGGTCGCCGAGGCGCGGGGATGGGCTGACGCGTTCGCGCTCCGTGCCCGGCATCACGACGCGGCCGCGCACGGCAGCGCGCAGCCGCCCCACGGCCCAGCCCGCGATGTTTTCGACGCGATCGAACAGGCGCGCATCGAAGCGGTGGGCGAGCGCGCGATGGCGGGGGTGGGCACGAACCTCGCCGCGATGACCGAGGCGCGGATCAAGGCCGATCCGATCGCGCGCGCCCGCACCCGCGAAGAGGTGCCGCTCGGCCAGGCATTGGGCCTGATTGCGCGCGAACGGCTGACGGGGCGCCGCGCGCCTGCGGCTGCCGAAGCGGGACTGGCGATGGTGCGCGAGTGGATCGAGGCGAAGGCGGGCGCGCGGCTCGACCGGCTTGCCGCGAGCCTCGACGATCAGGCGGCGTTCGGCGCGCATGCGCGGCACATCCTGGCCGACCTCGATCTCGCGGAGCGCGAAGTGGAAACGCCCGAAAGCGGTGATGAGAATACGCCCGACGACGCGACCGCGCCCGACGAACCCGATCCGGACGACGAGGCCGCCAGCCCGCCGCAGCCCGATACCGCGCTCAGCGCGCGTGCTGACGCAGAGGCGCAGGCGGGCGAGGGCGATCCGCAGAACGCCGCGGACATCGAGGCCGCGACCGACGATGAAATGGAGGGCGTCGGCGACGATGGCGCCGATCGCACTCCGCCAGCGCGTCCCGACAAGCCGCCCGCGCACCTGCCACCCGATTTTGGCTACCGTGCCTATACTACGAAATTCGACGAGGAGATCGCGGCGGCAGACCTGTGCGACGCCGACGAGCTGGCGCGGCTGCGCGGCTATCTCGATACGCAGCTGACCGCGCTGCAGGGCGCGGTGACGCGGCTCGCCAACCGCTTGCAGCGCCGTCTGCTCGCGCAGCAAAGCAGGGCATGGGATTTCGATCAGGAGGAGGGGCTGCTCGATCCCGGCCGCCTCGCGCGCGTGATCGCGAGCCCCGGGCAGCCGCTGAGCTACAAGGTGGAGCGCGATGCCGAGTTCCGCGACACGGTGGTGACATTGCTGATCGACAACAGCGGCTCGATGCGTGGACGGCCGATCAGCATTGCGGCGATCAGCGCGGATATCCTCGCGCGCACGCTGGAGCGCTGCGGGGTGAAGACAGAAATTCTGGGCTTCACCACGCGCGCCTGGAAGGGTGGGCGCGCGCGTGAGGAATGGCTGGCGAACGGGCGGCCGCCCAAACCGGGACGGCTGAACGATCTGCGCCACATCGTCTACAAATCCGCCGATGCGCCGTGGCGGCGCGCGCGCAAGAACCTCGGCCTGATGATGCGCGAGGGGCTGTTGAAGGAGAATATCGACGGTGAGGCGCTGCTGTGGGCGCACAACCGGCTCATCGGGCGGCCCGAGGAACGGCGCATCCTGATGGTGATTTCGGACGGCGCGCCCGTGGACGATTCGACGCTGAGCGTGAACAACGGGGCGTACCTGGAGCGCCACCTGCGCCAGGTGATCGGCTGGGTTGAAGCGCGCTCGCCCGTCGAGCTGGTGGCGATCGGCATCGGCCATGACGTCACGCGCTATTACGCCCGCGCGGTCACGATCATGGACGCCGAACAACTGGGCGGCGCGCTGATCGAGCAACTCGCCGCATTGTTCGCCGAGGAGCGGCCGACGATGCGGCGACGGGTGGCTTAGCGCTCACCCCCGTCCGTAACAGGCCTTCACGCTCTCCGGTGCCGGTCGCTTCACCGCGGTGAACAGCGCCAGATAGCCGCCTGCATCGCCCAGATCGCGAAACGAGATCTGGCGGAAGCCGACTGCGGCAAGCTCGCAGCGCAGCAGCTTGGGCGGTGTACCGTGCGCTCCAGTCGCACGGTACGCATCGACCACCGCGACCAGGCCGCCCGGCTTCATCGCATCATGGACGCGCCACATCAGCGCGTAAGGTTGGGCGATTTCATGATACATGTGGATCATGAACGCACGGTCGAGACTGGCCGATTCGAGCTGCGGATCGTCGGGCGTGCCGAGCACAACGCGCACGTTGGGCAGTCCTGCCTCGCCAACGCGTCCCTTGAGCCGGGCGACTACGCCCGGCACGATATCCTCGGCAATCACCTCGCCGCGCGCGCCGACGGCATTGGCGAGTTTGAGCGTGTAATAGCCCTCGCCCGCGCCGACATCCGCCACGCGCATCGCGTGACGCACGCCCGCATAGCGGATGACCGCGTCCGCTTCGCCGGCATGTTCGCGGCTGATTTCATCGGACCACCTCGCCGAGACGATCGGCGAGACCGGCCGTCCGGGGGCTGGCAACGATGGGGCCGGAGCGGCGGCGATCAAAGCCGCAGCGGCGGCGAGCATGGGGCGCATGGACGAGACCATAGCGCGACGTTTCACCCGCGCACAGGGTTGGCGATCGCGACGTGAATGCTAGAAGGGCGAAATGCGTGTGCCCCTGATTGCGTTCATCATCTACGGTCTGACCGCTCCCGCGTTCGCGCAGACCGGCACCGCCTACGTGCCCAAGGCGGTCCCGCTGGACGGTACGACCGCGAACGAGGCCTCAGCCAATACCGTGTGGAGCCTGCGTGCCGCGCTCAATGTGGCCGCGCTGCAGTGCCAGTTCTCCCCGTTCCTTCGCACGGTCGCGCGTTACAATGCGCTGCTCGGCCAGCATTCGGGCGAGTTTGCGCGCGCGCAGACGACGCTTGCGGCCTATTTCAAGCGCACGGGCGGCAAGGCGGCGGCGAGCGCGTTCGATCGCTACAATACGCGCCTCTACCAGAGTTACACCACGCTCGACGCGCAGCTCGGCTTTTGCAGCGCGGCGAGCGACGCGGGGCGTGACGTGCTTGTGCAGCCGATCGGCAAGCTCGGTGAAATCGCGCCAAACGAAGTCGCCGCGGTCCGCTCCGCGCTGACCCCGGTTGGCGAGCATTGGACGCCGCTTGCGTACATGGCGTTGCCGGACTTGTCGGCCGATCTGATCTGCGCCCCGAACGACCGGCGACGTGACCGCTGCTGAGCGGGCATTTGCCGATCAATCGTCCGCGAACATTTCCTCCGCGGTGATTTCGAAGCTGGGGTCCAGCACCGAAAGCGTCGCACCGGCAAGGTGGATGCCAACTTCCAGCCTTCCTCGGTGCGCTCGTATGTCTCGAACGTGCGGCGTTCCGGATCGATAAGGATCATCAGCCGAACCGCATCGACATTCTTGCATGAGGCCACCTTCTGTTCGCGATCGTAGCGCGCAGTTGAAGGCGAGAGAACTTCGAAGACGACGGAGGGTGGAAAAAGGATTTGGTCTGCAGCAGATCGCGATCCCGGTCGCGCGGGCTGCAGTAAATCGCGAGATCGGGATAGCGCACCTCATGGTCGCTGATCTGGAAGCCCATGTCCGAATTGAACGGGCGGCAGCCCGTGCCGCGAAGCTGGCGGCGGAGCGCATTGTACACGTTCCCCGCCACATTGGCGTGCGTCGCCGACCCGCCCGACATCAGACGCGGCTGCCCGCCGACAAGCTCCCACTTGCCCGGCACGCCTTCGAATTCGGCGAGGAACTCGTCGGCGGTGAAGCTGCGCGGTTTGGTAGCGAGCATCGGTGCAGCATACTCTGGAAACACGCGGCGGGCGAGATGGCGCATCACGCGTGGATCGGCTTGCCCGTCACCGCCATCGCGGCTTCCTTCATCGCTTCGGAATGCGTGGGATGCGCGTGGCAGGTGAGCGCGATGTCCTCACTCGATGCGCCGAACTCCATCGCCTGCGCGGCCTGCGCGATCATCGTGCCCGCGAGCACGCCGATGATATGGACGCCAAGTACCCGGTCGGTCTCGGCGTGTGCGAGGATTTTCACGAAGCCGTCGGTCTCGCGGTTGGTCTTGGCGCGACTGTTGGCGGCGAAGGGGAATTTGCCGACCTTGTAGGCGATGCCGGCCGCCTTCAGCTCCTCCTCGGTCTGCCCCACCGTGCCCACTTCGGGCGCGGTGTAGACGACCGCGGGGATCACCGCGTGGTTCACGATGCCGACCTTGCCTGCGATATTGTCCGCGCACGCCAGCCCCTCGTCCTCGGCCTTGTGCGCGAGCATCGGGCCGTCGATCACGTCGCCGATCGCCCAGACGCCGGGCACGCTGGTGCGGAAGCTGTGCGTATCGACGGGGATGCCGGTGCGCGGATCGGCGATCAGGCCGATCGCTTCGAGGTTGAGGCCGTCCACATTCTTGCGGCGGCCGACCGCGACGAGGACGTGGCTGCATGCGATCTCTTCTGCCGCGCCGCCCGCTGCGGGTTCCACCGTGACGACCGCGCCGGTGCCGTCGCGGCGCACGCCGGTAACCTTGGTGGCGGTGCGCAGGATCATGCCCTGCCTGGTCAGGATTTTTGCGAACTCGGTGGCGATCTCGACATCCATCGCGGGCACGATGCGCGGGGCATATTCCAGGACGGTCACCTTCGCGCCAAGGCGGCGGTAGACGCTGCCCATCTCCAGCCCGATGTAGCCGCCGCCGATCACCACCAGATGCTCGGGGATAGTCTTGAAACTCAGTGCCTCGGTCGAGGATACGATGACTTCGCCGTCCAGCTCCATGCCGGGCAGCGTCATGACTTCGGAGCCGGTGGCGATGACGATGTTGTCAGCCGTGATCTTGCGATCCCCGACCTGGACCGTATGCGCGTCCACGAACGACGCGGCACCCTGCACCCATTCGACCTTGTATTTCTTGAACAGGAACGCGACCCCACCGGTCAGTTCCCTGACCGCCTTGTGCTTCTCCGCCTGCATCTGCGGCCAATCGAGTTCGACCCCCGAAAATTTCAGCCCGAACTTGGCGAGGCTGCCATCGTGCGCGTGTTCGTACAACTCGCTGGCGTGCAGCAGCGCCTTCGAAGGGATGCAGCCCACATTGAGGCAGGTGCCCCCCAGCGTCGCGCGCTTCTCGATGCACGCGGTGCGCAGCCCGTTCTGCGCCGCACGGATCGCCGCCACATAGCCGCCGGGGCCGCCGCCGATCACAACGCAATCATAGTCCGCCATTGAAAATCCTGCCTGTCCAATATGGTTGTCAGGTAGCGACCGGCCCGTCGGCGCGAAAGGGCTTACCCGCTGATCGCGCTCGCTACGATATTGAGCGCCAGCGCGAGCACGCCCAGGTTGAAGAAGAATGCGATCACACAGTGCAACATCACCCGGCGGCGCATCACGCGCGAGGTAGCGGGCACGTCGGACACCTGATAGGCCATGCCGAGGTTGAAGGCGAAATAGGCGAAATCCCAGTAATCGGGTTCGTCACAGTGCGGAAAATCGAGACCACCGCTGTCCTCGCCCTCGTCGCTCTTGTCGTAGTAAACATGCGCGTAGTGAAGTGTGTAGATGAAATTGCCGAAGAACCACGCCATCACCAGCGTGGCGACCGGGAACGCGATGTCGAGCCCGCTCATCCCCTTGGGTTTCAGCTCGAGACCCACCGTCACCAGGATCACGCCTGTCAGCACGGCGGCGATGGTCAACAGCGCGGCGCGGCCCTCGTCATTCTCGGCCGCGCGTGCGCGGATATCGTCGGCGTTGGCGCGGTGCATCACGCGCCACATCCACGCGATGTAACCGAGCGCGGAGATATCGAACCCTGCGCTGATCGCGCGCGCGCCGCCCAGAGGACGCCAGAGCACGGCAGTGAGCACGCACAGCAGCGCAGCAAAGACGATGAAACGGGGGTGGGAGACTCGTGCCATGGACAAGCCCCTGCTTGGCCGCGCATCACCGCGCGCGTCAACCCGCGAGGCAAGCCCATGGATTTCACCCTCTCCCCCCGACAGGCCGATTATCGGGACCGCGTGCGCGCGTTCATGGCCGAGCATGTGCTCCCCGCCGAGTATCGCTACCTTAGCGAAGCCGCCGAGGGCGCGCGCTGGAAGGTGCTGCCGGTGATCGAGGAGCTCAAACCGCTCGCGAGGGCGGCGGGGCTGTGGAACCTGTTCATGCCGCCCGCCTCGATGCCGCGCGATGGCTTCGCGTTTGAGGGGCCGGGCCTCACCAATCTTGAATATGCGCTGTGCGCCGAGGAGATGGGGCGGCTGCACTGGGCGAGCGAGGTGTTCAACTGCTCCGCACCCGACACGGGTAATATGGAGGTGTTCGCGCGCTACGGGACGGCGGCGCAGAAGGAGGCGTGGCTGCGGCCTTTGATGAACGGGGAGATACGCTCGGCGTTCCTGATGACCGAACCTGCCGTGGCAAGCTCGGACGCGACCAACATCGAGACTAGCATCCGCCGCGACGGAGACGACTATGTGATCAACGGTCGCAAATGGTGGTCGAGCGGGGTTGGCGATCCGCGCTGCAAGATCGCCGTCGTCATGGGCAAGACCGATCCCTCCGCGGCCAAGCATCTCCAGCAGAGCCAAATCCTCGTGCCGCTCGACACGCCCGGCGTCCATGTCGAGCGGATGCTCGACGTGTTCGGCTATGACGACGCGCCGCACGGGCACGCCGAAGTGCTGCTGAAAGACGTGCGCGTCCCCGCCGCCAACATCGTGCTCGGCGAGGGGCGCGGCTTCGAGATCGCGCAGGGACGGCTCGGGCCGGGGCGCATCCACCATTGCATGCGCACGATCGGGGCAGCGGAGGCGGCGCTCGAGAAGATGGTGCGTCGGCTGCTGACGCGCGAGGCGTTCGGGCGACGGATCGCGGACTTCAGCGTGTGGGAAGAGCGCGTGGCGCGCGCGCGGATCGATATCGAGATGACCCGCCTGCTGTGCCTGAAGGCGGCGGACGTGATGGACCGCGCGGGCAATAAGGAGGCGAGGGCCGAGATCGCGATGATCAAGGTCCAGGCTCCGATGATGGCGCTGCAGGTGATCGACGATGCGATCCAGGCGCACGGCGGCGGGGGAGTCAGTGGCGATTTTGGGCTGGCGAAGGATTATGCGGGCATCCGCACGCTGCGCCTCGCCGACGGGCCGGACGAGGTCCACAACCGCACCATCGCGCGCATCGAGTTCGCGCGTGTCGCCCCCAATAGCGCGCGCGCGCCGGGTTAGGGGGGCGCGTGCCTAGGCGTTCAGCCCAAGCGTTCGAGGATCGCCGTGCCCATCGCCGCCGTGCCGACGCGCCGCGATCCGCCCGCCAGATCGCTGGTGCGAAACCCGTGCGTTAGCGTCGCCTCGACCGCCGCCTCGACGCGCGCCGCGAGGTCGGCTCGGCCAAAGCTGTGCCGCAGCGCCATCGCCAGGCTGAGCACCGCAGCGCACGGGTTCGCCGCATCCTGCCCCGCGATTTCCGGAGCGGAGCCGTGAATCGGCTCGTACAGGCCCGGCGTCGGGCCGATGCCGAGCGCGGCCGACGGCAGCATTCCGAGCGACCCGGCGATCATCGCGGCGGCGTCTGAAAGCACGTCGCCAAACAGATTGTCGGTCAGGATCACGTCGAAATCGGTCGGCCTGCGGGTGAGCGCCATCGCGCACGCGTCCGCGTACATGTGATCGAGCGCGACATGCGCGAATTCGGCGGCGTGTAGCGCGGTCACCTCCTCGCGCCAGAGCACGCCCGATTCCATGACGTTGGCCTTGTCCACCGAGGTGACTTTGCCGCGCCGGGTTTCCGCGAGACGGAATGCCGCGCGCGCGACGCGCACAATCTCGGCGCTGGTGTAGACCTGCGTATCAAATCCGCGTCGTCCGCCGCCGGGCAGCGGCTCGATCCCGCGCGGCTCGCCGAAATAGACGCCGCCGGTGAGTTCGCGCACGAACACCAGATCCGCGCCGCGCACGGTTTGGGGCTTGTATGGTGTGGCGTCTTCGAGCGCGGGCCAGCAGCGGACGGGCCTTAGGTTGGCGAACAGTTCGAGTTCGCGACGCAGACGAAGAAGACCCCGTTCGGGGCGAACTGTGCGCGGCACCCCGGCCCATTTCGGCCCGCCGACCGCGCCCATCAGGACCGCGTCGGCTGCACGCGCCTGCGCGAAGGCTGCGTCGGTCAGCGGCGTGCCATGCGCATCGATCGACGCGCCGCCGAACGCAGCCTCCTCGATATCGAGCGCCAGGCCCTGCGAAATCAGCCTCTCGGCGACCGCGCGCGCGACGGCGGTGACTTCGGGGCCGATGCCGTCGCCGGGAAGCAGGAGAAGTTTCATGCGGGGACGGTCCATGGTTTTTCGCGCGCGAGGCGTGTCTCGTAGGCGGCAATCGCGGGGGCGGCGGCGAGCGTCAATGCGATTTCATCGGTGCCGCGCAGCAGGCATTCGCGGCGAAAGGGGTCCATCGGGAAGGTAAAGCGGTCTTGGAAGGGGGTGGTGACGACCTGGTTTTCAAGATCGACGGTGATGGGGACTTCGGGAGCGATCGCCATGAGCCGATCGATTTGCGCTTGCGGCAGTTGGACAAGGAGCAGGCCGTTCTTGAAAGCGTTGCCTGCAAAGATGTCGGCGAAGCTCGGTGCAATGACCACGCGGATGCCCATGTCAGCCAGCGCCCACGGCGCGTGTTCGCGGCTGGAACCGCAGCCGAAATTGTCGCCCGCGATGAGGATGGGGGCATGCTGGTGGCGAGGCTGATCGAAGATGTTGGCGGGATCTTGCCGGAGCGTATCGAAGGCGTGGCGGCCGAGGCCGGTGCGCGTGACGGTCTTGAGGAAGCGCGCGGGGATGATGACGTCGGTATCGACGTTGGCCTGTCCGAACGGGATGGCGGTGCCGGTGACGATTGAGACTGGGGTCATGCGGCCACCATCTGGCGAACGTCGGTCAGGCGGCCGGTGATCGCGGCGGCGGCCGCCATCGCAGGCGACATGAGGTGAGTGCGTGCGCCGGGGCCCTGGCGGCCGACGAAGTTGCGATTCGACGTGGACGCGCAACGTTCGCCCGGCGGCACCTTGTCGGGGTTCATGCCGAGGCAGGCCGAGCAGCCGGGTTCGCGCCATTCGAAGCCCGCGTCGAGGAAGATGCGGTCCAGCCCCTCGGCCTCGGCCTGGCGTTTGACCGCGCCCGATCCGGGGACCGCGAGCGCCTGTGCGATGTTGGCGGCGATGTGGCGGCCCGCGAGTACGGCGGCGGCGGCGCGCAGATCCTCGATGCGGCTGTTGGTGCAACTGCCCAGGAAGATGTGCTGGACGGGAACGTCTTCGAGCCGCTCGCCCGCGCTCAGCCCCATATAGGCCAGCGCGGCCTCGACCGAGGCACGCTTGGCGGGATCGGCGTAGTCGGCGGGGGAGGGTACGCGTCCCGTGATCGCGGCGACATCCTCGGGGCTGGTGCCCCAGCTGACGAGCGGGGCGATGGCGGCGGCGTCGATGGTGGCGGTGGCGTCGTAGGTCGCGCCGGGGTCGGCTGGGAGCGTGCGCCAGTACGCCTCCGCCTGCGCCCACGCATCGCCCGCGGGCGCGTGGCGGCGACCGTGGAGGTAGGCGTAAGTAGCCTCGTCCGGCGCGACCATGCCCGCGCGCGCGCCTGCCTCGATCGCCATGTTGGCGATCGTCATGCGGCCCTCGATGCTGAGATCGCGGATCGCCTGGCCGGTATATTCGATCACATGCCCGGTCGCGCCGCCGGTGCCGAGTTGGCCGACGATGGCGAGCGCGATGTCTTTGGCGGTAATGCCAAAACCGGTCGCGCCCGCGATACGCACCTCCATCGTGCGCGCGGGGCGGAGCCAGAGCGTCTGCGTGGCGAGCACATGTTCGACCTCGGACGTGCCGATCCCAAACGCGAGCGCGCCCAATGCGCCGTGCGTGGCGGTGTGGCTGTCCCCGCACACGATCGTGAGGCCGGGCAGCGTGTAGCCCAGTTCGGGGCCGATCACGTGGACGATGCCCTGATCGGGGTGGTGGCGGCCCATCAGTTTGACGCCGAAATCGCGGGTGTTGGTATCGAGCGCCGCCAGTTGCGCGGCGCTCTCGGCGTCGGGTGCGCCGGGCGTGGTGGGGACGTTGTGATCGGCGGTGGCGATGGTGAGATCGGGGCGATGGACGGGGCGGTTCGCGAGGCGGAGGCCGTCGAACGCCTGCGGGGAGGTGACCTCGTGGACGAGGTGGCGATCGATCCAGATCAGGCACTGACCGTCGGCGCGACGCTCGATGACGTGCGCGTCCCAGACCTTTTGGTAGAGGGTGCGGGGCGGGGTCATAACTGGCTTTCGGCGATGATGGCGCGGCAGGCGGCGGCGAGCGGCGGGAGGGAGTTGATCGCGGTTTCCCAAAGCACGGACGGCTTCGTCCCGAGATAGTCATGCGCGAGCCGATTGCGCATTCCTGCGATGAGTTGCCAGGGAACATCGGCCGCCAGCGCGCGCGCTTCGGGTGCGAGCGTTCCGGCAGCCTCGCCGATGTGGAGCAGGCGGAAGGCAACCGCATCCTGCGCGTCTTCGTCCTCAAGGAATGTCACTCGGTCCATACGCGCGAGCGTGCGGTCGATCAGGGCGACCAATTCGATGATGTCGCGCGCGCTGCGCGCCGATGCGCGCATCAGAACACCCGAACGCGGTCGCGCTCGACCGATTCGCGGACCCATCGACGAAGACCGCCGACCGATCCGAGGTCGACGTCCCGACCGACAATCTCGGCCAACCGCTCCTGCAGCGCGATCTGGTGGAGCAGCGTGAACCCCCGTTCCTCGCCGAGATCGAACAGCAGATCGACATCGGAGTCGTCGCGCGCTTCATCGCGCGCGGTCGAGCCGAACAGATAAAGCGTGTTGACCCCGGTCGCCCGCAGTTCCGCCTCATGCGCGCGCAGCTTCGCCAGCGCCTCGTCGCGCCTCACGCCGCCACCTCCACGCCCACTGCGCTGCGGCCGCGTTTGACGGCGAGTTTGTTCAGCGCGTGGATATACGCCCGCCCCGCCGCGACCATCGTATCGACGTCCGCGCCCTGGCCGACCACGGTGCGCCCGTTCTCGGACAATCGCACCGAGACCTGCGCCTGCGCGTCGGTCCCCTCGGTCACCGCGTGGACGTCGAAGCGATCGAGTTCGGCGTCGCCGTGGGGCACGAGCGCGCGGATCGCCTTGAACAGCGCGTCCACCGGGCCGTTGCCGCGCATGACGCAGGTGCGTTCCTCGCCATCGACCGATAGTGTGAGGATCGCGCGCTGCGGCCCGCGCGTGCCGCTCAGGATTTCAAGATCGAGAAGCCGCACCCGCTCGGCGACATGGCCGACCTCGTCGTCGACAAGCGCGACGATATCCTCGTCGAACACATGCTTCTTCGCGTCGGCGAGCGCCTTGAAGCGGACGAAGGCGTCCTGGAAAGCGTTGTCGCCCAACTCGTAGCCGAGCGCGGACAGCTTGTCCCGAAACGCCGCGCGACCCGAATGCTTGCCCAAAACCAGCGAAGACTTCACCAGCCCGACGCTCTCGGGCGTCATGATTTCGTAGGTGCCCGCGTCCTTCAGCATGCCGTCCTGATGAATGCCGCTCTCGTGCGCGAACGCGTTGGCGCCGACGATCGCCTTGTTGGGCTGGACCTGGAAGCCGGTGACCGCCGAGACCAGCCGCGAGGCGCGCGCGATCTCGCTGGTGACGATCCGCGTGGTGAACGGCATCGCATCGTGGCGGACCCTGAGCGCCATCACGATTTCCTCGACCGCCGCGTTGCCCGCGCGTTCGCCGATGCCGTTGATCGTCGCCTCCACCTGCCGCGCGCCCGCCATCACCGCAGCGAGCGTGTTGGCGACCGCCAGCCCCAGATCATTGTGGCAGTGAGTGGAGAAGACGGCGCTATCCGCATCGGGCACGCGGCCGATCACGTCGCGGAACATCGCGCCGTAGCTTTCGGGCGTGGCGTATCCTACCGTGTCGGGCAGGTTGATCGTGGTCGCGCCGTGCCGGATCGCGACCTCGACGGCGCGGCACAGAAAATCGGGATCGGTGCGGGTTGCGTCCTCCGCCGACCACTCGACATCCTCGCAATAGCCGCGTGCGCGGGTAACCGAGGAGCGCACCGCATCCAGCACCGCTCCGGGCTCCATCTTGAGTTTGACGCGCATGTGGAGCGGGGAGGTGCTGATGAAGGTGTGGATGCGTGGGCGGCGCGCGTCTTTCACGGCTTCCCACGCGCGATCGATGTCGCCCGGCGACGAACGCGCGAGGCTGGCGACCACGGCGGTTTTCGCGGCCGCCGCAACCGCCTGGATCGCGGCGAAATCGCCTTCGGACGCGATGGCAAACCCCGCCTCGATAATATCCACCCCCATCGCTTCCAGTTGCGCGGCGATGCGGAGCTTCTCTTCGAGGTTCATCGAACAGCCCGGCGATTGTTCGCCGTCGCGCAGTGTGGTGTCGAAAATGCGGATCGTCTCGGTCATGTGCGGTCCCTTGGCTGCGGTCCTTCGAAGGCCCTTAAGCGAGGGGAGCGCGCCCACCCGGACGCGCGGTCTTGCCGCCCGCGCCTAAGGGCGCGTAAGTCGAAGAAGGGGCAGACGGACGTTCATCCCGAACGTCATCGCGCGACCCGCCCTCAATGTCCAGCCTCGATCTGCTCCGGCGCGGATCGGCACGCGACCCTTGGGCGCGGTGCCGCGATGTTGTGCTGCGCGCCATGACCCCTATGTCCGCATTCAAGCGTTAGACGAACGCGCTTCCGCTTGCTAGGCTGCGGTTGGCCGTGCGCGAAGGGTGAGTCGAGATCATGGGCGGAAACTGGTTGGTCGAAGTGCTGTTCCTGGCGATGCTCGCCGGGTTCATCGCGCTCAGACTGGTAAGCGTGCTCGGTCGGCGGACGGGGCATGAAAGCCCGGCACCGAGCGAGGGCTTCCGCGGTGGCGCGGCTGAACTCGCGCCCGCGGCCGCACCCACCGAAGCTCGAACGCGCGCGCCCCTCGCATTGCCCGATGGTTTGCCGTCCGCCGCCGCCGATGGGTTGACCGCGATTGCCGCGCTCGACACCGCGTTCGATCCCGCGCGCTTCCTCGAAGGGGCGAAGGGGGCGTATGCGATGATCCTGAGCGCGTTCTGGGCGGGCGACATCACCGAAGTGGAGCCATTCGTTTCCGACGAGATCGCCGACCAGTTCAAGCGCGCGATCGCGGCGCGCATCGGCGAGGGAACGACGATCGACAATCATGTGGTCTCGATCGATTCGGCGCGGATCGAAGCGGCGCACCTCGATGGCTCGATGGCCGAGGTAGTGGTGCGCATCGACGCCGCGATCGCAGGTACGACGCGCGACCGCGAGGGTCGTGTGATTGGTGGCGCTCGTTCGGATGCGGTGCACGCCCATGACGAATGGACATTCCGTCGCCACGTGACGACGCTCGATCCCAACTGGCTGCTGGTGGCGACCGAGGCGCACGACGATTGATTGCGCAGTATCCGGGGCTGAACCCCGGATGGTGCGCGGGCGGTTTGCGGCGTCGCCCCCGCACTCCTAGGGACGCGCATGCGCCGCCTGCTCACCCTGCTTTCCGTAATGCTGCTCGCGGCGTGCGCCGGAGGCGTTGCGGTGCCCCCGATAGTGCTGACAGCGTTACCGGTCCCTGCGCCACCGGCCGCCGTATCGCTGCCTTTACCCGCAGTTGCCAACGCCGCAGCGCTGCCCATCGCGATTGCAACCTTTGCCGATCTGCCCGGATGGCCGGGCGATACCCCCGCCGCCGCGCTCGTCGCGCTGCGCACTGCTTGCCCTGCGCTGCAGCGGCGGATCGATACGAGCGGCCTCACGCGCGCCGGGGACTGGGCGGAGGCTTGCGCGCGGGCAGGCAGCGCCAACGACGCGCGCGCGTTCTTCGAGGCGACCTTTGCGCCCGTTATTGTCGGTACCGGCACCGGGCTTGATACCGGCTATTTCGAGCTGACTCTCGCGGGATCGCTCGCGCGCGATGCAACGAACGCGACGCCGCTCTACGCCCCGCCCGCCGATCTGATCGACGTCGATCTGGGCATGTTCACACCCGCGCTCACGGGCCGACACATTCGCGGCCGTGTCGAGGGGCAGCGGCTGGTCCCCTACTGGGACCGCGCGGCGATCGAGGATGGCGCACTCGCCGGGCGCGGGCTTGAAATCGCGTGGGTCGCCGATCCGGTCGAGGCGTTCTTCCTCGCGGTCCAGGGATCGGGGCGCGTCCGCCTCGCCGATAGCAGCGAAGTCCGCATCGGCTATGCGGGACAGAACGGCCGCGACTATACCGGCATCGGCCGATTGATGCGCGAACGCGGCCTGCTCGGCCCCGGCGCGGCGACGATGGAGGGGATCGTCGCGTTGCTGCATACGCATCCCGAAGCGGGCCGTGCGCTGATGCGCGAGAACCGGAGCTATGTGTTTTTCAAACGGATCGAGGGTCCGGGGCCGCTCGGCGCGCTCGGTGTCCCGCTCGCGCCCGGGATCAGCGTCGCCGCCGATCCAGCGTTCGTGCCGCTGGGGGCACCAGTGTACCTTGCCACGCAGACGGTCGATGGCCCGCTCGCGCGTGTGGTGGTCGCCGGGGATAGTGGCGGCGCGATCAAGGGGGCCAACCGTTTCGACTGGTTCACCGGCGCGGGCGAGCGCGCGCGTCGGCTGGCCAGCGGCCAGTCCGCGCAGGGCCGGGCGTGGTTGTTGCTGCCGCGCGCGGCTGCGGAGCGTTTGCGTGCGCCACCCCGTTGACCGCCTCACCCCGGCGGACCGCGCGCTGTGGCGGCGCGTCGCTGCGACCGTGCGCCCGCTGGCGGGCGTGCTCGCGCCCGATCCCCAACCGCTTGCCGCGGCACCTCCGCCTGCGGCTGTCCCGGCCGCGAAACCGGCACCCGGCGCGGTCGCGCGCGAGCGACCCAAAGCGCCGACGATCTACGTCCCCCCGCCGCATCCCGAGGATGCGACGCTCGACGGCGTCTGGGATCGGCGGATGCGTGGCGGGCGGGTACGGCCGGACATGGTGATCGATCTGCACGGCCATAGTGTCGAGGCAGCGCACGCGATCGTCGAGCATCGGCTGCGCGACGCGGCGGCGATGGGTCTGCGCCTGATCCTGATCGTCACCGGCAAGGGCTCGCGTGGTCCCGCCGATCGGCGCGGCGTCATCCGCGAATCGCTTGCGGACTGGCTCCAGCTTTCGCGGCTGCGCTCGCTGATCGCCGCCATGCGCCCCGCGCATCCGCGCCACGGCGGCGGCGGCGCCTTCTACGTGGTGCTGCGCCGCGCGCGGTAGCCCGGCGGGCGCGTTCGTGGCATGGGCACGCACCTTCACCGGAGTTTCGTCGATGCGCCTCCTCCTCGCCCTGATGATCGCCGTCGCCCCGCTCGTGCCGGCCTTCGCCAAGCCCGCCGACGTTACCGCCGCCGCCGCGATGAGCGATCGTCCGGCCGAGGATCGCATGCTCGATGCGAGCCGCAAGCCCGCCGAGGTGCTCGCCTTCGAGCGTCTTGAGGCGGGGGACCGCGTGCTCGACTGGATGTCGGGCAATGGATATTATTCGGAAATCATGGCGCGCGCGGTCGGGCCGACGGGCAAGGTGATCGCGCAGAACACGCCGGGGTTTGCCGGGCGCACTGCCGACGTGTGGAAAGAACGCCTGACGCGCGTTCACAACATCGACCTGCTGACGACACCGTTTGCTGAAGTTTCGCTGCCCGCGAACAGTCTGGACTTTGCGCTGTTCCATATGGTCTACCATGATCTCTATTGGCAGAGCGAAAAATACGGGATGCCCCGCGTCGAGCCGCGCGTGATCCTGCACAATCTCTATCTGGCGATGAAACCCGGCGGCGTCGTCGCGGTGATCGATCATGTCGGCCCGCGTGGCGATACGCGCGTCATTGTGGACAAGGTCCACCGCATCGATCCCGAGACGATCCGCTCCGATTTCGCGCGCGCCGGATTTCAACTGGAGGCGCAATCCAAACTGCTGCGCAACCCCGCCGACGATCACAGCAAATGGGTGTACGATCCCGCGATCCGGGGCATGACCGATCGGATCATCTACCGCTTCGTCAAGTAGATCGTGGGCTTCAGCGCGCGGCGATGAACGATACGATCGTCCGGCTCGATCACGCGGGCTATCGCACCAGCGTCCCCGCGCCCTGCCGGGTGAAGATTTCGAGCAGCAGCCCGTGCGGCACCCGCCCGTCGATGATCACCGCCGCGCCCACGCCCGCGCCCACCGCAGACAGGCACGTTTCCACCTTGGGGATCATGCCGCCCGAGATGGTGCCGTCTGCGATCAGCGCGGCGATGTCGTGCGCTTCGAGTTCGGTCAGCAGGTTGCCGTCCCTGTCGAGCACGCCGGGCACATCGGTGAGCAGCAGGAAGCGCGCCGCGCCCAGTGCCACCGCGATCGCACCCGCGAAGGTATCCGCGTTGATGTTGTAGGTGTGGCCATCCTCGCCCGCGCCGATCGGTGCGATCACGGGAATGATGTCTGCGTGTGCGAGCGTATCGAGCACGCGGCGATCGATGGTCGCGGGTTCGCCGACGAAGCCCAGATCGATCTCGGCTTCGATCGCGCTATCGGTCTGGCGGGGCCGTTCGAGCTTGCGTGCGGTGACCAGCCCCGCGTCCCGGCCCGAAATGCCGACCGCGCGGCCTCCGGCAGCCTGGATCAGCCCGACGATTTCCTTGTTGATCGAACCCGCGAGCACCATTTCGGCGACGGACGCGGTCTCGGCGTCGGTGACGCGCAGCCCGTCGACGAACTCGGACTTTACCCCCAGACGTTTGAGCATCGCGCCAATCTGCGGGCCACCGCCGTGCACCACCACCGGGTTGATGCCCACCGCCTTCAGCAACGTAACATCCTGCGCGAACCCGGCCGCGAGCGCGCCATCGCCCATCGCGTGGCCGCCATATTTCACGACGAACGTGGTCCCCGCATAGCGCTGGAGATAGGGCAGCGCCTCGACGAGCGTCTCGGTCTTGGCGAGCATGGCGGGATGGGCACGAAAATCGGTCACGATGCGCATAATTCTCCTGTTGCGGTTGACCCTGCGTCATCCGCTACGAACCCGGGCATGGAAGCGATCAATACCCGCGAGGTGGCCCGACGCACCGGCTTAACGAGTCGTGCGCTGCGTTTCTACGAGGCGCGTGGGCTTGTGCGTCCCGCGCGCACCTGGAAGGGCGCGCGGCTCTACGGGCCGACCGAACTGGAGCGGCTGGCGCGCGTGGTGGCGCTCAAGCGCGCGGGGCTGACGCTGGCGCAAATCGCGCGCGTGCTTTCGGGCCGCGCGCCCGATCTGGCAGAGCTGATCGATGCGCAGCTGACCGTGCTGAGCGCGCGGCGCGCTGAGCTCGATGCCGCATTGGCGGGTTTGCACGCCATCCGCGCGGCGCTGAACCGTGGCGAGGCGCTCGGGGTGGCCGACGTGTGCGAAATCATCAACCAAGGAGGACGGATCATGACCGAGCAGGACTGGAAGACGGTGATCGATCGCTATTATTCGCCCGAGGATCAGGCGCGCTGGGCCGAGAAGATGGCGCTGATGCCGCCCGGGTTCCAGAACGCCGACTATGGCGCGAAATGGACCGCACTCGGCGGGCGTATCGCGGCGGATCTGCCGATGGATCCGGCGGGCGCCAAGGCACGCGCTTATGTGGCGGAGTGGAACGCGCTGCTGGCGCCGTTCATGGCGGTGGCGGACACGCGGATGAAGGGCGAGGCGACCCAATTCTGGGAGAACAGGGGCGAGTGGGGGACGGACATGCCGCAGCCGTTCAGCGAGGCGGTGTGGGCGTTCATGAAGCAGGCGATGGCGGAGCGAGGCTGATCCCGCGCTTACCCCTCGTACACCTCCGCGGTGCCGGGGAACGTCCGCGCGCGCACCGCGGCCGCGTAGGCCTCCGCCGCCGCGCCGACGCGCGCGGCCAGATCGTCGAAGCGGCGCACGAAGCGCGGGGTGCGTTCGAACATGCCGAGCATATCGTCGATCACCAGCACCTGGCCGTCGCAGTGGCTCGATGCGCCGATGCCGATCGTGGGGCACGCGACCGCCTGTGTGATCGCGCGGCCGAGCGGTTCGACGACGCCTTCCACCAGCACCGCGAACGCGCCCGCGTCCGCCACCGCGCGCGCGTCGGCGAGGATTTTCGCCGCCTCGGCCTCGCCGCGCCCGCGCGCGCCGTAGCCGCCGAGCATGTTCACCGCCTGCGGGGTGAGGCCCACGTGCGCCATCACGGGGATGCCGCGTTCGGCGAGGAAGGCGATCGTGGGCGCCATCGCAGCGCCGCCTTCGAGCTTCACCGCCGCAGCGCCGGTTTCCTTGAGCACGCGTGCTGCCGAGGCGAACGCCTGCTCGCGCGAGGCTTCGTAGGCGCCGAACGGCAGATCGATCATCACCAGCGATCGGTACGAGCCGCGCACCACCGCGCCGCCGTGCGCGATCATCATGTCGAGCGTGACGGGCACGGTCGACGGCAGCCCGTAGATCACCTGGCCGACGCTGTCCCCCACGAGCAGCATATCGGTATGCGGATCGAGCAGCTGCGCCATGCGCATCGTGTACGCGGTCAGCACGACGAGCGGTTCGCCGCCCTTGCGCCTGGTGAACGCGGGGATGGTCATGCGCCGCGTGGGCGCGGGGGTGGGATTGGCGCGGCTCGTGCCGCTATCGAGGGTGAAGGTGGACATTGTTGGGGGCTGGTCTCCAGCGGACCATTGATGTTGGGCGGGGTGCCGCGGCTGCTGTCAAGCGTTGCGCCGCGTTGGTGGCGGCCCGGGTGGAATGACCGGGGTCGGGGAGTCAGCGGCCCATTGGCTTTTGGGCAAGAGCTGCGGAAGCGGGCGTTGTTGAACGGCTGACTGTTCATAGCCGCTTCGCCCGGCGAGAATGCCGAACGACTTCGCCGGCGCAGGGTACGTTGCAGTATGGTAGGTTGTGTTCTGATTGTCGGATTTCTTTACGAAATCGGTGCCGTAATCATCGTTTTTCAACGCGAGAATCGCCAGAATCGGCGGATTGCGTTGGGATGGCACGGCGTTTGCATCAATCGCGATGAGGTCGTTTTTTGGCTTTGCGTAAAGGAGTTCACCACGATGAAGATGTTTGCGATTACTGCCGCGTTGCTCGCGGCTGCATCGGTTGCGCATGCCGCGCCGATCACCACGCTCTTCAACACCGGTGTGGATGCCACGGGTACGCCGCTGGCCAATGGTACGCTCGACACGCATTACTCGCTCGTCGCCGGACCGATTCTCGGCGCTCCGCGCGCGGCCGACAGCACCAACGGCTTCCCCATTCCGCCGTGGATCGGCGATGACAGCATTTCGGCTTGGGTGGGCCCGGTTGGCGACAGCCAGCTGGACGGCCCTGTTGCCACCTACGACTATCAGACGACCTTCTCGCTGACGGGCTTTTCGGCCGCATCCGCCTCGATCACGGGCCAGTGGGCGGCCGATGACGCGGGTCTGGACATTCTGATCAACGGCGTAAGCACCGGTCAGGTGACAACCTCGGCGTTCACAGCGTTCACAGCGTTCACGATCACCTCGGGGTTCGTCGCGGGCCTGAACACGATCGATTTCATTGTCTCCAACACCGGCGGCCCGACCGGCCTGCGGGTCGAGCAGACCGGCACGGCCGACGTCAGCGTTGTTCCCGAGCCCGCAGCGCTCGCGCTGTTTGGCGTGGGTGCGGCGATGCTGGGCTTGGCGCGCCGCCGCCGCGGCTGAGCTTGCGGATCACGAATGCGTGAAAGGGGCGGCAACCATCAGGTTGCCGCCCCTTTTCGTTGGCCGTTGCCGGGGAGGGCCGCCGCGCCGTGACGGTTGACGCGGCCACTGGTGCATCGCAGCATGAGCGCCATGTCCAGTGCGCCGCCCACACCGATCGCGCAGAACGCCGATATCCGGTTCCTCGGGCGGTTGCTGGGCGACGTCATCCGCGAGCAAGGCGGCGAGGCGCTCTATGCGCGGATCGAGGCGATCCGGGCGGCTTCGGTCGATCGTCACCGGGGGGTCGAGGGTGCGACCGCCGATGGCGGGCTTTCCGAGCTGGGGATCGACGATACGCTCGCGTTCCTGCGCGGGTTCATGCTGTTCTCGCTGCTCGCCAATCTGGCCGAGGACCGAGCGAACGTCGGCACCGAGCCGGGCGCGGACCTCGCGCATGTCGCCGCCGCGCTCGCGGGCGAGGGCGTCGGCACCGAGCGCGTCATGGAAACGCTGCGCCACGCGCTCGTGATGCCGGTGTTAACCGCGCACCCGACCGAGGTGCGGCGCAAATCGATGATCGATCACCAGAACCGCATCGGCGAACTGATGCGGCTGCGCGATGCGGGTGCGGCGCTGACCGTCGATGGCGATCCGGTCGAGCCCGCGATCGGTCGCCAGATCGCGCTATTGTGGCAGACGCGGACGCTGCGCCGCGCCAAGCCGGGGGTGGCGGACGAGATCGAGACCGCGCTCGCGTGGTTGACCGACATTTTCCTGCCGGTGCTGCCCGCGCTTTACGCGCGCTGGGACCGCGCGCTGGGCGCGCGCGTGCCCGGCTTCCTGCGCATCGGCAGCTGGATTGGCGGGGACCGCGATGGCAACCCCAATGTCGTCGCCGCCAGCCTCACGCTCGCCACCGGCCGCGCGGCGGATGCGGTGCTGCGCCATTATCTGGATGCGGTCCACGCGCTTGGCGCCGAGCTTTCGATTTCGAGCGAATTGTCCGAGCCGGGTGCGGCGCTGCTCGCGCTCGCCGATGCCGGGCACGATCCGGGTGCCGCGCGCGGGGACGAGCCGTATCGGCGCGCGTTGACCGGGATCTACGCGCGCCTCGCGGCGACCTACCGGCTGCGCATCGGCCACCCGCCGCCCCGCGCGGCGGTTACCAACGGCGAGCCTTATGCCCAGCCTGCCGATCTGCGCGCCGATCTGCGCATCGTCGCGGGAGCGCTCGCCCGACATGGGCTGGCGAGCGGCGGCGCGCTCGCGCGGCTGATCCGCGCGGTCGATGTGTTCGGCTTCCACCTCGCGCGCCTCGATCTCAGGCAGAACAGCGACGTTCACGAGCGGAGCGTCGCCGAACTGCTGCGCGTGGCGGGCGTGTGCGAGGATTACGCCGCGCTGGACGAACCGGCGCGCATCGCGCTCATCCACCGCGAACTCGTCAATCCGCGCCCGCTGACCGGCCCGCAACTCGCACATGGCGAGGAGACGCGCGGCGAACTCGCGATTCTCGCCGCCGCTGCGGAAGCGCGCGCGCGGCTCGGCGAGGGGGTGATCGGCACCGCGATCGTGTCCAAGACCGCGAGTGTCTCGGACCTGCTCGAGATCACGCTGCTATTGAAGGAAAGCGCGCTGTGGCGCGCTGACGATGCGGACGCGCACGGCATCATGGTCGTGCCGCTGTTCGAGACGATCGCCGATCTCGAAGCCGCGCCTGCGATCATGGCGCGGTATCTGGCGCTGCCCGAGGTGGCGACGAACGCGCGTGCGCGCGGGCATCAGGAGGTGATGATCGGCTATTCGGATTCGAACAAGGATGGCGGTTATCTGACCTCGACCTGGGCGCTGCACCAGGCGAGCCTCGCGCTCGCGCCGGTGTTCCGCCAAGCGGGCGTGGCGATGCAGCTTTTTCACGGGCGCGGCGGAGCGGTGGGCCGGGGAGGGGGATCGGCGTTCGCCGCGATCCGCGCGCAGCCACCGGGCACGGTGGGCGGGCGCATCCGCATCACCGAACAGGGTGAGGTGATCGCCGCCAAATATGGCAGCCACGAAAGCGCGATTGCCAATCTGGAAGCGATGGCGGCCGCGACGCTGGACGCGACACTGGGCCCAGTCCCATTGGCTGCGAGCGATGCGGCGCGTTTCTCGCAGGCGATGACGAAGATTTCGGCACACGCGTTCGCGGCGTATCGCGGTCTTGTCTATGAGACGCCGGGCTTCAAGGCGTTCTTCCGCGCGATCACGCCGATCGGCGAGATCGCCACGCTCAAGATCGGGTCGCGCCCGGCGAGTCGCACGCAATCGGACGCGATCGAGGATTTGCGCGCGATCCCGTGGGTGTTCAGCTGGGCGCAGGCGCGCATCATGCTTCCCGGCTGGTACGGCGTGGGAGCCGCGCTGCGTGCGTTCGAGGACAAGCCGCTGATCGCGGACATGGCGGCGCGCTGGCCGTTCCTGCGCGCGGTGCTGGCGAACATGGAGATGGTGCTCGCCAAATCGGACATGGCGATCGCGCGGCGCTATGCGGCGTTGGTTCCCGATTCGGGGATGCGCGACACGCTGTTCGGGCGGATCGCCGACGGCTGGACGCAAACGCACGACGCGCTGCTCGAAGCGACCGGCCAGTCGCGCCTGCTCGCGCGCAATGCCGCGCTCGATGTCTCGATCCGGCTGCGCACGCCTTATGTGGAGCCGCTCAACCTCCTCCAGATCGAGCTATTGAAGCGCCACCGCGCGGGCGAGACCGATCCGCGCATCGCCGAGGGCATCCAGCTTTCGATCAATGCGGTGGCGACTGCGCTTAGAAACAGTGGCTGACATCGCAGGTTGACGCGCGCCCCCGGCCAGCCTTGGCGCGATTGGCACTTGCCGAGCGATCCGCGTTGCGCTTTGTTGCCGCATATCGAGCGTGCCGTGCGGGCCAGCGCGGCGATTTTCCGTCCGTGCACCTGGCCCCTCTTGTGAAGGTGGCACGCATGATCCGTTCCTCGATCACCAAAACCATGCTGACGTTCGCGGCGATCGCCGCGCTGGCTGCCGGTGGCCCCGCGCTCGCCGCCGCCGCGTCCCCCGCCGCCATGGCGATGCCAGCCAGTTACGCAAAGCTCGCGGCGCTGTTCGCCGAATGGCGCAGGTTCGTGCGCCCGCCCGTCAGGGACGAGGCGGCGGACTACGGCCCCGCGACCGCCGCGCGCTGGGCAGCCGAGCTTCCAAAATGGCGCGCGCGCCTCGCCGCGATTGATCGCACCGGCTGGCCGCAGAGCGCGCTGATCGATTATCGGCTGGTGCAGGCCGAGATGAACGGCCTCGATTTCGACCTGCGTATCCTCAAGCCTTGGGCGCGCGATCCCAGCTTCTACGCGAACATCGCCGCCGACTGGAGCGACGTGCCCGTGCACGAGGGGCCATCCGCGTGGCCCAACATCGATCTCTACGCCTTCACCTATCCGCTGAATGCCACCGACGCGCGCAGGCTGACCGCGATGCTCGCCGCCGTGCCCGCCAATCTCGCGGCCGCAAAGATCAATCTTCGCGGCAGCAAGGCGCGCGATCTGTGGGTTTACGGGGACCGCGCCTTCAAGGAGCAGAGCGCCACGCTCGCCGCCCTGCAGGCGGGCACGCTGACGATGCGCACGCTGGATGGTGGCAGGCCCGCCTCGCTGAAAGGCGCACCGCCCGAACTCATTCGCGCAGCCGCCGCCGCCAAAGCCGCGACCGACGAGTTCGCGCTCTGGGTTTCCGCGCAGGCCCCGTCGAGGACCGGGGCGTCGGGCGTCGGCAAGGCGAATTACAACTGGTACGTGAAGAACGTCGATCTCAATCCCTATGATTGGGATCAGCAGGTTACGCTGCTTCGCCGCGAACTCGATCGCTCGATCGCCTCGCTGCGGCTGGAGGAGGTGCGCAACCGCGACCTGCCGCCGATCCGGCCGATCGAGGATCCTGCCGCGTACAAGAAAATGGTCGCGCAGAAAGAGGCGCGCTTCAGCGACTTCATGGACGCGACCGGCCTGTCCACTGGCGAGCCCTATATGCGGACCGCGATCGCCAACCAGCCGGTCGATTACGCCGCGCCTGCGGATCGCAACTTCTTCTCCAACGTCACCGCGCTCGATCCGCTGCCGCTGATCGCGCATTTCACGCACTGGATGGATCTGGCGCGGATGCGCGACGATCCGCATGCGAGCCCTATCCGCCGCGTGCCGCCGCTATACAATATCTACTCGAACCGTTCGGAGGGCTTCGCGACCGCGTTCGAGGAGATCACGATGCAGGCGGGGCTGTACGACGACGTGCCCCACGGCCGCGAGCTGGTGTACATCATGGTCGCCAACCGCGCCGCGCGCGGGCTTGCCTCGCTTTATGTGCAGGCAAACCAGATGGATCTGGCGACTGCGGGCAAGTTCCACGCTGGCTGGACGCCGCGCCACTGGTCCGATCCGAACAGTAAGCTGGTGGGCTTTGAACAGCTGCTCTACGCGCGTCAGCCGGGCTATGGGCCGAGCTATATCGTCGGCAAGCTCCAGCTCGATCGCATGATCGCCGACGCCAGCCATGCCGACGATCTGGCGGGCAGGCCGTTCGATCTACGGCTGTTCACAAGGCGGCTGATGGCGTCGGGCATCATTCCGGTGGGGCTGGCGGAGGAGGAAGTGCTCGGGCGGGCGTCCGACGCGCGGTAGCCAGCCGAGCGGGCACTGACCTCGACCGGATTTCGATAAACGGCAGAATTGCGCGCGTTGTTGTTGCGCCGCAGCAACATGACGGGCGGATTGATACATGGATCGACCGATCGACCATTGCGCGCGGCGGCGTTCCGAAGAGACTGCGCGCGCAACCAACGGAGGCACCATGCGCAGTTCGGTCTTTGCTCAATCGGCGGCGGCGCTCGCGATAGCGGTCGCGCTCGGCTCGGCGGCACACGCGCAGGCGACAGATGTCGCCGCCCCAGCGCCGAGCAACATCCCTCCCGCCGCTGCGGCCGATACGCCTGGCTCGGCGGGCGGCGAGATTGTCGTCACCGGCAGCCGCATCCGCCGCGATCCGCTGAGCCTCGCAGCCCCGGTCACGTTCCTCGACAAGGCCGCGATCGAGCGCACGGGGCTCAGTTCCACCGCGGACGTGCTCCAGCGCCTGTCGATCTCGGGCGGTGGTCTGAACACGCGCAACAATAACTCGGGCAACACCGGCAATCCGCCCGACGGCGACGGCGTTGGCGCGGGCGCGGCACAGATCGATCTGCGCTATCTCGGTTCGCGGCGCTCGCTCGTGCTTCTCGACGGTCTGCGCCTCGTTCCCGGAGCGTCGGCGAGCGGCATTCCCGCGTCGGTCGATCTGAACATCATCCCCAACAGCGCGATCGAACGCATCGAGGTGCTGCAGGACGGCGCCGCGCCAATCTATGGCTCGGACGCGATCGCGGGAGTGGTCAACATCATCACCAAAAAGAAGCAGCGCGGCTGGGACGGTTCGGCGCAGGTCAGCAGCTTCTTCGAAAAGGGCGACGGCACCACCCAGGATTATTCGCTGAGCTACGGTGCCGGTTCGGACCGCGTCAACATCGTCTTTGGCGGCAGTTACACCAAGCAGGAAGCCGTGTTCGCGGGCAACCGCGCGATTTCGGCGTTCCCGACGCCCTATGCCACGAGCTGCCTGGGCGGCGGCTGCTCGGGCGCGACGCCGCGCGGACGGTTCCTCGTCAACAATCCGGTCACCGGCGAAGGGCTCAATCTAACCCTGAAGAACGTCGTCACCGGTCGGCCCGTGTTCGATCCGCTCAACCCGACGGCAGGCGATTTCAAGAACTTCACAACTCTGGACCGGTTCAACTTCCGCCCATTCAACTATCTCGTCACGCCCAACGAGCGTTACGGCGGTTTCGTCAATGCCAGCGCCAATTTTGGCAGCGTCACCGCGCGCGTCAAGGCGATCTACAACCGGCGTCAGTCGGACAATCAGGCCGGGCCGCTGCCGTTGAGCGTCGGGCCGGGTGCCGGCAGTGGCACGTTGCTCGACAGGATCTCGATCGACGGGACCAATCCCTATAATCCATTCGGCACCTTATCGTCGGGCGTGGATGGGACGGGCAACCCCGCGAACTACGATCAGATACGTCGTCGTTTCGTCGAAGGCGGCCCGCGCCATTTCAGCCAGACGGTCGATACCTTCTACCTGACCGGAACGCTCGAAGGCACGTTCCACATCGGCGATCAC
The DNA here is from genome assembly GCA_038238915.1 of Sphingomonadales bacterium. Classification (GTDB taxonomy): domain Bacteria; phylum Pseudomonadota; class Alphaproteobacteria; order Sphingomonadales; family Sphingomonadaceae; genus JAVVHE01. The sequence goes on from JBBSFH010000002.1 coordinate 117,525, forward strand.
CGGTTCTTCTGGGATCTCAACGCGATCGAGGGCCTGAACGACGCCAAGCAGACCTTCACGGGCAACGTCAACGACGCGCGCGTCCAGCAGGCGCTCGGACCCGTTGCCAGCTGCACCGGCCCCTGCGTTCCGCTCGACCTCTTCGGCGGACCCGGGACGATCACCGCCGATCAGCTGGCTTTCATCACCTTCACCGAGCGTGACCGCAGCAAGCAGAACCTGACCGATTTCACCGCGAACATCAGCGGCGATCTTTTCAATCTGCCCGGCGGTCCGATCGGCATCGCAGCCGGATATGAACATCGCTATCAATATGGCAGCTTCGATCCCGATCCTGTCATCGCGGCGGGTCTTGGTGCGGACATCCCCGCGCAGCCCGCGCACGGCAGCACCAAGGCGGACGAGGTCTACGCCGAGTTGCGTGCGCCATTCCTGAAGGACCGCCCATTCTTCAAACTGCTCGAAGCCAGCTTCGCGGTGCGCTACTCGAACTTTGCGCGGGTCGGCCACACGACCAATCTCAAGGCGGGCTTCCTATGGCAGCCCACGGCGGACCTCACGCTGCGGGGCAACTGGGCGCAGGGCTTCCGCGCGCCCAGCATCGGCGAGGCGTTCGGCGGGGCCTCGCGCTTCGACAGTGTCTACACCGATCCCTGCAATAATTCAGCGACGCTGCCCGCCAACATTAGAGCGAACTGTATTGCCAACGGCGTTCCGGCAGCTGGCAACTATATTCAGGACGGTGGGCCCGGCGGCGGGCAGGCGGGCGTGATCACTGGCGGGAACACCGCGCTCAAGCCCGAGACGAGCAACAGCTATACCGCTGGCATCGTGATCAGCCCTTCGTTCCTGCGCAATACGTCTTTCTCCAAGCGCCTCGATTTCGAGATCAGCTACTATGATATCGATCTGCGGGGTGCGATCCGCGCCACCAGCGCGGACACGCTGCTCACGCGTTGCGCGCAGACCGGCGATCCTCTCAGCTGCAATGCGATCGTCCGCAACACCGTGAAGGGTGATGTCCTGTTCGTAAACGCACTCCTGCAGAACATCGGTGCGCTGACGACGAACGGCATCGATGCGACGCTGACCTATCGCTCGCCCGAGGGCGGGTTGGGCAGCTTCGGGCTGTTCTTCAACGGCACCTACCTGCTCAAATATCGTGAGATCGTTCCCGCCACCGTTGGCGTCACGCGAATCCCGCGCGACGGCACGGAAACCGGGGCACCCGATCAGGCCTATCCGCGCTTCAAAGGCAATGCCGCGTTCGACTGGTCGCTGGGGCCGGTGAACGCGAGCGTGGCCGGACGCTACATAACCGCCGTGCAGGACACCGCCGACGCGACGCGCCTATCGCCCAAGCTCTATCTCGATCTTACGCTCGGCTTCCGTCCGCCTGTGCTCGATAACCGGCTGCAGCTCACGATCGGCGTCAACAACGTGCTCGACCGCGACCCGCCTGCCTGCGCGAGCTGTCTGAACGGCTCCTACGATCCGGGCACTTACGATACACCCGGCCGCTTCGGCTTCGTGCGGTTGACCTACCGGACGCGCTAACGGTTGAGCGGCATCGCCGCGCGCGCTAGAGGCGCGGCGATGCCCGATGCAAGCCGCGCCACCGCCCAGCCGCCCGGTCCCGAACTTGCCACGCTGATCGGGTGCGCGCGCGCCTGGGCGGGCGCGGGCCACCGGCTTGCGCTCGCGACGGTGGTGCGGACCTGGGGTTCGTCGCCGCGGCGCGCGGGCAGCCATCTGCTGGTGCGCGACGATGGCCTGTTCGAGGGTTCGGTCAGCGGCGGCTGCGTCGAGGGCGAGGTGGTCGTCGAAGCGATGGACGTGCTCGCCACGGGCACGCCACGCCTGATGGATTTCGGCGTGGCGGACGAGACCGCGTGGCGCGTAGGACTCGGCTGCGGCGGGCAGGTGGCGATCCTCGTCCAGCGGGTCGACGATGGCGGCTTCGCGTCCGCGCTGTTCGACGGCCTCGCGGGTGCGCAGGCGAATGGCCACGCGTTTGCGGTTACCTTCGATCTTGCAGGCGGTCCGGCGCGCGCCGGGGACGATCCCGCGCCGGGGCGCTTTGTGGCGCATTATGATCCGCCGCGCCGCCTTGCGATCGTCGGCGCGGTGCATATCGCGCAGGCGCTCGCGCCGATCGCGCGGCTGGTGGGCCATGCAGTCACGATCATCGATCCGCGCGGCGCGTTCGCGGCGGGGCCGCGCTTCGAGGGGCTGGATGTCGATCCGCGCTGGCCCGACGAGGCGCTCGCGGATTGGCGACCCGATGCCGCGAGCGCGATCGTCGCGCTCACGCATGATCCCAAGCTCGATGATCCCGCGCTGATCGCCGCGCTCGCCTCGCCCGCCTATTACGTGGCGGCTCTGGGCTCGCGGAAAAATGGCGAACGGCGGCGCGAGCGGTTGCTTGCGGCGGGGGTGGAGGCGCACGCGCTGGCGCGGTTGCGAGGGCCGGCCGGGTTACCACTCGGTGCGGAAGGGCCCGCCGAAATCGCGCTGTCGATCGCCGCCGAAATGATCGCCGCGTGGCGCGGTGTGGCGCTTCCCGCCTGGCCGCCGCGATAACTGGCGCGCGCGTCGGCGCGATCCTGCTGGCCGCGGGTGCGTCGCTGAGGATGGGTGCGGCGAACAAGCTGCTGCTGCCGATCGGCGGCGTGCCGATGGTGGCGCGGGTGGCGGCTGCGATCGGCGAGGCGGGGCTGCCGATGCTGGTGGTGCTGGGGTGGGAGGCCGACGCGGTGCGCGAGGCGCTGACCTTCCCCCCCCCTGCCGGGGGGAGGGTAGAAGGGGTGCGCTTCGTCGAAGCAGCCGACTGGGCGGACGGCATGGGTGCGAGCCTCGCAACCGGCGCGCGCGCGATCCCCGCCGACTGGACCGGCGTGGTGGTCTGTCTGGGGGACATGCCGTTCGTGCAGCCCGCGCTGCTCGCACGCCTCGCCGCCGCGCTCGATCGGCCCGACGCGGTCGCGGTGCCGGTGCACGATGGCCAGCGCGGCAATCCGGTTGGCTGGGGGCGCGCGTGGTTTGGCCAGCTCACCGCGCTCAGCGGCGATACCGGCGCGCGTGCGCTGCTCGCGGACGCAGCGGTTACGACGATCGCGGCCGATGCGGGGGTGCTGCGCGATCTCGATACGCCGCTGGAGTGGGAGGGTGCCGAACCGGCGTAGCGCGCGCCGACGCGCGATACCGATTTGGTCGTAGCAGGCGGTCAGGCAGGAAGCGCGCCAAGGGCGGACATGCCTCGGCAACGCCGAAGGGGGTTAGCGGGGCGACTGCTGAATTTTTGGAGCTTGGGTCACGCGGCCGTTGCCGAGCCTCAGCGTGTATCCGATGACGACACCCTGCGGGTTTCTTTCAAAGATGGTTATCGATGGATCACCGGCGACTACGAACGCGTCCGCCGCTATCGGGATCAAGGGCGTTGGTGCGGATCCCGGAGCGTCCTGCCCGAACAATTGTCCGTTCCTCGACGAGAGAATGTCGGTTTTTCCGTCCGGAAGCGTGTAGCGCCCGGCGTATTGTTCGACTTTGGCGGCGTCGATGGCATAGGGCCGAACATGCTGCTCCTGAACCATAGTCTCGGAGTGGGCCAGGTATACCCAGCGAGACCCGCCTGCCTCGAACACATCCATCTCGCGCAGGCGGTCCGATCCTCCCGCAGCCGTTATAACAACTTCGCAATCAACGAGCGCAATATTGCCCCGGAGGTGGAAGGTTAAATCGCGCACAGAATAGGTCGCCGTCGATTTGCCGGCAACAATATATGAGGTCATCTGCTTTGCGGCACGACGACTGCCGTCATCCGAAACATGCACGAAGTCCGGAGATATGAGCGCCTTGTACGATCGAACGTCACCTCTCCCATAAGCGCGGATTCGGGCAAGGATAAGCTGTTCAAAAACCCGGTTCGATGCGAGCGGGGTGGTTCGCGGCTGCGCTATGCCGGGTGAAGCCAAGACCATGCTTGCGAGCAAAGCGAACAGGCCCACGACGATCTGACGGATCGGTCGCTCAGAAACTTCAAAACGATTATTTGCCGCCAAGGCCATCGCTCCCCCCGAAGTTCTTTTCCGCCCACAACCGAATGATGAGAACGCACAACAGATGAGCATAATTATGTTCGCTCGTCAAAATCGCCGTTCGCCAATATCTGGCAACCACCAGAAGCGGACGATTTCAATTTGCGGTTGACGACGTGGCCCAAGCCCGGACGCAAGGCGGGCGTGCCGCCGTCAGCCCACGAACGCGCGTTCGACGAGGAAGGCGCCGGGTGTCTGGCTGTTGCCTTCGTCGAAGCCGTCCGCCTCCAATAGGCGCGCCATTTCCTGGTTGAAGGCGATCGAGCCGCAGAGCATCACGCGCGTGTGTTCGGGGGTGAGATCGGCGGGGGTGAGGCCGAGATCGGCGGCCATCGCGCCCGATTGCCAGCGTTCGGTGATGCGGCCCTGGGTGCGGAACTCCTCGCGGGTGACGGTGGGGTAGTATTTGAAGCGGTGCGCGAGCGTATCGCCGAAGATGTGATCGTCCTTGATGTCGAATTCGAGGAGCTGGCGGTAGGCGAGTTCCTGCGCTTTGCGCACGGTGTGGGTGATAACGATCTCCTCGAAGCGCTCGTGCGTCTCGGGATCGCGGACGACCGAGAGGAAGGGGGCCAGCCCGGTGCCGGTGCCCATCATGACCAGGCGGTGCGCGGGGCGGAGCCAGTCGCAGACCAATGTGCCGGTGGGCTTTTTGCCGAGCAGGATGTGATCGCCGGGTTCCAGATGCTGGAGGCGCGAGGTGAGTGGGCCCTCGGACACCTTGATCGAGAAGAATTCGAGATGCTCCTCCCAATTGGGCGAGGCGACCGAATAGGCGCGCAGCAGCGGTTTGCCGCCCTCGCCTTCCAGCCCGAGCATGATGAATTCGCCCGAACGGAAGCGGAAGGTGGCGGGACGCTCGGTACGGAAGCTGAACAGCGTATCGGTCCAGTGATGGACCCAAGTGACGCGCACGGCGTGAAGGCCCTTGGCTTCGGCGAGCGCGCGCAGGCGGTCATTCTCTTCGTCGGTCAATTCAGGCTCCGGGGAAATCAGGCGTCCGCGACGCCAGTATACTGCCCATCAAGATAGACGAGCGGATCGATTTCGCCATGTGTGCGCACCGAGAGCACCGAGCCGACGAACAGCCCGTGCGTGCCGTAGCTCATCGAAACCTCGTTGTGGCAGACGATGTTGGCGGACGCATCGTCGAGCAGTGGCATGCCGGTATCGAGCGTGATCCAGCGGCCGATGGTGAAGCGCGCCTCTCCCGCCAACCCGCCGCCGCTGGCGCGTGCGACATCGGTCTGGTGGCGGCCGAGCACGTTGACGCAAAAGTCCGCGCCAGCGGCAAGCGCGGCGTGCATCGAGGCGGCGCGGTTGACGCTGACGAGCATCGAGGGTGGCTCCATGCTGACCGCGTCGGTGGCGGTGGCGGCCATCGCATAGCGGCGACCCTCGTGGACGCAACTGATGACGCAGACCGATTTTGCCATGCGCCGGAGCGCCGCGCGCGTCGCTTCGGCCAGATCGGGGGCGAGATCGCTCAAAGCTGCCAGCGCCGCACGCCCTCGGGGAAGGTGATGCCACGCCACATGCCCTTGACGTCGGCGATGAGACCGCCCTCGCGCAGCAGCCCCGCGACCTCGCCGGGTGCCATGGCGCGATACTGCGCGTGGGGGACGGCGGCGATCACCGCATCGTAGCGGCGTTCGAGCGCGTGGGCGTCGAGCGAGAGGCCATATTCATGCTCGGCCTCGGCGCTGTCCGCGAGCGGATCGTGGACGGTGACGTTGTGGCCGATCCACTTCAGCCGCGCGATCACGTCGGCGACCTTCGAGTTCCTGAGATCGGGCACGTCTTCCTTGAAGGTGAGGCCGAGCACGAGGATGTCGCACGCCTTGCCCAACCGGTGGTGGACCTGATCGGCGACATAGTGGCTCATGCCATCGTTGATCGATCGGCCCGAGAGGATGACGCGCGGCTGCAATCCGAGCTGCTGCGCGCAGAAGGACAGGTAATAAGGATCGACGCCGATGCAGTGGCCGCCCACTAGGCCCGGCTGGAACTTGAGGAAGTTCCACTTGGTGCCCGCGGCATCGAGGACATCGTAGATCGAGATATCGAGTTTTTGAAAGATCTGCGTGATCTCGTTCATGAAGGCGATGTTGATATCGCGCTGGGCGTTTTCGATCACTTTCGCCGCTTCGGCGGCCTTGATCGAGGCGGCACGGAAGACGCCGCCGGTGGTGGCCGCGCCGTAAAGGCTGGCGAGCGCTTCGAGCGTCTGGGCGTCTTCGCCCGCGATCACCTTGATGATGCGATCGACGGTATGTTCACGGTCGCCGGGGTTGATGCGTTCAGGACTGTAGCCGAGGAAGAAATCGTGGCCGCGTCTGAGGCCGCTCAGGCGTTCGAGTTCGGGGCCGCAGATCTCCTCGGTGACGCCGGGATAGACCGTGCTTTCGTAGACGATGATCGTGCCCGCACCCGCTTCGAGCACGCCCGCGATGGCGCGCGTGGCACCCATGACCGGGCGAAGATCGGGCTGGTTCGCCGCATCGACCGGGGTGGGGACGGTGACGATGAATATTTTGGCGCCGCGCGCGTCGGCGATATCGGTGGAGTAGGCGAGTTTGCTCGCGGCGAGCGTGGGGGCATCGACCTCGTGCGTGCGGTCGTGGCCGCCCACGAGTTCGGCGACGCGCTGCGCGTTGATATCAACGCCGATACAATCGAAGCTGCGCGCGAGCGCGACCGCGAGCGGCAGTCCGACGTAGCCCAGGCCGATGACCGCGACGCGGCCGTGGGGATCGAAGGACATGCGCTAAGCTCCGGAAAGCGGTGGGACTAGCGGCCGCGCGCGAGCAGGGCGACGGTGGCGACGGACGAGATGAACTGGCCGATGATCGTAGCGACATCGCGCGCCACGCCCAAGCCGAAGAAGCGGTTGGTGTTGACGGGCACGATGATCGTCGATCCCGGTGGCGGCGACAGGCGCGATTTGCGGTGAAAGCTCGCGGTGATCGGCTCCGACGCGCCGTTGGGGTAAACGATGAAAGTTCTCGCTGTATCGGCAGAGCGACGGAACCCGCCGCTTTCGCGGACATATTCGCCAACCACCTTGCCCGGGATGAACTGGAGCGCGCCCGGGTTGGCGATATCGCCCAGCGCCAGCACGAAGCTGGGCTCCTTGGGGACGAAGATCGAATCGCCCGCTTCGAGCACGGTATCGAGATCGGGGCGTCGGGCGAGCACGCGCGGATCGGCCTCGACCACCACGCGGCCGATCGGATCGACCGAGGCGATCGAGTTGACGAGCGCCCCGGCTGCCTCGAAACTGCTGGACGACGAACCGCTGCTGCTGCTGGAGCGCGCGGCGGCGGTGATTAGCCCCTCGTTCAATTCGCGCACAGTGCGCTTGAGGCCCTCCGCCTGCTGCTCGCGCACCGCCCTGCGGGTGAAGATCGTCCCGTAAGGATAGGAGAGCGACGTGATCCCGCCCGCGCGCGCCAGCAGTTCGGACAGCTTCTCGCCGCGCTTGATCGTGAACAGGCCGGGGCGCGCGACTTCGCCGGTCAGCAGCACCGCGCCGGGCTCGAACTGCGCCTGCTCGCCATTGAAGCGAACATCGTCGCCCGCACGCAGGAGTACCTGGGGCAAGCGGCCATCGGGCAGGCCGGGAAGCCGATCGGTGCGATTGGCCGCGCCTTCCGAGCGGGTGATATCGAGTACAATCGACTGCGAGCGCGCGAGCAGGCCGCCCGCGAGCGTGGCGAGTTCTGCGGCCTGGACCGGCCCTGCGACGGGATAGGCCCCCGGCTTGCGGACCGCGCCGCCGACGCTGACCGCGTTTTCGATCAGCACGGGAAGGAGTTCGGGTTCTTCCTGAAAGACCGCCGGGCAGGTGATGTTGTTCTCGATTTCGTCGGTATCGCGCGAGGCACCGCCGACGCCGCTGGTTGAGATGTCGCGCGCGCCGATCACCTGCCGATCGGCGGCGAGCGTGGAGCGCTGCGCGAGCGCGGCGGCGACACTGGCGATCTGACCCGAGGGTGCGGTGAAGCTGCCACGCGTGACCGCGTTGTACCGCGACGACTGCGTATCGCGCACGAGCGCTTCGAGGCGTTCGAGCGGGCGGCAGCCCGGCTGCGGATTGGGGCGGCCGAGCACGACGCTGCGCACCGCGACGCGGTTGATGAACTCGATGTCCGACTGGGCGAGGACGAACACACGGTCCTCGCCGCGCAGCACGAAGGGTGCCGCGCCCGACAGCGCCGCACCGAGATCGACGGGGACGAAGCGGCGGGTGCCCGTGGCGGGATCGGCGCGGATCACGATCGCCAGCGGCAGATAGGTTTCGGGACGCAGATCGCGCACTTCGCCGACGAGATCGCGGATCGTGGGGGTGGCGAGGAGCGGGCGCGGCCCGCCATTCACCACATAGCCGCGCAGCAGCACGCGCCCGATCGCGCCGCCCGCCGAACCGGCGAAGACGATCACGCCATCGCCCGCGATCAGGCGCGTGCCGATCTGCGTGCCGCGCAGGAACACTTCGGAGCCATCGGGCTGGATGCGCGTGATCGAGACGCGGCTACCGCGCGGGCGCACCGCACCGCCCGCATATTCGAGCAGCGAGCCGACGCTGGCGGGGCCTCGCAGTTCGTAGATGCCCGGGCGAGCGACGCCGCCCGCGATGGCGACGGTGGGCCCGAGCACGGGGACGATGACGCGATCGCCCTCGCGCAGGCGCGTGGTGGTGGGCGTGCCGATGCCGAGCAGGCCGTAGAGATCGACTTCGAACGTGCCGCCGCCGCGCACGACGCGCACGTGGCGCAGCGATCCGGTCTTGCGCACGCCGCCTGCCTGGCTGATCGCGGCGGCAATGTCGGCGAGGCTGGTCAACTGATATTCGCCGGGGCTGCCGACCTCGCCGCCGACGAAGACCGAGATCGCACGAACCGCGCCGACCGAGGCGCTGACCTCGGTGCCGAGCAGCGTGCGGTGCGCGGCGGCGGCGAGCTGCGCGCGGACGGCGGACAGCGAGCGTCCAGCAGCGGGGATCGGGGGCAATTGGCCGACGATCAGACGGCCCTCCCGATCGACGCGTGCGCTCTGGCTGCCGGGGCTCGCGCCCTGGAAGGTGACGATCAGCTCGTCGCCCACGCCGAGCACATAATCGCCGCCAAGCGCTCCGGTGAGCGGAGCGCCCGACGGGGATGTGTGGAACAGATCATAGCCGAACTGGCGCAGCGTCCGATCGCCGAGCCGCTCCTGATATTCGCGCTCGATCGGTGAGAGCGGGGAGACGCCGGCGAGTTCGTTACGCGAGCGCTCGCGGCGGACCGCGACCTCTTCGGCGGTGATTTCGGGCGAGCCCGAGCGCGTCTCGGTCGGCACCTGACCGGTTCGGGCGGCATCGAGCTGCTGGCCCGACGTGGCGGCGCCAGTGCCGACGCCGAGCGTGGACTGAAGCGCCTTCAGCGTGGCGGGATCAAGCTGCTGCGCGGCGGCCACGAGCGGGCAGCCGATCAAACCGAGCGCCACGAAAAAGGGAACCAGCGAGCGGGTCGCTCGCTGCAACGGGCGTGGCACGGAAGCGGCCTCTCAGGTCAAAATCGCCCCGTGGCGCTTAGGGGCGAGGGCGCGGGGCGTCAATCGGCGGCGGGCTGGAGCGCGGGTGTTACAGGCAGGCGCCGATCGATTGCAGCGAGCGTGACGACATCGACCGCCGCGAGATCGACAAGCGGCGCGCGCGCGCCGTCGCGCAGATAGAGCGCACGATCGGCATGGCTCGCGCCGGGCAGCATCGTTCCGGTGCCACTCGATCCGATCGTCGGCAACAGTATCATCGTGGTTGCCACGCCGATGGTGAGGAACTTGCGCATCGTTCGGTCTGCCCACCTTGCAGTCGCGTACCGCTGGTGCCGCGGAATCATTTCCGCCGCGCACCAGCGAAATCTTGCTTACTCCAAAATGCTGCAGTGCGTCAAAGGTTCCCGGCTCGGTCCGTCCTACGCATTGCCCAGCCGGTCGCGTGCGAGATCGGCGTAATCGCGGCGGAGCTGTCGGCCGAGCGAGCCGACCTCGAACGACCATGGGCCGATCGATGCGATGGGCGTGACCTCGGCGGCGGTACCGGTGAGGAAGGCCTGTTCGAAGCCTTCGAGTTCCTCGGGCCAGATCGCGCGTTCGATCACGGGGATATCCCGCCGGCGGGCGAGTTCGATCACGCTGCGGCGCGTGATGCCATCGAGGAAGCAATCCGGCGTTGGCGTATGCAGCGCGCCATCCTTTACGAAGAAAATATTTGCGCCGGTGGCTTCGGCGACCTGGCCACGCCAATCGAACATCAGCGCATCGTTGAAGCCCTTGTCTTCGGCCGCGTGCTTGGAGAGCGTGCAGATCATGTACAATCCCGCAGCCTTGGCAGCGGTCGGCGCGGTATAGGGAGCGGGACGGCGCCACTGCGCAATGTCCAGACGCAGTCCGCGCTCGATCACGTCCTCGCCGAAATAGGCCCCCCATGCCCATGCGGCGATGGCGAGGCAGGGTTTGGAGCGTTGCGCCGAGACGCCCATCTGCTCGGAGCCGCGCCACGCGACGGGGCGCACGTAGCAATCGGTGAAGCCATTGGCCTGAACGGTGGCGTTGCACGCCTCGTCGATCTGCTCGCGCGTCCACGGCAGGGTGAAGCCCAGGATCGCGGCGCTGTCGATCAGGCGCTGGCTGTGCTGGCTCAGTTTGAAGATGCGCCCATCGTAACAGCGCTCGCCCTCGAAGACCGAGCTTGCATAGTGGAGCGCGTGGGTGAGGACGTGGATGTTGGCCTCGCGCCACGGCACGAGCTTGCCATCGAGCCAGATCCAGCCATCGCGGTCGTCAAAATCGGGTGGGGTCATCGGCTACGCTCCTGTTGGCACGGGGCTAGCCGGGGCGGGCGCGCGAAGTCAAACCATGGGCGTATGGCCGATGCGGCGCAGGGCCGGATCGGCGCGAGGAAGCGGGTGCCGCGCCGTGGCTGCTCCCGGCTCCGGACCGAAAGACGGCTTGGGCGTGGCTGCGTTGCCGTATCGGCGGACGCGCGGGTGGGATGGCCGCACCGCTACGGCGCATCCCGGTAGTCTGACGCGCCGCGAATGAGTGCCGCGACCGCTGGGTTTCCCGCGAAGCCGGGATGGTTCCCGCCCGCGCGTCTGCCTGGCCTTCGCTCCGGTTGCGCCCCGGAGTGGAGCAACCGGTCCTTAGGTTGACCGGCTTCTAACCTATCTGGCTCGGCATGTCAAGCCCCGGCATCGGCTGCGCGATCGAGCCGGGCAGATTGCAGAGGCGCTGGCTGCAACGCTCCGCCTGCTCCAGCCGACGATCGAGCGCGCGCATCGTCTGCCCCTGATCGGGTTCGGCATCGGTGAACCAGCTGCGCGCGACATCGCCCAGGATCGCGGCGAATGCGTTGACGCGTACCAGGCCGGTGAGGCCGATCGTGTTCGCGCCCGCTGCGCTCAGGAACAGCGCCGCGGTGCGCGGCAGTGTGGTCAGCAGCGCGAGGCCGAGCGCGGGGCGGCGGCGGGCTTCGGCATCGAGCGCGGCGAGCGCGTCGCGGTGCGGGCGTGCGGCATCGAAGCGCGCCATGGCGAGATCGAACAGACGCTCGCGCACGCTGCCGGTGGGATCGAATGCGGTGAGCGCGGCGCGATCGAGGCGGCGGGTGAATTGATCGAGCGCGTCCCAGCGATCGCCGAGCGCGTCGGCGAGGGCGGCGGGGGAGGTCTCAGCGTGTTCGGCGACCGCGCCGAGCGTGGCGGCACCAAAGCCGCGCGCGGCGAAGACGGCGAGATAGGCATCGATGGCTTCGTCGCGGGTCATGCCTGGGCACTCCTTGCAAGCACGGCCGTGCGCGCGACCGCCGCGCGCACCGCCGCCTCGAACAGGTGGGCAAGGCCGGGCGCGCTGTCCAGCACATCGAGCCCCGCCTGCGTCATTCCGCCGGGACTGGCGACCTCGCGCGCGAGCGAGGGGGCCGGGGGCGGCACCGGTGGAGCTATTCCTGGCCCTGGTAGATGCGCACGATACGATCCAGCATCGCCAGCGCGTCGGCGCGCGGGCGCTGGAAGGTGTTGCGGCCGATGATCGAGCCGTTGCCACCGCCATCGCGGATGTCGCGCGCATCCTGGAAGACCGCATCCTCGCCCTTGGCGGCGCCGCCCGAGAAGACAACAATGCGGCGGCCCGCGAAGCTCGATTGCATCACGTGGCGCACGCGCGAGGACTGGGTGGACCAGTCATGGCCTTCATAGGCCTTCTTCGCCTCGGCCTGCTCGATATGATCGGAAGGCAGCTTCACCTTGATGATGTGCGCGCCGATCAGGGCTGCCATGTGCGCGGCGTAGGCGGTGACATCGAGCGCGAGTTCGCCCTGCTTCGAGAGTTCGCCGCCGCGCGGATAGCTCCACACGACGACCGCGAGGCCAACCGATTTGGCTTCGGCGGCGATCTCGCGGATTTCCTCGACCATATCGAAGAACGAGTCCGATCCGGGATAGAGGGTGAAGCCGATCGCGCACGCGCCGAGCCGCAGCGCATCATCAACGGTGGCGGTGACCGCCTGGTCCTTGCTGGTGGCCCAGCTGTTCGAGCTGTTGGCCTTGAGGATGAGCGGGAAGCCGGGCGCGACCTCGCTCGCGCATTCGAGCATGCCGAGCGGTGCGGCGAACGCGTTCAGCCCAGCCTCGACCGCGAGTTCGATATGGTAGCGCGGATCGTAGGCGGGAGGGTTGACCGCGAAGCTGCGCGCGGGGCCGTGTTCGAAGCCCTGATCGACCGGCAGGATGACCATCTTGCCGGTGCCGCCGAGCTTGCCGTGGTTCAGCATCCGCGCGAGGCTCGCGCGGCTGCCGGGATTATCGCTTGCGTACCAGGAGAGGATTTCGCGGACGGCGGGGGTGAGCATGGGGCGGGTTCCGGGCGGCGGGTTGCGCGGCTGATAACCGGGCGGCGGGGGGCTGGCTAGACGGATTGCCGGGGGCGCGCGTGCTTCACGATGCGTTGTGCGCCGCTCCGTCCTGCGATGGACGCGGGGGAACCGGGGCCAGCGCTTCCCATCCGCCGCCGAGCGCCTTGTACAGCGCCACCGTCTGGCGGCTGATCGTGCCCTCGCTCTGCACCAGATTGTCCTGCGCCTGGAACAGTTCGGCCTGCGCGTTCAGCACCGTCGTCAGATCGGTCAGCCCATATTTATACTGCGCCTCGATCGCATCGATCGTCGCCTGCGCGTCGCGCACGCCGCCGCCAAGCACCTCGCGCCGTGCACGCTCGATGCGCAGCCTTGCCAGCGCATCCTCGGTCTCGCGCACGCCGGTCAGCACCGCCTGCTGGTAGGCGATATACGCCTGCTCGCGTGTTTCGCGTCGTTCGCCCACCACAGCGCGCCGTCGTCCGAAATCGAGCAGCGGGAACTTGATGCTGCCGCCAACGGTCGCCTGCACGCTGTTGCCCGCGAACAGATCGTTGAGCCCGGTGGAGAGGAACTGGAACGGGGTGGTGATCGTGAACCGTGGATAGAGGTCTGCCACCGCGACGCCGATGTCGCTGGTTGCTGCCGCCAGTTCGCGCTCGCTGCGGCGGATATCGGGACGTCGCCGCAGCAGGTCCGATGGCAGACCCACCGGGACTGGCGGCGGCAGGACCGGGGCGGCGGCCTGCCCCGACTGTTCGGCGCGCACCTCGACCGCGAACACGTCGAGCAATGTTTCGGGCGTACCGCCCACGAGGATGCCGAGCGCGTGGACGAGCGCGCGTCCCTCCGCCTCGATCGGGCCGAGCGAGGCCTCCGCCACGCTCATCTGAGCGCGCTGGCGCGTGATGTCCGAACCCGGCGTAAGCCCCGCGTGGCCGCGCGCCTCGATGATGCCGAGCGTGCGCCGCTCGCGCGCCAGTTCCGCACGCGCGATCGCGGCGCGCCGTTGCAGCACGCGCAACTGGTAATAATCGTCCGCGATCTCGGCGGCGATGCTGACCGCTCGGTCGCGCCGACCCCATTCGGCCGATTCGACGCGCGCGCGGGCTCCTTCGAGCTGGCGACGCACGCCGCCGAACAGGTCCAGCTCCCAGCTCGCGTCGAACCCCACCGAATAGATGTCGAACACGCTGCCGGGGGCGCCGAGCGCGCCCGATCCGCCGCCGCCCGATCCGCCGCCGCCGCCGCCCGATCCGCCGAAACTGCTGGCGATCTGGCCGAAGCCGCCGTTCTTCGAGATTTTGGTGCGCTGCGCTTCCGAGGTCGCGTTCACCGTTGGGAACAGCCCGCTGCGTGCCCCGCGCACGCTGAGGCGCGCCTGGCGCACGCGGCTCGCCGCCGCCGCCAGATCGAGGTTCTGCGCGAGCCCGCGCTCGATCAATCCGCTCAGCACCGGATCGCCCAGCGCCGCCCACCACTTCGCGGGCAGCTCTCCGGCTGCTGCCGGATGCGCTTCGGCATAGGCAGGCGGTGTGGGAACGCTCGCCGCGCGATAGTTCGGTCCCACGGTGCATCCCGCGAGCGCCGCCATGCCCAATACTCCAAACCGTCGCATCAATGTCCTCCTGCCTCGCCACTTTTGCCGGGGCGCAGCAGCAACGTGAACGGCGCCACGATCAGCACGAACACCATGAGGTTATGGTACACGTCGAGGAACGCCAGCGTTTGTGCTTGCCGCAGCGCCTGCGCATACAGCGTGCCGACCGCGCTGCCCGTGCCCTGCCCGACCGATCGGAGCGCGGTTTCCACGTTCGCCAGTGCGCCCGCGTAATTGTCGTTCAGCGGCTGCAATTGCTCGACCAACCGCGATTGATGCACCTGCGCCTGATCGGCGAGCGTGGTCTGCGCATAGCTGATGCCGAACGTCCCCCCCAGATTGCGCGCGACATTGAGCAGCGAGGACGCCTGGTTCGACTGCCCCGGCTTCAGGCCGACATAAGCCGCCGCCGTCACCGTCACGAACAGGAAGGGCAGCCCCATCGCCTGGTACAGGCGCGAAAGCGAGGCGTCGCCGAACGCGATCTCGCTATTCTGGTGGCTGAGGTTCCATAGCGCGAACGCCTGCACGAGCAGTGCTGGAAACAGGATGAAGCGCGCGGGCAGCTTGCCCGCGAGCAGCCCCGCCACCGGCATGACCACCAGCGATGCGATGCCGCCGATGGTCAGCGCGCGGCCCGCCTGCGTCGCGGTATAGCCCAGAACCTGCTGGAGGAACTGCGGGATCAGCTGCGTCGATCCGTACAGGACTACGCCGATCACCAGCATCACCATCACGGTGATCGTGAAGTTGCGGTTGGCGAACAGGCGCAGGTTGACGATCGGATCCTTGTGGTTGAGCTCCCAGATCACGAGTGCCACCAGCGAAGTCACCGCGATCGCGGTCGTCGCCACGATCGTCGAGCTTGCGAACCAGTCTTCGCGCAGGCCCCGATCGAGCGTCAGCTCGAGACAGCCCAGCCCGAGTGCGACGAGCGCGAACCCCACATAATCAACGCGCAGCCCGCCGCTGAGCTTCGCGCGCCGCTCGCGTTCGAGCACCGGCGGATCGACCATGAAATGCTGCACAAGGAATAGCGAGGCCACGCCCACGGGCACGTTGATCAGGAAAATCCAGTGCCAGCTGAAATTATCGGTGATCCACCCGCCGAGCGTCGGCCCGAGCGTGGGGGCGACCACCACCACGAGCGCATAGGCCGCGAACGCCGCGCCACGCTTCGAGGGCGGGAACGTATCCGCGAGAATCGATTGTTCGGACGGTGCCAGCCCGCCACCGCCGATCCCCTGCAGGATGCGCGCGAGGATCAGCACGTTGATATTGGGCGCCAGCCCGCACAGCAGCGAAGCGCCGGTGAACAGCGCCACCGAGAGCATGTAATAGCGCTTGCGACCGATCGTATCGGCGAGCCAGCCCGAGATCGGGATCACGATCGCGTTGGCGACCAGATAGCTCGTCACGATCCACGTCGCCTCGTCGGGAGAGACCGAGAGCGCGCCGCCGATGTTGAGCAGGCTTACGTTTGCAATCGCGGTATCGAGCACTTCCATGAAGGTCGCCAGACTGATCACGCCCACGATCAGCCACGCCGAACGCTGCCCTGCAGCCGACCTTGCGGGCGTCCACCCGGCATCCGCCGCCTTCGCCATCGCTAGCGAACCTTGACGCGCGGGCTCACCGACATGCCCGGCCCGATCGGGTAGGCGATCGGATCGGGTCGATCGAACGCGATCCTGACGGGGATGCGCTGCACGACCTTGACGAAATTGCCCGTGGCATTCTCGGGCGGCAGCACCTGGAACGCCTGCCCCGCACCGCGCTGGAAGCTCTCGATATGGCCCTCGAAATGAACCTGCGGCAGCGCGTCGACCTTGATGTCCACATGCTGGCCAACCTTCATTCCTGCGAGCTGCGTCTCCTTGAAGTTCGCGGTGACCCACATCTGATCGGGCACGATCGCCATGATCTGCGTGCCCGGCGACACATAGGAGCCGATATTCGCGGTGCGGCTGGCGATGTGCCCCGATACGCTCGCGACGAGGCGCAGATTGTTCAGCGTCACCTGCGCGCTCGCCTGCCGCGCCTTCGCTTCGCGCACGCCCGCCTGCGCGGCGCGGACATTGGCCTGTGCCGCGAGGAGTTGCCGCCGCGCCACTGCCGTATTGGCGCCCGCGTTCGATGCGGCGGCGCGCGCGGCGAGGATTTGCGCGTCCGCCACCTGCGCGGCGGCGCGCGCCTGATCGATCATGGTCGCCGCGATCGCAGCCGCATTCTCGCGCCGCGCCGCCTCGTAACGTGCCAGATCCTTGCGCGCCTTGATCGCATCCGCGCTCGGCACGCCGATATTGGCGATCTGCTGGCGCCGCGTCGCTTCGGCCGCGAGGATGCTCGCGCGCACCTGCTCGCGCTGCGCCTCCGCCTGCGCCAGCGCGCTCTCCGCCTGCGCCACGCTCGCTCCGGCCTGCGCGAACTGGGTGCGCGGCCCGGCGGGCTCGATCACCGCGAGCAGATCGCCCTTGTTCACATGCGCATTGTCCACCGCAGGCACCGATTGGAGGATGCCCGCAATCTGCGGTGCGACGCGCACGATATGCGCGTCGACGAACGCGTCGTCGGTAGATTCATACTGGCGCGCGCTCTGGTAATAGAGAAATCCGCCGACGATCAGCGCGGCGAGCACCAGCAGCCCCACCCAGAAGATCGGCTTCTTCGTGATAGGCTTTTTTGGCGCGGGCTCGATGCCCTTCGCCTTGTCGTCGAGCAGCGGCAGATGGATCGGCGGCCGCGCGGCCGCCTCGGCGACGAAGTCCGGTTCGGGCGCGCTGTCGGCGTGCGGGAATGGCCCGTGATCGTCTCGCATACGTCGCGCTCCTCGAAGATCGAGTTCGCATACGCAATCGTTCAGCCATTTGCAAGCTACTTTGCGCGATTGCGGAGTTGTGATAGAGTGAATGACGGGATGCGGCGATTACGCGCGGCACCGTACTGAACACGACCGTATGGGTAAGGGGTGGATGATGCTGATCGAAAAGACCGTCGAGCGCGCGCTTGGCGGTCGTCCCAAGGATGCCGAAAAGCGCGCCGCGATTGTCGCGGCCGCGCGCGCGATATTCTTCGAGCGCGGGTTCGAGCCTGCCTCGATCGAGGAGATCGCCGCCGGGGCGCACGTCTCCAAGGTTACCGTCTACAGCCACTTCGGCGACAAGGAGACGCTGCTCGAAGCGGTGATCCGCGCCGAGGCCGCGCAGATCGAACAGGGCCTGCTCCGCCCGCAGGCGCGCGGTCTGCCGCTCCCGGATGTGCTGAACACACTCGGCGAAACGCTGCTCGGCTTTCTGACCGCGCCCGATATGGAGGCGTGCGATCGCCTGCTCTGCGTGACCGCCGCGCGACACCCCGCACTCGCGCGGCGCTTCTACGAGGCCGGTCCCGGACATGTGCACCGTCAGCTCGCGCGCGTGCTCGAAGCCGGGATGGCGCGCGGCGAGATCGGCGCGGACGATCCTGCGCGCGCCGCCGAGGATTTGATGGGCCTGTGGAAAGGCATGCTGCCGGTCGAGCGCCGGTTCGGCGTCCACCGCGAATTCGGCACCGCCGAGCTCGCCACGCGCGTGCGGCGCGGGACCATGCTTTTCCTGAAGGCGCACGCGCCGGGTTAGGACTGAGAGCGCCACCGCGCCCGCCCTTGCGCCCGCCCGCGCCCACGTCTATCGCGCCCATTCGGTCGGGGCGTGGCGCAGCCCGGTAGCGCATTAGACTGGGGGTCTAAGGGTCGCAGGTTCGAATCCTGTCGCCCCGACCAGAATTGAGTTTCGAGGCATTCCGGGCGATCTCAGCTGCCTCGCAAGTCATTGAAATCGCGCACAAAACAGATTCTTGGACGGCCCAATCCGTTTCAAGGGGTTTCGTTGGGACGCGGCATTCGTCGTGCGATCGTCAGACATCAATTATCAGACGTCGACATTCCCAAGCGGATGCCCTGTTCGACGGCAGCCTTGCGACTATCGACGCCCAGCTTTCGCATGATGTTCTTCAGGTGCCACTTTACCGTCTCCGGAGTAAGGTGGATCTGGCGAGCGATTTCCTTGTTCGAGCGGCTGCGGCTGACGCCGGTCAGCACATCGATCTCGCGCGACGTCAGCACAGAGAACAGCGTTGGCGACACGTCTGCGGCCAAACCCAAGTTTCGACCCTGCACCGTCGTCCCGATCTGGTCGCGAAGGAACAGCAGCTGGTTCTGAAGCCCGAGCCGGGGTTCCGCGTCGATCAGCTTGGCGAACTGCGTCTCGCTGAGCAGATCGATGATCGTGCGCCCGAAACCTCTTGCGATGGCATCGGTGACAATTCCCTGATGTTCCGGGCTCGGCTCGGGCTCGAGGTGCATGGCGAGCAGCGCGCTGGTGAGCCTCATCTCAGCGCTACCAACCCGGCTCGCAAGCACGGCGTAGCGTTCGGCCACTTCGCGCGCGCGCGCGGTGTCGCCTGCGGCAAGCGCGAGCATCAATCGCGGCTTCGCGAGGATCGTGAACGTGCGAGCATCGAGGCCCAGTGGCTCGGCAAGGGCAGCTTCCTCGCGCGATCGGGGCAGAATGTCGTCGAGGTCGGTCGTCTGCAGCAGGCCAAGCCGAAGCCGCTCGACCGCGCATTGTGCGAGCAGTCGCCGCCAGCCGCGTTCGTGGCCGAGCAGCTCGACATGATCGATCAGCCGGGCTGCCTCAACCGACTGGCCCTCGATCACCGCGACACGCACTGCGACCTGATAGGCGTTGATGACCGCTTCGTGGTAACAGGCTTCATCGATCACGCCGAGTCGGCCGGCAAGCGTCGCCCTGGCTTCGGCGATAGCGTCGCGCTCGTATAAACTGCGCGCGAGAAAGGACGCGACGAGCACAGCCGACGGAGATTCGCGACCCGCCAACCTCTCGGCGAGATCGACCCCGTCACGGAACGTCCGCTCGGCCTCGGCCAGCTGACCCTGTTGACGATACGCAAGTCCGACAATGGTATGGCGATAGGCGGTGGTGAACAGTTGTTCGCTACGCATCGCCTGCAGTTGCGCCGGCCGGAGGATTTCGCCCGCCGCACGGTAGTCGCCGCGGCCCAGTTCGCAGAACGCGGCTGCGTTGCGCACCGCCCGGGCGGTAAAGCTCGTCTCCGCGACCGGCCGTTCGAGAAACGTCCGGCCGCGCGCCAATGCGGCATCTATGCGGTCCTCACAGACCGCAAGGAAGATGGTTTCGAGGCCAGCAAGCTCGATCAGATACAAGGCTCGCTGTGTCACATCATCGAGCGCAGCGACCTGTCCACCGAGGTCGTCGATCAGCTTGCGGGCCTGGGGCCGCAGGCTAAGCGTCAAAGCCCACGCCTGTGCAACCCGCAGCGGGATGTGCCGCGCGACTTCCGCGTCGGGAATCTGTGATATCCAGTTGAGCAGACCGAGAATGTCAGAGCGCTCGACCATAGACATCGCGACGGTCGACAGGAGTTCGGCAGCGCGGCCGGTCTCGCCGGCATCGAGCGCATGGCGGACGGCCTCCGGCGTGCGGCCGTGGTCCGCGAACCAGCGACTGGCCGCCCCGTGCAGCTGCTGCGGCAGCGCGGGATCGTCCTCGCGCAGCTTGGTGGCGAGGAACTCGCGGAACACGGGATGGATGCGGAAGCACGAGCCGGCGTCGTCGAGGCGCTGGATGAACAAATTCTGGTCGGCCAGCCACGCCAGGATGCGTCGGGTGTCGCCGTCACCCGCGAGGGTCGCGCATAGATCGGGGGTCAAGGTCTCGACGACCGAGCAGCGCGTCAGAAATCGCCTCGAGGCCGCGGTAAGGTGCTGGAATATGTTTTCATCGAGATAGTCGCCGAGCCAGCCGGCACCGTGCCCGACGAGGCCGATGTCATCGAGCGCGTCGCGATTATTTCGCAGCGCCGCAGAGCCGATGCGCAACCCGGTGATCCAGCCAGCCATCGCGTCGTTGAGCCTCGCGACTTCGTCGCGCGCGAGAAGCGGCCCGCTTCCGTCGAGCAATTGGCAGGCCTCGTCCTCGCGTAGCCGCAGATCGTCGATGCCGATGCGCAATAGGCCACCATGGGCGTCAAGATATGCCAGCGGCAAAGCCGGCTGGACCTGGCAAGCGGCAACGATGTGCAGGTTTTCCGGGCAGTGGAGCAGGATGTAGTTGACGAACTGGAGCAAGTGGGGATCGTTCAGCTTGTCGAAGTCGTCGAGGAACAGCACCAATGGGCGCGCCTGGTCGTGGACAGCGTTTATGCAATAGGCGGCCAATGACTGTGGCGGGATCAGGCCGTCTGAGGCCAGCGGGACATCGCTCTGAAGCGGTTCGAGGATGGCACACAACAGGTAGCTGATCGCGCGGCTCGCATCATTGTCGTCGCGCTCGAACGACACCCAGCCGGTAAGGCAGCCCTGGGCTGCGAAGGCGTTGTGCCAGTTGCTGCATAACGTGGATTTGCCGTAACCATGAGGCGCTCGGACAAGACACAGACTGTGCGCCAATACGCCACTCATCAGCGCGCGTTGTCGGTCGAGCGCAACCGCGCGTGGAGGAAGTCGGGGCGGCGCAAGCTTGGTCCGCGTTAGCGGTTCGGCGGCCGCTGCCGACATCTCCATCCGGACTGCTGCCGCACGCACGCGCCGTCTTGCCCCCTACATTGGTGTAAGCAATGTGCCGACCATGGCTGGCGAGTGCAAGGCTCCACACCCCCCCGTTGCCCCCCCGTTGCCCCCCCGTTGCCCCCCACCGCCGCCGCTGGCGCCGGACCACCTGTGCGTCCTAGCCTGCAATGTCAGCAAGGCCGCAAGAACGGCCACTGCCAACGGGGAGTGCATATGGCGAATTCGCATCATTTGAGCAGCTGCGCCGTTGGCGTCGTCGCCCTGTTGTCTGCGGCGGCGCCCGCCAATGGGCAAAACGTCGCGCCCGCAGCACCAGCCCAAGGTACCGCGGCGGCGGTGGAGCAAAAGGGGCTCGACGAGATTATCGTCACCGCCCAGAAGCGGTCGCAAAATCTTCAGGATGTACCGCTGGCAGTGTCGGCGATCAGCAGCGACTCGCTGAAGGCGCGTGGAATTACCAATACCACCGATTTGTTCGGTGCATTGCCGAGCTTGCAGGTAACGACGCCGTACGGCAAGACCCAGCCCAACTTCTCGTTGCGCGGCGTTTCGGTGGCAAACGAGTTCACCGCGTCCACGGCGTCGCCGGTCGGGGTGTATGTCGACGAGGTCTACCAAAGCTTCCGTGCCAGCCACGGTCAGCAACTCTACGACCTTGACCGGGTCGAGGTGCTGCGTGGACCGCAGGGCACATTGTACGGGCGCAACACGACCGGCGGCGCGATCAGCTTCTTCACCAAGAGGCCCGAACTCAATGGTATCCATGGCAGCGCGACACTCGGCTATGGCAACTACAACACCAAAACCGGCGAGGCAGTTCTCGATCTCGGCATCAAGCCGGACGTGTTCGGCATCCGTTTCGCGGGGACCATCTCAGACGGGGACGGCTGGCAGTATAATCCTACCCAAGGCCGCCATGTCGGCACAACCAGAAATATCGGTGGCCGGGTTTCACTCCGCTGGAAGCCGACGTCCGACCTCGATATCAATTTCAAGGTCTATGGTGCGCGCGACAATCCGCTGGCGCCTAATCCTTATGCCATCGGGCAGCTTGCTGGCGGCGCGACGCGCTCGGCTATTCGCGCTTCGATCCGTTGCAAAACGGAGGTCGCCCGCTTGGTCGCGATGAGGTGGCAGCGGATACCGGCGGTAACTACTTCACTTCGGATGTCGGCACCTCGCTGAGTATCGATTACAAGATAAATCCGCATATCTCTGTGTCGTCTATTACCGGCTATGACTATGGGGTCTACCGGACTTCACCATTTGACTGCGATGGATCGCCGAACAGCGTCTGTTCTCTACGATATTACTCCAACAGCAATAACTTCAATCAAGATTTCCGCGTCAATCTTAAGGCCAAAAAGATCAATCTTATCGTTGGAGCCTATTACGGAATCGACAAGGTCGAGACGCATAATCAGCCCGACTTCTTTGGCGTGCTGCGGCCTATCCTGCTTGGTGCGGGCCTGCCGCCGACATTCAGCAACCCGGCAATCGCAACCGCGGATTCGATCCGTGTGTTGCCCGCTTTTGCCCTGAATCCGGCGCTGACGCCGACCAGTCCCGGATTCTGCGCGCCCGTCACGGTAAACCCCGGCGGCTTCCTCGACGCACGCTCACTGATCGCGTTGCTGACCGACATATCGGTAAACAATTCCGGCGGCGGAGGCTTCGGCGGTGCCTATTCGGCGGGCTGCCGCGGCGCCGGTGCGCCGCCGTTCACCCCGATCCTTGGCGATCAGTTCTACAACGTGCGCCGCCCGTCGAAGGCGATTTATGCCGACGGCACTTGGGACGTCACCAACAAGCTCTCCCTGAGTGCTGGCCTGCGATATACCTGGGACAAGGTCGTATATTACAACGGCCTGACGACGATCCGTGACCTTGGCGGGCAGAACATTGTCGCCAGCACCATTCCCTACAGCTTCCCCTACAATCCGACCCTGCCCCGCGTTAGCCAGGTCCGGGACGCCCAACGGCTGACCGGCCGGGCCAACGTCAGCTATCACTTCACCCGCGAGATCATGGGTTATGCCCAGTACAGCCGGGGATACCGCAGCGGCAGCTTCAACGGCCTCGCCTACCAGGGCACGAACCAGGTTTATTACATCAATCCCGAACAGGTCGATGCTTATGAGGCGGGATTCAAGACACGACTGTTCGATCGTCGCGTCCAACTGAACGTCGCCGGCTTCTACTATAACTACAAGAACCAACAGTTTACGCAGGTGATCGGTGCCACGACCTTCACCCGATCGGGCAACGGTCGGCTATACGGCGGCGAGGCTGAATTGACGGTCAAGGCGGCAGAGCATCTGCGCTTCGATGCGACGCTTGGCCTGCTCAATACGCGCTACAACGGCAACGTCATCGATCCGGCCAACCCAAGCAGCGCGACATTGCCGATCAACGGCAACCCGTTCCCCAACGCTCCGCCGACAACCTTCTCGGCGGGCTTCGACTGGGACGTCTACGCGCACGACCAAGCCAGGCTGACCCTGCGCGGCGATACATCCTATGAAGGTCGTTACTACTTCGATCCCTTCAAGAACTATGGGCAGACACCGTGCAACACTCCTGCGCCCGGCTTTAATATCCTGCAGGCTGGCGCGGCGATCGCTTGCGGCAATCCACCCTACTGGCTGTTTAACGCCCGGCTGACCTACGACACACCGCGGTATTCGGTGAGTGTCTGGGGCAAGAACCTCGGCGACAAATATTACTATACTTACGGACTCAACATCAACATCTTCAGTCTGGATTATCTCAACCGGGCGCAGCCACGCACCTTTGGTGTCGAAGCGAAGTTCAAGTTCTAGTCCCATGCTGGTCAACATCGATAATGGCGGCACACTGACCGACATTTGCGTCACCGATGGCGACCGGGTGTGGCGGACCAAGACGCTGACGACGCCGTTTGACCTGTCGCAGTGCCTGATAGACGGACTGCGCAAGGCCTCGACGGCGGTATTCGGCGAGGAGGACCTTGAACGGCTGCTGCTCTCGACCGACCACATCCGCTATTCGACAACACAAGGGACCAACGCTCTCGTCGAGAGACGCGGGCCGCGGCTCGGGCTCATTACGGACAGCTCGGCGGACGCCGTGGCTGCCGCCAATCCGGAACTGTTCGCGGTGCTGGTCGGGGAGCGCCACGCCGTTTTACCCACGTCTGGCGACGATCACCGCGTGGACGCCGTCCGGACGGTGTCCGATCTCGCTGCACGGGGGGCCAACCGGATCGTCGTGTCCTTCGTCGGCAACGGCGGACGCGCGGCCGAAGCAGCGGTGAAGCGCGCGCTGTTGCGGGCGTTCCCGCCGCACTTGCTCCGGGCCGTGCCGATCCTCCACGCGCACGATTTGGCCGCCGATGCCGACGATACACGGCGGACGTGGACAGCGCTGTTCAATGCCTTCCTCCATCCTGCGATGGAGCGTTTCCTCTATGCCGCCGAGCACAAGCTTCGCGATGCGCGGGCGCAGCGGCCACTGCTGATCTTCGGCAACGATGGCCGGTCGGCGCGCGTTGCCAAGACCGTTGCGGTAAGGACTTACGGCTCGGGACCGCGCGGCGGCGCGGACGGGGCGGCGCAGCTGGCCAAGCATCACGGCATCGCGCAATTGATTTCGCTCGACATCGGCGGCACGACGACCGACGTCGCGGTAATCGAAAACGGCGTTCCCCGTGTTCACCGCTTCGGCCGTATCGAAGGCGTCGAGACCAGTTTCGCGTTGGCCGATGTGACCAGCTTCGGCGCGGGCGGCAGTTCGATCCTGCGCGTCGACGGGGAGTCCATTGCGGTCGGACCGCGTAGCGTTGGAAGCACGCCCGGCCCGGCCTGCTTCGGCCTTGGCGGTACCAGCGCGACGATCACCGATGCCTTCTTCGCCAGTGGCCTGCTTGATCCCAATTCCTATTTCGGCGGAGCAATGAAGATCGACCTCGACCGGGCGACCGCTGCCATCGCGCGCGAGATCGCCGCTCCGCTTGGGCTCGGCATCCATGCCGCCATACAGGCACTGGAAGACGCCTGGGCGGGGCGCGTCGCCGACGGCGTCCGCGCCTGTATCGACCCCCGGGCCGGAGCGGTGATGGCGGCGTTCGGCGGGGCCGGACCGTTCATCATTTGCCGAATTGCCGACCTGCTCGGCATCGATCGCGTACTGATCCCCCGGATGGCGGCGATCTTCTCGGCATTCGGCATCGGCTTCTCGGATATCGGCCACGACTACGTCCTGCCGCTCGCCTCTGCGGATGAAGCTCCGGCCGTGATCGCACGGCTCCGTGAGATAGGCGCTCGCGGAATGCGCGCCGAAGCGATCGATCCGGCGCAATGCACCGAGCGGTTGAGCCTGATCGCCGATCGCGACGGCGAACAACTCGTAACACCGGTGACGGGAGATGCGGTCGCCGACGTTACAGGCGCGAGGCTGTCGCTGCGACTGACGATTGCCCGCGCATTGCCACATCCGGTTCTTTCAGGACAATTCGGGGGCGCCAGCCTGCCCGCGTCGCCATCGGGCACGCGCACCCTGCTATTGGGCGACGGTCAACGCGCCGTGCCGGTCTACCGCATCGAGGCGCTTGCGCCCGGCAGCGGAGCCGCAGGTCCGGCGGTACTGGAGGAGGAGTTTTTCACCTGCCGCGTTGACGTCGGCTGGCGCTTCGACACCAGCGACAGCGGCGACATCATGCTGAGCAAGGAACGGCCATGAAGGTGCTGATAACCGAATATCTCCGCATTGATCTCGCAAGCGAACGATGGGAGTGTCGCCGGTGCAGCCATGTCCACGGCGATGCGCGGCAGAACTACAAGCACGGACTGTTGGTTTACGACCGCGATCCGACCGAGATCCATCGCCCGTTGCTCGACACGAACTTGTACGATCGCAGCTTCGCGCCCGATCCGAGATGGTGCCGCATCCTCGAATATTATTGCCCGAGCTGCGGCACGCTGGTCGAGGCCGAGTATCTGCCGCCGGGCCACCCGCCGCTGCACGACATCGAACTCGATATCGACGCGCTCAAAATCCAGTGGGCGACCCGTGAGGAAGTGCCCGAACCGGTTGCCGTCGAGGCGCCGCCGCGCCGCGTTCATCATCAGCACTAAGGAACGCCGGGCATGAGGCGCGTCTCGGTTGATATCGGCGGCACCTTCACGGACTGCTTTGTCGTTTGGGACAAGCGCACGGTGGCGGGTAAGGCACTGACAACGCATCATAACCTGTCGCTCGGTTTCAATGATTCGCTGCGAAACGCTTGCGAAGAACTCGGAACCGATGTTGGCACGATCCTGAGGGGCGTCGATTCGGTCCGCTATGCAACCACGCTAGGCACCAATGCGCTGATCGAGCGCAAAGGGCCGCGCATCGGTGCGCTGGTGACGGTCGGTTTTAAGTCAACGATCCCGATCGCGCGCGGCCGGGGCTATGGCGAAGGCCTCGACCAGTCAAAGCAACAGGACATCCCCAACGCCGAACGGCCCCGACCGATCGTGCCGATCCCGATGATCCGAGAGGTGCGCGAACGTGTCGACTACCGCGGCCGGGTGTTTCTCACGCTCGACGAGGACGACCTTCGACAGCGCATCCGCGAACTGGTCGACGCCGGCGCTGAAGCGCTGATCGTCCTGTTCACCAACAGCGTGGTCAACCCGGCCCATGAATTGCGCGCGCGCGAAATTTTTCTGGAGGAGTATCCAGCGCACTTGCTCGGCTCGATTCCGCTCCTGCTGTCGCACCAGGTGGCGGGGCGGAAGGGCGAATATGCCCGCGGCATGTCGACGATCATGGACGCCTTCCTCCACTCAACGATGTACCATGGCCTCGGCACGCTTGAGCTCAACCTGCGCGCCCTGGGCTACGACAAGCCGATGCTGGTGAACCACAATAGCGGCGGCATGGCACAGCTAAATTCGACCGATGCGCTGCAGACGGTCCATTCCGGACCAGTGTCGGGTATCGCCGCCAGCGAAAGTCTCGCGCGGCAGGCGAACCTCGGCAACGTCATCGCCACGGACATGGGTGGGACCAGTTTCGACATCGGTATCGTCGTCGAGGACGGCGTCAAATACTACGACTTCAATCCCGTCATCGACCGCTGGCTGGTGTCGATCCCGATGGTCCACCTGAAGACGCTGGGTGCCGGAGGTGGGTCAATCGCCGCCTATGATCAAATGTTTAAGACGGTTCGCATCGGCCCCGAAAGCGCGGGTTCGGATCCCGGCCCTGCCTGCTACGACCGCGGCGGGCTCAATCCGACGGTTACCGACGCGGACCTGCTGCTCGGGTATCTCGATCCGGCAAACTACGCCAACGGCACGATTCCCTTGAGTGCCCGCCGCGCCCGCCGCGTCATCGAGGACCAGCTCGGAGATGAACTCGGACTGGCGCCTGTCGAGATCGCCAAGCTGATCAAATCGACCGCCGACGCCAATATGGCGAACGGCATTTCGACCGAGCTGCGGACGCGCGGTTACGACCCCGCCGCCTTCACCATGCTTGCTTATGGCGGCAACGGCCCGCTGCACGCGTGCGGCATCGCTGCGGCGCTGGGCGTCGACAAGGTGTTGGCACCGCCGTTCGCGTCGGTGTTCTCGGCGTGCGGGGCGGGCAGCATGGACCAGATGCATATCCACGAGATGAGCATTTATTCGGTCCTGTTCGACGCGAACACCAAGATGATCTTCGGCGACTTCGATAGCTTCAACGCCAATGTCGCGACCCTCGAGGCACGCGGCCGGGCCGACCTGCAGCGCCAGGGAATGGCCGAGGGCGACATCCGTTACCGGCTCGAACTTGATATGCGCTATGGCAACCAGCGCGTGCAGACGGCGGTGGTGACTGATGTCACCCGGCTGGCCAGCCGCGTCGACGTGTTGCGGCTGATCGACCAGTTCTTCACCCGCTACGGCGAGCGCTTCGGCGAAGGCAGCCAGTCGCCCGAGGCCGGCGTGCGGATCAACACGATGCGCGTCTGCACCTATGTTGCGACGCCCGCGATCCGCTTCGAAGACCTTTCGCGCGGCATCGCCCCGCAATCGATGCCTGCGGCCGAGGGTAGCCGCGACTGTCATTTCATCGGCCACGACGGCCCGCTGAGTACGGCGACCTATGGAGAGGCGGCGCTCCTGCCCGGTGCAATCATCTTCGGCCCGGCGATCATCACGACCCGCGATACGACATATCTCGTTGAGCCCGGCTGGCGGGTCGAAGCGGCAACGCAAGGTGCGGTCTGGTTCCTCCGCGAAGTTGCCAAACAGGGAGCGATATGATGCCCAGCCACTCCAGCGAGGTCGAGGAACAGGGCCTCCTCGACAAGTTTCTTGCGGAACAGAACCTGTTCCTCGGCCCCGATCCGGCGATCATGCGGGACCACAGCTTTGGTCCGCGCACGTCGTACGAGAACACTGTTCTGTCGCGCCCGCTTGATTTGCACAAGCTCAGCCACGTCCGTGGGCTGATCAACTCGGCGCTCGACGAAAGCTACGTCATGGTCGAGCAGATGGGGGCAGCACCGGGGGCCAAGTGGGGGGATCTCGTCACCGCGATCTTCACGCCGTCGGGCGACCTGTCGATGATTGCCCCTCACGGCATCATCGCCTTCGCCTCCTGCTGCCACTACCCGATCAAATTCATCATCAAGAACTTCGTCGACGATCCGACGGTCGGCGTCCGCGACGGAGACGGTTTCATTCACAACGACGCGCGCTATGGCGGCATTCACAACACCGACCAATCGATGATGATTCCGGTCTATTGGCAGGGTGAGCTAGTCTGTTGGGTATCCTCGACCATCCACGAAGGCGAGAACGGCGCAACCGAGCCGGGCGGAATGCCGGCGGCGGCTGAGAGCAAATACGACGAAGGGCTGAAAATGAGCCCATTCAAGATCGTCGAGAACTTCAAGATCAAGCGCGACCTGTTAACGTTCCTGCAGAATTCGGTGCGCGACCCCAAGCTCCAGCTGGAGGACATGAAGGTCAAGCTGCACGCCGTGCTGCGCCTGCGCGAGCGGGTGATGTCGATCCTGACCCAACACGGCCGCGACGCCTTCGCCGCGACGATGCGCAAGAACCTGGAGGATGTCGGCGACGAGGTACGGCGGCGTATCCGCGAACTGCCCGACGGAACAACGCGGGTACTCGCCTTCATGGACTCCACACTGCGTGAGAACGCAATGCAAAAAATTGGCATGACGGTGACGGTCAAGGGCGACCGCATGACTTTCGATTTTCGCGGCTGCAGCCCACAGTTCCTTAATCGCGCGGTCAACACCAACATCGCCAGCTTCAAGGCGGCGCTGGTCACCGGTCTGCTGCAGAACGTATGGCCCGACCTGCCGCACACGATGGGTATCCTGTCGCCGATCGAAATCTTGTCGGACCCCGGCAGCCTGATCGATGCGGTCCCCGATGCACCGCAGGCGATGAGTCTGATGCCGTTGTTCAAGGCGTGCGTGCTGCCGACAACAACGATGGCCAAGCTGTCTTATGGCCTACCCAACCGATACACGGCGATCCTTGCACCGCAATACGATCAGGCGGCGACCTTTATCTACGGTGGCCTGACCCAGCACGGCGACGTCACCGGCAATTTCTGCGCCGATATCAACGGCAACGGCCAGGGCGCGCGATCGGATCGCGACGGCGAGCATTCGCTTGCTCCGGTGTTCGGCTTCATGTGCGACACCGGCGAACATGAAATTGCTGAGGAAGATACGCCAATCGTCCGTCTGGGCGCGCAGGTGCTGGCTAAAGACCGGGTCGGCTTCGGCAAGTATCGTGGTGGTCTCGGCTACGAACAGATAGCGACAGTTCGGGACAGCAATATGTGGGGGTTCATGACCGGCTGCGAGGGGTCGAAGTTCTCCTCCACGCAAGGGTTGTTTGGTGGCTATTCATCGCCGGTCTATCAGCTCTGTAAAATCAAGAATTTCAATGTCTTTGATGTACTCCGTGACAACCCAAAGCAGGTCGACTTCGACATGCTCGCGCTGATGAATAACCAGTCGCTACCTGGAACCTATTCTGTTCACGACATGGGGATGACGTTCGAGCTGTGCCAGGAG
The DNA here is from genome assembly GCA_038238915.1 of Sphingomonadales bacterium. Classification (GTDB taxonomy): domain Bacteria; phylum Pseudomonadota; class Alphaproteobacteria; order Sphingomonadales; family Sphingomonadaceae; genus JAVVHE01. The sequence continues at coordinate 147,777 of JBBSFH010000002.1, forward strand.
GGCGAGCTCTACATGATATGCCAGGGAACCGGCGGCGGCTATGGCGACGTCCTTGAACGCGAGCCCGACGCGGTCATGAGAGACGTCGCGGAAGACCTGATCAGTCCGGCAACCGCGCGCATAATCTATCACGTCGTGTTTGACGAGGCGACGCTGACACTCGATCGCGACCTCACAGACGCTGCCCGCGCCGATGAGCGTCTTGCGCGGATCGCTCGCGGCAAGCCGTTCGACGAGTTCTGCGCTGGATGGGTGACACCCGAACCACCCATCGACATTCCGTATTTTGGATCATGGGACGACCCGTCGCAGATCTACGCCGGTCTGCCCGGCGATCGGATCAGGACGACGGCGGCGGAGCAGACGGGCGTATTCATGCCCAATCCCAAGGATCTCCGGATCGCCGAACTCGAAGCCGAAATCGCGCGAATGAAGGCCGCTTGACATGGCGAGGGTCGCGGCCGTGACGGCGGAGCGCCAGACGCTGCACCTTGACTGGCTCGACTATGCCGTGGCGCTTCTCGCCGGCGGCGGGTTGAACTGGGCCGATGCACAGTCCGTAGCGACGCTGTATGGCAAGGCGCAGGCGCTGCTCCCGTCGGACCTGATCGTCGTGCCGTTCGAGCGCATCGTAACCGCACACGTCGCCGCGCACCCGGCGCTTGCGGCGGCGATGGCGGCCAAGCCCCACGGTGCCGAGCCGCTGCGGGCGTTACTTCGCGATGTCGGGCTGCGTGCGATGGTGGCGGACGTGATGGTTAGGGTCGGCCGCGCGACGACGCCCGCCCTGCTGGCGATCTCGGTCGCCGATCCGGCAAGCTTGGCGCGGTGGGCGGCGGCTCTCGCCGACGTGGCGCAACCTGAACCGGACGAGGATCTCGCAGACGATGCTGCCGCCTATCTCGCCGACGCGCTGCGCGGGTTCGCCGACACCCCACTCGCGGCCGTAGTCATCGCCGACGCGCAGCCACGCTTCAGAGAGTTCCTCGCGCCGGTGCGCAAGGTCGCGGCACATTACGGGTGGGATGTGGGCATCGCCGGTGGCGCCGACCCCGCATTCAATTTCGCACTTGATCCCCATCCGCCTGGCGACATCATGTCTCCGGCACCGATCAGCAGTGTTGTCATCCCGGCCGACATGCTGCCCGAAGTCGCGCTGGCCACCGTCGTTGCCCTGCGAAAGGCCATGTCATGACGATGCGACGTTTCGTCGGCAAGACCGTCCTCGTGACCGGAGCCGCGCGCGGCATTGGCTTGGCCGCAGCGTCCGAGTTCGCTCGGGAAGGCGCAATCGTCTACGCTAGCGACATTGATGGTGTGGCGCTTTCCCCAGCAGTGGCGGCGCTCGTAGCTGCAGGGCTTGATGTCACCGCTGCGGTGCAGGACGTGACCGACGAGGCACGGTGGACCAGCATCGTCGCGAGCATCGTCGCCGCGCACGGTCGGCTCGACGTGCTGGTCAACAACGCGGGGGCAGGGTTCCTGCTTCAGTCGAAGAAACCAGCCTGGCGCAATGGCGCGAGCTGATGGCGATCAACCTCGAAAGCGTTTTTCTTGGCACCCGCGCCGCCATAGGCGTGATGAAAGCGACCGGCGGCGTCATCGTCAACGTCGCCTCGATCGCCGCCAACGTCGCCGAGCCGCTGTTCCCCGCCTATAATGCGACCAAGGGTGGCGTGGCGATGTTCACCAAGGCCGCCGCGGTCGACTGCGCCCGGAAAGGTTGGCCGATCCGCATAAACTCGCTTCATCCGGGTTATTGCCAGACGAAGCTTGTCAGCGATGCCGTCTCCGGGCTTGGTGACGGTGCGGCGGCATTCGTCGATCAGGTCGCGGCGGCAATCCCGCTCGGCCGACTAGCGACAACGCTTGAGATCGCACGGCCGCTGCTGTTCCTTGCCAGTGACGACGCGGCGTACATGATCGGCTCCGAACTGATCGTCGATGGTGGCTATGTCGCGATTTGACCTCGTTCGGCCGAACGGTGCGAAACAACTGTGACAGAACGGAGCCATGCCATGCCCCATATCGACCTTGCCGGGCGCTGCGCCCTCGTCACCGGCGGCGCGACAGGCATCGGCATGGCGATCGCCGAGGCTCTGGTTGCCGCAGGCGCGAGGGTCGCGATCTCCGACATCGACCGCAATGGCGGCGTGGCAACCGCCAGTCGTATCGGCGCGCACTTTATCGCTTTCGACGTTACTGACGATGTCGGTTGGGCGGCCGCAATGCCAGCGGTCAAGACCGCGCTCGGCGGCCTCGACGCATTGGTCAACAACGCGGGGATCGAAATCTCTGGTCTGGTGATCGACACCGACGCTCTGGCGCTACGCAAGATGCTCGATGTCAATGTCGTCGGCACCGCGCTCGGGCTCAAGCATGGCTTCCGCGCGATGAAACCACCGGGCGGCGCGGGTGGAGCGATCGTCAACATCGCCTCGGTTGCCGCGACGATAGCCTTCCCCGGCATCTCGGGCTATTCTGCGACCAAGTCAGCGGTCGACCGTCTGACACGCATCGCGGCGGCCGAAAGCGGCAGGTTCGGCTACGGCGTCCGCGTCAACTGCCTCTATCCAGGGCTGGTGCCGACCGCGATGGGGGCAAAGCTTGCGGCCGACATGGCAACGCTGGGGCTGGCAGCCTCCGCCGAGGAGGCTGCGGCGGGCGTAGTCGCCGCGACCCCGCTTGGACGGCTGGGCGAGGTTGGCGAGATGGCCGATGCCTGCCTGTTCCTGCTCAGCGGCGCGGCACGTTTCATCACCGGTACCGGGCTCGCGGTCGACGGTGGAATGGGGAGTTAAACATGACCAAGCCTGTTATCGTCTATGGTGCATCGGGTTACACGGGGCGTCTCGTCTGCGAATATCTGCGTGAGCTTGGCGTTCCGTTCATCGCTGCCGGGCGCGATAAAGCACGGACCCAGGCGGTGCTGGACAAGGTGCCCGGCATCGACAGCGCCGACTACGAGGTGGTCGAAGTGGCACACTCCGTGGAGGCGCTGACCGCGCTGTTCACCGGGGCCAGGGTGGTGTGCAACATGGTTGGGCCGTTCATCAAATATGGTCCGCAAGTCGTCGAGGCGGCGCTGGCGGCGGGGTGTCACTACCTCGATACAACCGGCGAGCAGGACTGGATGATGATCGCCGACGAACGCTGGGGCGACGCCTATGCGTCCAAGGGTCTCCTGCTCTCCCCGTGCGTCGCGCAGATGTACACCACCGGCGAGATCGCGGCGAACCTCTGCCTTGAAACGCCGGGCATGGACACGCTTGACGTCCTCGTCTTGTGGCGCGGCTTTCCAACCTATGCTTCGACGCAAACGATCTTCACCATCCTCAAAGCCAAGTGGCACTATTTGCAGGACAACAAGCTGGTCGAATGGCCGATGCAGCAGACCTTTGAGGTCGCGGTCCCCGGTCAGCATTTGACCACTCTGGCGCTGCCGTGGGGCGGCACCGCGCATCCATTGTGGTTCCGCCGCGATCCCCGCGTCGCCAGCGTCAAGGTGATGGGCGGTGTGTTTGCCCGAGAGGTGATGGAAGGCGTTGTCGCGATGACCAAGATGTTCGAGACCGATATCGCGCCGTTGCCGCCCGAACAGCAGGAAGCACGCTTGGCTGCGATGGCTGACAGCGTGCAGGCGGCGATGCCGCCGCGTGAAAATCCGCGTCTGAACACCTCGATCGACTCGGTCCATGCCTCGGGACCGCTGGCGCGGGCACACTGCGTCATCCACGGCAACTGCAACTACAAGCAGACCGGGCTGCTCCAGGCCTTTGCGGCAGCGTCGTTACTGCAAGCGCCGCCCAAGCGCGTCGGCTTCGCAAGCGCCTGTCAGGCGTTCGGCTACCGCGAACTGCTCGGCCAACTGCGCGCGTTCGGGCTCGTGATGAAACCGATCGTCACTGTCCACGATTGATGCGGATCGTCGACTATCTCGACAAAGGGGCATCGCTGGGTCCGGAACGACCATGCCTGACAATGGCAGGAGCAAGCCTGAGCTATGCCGACGTTCAGCGCCGCACATATAACGTGGCCCGTGCGCTTGCCCGCGACGGCATCGCCGTTGGCCAGCATGTCGCGATCTTGTCGGACAACGACCCTGTATCGTTCACCTGTGTGCTGGCGCTCTCGCGGGCCGGACTCGTCTGGTGCCCGATCAACCCGCGCAACGAGGTGAGCGAAAACGCCCACGTCCTCGACCTCTTTGATTGCGCGGCGCTCTTCTTCCAGGCCAACTTTACTGATCTGGTCGCAGCCATGCGGCCCAGCCTTCCACGGCTGACCCTGTACATTTGTATCGATGGCGTAACGGATTTCGCGCCTTCGTTGGCCGAATGGATGTTGTCCGCCGACAACACACCAACCGATATCGCTCCAGCCGGCCCACTGGCAATGATCGCTGGCACCGGTGGCACCACAGGCAGCCCCAAGGGCGTCATGCTGACCGACGCCAACCTTGAGGCGATGACCGCACTCACCCTGATCGGCTTCCCGTTCCGTGGCAGGCCGGTGTACCTGGCGATGGCCCCGCTGACCCATGCCGCCGGCGTGTTGACCTTCCCGATCTTCGCTCTTGGTGGCGAGGTCGTGATCATGCCGAAGGCCGATCTCGGTGCGTTCCTCGATCTGCTCGCGCGCCACCGCGTCACCCACACCTTCCTGCCGCCGACGCTGATCTACATGCTGCTCGACGATGCGCAGTTGGCGACGACGGATTTGTCGTCGCTACAGTGCTTCTGGTACGGAGCAGCGCCCATGTCGACGGCACGGCTGACCGAGGCGCTGGTCCGGATCGGCCCGGTAATGGCACAGTTCTTCGGCCAAACCGAAGCGCCGATGATGATCTCGATGCTGCCACCAGACGAACATTTCTTAGCTGACGGAACGATTGCTATCGGGCGGCTGGCGTCGGCCGGGCGACCTGGGCCCCTGGTTCAGGTGGCGACCGCCGATCCGGCGGGCAATCTTTTGCCGCGCGGGGAAACCGGGGAAATAGTCGTCCGTGGCGCGCTGGTCATGGCCGGCTATTACAAGAACCCGGCAGCGACCGCCGAGGCGGATGCAAATGGCTGGCACCGCACTGGCGACATCGGCTTCATCGACGCCGACGACTATTTGTTCATCGTCGACCGAGCCAAGGACATGATCATTAGCGGCGGGTTTAATGTCTATTCGGCCGAAGTTGAGCAAGCGCTCGCGGTACATCCGGCGGTGCGGGACAGTGCGGTGGTCGGGCTCCCCGACGCCAAATGGGGCGAGCGCGTCTGTGCGGTGGTTGAGCTGCGCCCCGGCGTCACGGCCACCGCCGCCGAGATCCTGCTTGCGACGAAGGCCCTGATCGGCAGTATCAAGGCACCAAAGCAAATCTACATCTGGCCTGATCTTCCCCGCTCCAAGGTAGGAAAAGTTCTCAAGCGTGAAATCCGACAGAGTCTACTGTCCCAGGAGCCGTTGGGCGCAAAATAAGCGCATAGACCCCGTCTCTGTTTTTTTGGTTTTATAGCACAGGTCAGGCGAATATCTTGAAAGCGTGGGGGCGCGAATGACAACGCATATTAAGCGCGATGACAGCTTGGCGCGACTCGATGTCAGCCGGATTGAGATGTGGCGCGACAACGGCTGGCGGCAGCCTTTCCTGCGCGAGGTTGCTCATCAGCATGCTGAAGCCCTTACCCGCCTCGCCGAGAAGGTTCTCGCCCGGAACGCGCGTGTCCGAGAAGAACAGTCCGCTGGTATCGAGCGCCTTCAAACCGATCTTCTCGAGATTGCGACCGCGCTTGGACTCCGGCGTATCTGCCTAGACAAAAATGATGCTGGCAGCGCGCGCTCCGGCTCCCGGCTCGGGCATCGCGATCGCCCCGATCGCTTCGCCAGTCCTCGATGATGACGACATTGCAGAGCCTGTCGGCACCGTAGCCGTGATATCCCTCGGCCAGATCAGGACAAAGCGATTCCGCCGCACCAGCCTTGCGTCACACTTCGCGTGGAACGCGCTGCTGCTTCTCCCATTCGGCGTGATAGGGAACGAGTTCGGTCGCGACGAATGCCGCCACGGCATAGCGAAAATCTTTGTGCTCAGGGGCGAACAGTGTGCGTTTTATTCGCTTGCCTCGTTCGATACTTGAGCAAGCAGCGCTTTCGCCTGTTTCAGATGCGGCATGTCGATCATCTTGCCGTCGAGGCCGACCGTGCCCGTCCCGGGCTGGGCTTCGAACGCGGCGACGACACGCAACGCGTGCTCGATTTCGGCCCGGGAGGGCATGTAGCTTTCGTTGATCACGGCAACCTGCGCGGGATGGATCGCCAGTCGACCGGTGAAGCCCTCGGCGCGCGACGTCCGCGAGGCGGCGCGCAGACCCGCCTCGTCGCGGAAATCGACATACAGCGTGTCGATCGCCTGAATCCCCGCCGCCCTAGCTCCAAGCAGCGTCAGCGTCCTGACAATACGATAGGTCAGCGACCACACACCATTTTCGTCGAGGTTGGTGCTGGCACCGACGGCGGCCGACAGATCCTCCGCCCCCCACGTCAGGCCGATCAGTCGCTCCAATTCGGCCGAACGATATTCGCCCAGCGTGAACGGCGCGGCCGCCGTCTCGGTCGCGACCGGCAGGATTTTGATCGATCCGGCCTCGACATTGGCCTGCGCTTCGAGCGCGTCCAGATAATGCGACAACTTGAGAACATCCGTCGGACCCTCGCATTTGGGCAGCATCAGCCCGTCAGGTGCCGCGCCTACCACCGCCGCCATATCTTCAAGGATCAGCCCCGAATCGAACGGATTTACCCGCACCCAGAGTTGGCTGGCGCGGTCGCCACGCGGTCGATCGCGCAGGAACGCCAGGACCAGTTCGCGCGCGCCCGATTTGCTGGCCGCCGCGACCGAATCCTCCAGGTCGAGGATCAGCGCGTCCGCTCCCGCGCCATCGGCCTTGGTCAGCTTCTTCTCGCTGTCGCCGGGGATGAACAGGAGCGAGCGCAGGTTCGTCACGACGGCTTTTTCCGCTGCAGTCCCGAGCGCTTGCAAGACGCGACCAGTTCGTCCCTCTGGTTGTAGGCGCGGTGGATGAAGGTGACGATCCCCGCGTCTGGCCGAGACCTCGACTCCCGCAGTTCGGCCACCTCGGTTTCGATGTGCAGCGTGTCGCCGATGAACACCGGCGCAGGGAACCGTACTTCATCCCAGCCAAGGTTGGCGATCGCCGTGCCCAGCGTAGTGTCGCCTACCGAAACCCCGACCATCAACCCCAGCGTGAAGGTCGAATTCACGAGGATCTGACCGTAATCGCTGTCCTTCATATATTCATCGTCGAGGTGGAGTTGCGCGGGATTATGCGTCAGCGTCGAGAACAGCAGGTTGTCAGTCTCGGTAACCGTGCGCCGGATCGCGTGCCTGAACATCTGGCCGACCCGAAGCTCTTCGAACCACAGCCCCGCCATCAGTGCAGCTCCACGATCGAGACCGTCTTCGCGCGCTGATACGATTGCCCACCAGGGGCGCGGCCCAGTCCCGACGATGCGCTGGTCGGGCACGATACCGCCCGGAGGTCCGGGGCCACGAGCAAGGCTTCCATCTTCATCGACTCAAACAGGGGACAAGCATCACCGGCGGGTTGATCAGGCATTTGAACAACTCGAACAAGCAATCTTTCAACGCCTGCCCAACCACCATCGCACACTGCTGGCGCACCGCCGCACATGGCCCTAAATTGCTGCGATGGATAATTTCATCCTTGTCGATAGCCCCGAGGTTGGCCGCGCTCCCGAGCGTATCGTGCTGCACGACGCAGCCGCGTTTGCGGGGATGCGCGCGGCGGGCCAGCTTGCCGCCGCCACGCTCGATATGCTCGTGCCGCACGTTATCCCCGAGGCGATCACGGACGATCTCGATGCGATGATCCGCGAGTTCCAGATTGCGGGCGGCGGCGTCCCCGCCACACTCGGCTACCGCGGCTATCCCAAATCCTCGTGCATGAGCGTCAACCATGTGGTGTGCCACGGCATCCCCGGGCCCAAGCGCCTGAGGGCCGGAGACATCGTCAACATCGACGTCACCGTGCTGCTCGATGGCTGGCACGGCGATACCAGCCGCATGTTCACGGTGGGCGACGTTGGCGTGAAGGCGCGCCGCTTGGTGGACGTGACCTACGATGCGATGTGGCGCGGCATTCATGCGGCCAAGCCGGGCGCGCGGCTCGGCGATGTTGCCCACGCGATCCAGTCCTTCGCCGAAGCGCAGCGATGCTCGGTCGTTACCGATTTCTGCGGCCACGGCATCGGCCGCCAGTTTCACATGCCGCCCAATGTCGTGCACGCGGGCAAGCGCGGGCTAGGGGTGGAACTGAGACCCGGCATGTTCTTCACGATCGAGCCGATGATCAACGCGGGCAAGGCCAACACCAAAACACTGGATGATGGCTGGACGGCGGTGACGCGCGACCGCCAGCTCTCCGCGCAGTTCGAGCATATGGTCGGCATCACCGAGACGGGCTGCGAGGTCTTCACGCGCTCGCCCGCCGGGTTCGACAAACCGCCTTACGCGGTCGCCTGAAATGGTCTGCCAGGCGGGCGACGCCGTCGATCCCGCCCCCGCGAGCTTCGCCTACCGCGCGATTCGGGGCCATCGCTTCGAACGCCTTGCTCTTGCCGACGCCGAAACGCAGGCGATCCCGCGCGATGGCCTGCTTTGGGTGCACATCGACGGCAACGACGGCGAGTGCGTCGCCTGGCTCGATACGCAGGCGCACCTTCCGGGGCCGGTGATCGAAGCGCTGCGCGCCAAGGAAACCCGCCCGCGCGCCGCGCCCATCGGTACGGCGGCGATCGTCAACCTGCGTGGCCTCAACGCCGCGCACGATCCCGAGGCCGACGAGCTCGTCTCGATCCGTCTGTGGGCCGAGAAGGGCCGCGTGCTTACGCTATCCTATTACCCGCTGGCAGCGCTTGCGGACGTGCGCGGCTGTTTCGAGGCGGGCAAGATCGCCGATCCGGGCGACTTCATCGCCGGGCTCGCCGAAACGATCACCGAAGGCCTCGATCCCGTGGTCGCCGATCTTGGCGACCGTCTCGACGATCTCGAAACTGCCTTCGCCAAGGGGGATACCGGCATCCGTGACCCGCTCGGCGACGTGCGACGACTCGCGGTCAACTATCGCCGCTTCCTGCTGCCGCAGCGCGACGCCATCGTCCGCCTCGCGTCGGCCGATTTCGCCTGGCTCGCGGACGACGATCGCCTCCACATCCGCGAAGCCGCTGACCGTGCGCAGCGCATGGCGGAGGAGCTCGATGCGGTGCGCGACCGCGCGGGCGTACTCGCCGCGCAGATGACCGATCGTCGCTCCGACGAGGCGAACCAGCGCATGCTCGTGCTCTCGATCGTGGCGGCGGTGTTTCTGCCCTTGACCTTCCTGACCGGGCTGTTCGGTATGAACGTCGGCGGCCTGCCGTTCAAACAGTCCTGGGGGTTCTGGGCTGTGGTGGCGCTGTGCCTGACGATCGCGAGCGGCATGGCGCTCTGGTTCCGTCACCGGCGCTGGATCTAGCCGCCGCCAGCGACCAGCGTGATCTGCGTCCGCATCGCGGCAAGGCGTTCGGGCGGCTAGCTGCGGCCCAATCGCGTCACCGGCCCCGAGTAGAGAACCGGCCCGGTCGGCCCTGCCGAGCGCGAGCCGCCGAGCGGTTCGAGCGATACCGCGAACGTGCCCCCTTCGAGGCGCATGTTCGCGCCGATCCGCGCGCGCAACGGCCGACCCGGATCGATCAACCCGACCGATTGGGGTGCGGATCCGGCCGCAATCCACCATAATTCCAGACTGCGCTGCGCGGGCGCGCTCAACTGCACCGGGTGCGCCACCACCGTCCCGCTCGCCGGATCGATCGTCAGCAGCAGCGCGGTCTGCGTTCCCGTCGCGGTGACCGACGAGACGAACTGGTTGACTGCCGGGGCACTCGCCACAAGGGGCGGCGCTGGCAGCGGACGCGGTGCAGGCCGCACGAGCACAAACGCGCCGAGCGCGGCCGCGAGCGCGCCAAGGCCGAGCGCGGCGGCGCGCCAGCCGGACGCACGATCGTTGGCGACCCCGGCAACGCCTTGTGTGCGCGCCTCGATCCGCGCCCAGACCGCAGGCGGTGGTGCAACCTCGGCGGTGGTGCCCGCGAGAGGGCCGAGCGCCCTCTCCCAGAAACGGACCGCACCCGCGCACGTTCGATCGCCTGCGATGCGCGCCGCAAACGCAGCGCGCTCGGGCCCGCTCAACGTGCCCAGGACATATTCGCCCGCAGCGACGATGCGCTCCTCCTCAGTCATCGAAGGACAGACATTGGCGCAGCGAGGTCAGGCAGCGGCTCAGCCAGGATTTGATCGTGCCGACCGGGCGTTCGAAGCGCGCGCTCAGTTCCTCGCGCGAATAGCCATCGCAGTAGGCGAGCACCACGCAGTTGCGCTGTTCCTCCGGCAAGGTTTCCAGACAGTGCATCAAGGCCTCGCGGTCGCCCAGATCGAGGCCATCGGCGGGCGCGGCCTGTTCGGGCATCGAATCGGTATCGCGCGCTGGCGCATCGCGCGCGGCGTTGCGGCGCACCAGATCGATCGCACGGTAGCGCGCGAGCGTCGCCGCCCACGCAAGTGGCTTCCCGCGCGTAGCATCGTAGCTTGCGGCCATTTGCCATATGCGAACGTAAACATCCTGCAGCGCCTCCTCTGCCTGCGCCTGGTCATGGAGGATACGGCGCACCACGCCGAACAGTTTCGCCGACGTCACTTCGTAAAAACGCTTGAACGCTGCGCGGTCGCCGGTCGCGGTCGCCAGCAGCAGCGTCTCGAGTTCGTCAGCTGCGGCAAGTTCGGTCACCAGCGGCCCGCTAGCACACGACGCGTAGCCCACGCCAGCGGCGGATCAGCCCGGTAGTGTTTGCGTTGGAACGTCGGCTTGGGACGAAGCCAACCGACGGCTTTCGTCGGTTTTGGGTGGGGAGCTGCCATTGACCGCGCCCCTGCGACAGCTAATCCTGCCTTGATGATCCGCGTCGTTCTAGCCTCTCTGCTCATATGCTCAGCCTGCGGCTCAGTAGAACAGCCGAAATTTGCAAAGACCGTCGCTGCTTACGAAGTCCCGCTCCCAACCGCTTCCGACAAGAAGCGGTTCGTCGCACTGCTGAGCGAGAAAGCGCAAGCATTTGGATTTCATGTTGATGCTGCGACGGTTGCCGAACTCAAGGCGACGTCGGACGTCTCGCCCCAAACCTTCAACGCCACGGTCTGGCGCGGTAGGAACGACGACGAGCCTATTGCATCTGCGATGGATTTTCAAGATCGCCTAGGATGGGTGTGGATTTCGTTCTCACTTGGAAGCGATCCGGCTCGTTCGCGTCAGTTCAAGGAGGCACTTGTGCCGACGATCAAGAACCGTTGGCCCGAAACCGCTTCACTACCGATTATGCCCAACGGGGCAATTCCACTAACACGAGACTTGGTTCGCACAGCTACCGGCTACGTCGTAAAACCAACTGCAGCAGGAAAATACGAAGAACCATCCCGATAGGGAATGTCCGCTTTTGGGCGGAAGCAGAAATTCCAGCCTATACACTACCATCAGCCCAGCAGCCCCGCAAACTCCGCCATCACCGCCTCGTATAATGGCCGCTTGAATGGCACGATCAGTTCGGGGAGGCGACTCGGCTCCACCCACATCCATGCGCGGAACTCGGGTTCGGGCGTGGCGATGTTGATATCGGTGTCTTCGCCGGTGAAGCGCATTGCGAACCATGTCTGCCGCTGACCGCGGAAGCGGCCGCCCCACAGCTTGCCCTGCAAATCGGCTGGCAGATCGTAATCGTGGAAGCCCTTGCTCACGGCCACGATCTCGGCGGCATTCGTCCCCACCTCCTCGCCAAGCTCGCGCCACGCGGCCTGTTCGGGAGTTTCGCCCGGATCGATCCCGCCCTGGGGCATCTGCCAGGCTTCGAGCGTGCTATCGATCCGCTGGCCGACAAAGACCTCGCGTTGGCGGTTCAGCAGCATGATGCCCACGGCGAGGCGGTAGGGGAGATTGGTCATGGATACGCCGCTTAACGTTCGCACCGGTTCCCGGCTATGATCCCTGCATGATCCCAATTGTTATCCACAGACATTCATGGACCAGAACAATAGTAGAACATTACGATTTGCACGCCAATTATAGTCAAAATAAGGTGTTCTACCCATAATTCTCCATTGAAACCCATGCCAGCCCGTCGTATGCATCTCCATAAGGGGTCGTCCACGCCACGCACCCGGGCCGTTCGCGGGCCGCCCCTTGGAGTAGGGCGGCGTGAGCCACGATCAGTTCATCGGAAACGCGTTGAACGCGGTGGACGGCAAGAGCCGGGTTTCCGTGCCCGCGACGTTTCGCGATACGATCGAGCGCCGCACGCAGGAAAAATGGCTGCTGCTCGGCCCCCACGAGCGCGAACCCTGCTTGGTGGGTTACGATCTCCATCGTCCCAGCCGCCTCCAGGCAATCATCGATCGTCGCTTCGGTGACGATTTCGGCCCCGAGCGTGACGATTTCGCCCGCGCCGCCTTCGGTTCGCCGGAGAAACTGCCCTTGGACGATAACGGCCGCATCATCCTGCCGCCCACCCTGCGCGAGGTTGGCCAGATCGGACCCCACGCATTCTTCGTCGCGGCAGGCGATTATTTCGAAGTCTGGAACCCCGAGCTGTTCCTCCAGACCAAGGGCGACACCACCCCGCTCGGCCGCATCGTGCGCCGCCAGCTGGACGCGCGCAAATGAGCGGGCACATCCCTGTGCTCCTCGATGAAGCGATGGCCGCGCTCGCGCTCGCACCCGGCGATGCCTTCGTCGATGGCACCTATGGCGGCGGCGGCTATACTGCGGCCGCGCTCGCGGCGGGCGTGGGCCATGCTTATGCGTTCGATCGCGATCCTTCAGCGCTCGCTCGCGCCCCCGCAGATCCGCGCCTCACGCCAATCCACGATCGCTTCAGCCAGATGGACCGCGCGCTTGCCGCACGAGGCGTCTCCACTGTGGACGCGATCGCGCTCGACATCGGTGTCAGCTCCTTCCAGATCGATGAGGGGGCGCGCGGCTTCTCCTTCCAGGCCGATGGCCCGCTCGATATGCGCATGGGCAGCGATGGCCCCACTGCGGCGGATTTCCTGAATGAGGCCGCCGAGGCCGAGATCGCGGACATCCTGAGGCGCTACGGCGAGGAGCCGCGTGCGCGCACCGTCGCGCGTGCGATCGTGGCCGCGCGGCCGCTTGCGCGCACGGGTGAACTGGCGAACGTGATCCGCCGCGCGCTCGGCCACCATCCGGGCATGCCCAAGGATCCCGCGACGCGCGCGTTCCAGGCGATCCGCATCCACATCAACCAGGAACTCGACGAACTCGATCAGGGCCTTCGTGCCGCCGAACGCCTTCTCGCGCCCGGTGGGCGGCTGGCAGTCGTGACGTTCCACAGCCTCGAAGACCGCGCTGTCAAGCTCTTCTTGCGCGCGAGATCGGGCAGCACGCCCGGCGGCTCGCGCCACTTGCCCATCGCCGCGCCCGGGCCGGCACCCACCTTCGCGCCACCGCCTAAGGCCGTCCGGCCGTCCGACGCCGAACTCGCCCGCAACCCCCGCGCGCGCTCCGCCACGCTCCGCGCCGCTCGCCGCACCGCTGCCGCCCCCTGGGAGGATCGCCCATGAACCGCTCGCTCGTCACGCTTGTCCAGGTTTCGGCCGCGATCGCGGTTTCGCTGGGCGGTTATATCGTCAGCGCCACCGTGGGGCAGGAGCGCGATCGCATCGCATCGTTGCACCGCAATATCGACCGCGACGAGGCGGAAATCCGCAGCCTCGCCGGCGCGATCGATGCGCGCGCGGGGTTGCCCAGCGTGCAGGCGTGGAACGATCACCTGCTGGCACTCAGCGCACCCGCGCCCGCGCAGATACTCGATAGCCCGGCGCGGCTGGTCGCATATATGCCAAGCGCGGACGCTCCCGCCATCGTGCAGGCGGTCGCGCAAGATACAGCGCCCGCGCCCGAGGCCACCCGACCAACGCTCATCGCCTCCCAGATCGCTCCCTCTCCCTCGCTCGGCTCCCCCTCGCATTTCCCTCCCCCGGTTCGGGGGAGCGTGGGGCTGACACCACCCTCCCCCGAACCGGGGGAGGGACAGATGCGAAGCACCAGGGAGAGGGAGGTCGCCGTGCGAGCGGCAGCCACCCAAGTTACGTCGACGTTGATCGCCGCGCGCGTGCCCGCCCCGCCGAGCGCGGATCTGGCCGATCTCACCCAGTCGATCGGCCGCGAACTCAAGGCCGTCGATAGCCCCGTGCGCCGCGTCGCGCTGCGGTGAGCGCGGCCGCCACCTTCGTCGATGCACGCGCTGCCCGCGCCCCCCGGCCATGGCAGGCGCCCGCCGAAGCCGCAGCCCCGCTCCCGATAGAGCGCGCCCGCGCGCGGCTGACGCTGGCGCTGCTCGGCTTCGTCGCGGTTACCTTCGTCCTCGTCCTGCGCCTGATGGGCCTCGCGCTGTTGTCCGCACCGCCTGCCCATGCAAATTCGGCACAGCTCGCCTGGAGCTCGTCGCGCGCGGACATCGTCGATCGCTACGGCCGCGCGCTCGCACGCGGGGTCGAATCCTACGCCATCGTCGTGCGCCCCAAGCAGCTCGTCACGCCCGCGCCAATGCTTGCTGCCAGGCTTGGGCAACTCTTCGACCGCGATCCCGCAAGCTTCGCCGCGCGCCTGTCGGGCGGCCCGAAGCGGCTGTCCGGTTTTCTTCTCCGCCGTGCCTCGCCCGAGATGGCGCGCAGGGTCAACGCGCTCGGTGATCCGGGGATCGAAATCGAGCCCGAAGCCAGCCGCGCCTACCCGCAGCGGCAACTCGCCGCGCACATCGTCGGCTTTATCGGCGACGAGGGCCACGGGCTGGCCGGGATGGAGCGCGCATCGGACAAATCGCTCCTCACCCCGCACGCCGCGCCGCTCACCCTGTCGCTCGATCTGCGTGTTCAGCAGGCGCTCGAAAGCGAACTTGCGGCGGGCATGGCCAAGCATAGCGCGGCGGGTGCTGCTGGCGTGGTGATGGACGTGGACACGGGCGAGGTCGTCGCGATGGCCTCGCTCCCCGCCTACGATCCCGCCAACCCCGGAGGCCCACGCGACCCGAGCCATTTCGATAACGCCACGCTCGGCGTCTACGAGCTCGGCTCCACCTTCAAGGCAATCACCATCGCCATGGCGCTCGACACCGGCGCGATCGCGATGAAGGACAGTTTCGATGCGCGCGCGCCGATTCATGTCGGCCGCTTCACCATCCACGACGATCACCCCAAGAGTCGCATCCTCAGCCTGCCCGAGGTGTTCATCTATTCGAGCAATATCGGCACCGCGCGCATCGCGCAGAAGGTCGGCGAGGAGCGCCAGCGTGCCTATCTGCAACGCATCGGCTTCCTCGATACGCTGCAAGTTGAATTGCCCGAGCGTGGCAAGCCCCAGTTCCCCGCCACCTGGGGGGAGAGCGCCGTGATGACGGTGGGCTTTGGCCATGGCATCGCGGTCAGCCCGCTACATCTGGCCACGGCCTATGCCGCGCTGGTCAATGGCGGGGTGTGGCGGCCAGCGACGCTGCTAAAGGTCGCGCCGGGTACCGATCGGCCGGGCAAGCGCGTGTTCAGCCAGGAAACGAGCGACCACATGCGCGCTCTGATGCGCCTCGTCGTGATGAAAGGCACCGCGCGACAGGCCGAGGCCAAGGGCTACCGCATCGGCGGCAAGACCGGCACCGCCAACAAGGTGATCGGCGGCCGTTATTCTCAAGGCAAAGTCGTCTCCACCTTCGCGGGTGCGTTCCCGATGGATCACCCGCGTTACGTCGTGCTCGCCATGCTCGACACGCCGCAGGGCACGAAAGACACCTACGGCTTCAAGACGGCGGGCTGGGTCAGCGCGCCGATCGTGCGCAAGCTGGTCGAGCGCATCGGGCCCATGTTGGGCGTCGCGCCCGATATGACGCACGATATTTCTGTGGAGGGCTTGCTCCCGGGCGACGCCAAGGCGGAGGAGTAACCACCCATGCTCCTTAGCGACCTAGTCCCCGGCGCGGCCCCCGTGGCGGTGACCGGCTTCGCCATCGATCACCGCAAGGTCGCTCCGGGCGCGGTCTTCGGCGCGTTCGCGGGCGCGCGCGCGAACGGGGAGGATTTCATCGACGCGGCGGTAGCGGCGGGTGCGGTCGCTGTGGTGGCTCGGCCCGAAGCCAGCGTCCACGGCGCAGCGCACATCGCCGACGCCGTCCCCCGCGCCGCCTTCGCCCGCCTCGCCGCGCGCTTCTTTGCGCCCTTCCCGCCCGTTACCGCCGCCGTCACCGGCACCAACGGCAAGACGAGCACCGTCGAACTCACCCGCCAGCTCTGGACGATGGCGGGGCACCGCGCGGCGTCGGTGGGCACGCTAGGCATAACGGTCGGCGACGATCGTCAGCTCACCGGCCTCACTACCCCCGATGTCGTCACCTTTCTGGGCACCATGGGCGGCCTCGCCCGCGAAGGCGTCACGCACGCCGCGTTCGAGGCGTCGAGCCACGGGCTCGACCAGCACCGCACCGAGGGCCTCCCCGTGCGCGTCGCCGCCTTCACCAACCTCAGCCGCGATCATCTCGATTACCACGGCACGATGGAGGCCTATTTCGCCGCCAAGCTGCGCCTGTTCACGCAGGTTGTCGAGCCTGGCGGCCACGCGATCGTGTGGGCCGACGATCCGGCGGCTCAGGCGGTTGAGGCGGCGACCAATGCGCGCGACCTGCAGCTTTGCACAGTTGGTCGGTCTGGCCACGAGTTCCGGCTCAAATCCACCACTCCGACCCGCTTTGGCCAACGTCTCGAAATCGACCTGTTCGGCGGTGAATGGGGCACCACTCTCGAACTACCACTTATCGGCGCATATCAGGCCGCAAACGCGCTCGTGGCGGCGGCGATAGTCTGGGCGACAGAGGAAAAGGGGAGCGCGCATCGTTATACAGACGATGTGCTCAAGCTGCTCGAACGGGTCGTTCCCATTCGCGGCCGCCTCGAACGCGCGCTCGTCACCCCGTCCGGTGCTGGCGTCTACATCGATTACGCGCACACGCCCGATGCGCTCGCCGCAGCCATCGCCGCACTGCGCCCGCACACGCCGGGCCGCCTGATCCTCGTCTTCGGAGCCGGGGGTGACCGCGATCAGGGCAAGCGTGGTCCGATGGGTGCCATCGCACAGGCGCACGCCGATCTTGCCATAGTCACCGACGACAATCCCCGCCACGAACACCCCGCTACGATCCGCGCCTCGATCCTCCTCGCGGCCTCGTCGGCCAAGGAAATCGGGGACCGCCGCGAAGCCATCGCCCACGCGCTCGGGCTCGCCCGCGCAGGCGACACGGTCCTGATCGCAGGCAAGGGGCACGAAACCGTCCAGATCGTCGGCGACACCGCCCACCCCTTCGATGATGTTGCAGTCGCGCGCGAGCTGGCATCCGCATGATCCCGCTCTGGATCTCGGACGCCATCGCCGCCGCGACCGGGGGCATCGCGTCCGAGCCATTCGCCGTCACCGGTATCACCTTCGACAGCCGCGAGGTCCAGCCCGGCGACCTCTTCGTCGCGCTGAAGGGCGAGACCAGCGATGGCCACCGCTTCGCCGCGCAGGCGCTGGCGCAGGGCGCGGCGGGGCTGCTGGTGAGCGAGCCGACCCAAGGCCCGCACGTCCGCGTCGCCGATACGCTCGCGGGTCTCGAAGCGCTCGGCCGCGCCGCGCGGGCTCGCCTCTCGCCCGAGGCGACGATCATCGGCGTCACCGGCAGCGTCGGCAAAACCAGTGTCAAGGAAGCTCTGCGTGCGTGCCTCGAGGCGCATGGCGCCACGCACGCCAGCGTCAAGAGCTACAACAACCACACCGGCGTGCCCCTGAGCCTGGCGCGCATGCCCGCCGCCACGCGGTGGGGCGTGTTCGAAATGGGGATGAACCATCGCGGCGAAATCGCACCGCTGGTGCGTCAGGTCCGCCCCCATGTCGCGCTGGTCACGTGGGTGGGTACCGCACACATCGAAAATCTCGGGTCCGAAGCTGCGATCGCGCAGGAAAAGGCGGACGTTTTCACCGGCCTCGAACCCGGCGGCGCGGCGGTGATCCCGTTCGACAACGCATGGGCAAACGCGCTCGTGGACCGTGCGCGGATGGTGTGCGAGCGGGTAATCACCTTCGGGCTGGCACCGGGTGCGGACGTGAGCGCCACCGCGCTCGACGAAGCGGCGGACGGCACCGCGTTCGTCGCCGACGTCGCCGGACGCACCCTCGCACTGCGCCTCCCGCGCCCCGGCCGACACCACGTCCAGAACGCGCTTGCCGTCCTCGCAGCCATCCATGCGGCTGGCGCGGACGTGGCCGCAGGCGCGCGCATCCTCGAAACGCTCGACGTGCCGCCGGGGCGCGGTCGCGTGCTCACGCTGGCCAACGGCGCGCGTGTGCTCGACGAGACGTATAACGCCAACCCGGACAGCATGGCGGCCGCACTCGCCACGCTCGACGCGATGCACTGCACCGGCCGCAAGATCGCGGTGCTGGGCGCGATGCGCGAACTCGGCGACCACTCCGAGCACTTCCACACCGAACTGGGCGAGCGCGTGAAGGCAGCAGGCGTGGCTCAGGCGATTATCGTCGATGAGGGCGCACGGCCGCTCGCCGATGCGCTGCCGAGCGCGATCTTCGCCGCCGACTGGCGCGCCGCGCTTGAGATCGCCCGCGAAATAATCCGCCCCGGCGACCTGCTCCTCGTCAAAGGCTCGAACAGCATCGGCCTCACCAACCTGGTGGCCGCGCTCGCCACTCCCCCGGAGGCCTGATGTTCTACGCCATCGCGCACGCGCTGCACTTTGCGGGCCTGCTCAACCTGTTCCGCTACATCACGTTTCGCACGGGTGCCGCGACGATCACCACGCTCACCATCATGCTGTTGATCATGCCGCGCCTGATCGCGTGGCTGAAGCTGAAGCAGGGCAAGGGCCAGCCGATCCGCAGCGACGGGCCCGCGAGCCATCTGGTGGCGAAGAAGGGCACGCCCACGATGGGCGGGCTGGGAATGCTGATCGCGGTGACGATTTCCACTTTTCTGTGGATGGAATGGACGAACGTCTTCGTCTGGGCATGCTTGGCTGTAATGCTGGGGTTCGGAGCCATCGGGTTCATCGACGATTATGCCAAGGTTACTAAACAATCCCATTATGGCCTTTCGGCTCGCGCACGCCTTCTGGCCGAGTTCGCTATTGCGGGCGCGGCCTGCGCGCTCGTCTCGGCGCATACCGGCCACACGCTGTTCGTCCCCTTCCTCAAGGACGCCGGCCTGCATCTCGGCTGGTTCTACCTCCTATTCGCCGCCGTCGTGGTGGTGGGGGCGGGAAACGCGGTGAACCTGACCGACGGCCTCGATGGATTGGCAACGATGCCGGTCATCATCGCCGCGCTGGCGTTTGGCGTAATCGCGTACTTGGTGGGGAACGTGAAGTTCGCCGATTATCTGGGCGTGCATTACGTAAAGGGCGCGGGCGATCTGCTGGTGTTCTGTGGTGCGCTGATCGGAGCGGGACTGGGCTTCCTGTGGTTCAACGCGCCACCGGCAGCGGTCTTCATGGGCGATACTGGATCTTTGGCCTTGGGCGGTGCTCTGGGGTCTATCGCAGTGGTCACCAATCACGAGCTGGTGCTGCTCATCATCGGCGGTCTGTTCGTTGCCGAGGCGCTCTCGGTCATCATTCAGGTCGCCTATTACAAGCGCACCAAGAAGCGCTTCTTCAGGATGGCGCCGATCCATCATCATTTCGAGGCATTGGGCTGGCCCGAGCCCACGATCGTCATCCGCTTCTGGATCGTCTCGCTGGTGTTGGCGCTGGCGGGCCTCGCGACGTTGAAGCTCCGGTGATCACCGCCCACGCCTTCGCGGGAAAGCGCTACGGCGTCTTCGGGCTGGCGCGCACGGGGCGCTCGGTGCTGGTCTCGCTCGACGCGAGCGGGGCGGAGGTGTGGGCTTGGGACGATAATGCAGCGGCGCGCGAGGGTGTGGCAGGGCTGATCGATCTGAAAACCGCCGATCTCGCAGGTCTGGACGGGCTGGTGGTTTCGCCCGGCGTTCCGCTCAACCGCCACCCGCTGGCCGAGCGCGCGCGGGCGGCGAACGTACCGGTGATCGGGGATGTCGAACTGTTCGCGCACGCCCGACCCGAACTTCCGGCCGCAATGGTGGTCGGCATCACCGGCACCAACGGAAAATCCACAACCGCGGCGCTTCTGCATCACATCGTCCAGGCCAGCGGCCGCCCGGCGTTACTCGGCGGCAACATCGGCGCGCCGATACTGGGCGAGGCCGCGCTGCCCGAGGATGGGGTGTATGTGCTCGAACTATCGAGCTTCCAGATTGATCTCACCTTCAGCCTCGCCTGCGACGTAGCAATCCTGCTCAACATCACGCCCGATCATCTGGATCGTTACAGCGGGATGGACGCCTACGCTGCGTCCAAGGCGCGGCTGTTCACGATGCAGGCGGGCGGTGTTGCGGTCATCGCGGCGGACGATACCTTCACGCAGGCGATTGCGGCCCGAGCCACCCCCTCCGCCCTTCGGGCACCTCCCCCAGAGGGGGAGGATCGATCCTCCCCCTCTGGGGGAGGTGGCGGCGAAGCCGACGGAGGGGGTCTCGGTCCGGGCACCATGGTGCGCGTCTCGAACATCCAAATCCTCCCCCACGGCGTCAGCATCGTCCAGGGCACCGCCTACGTCGACGCCATCGCC
Source organism: Sphingomonadales bacterium (assembly GCA_038238915.1). Lineage (GTDB taxonomy): Bacteria > Pseudomonadota > Alphaproteobacteria > Sphingomonadales > Sphingomonadaceae > JAVVHE01. The sequence continues at coordinate 168,587 of JBBSFH010000002.1, forward strand.
TGGGGTGCCCAATCGGCCTGGCCCACTCTCCCCGGCCCCGCCAACGCGCAGAACGCCGCCGCCGCCATCGCCGCCGCGCGCGCGCTTGGCATTGCCGACGATGCGATCCGCGCGGGTCTCGAAACCTATCCCGGGCTTCGTGACCGCATGGAGATCGTCGCCACCAAAGCGGGGGTGCGCTACGTCAACGACAGTAAGGCGACCAACCCCACCTCGGTCGCCCCCGCATTGCAGGCCTACCCCGCGATCCACTGGATCGCCGGAGGCCAGGCCAAGACCGACGAGCTGGACGCGCTCCTCCCCCGCCTCGCCCATGTCCGCGCCGCCTATCTGATCGGCGAGGCCGCCCCCCTGTTCGCCCGCCTCCTCGCCCCGCACATCCCCACCCACCAATCGGGCACCGTCGCAGGCGCCGTCGCGCAAGCCGCCGCCGCCGCCCGCCCCGGCGATACAATCCTCCTCTCCCCCGCATGCGCCAGCTTCGATCAGTTCGCCAACTACGAAGCGCGCGGCGATGCGTTTCGCGCTGCGGTCGAGGCGTTGCCCGCATGAACGCGCGCGCCCTCTCCCGCTCGGATCGCTCCGCCATCGGCACATGGTTCTGGACGATCGATCACGTCCTGCTCGCGTTGGTGCTGGTGCTCATCGGCGTCGGCCTGATCGCGGTCGCTGCCGCATCGCCCGCCGCTGCGCACCGGCTGTCGGGTGCTGGCCACCTGATCGATCCGCTGCACTTCTTCTGGCGGCAACTGATGTGGGTCGCGCTCGGCCTTCCCGTGCTCGTCGCCACCTCGCTGCTCCCCGTCGCGCAGGTGCGACGTCTCGGCATGATCGGAACCGCGCTCGGCATTGCCGCGCTCGGGCTGGTGATGGTCGCGGGCCAATCGGTCCACGGCGGGCAGCGCTGGCTCAACCTCGGGCCGCTCCAGCTCCAGCCGTCCGAGTTCCTCAAGCCGCTCTTCATCATCGCCACCGCGCAGATCATGGCGATGCGTTTCGAGGACGATCGCCTTCCCGCGCTCACGCTCAGCTTCGCCAGCCTCGTGTGCGTGGTCGCGCTGCTGGTGGCGCAGCCCGATATGGGCCAGACGATCCTCTTCGCATCCGTCTGGCTGGCGATGGCGCTGCTCGCGGGAATGCGCGCCGAGGTCGCGGGCATCGGCGTGGCGGCGGGAGCGGCGGGGATGGGCGTCGCCTATCTGATGGGCGGCCACGTGCGCACGCGCATCGATGGCTTCCTCAAGGGCACCGGCGACCATTTCCAGGTGCGTAACGCGCTCGATTGCTTCCACGCGGGCGGGCTGTTCGGCGTCGGGCCGGGGCAGGGGGTCATGAAGATGCGCCTGCCCGAACCGCATACCGATTACATCTTCTCGGTGATCGGCGAAGAATTCGGCGCGATCGCCTGCATCGCCATCGCTTTGCTGTTCGCCGCCGTCGTCGTCCGCGCGCTGACCCGCCTGATGGATGAAGACGAGCCGTTCGTTCTGCTCGCAGCCGCCGGACTGACCACACAGTTCGGGTTGCAGGCGGCGATCAACATGGCGGTCAACGTGCACCTGCTGCCCTCGAAGGGAATGACGCTGCCGTTCATCAGCCATGGCGGATCGTCCTTCGTTGCGCTTTGCATGGGGATGGGGCTGCTATTGGCACTGCTGCGCCGCAACCCTTACGCCAAGGCCAGCCCCTACCGGTGGGCGACGGCATGAGCGCCCGCCCCATCGTGCTCGCCGCTGGGGGTACCGGCGGCCATATGGTCCCGGCCTCGGTTCTCGCGGACGAACTCGCGCGCCGCGGCCGGCGCGTCGTGCTGTTCTCCGACGATCGCGGGTTGCGCCTTCCCGGACTGTTCGCGGGCGTGGAGAAGCACCGCCTCGCCAGCGGATCGCCGTCGCGTGGTGGGGTCGCGGGCCTGCCCGGAACCGTACTCGGCATCGCGCGCGGCGTGCTGGGTGCGCGTGCGCTGCTGAGGCGGCTGAAGGCGAGCATCGTGGTGGGCTTCGGCGGCTATCCGTCGCTCCCCGCGCTGTTGGCAGCGTTGGCGATCGGCCTGCCGACGGCAATCCACGAGCAAAACGCGGTCCTCGGGCGGGTCAACCGGTTGCTTGCGCCGCGTGTGGACCGCATCGCAACGAGCTACCCCAAGGTCGGGCGGCTGGCGCTCTCGCCCAAGGTTCGGCTGACGGGCAATCCGGTTCGGCCCGACATCGCGGCGATCCCCGCTGCCACGCCGGGCCCGTCGGACATTCTTGTGCTCGGCGGCAGCCAGGGCGCTTCGATCCTGTCCGCCGTCGTGCCCGCTGCGATCGTCGCGTTTGGTCAGCCGGTTCACGTCACGCAGCAGTGCCGCGAAGCTGATCTCGCCGCCGTGCGCGCGATCTATGCACAGGCAAATATCGCGGCTGATCTCGCCCCCTATTTCCATGATGTGCCCGAGCGTCTAAGTAGAGCCAATCTCGTGATTGCCCGCGCGGGCGCATCCACTATCGCCGAGCTGACCGCCAGCGGTCGGCCTTCGATCCTGGTTCCGCTTCCTAGCGCCATGGACGATCATCAGACAGCTAATGCGCGCGCACTTGCCGATCTGGGCGGCGCGGTGCTGATCCCGCAGGGGAGCTTCACCGTCGCCCGCCTCATGGCCGAGCTGCACGCGCTCACCCCCGACCGCGCCATGGCCATGGCCAGCGCGGCGCGGGCCGCCGGACGGCCGAACGCCGCCGCCGCGCTCGCGGACCTGATACTGGAGACCATCCGATGACCGACAAGCGCCCGACACTGAGCATCTTCCCAAAGGATGGTGCGGTGCCGGATACTTCTGACACCAAGCCGAGCGCGCGCCTCGATGCGCCAACCGATCCGCGCCGGGTGGCACTTCCCCCGATCGCGGGCGCACGCGCGATCAAGCACAAGGCGACGCCTGCGAACGCGAAACACGCCTGGGCCGAAACGCAACTGCGCGAGGCGCTGCGTGCCGCCTCGACGGACGAAACCGCGCCCGCATGACGGCCCCCGTATGACTGGCGTGACGCGCGATATCGGCGCGGTCCACTTCGTCGGCATCGGCGGCATCGGCATGTCTGGCATCGCCGAGGTGATGCACAATCTGGGTTACACCGTGCAGGGCAGCGATGTGGCCGAGGGCTATGTGATCGCGGGGCTGCGCGCAAAGGGGATCGCGGTCCATATCGGCCACGCGGCCGAAAATCTGGGCGAGGCGGCGGTGGTGGTGACCTCTACCGCGATCAAGCCCGGCAACCCCGAAGTCGATCTCGCGCACGAGCGCCGCATTCCGGTGGTGCGTCGCGCGGAGATGCTCGCCGAGCTGATGCGGCTGAAGAGCACTGTCGCCATCGCGGGTACGCACGGCAAGACGACGACCACCTCGATGGTCGCTGCATTGCTCGACGCGGGTGGCCTCGACCCCACGGTGATCAACGGCGGCATCATCAACACCTATGGCTCGAACGCCCGACTGGGCGCGGGCGAGTGGATGGTGGTGGAAGCCGACGAGAGCGACGGCTCGTTTCTGCGCCTGCCGCCCACGATCGCAGTCGTCACGAATATCGATCCAGAGCATCTGGATCATTATGGCGATTTCGAGCGCGTGAAGGATGCGTTCGTCGAGTTCGTCGAGCACGTGCCCTTCTACGGTGCCGCGCTGATGTGCCTCGATCATCCCGAAGTGCAGGCGCTGCTGCCCCGTGTGGCGGACCGCCGCATCGTCACCTACGGCTTCACTGCGCAGGCGGATATCCAGGGGCTCGGGGTGCAGCCGGTGCCGGGCGGCAACCGCTTCTCGGTTGTGATCCGGGGGCGCGGCGAGGAACGGCGGATCGACGATCTGATGCTGCCGATGCCCGGCCGCCACAATGTCCAGAACGCGCTCGCCGCCGTGGGCGTCGCCACTCAACTCGGGATCGACGACGAGGCCATCCGCGCGGGCTTCGCGGGCTTTGGCGGCGTCAAGCGACGCTTCACCAAGGTCGGCGAAGTGGGTGGTGCGGTGGTGATCGACGATTACGGCCACCACCCCGTCGAAATCCGCGCCGTTCTCGCCGCAGCGCGCGAGGGTGCGACGGGCCGCGTGATCGCGGTGGTGCAGCCGCACCGCTACACGCGCCTCCAATCGCTGCTGACCGAGTTCCAGACCGCCTTCAACGATGCCGACATCGTGCTCGTCGCCCCCGTCTACACCGCAGGCGAACCGCCCATCGAAGGCATCGATGCGGACGCACTCGTCACCGGCCTCAAGCGCAGCGGCCACAGGTTCGCGCTCGCCACCGACGGCCCCGAGCACCTCGCGCACCAACTTGCGCAGATCCTGCGCGAGGGGGACATGGTGGTCTGTCTCGGCGCGGGGGACATCACCAAGTGGGCCGCAGGGCTCGCGGGCGCGATTTCGGCGGAGCGCGGCGAATGAACGCGCCGACCCCTCTCCCTGGCCTTCGGCCTGTCCCTCCCCCCGCCGGGGGGAGGGGGGACCTGGCTGCAACGTCCACCCTCCCCCGATCCGGGGGAGGAAAATGCAAAGCGCAGCGGAGCGAGGGAGAGGGATCGCGCCGCGCAGAGCACCTGCAAGCCATCCTCGATTCCGGCCCCGTGCGCGGCCCACTTCAGCCCTACGCCAGCCTCGCCAGCTTCATCTGGTTTCGCACCGGCGGTCCGGCGGAATGCCTGTTCCGGCCCAGCCACCTCTCGGACTTGCGCGATCTCCTCGGAACGCTACCCGCCAGCGTCCCCGTCTTTCCCATCGGCGTCGGCTCGAACCTCATCGCACGCGATGGCGGCGTGCCGGGACTGGTGATCCGGCTCACCAAATCGTTCGCCGACATCCGCGTCGAGGGCCAAACCCTGCACGCCGGAGCCGCCGCGATGGGCATCACGGTGGCCACCGCCGCGCGCGACGCGGGGCTGGCGGGCATGGAATTCCTGCGCGGCATCCCCGGCACGCTCGGCGGCGCGGTCGCGATGAACGCCGGAGCCTACGGCCGCGAAATCGCCGACATCCTGATCGAAGCCACGGTCGCCACGCGCGATGGCCGCGTGATCACGCTAGCCGCCGCCGATCTAGGCTTCGCCTATCGCCACAGCGCGCTGCCGCCCGGATCGGTCGTGGTCGAGGCCGTGCTCCGCGGCACGCCGGGCGACCCGGCCATGATCGGCGTGGAAATGGACCGCATCGCCGCCGAACGGGAAGCATCGCAGCCGCTGCGCTCGCGCACGGGGGGATCGACGTTCAAAAACCCGCCCGGCGCAAAAGCGTGGGCGCTGATCGATGCCGCCGGGTGCCGAGGGCTGCGGCTTGGCGGCGCGCAGGTGAGCGAGAAGCACTGCAACTTCCTGCTCAACACCGGCGACGCCACCTCCGCCGACGTCGAAGACCTCGGCGAAGAAGTGCGCGCGCGCGTGCTGGCGCATTCGGGCGTGGCGCTCGAATGGGAGATCGAGCGCGTGGGCGTGGCGGCGTGAACATCGCCCTCCTGCTGGGCGGCCCCTCGGCCGAGCGCGCGGTCAGCCTTGTCTCGGGCGCGGCGTGTGCGGCCGCGCTGCGGCGGCTCGGCCATCATGTCACCGAGATCGATCTCGGCCCCGATGTCGCGCAGCACCTCGCCAAGGCCAAGCCCGACCTCGTCTTCAACGCGCTCCACGGCACGCCGGGCGAGGACGGCTCGGTGCAGGGCCTGCTCGATCTGATGGGTTTGAAATATACCCACTCGGGCCTGACCGCTTCGGCGGTCGCCATGGACAAGCAGGTCGCCAAGACATTGCTCGCCGCTGCGGGGCTGCCGGTGCCGGGAGGGCACATAATCGCTTCGGCCAGCCTGCACGACACCGATCCGCTGCCGCGCCCCTATGTGCTCAAGCCCGTGGCGGAAGGCTCGAGCGTAGGCGTCGCCATCGTCACCGATACGTCGAACCACGGCCAGCCGATCGGACGAGCCGTGCCCGGCCCCTGGGCGCACTATGCGCACCTGCTCGCGGAGCCGTTCATTCCCGGGCGTGAACTCACTGTCGCCGTACTCGACGGCCGGGCGCTCGCAGTGACCGAGCTGAAACCCGTGCGCGGCTTCTACGATTACGATGCCAAATATACCGATGGGCTGACCACCCACGTCTGCCCTGCCGATCTCCCCGCGCCCATTACTGCCGCCGCGCGCCGCATCGCCGAGGCCGCGCACGCCGCGCTCGGCTGCCGGGGCGTCACCCGCTCGGATTTCCGCTGGGACGATAGCCACGGCGAGGCGGGCCTCTATCTTCTGGAGGTGAACACGCAGCCCGGCATGACCCCGCTCAGCCTGGTGCCCGAGCAGGCCGCGCACGTCGGCATCTCCTTCGACGCGCTCGTCCAGCGCCTCGTGGACCTCGCCCTATGAGTACCGCGATCACGCTCCAGCGCTCGCGCGCCGCCGCACCGCGCAAGCCCGTCGCACGTCGGCCGCTACCGTCGCGCGCCGCGCCGTCGGGTGTCCGGCTGCCCGTAACACCTGCAACCGCGCGCCGCATCCTTGCCTGGGGCTTCGCGCTGCTGCTGGCCGCTCTGCTGGTGGGGGCGCTGCTCGCGCTGCGCTTGCCCCAGCGCCTCGCCGACTGGGCCGAGGCCACCAGCGTGCGCGCGGGGTTCGAGATCGCCGATGTGCGCGTCACCGGGACCGCGCACGTCTCTCCCGAGACGGTCAAGGCGGTCGCGCTCGAGGGGGGGTCGTCGGCGATGCTCGCGCTCAGCCCCGAGGCAGTGCGCGCGCGCCTGCTCGCGTTGCCGTGGGTCAAGGACGCCACCGTCGCGCGTCGGCTACCCTCCACGCTGGAAATCGCCATCGTCGAACGGGCCCCCACCGCGCTGTGGCAGCTTCATGGCGCGACGACGCTGATCGACGCCACCGGCCACCCGCTCCCCGTTCACGACCTTACCCCCTGGGCCGCACTGCCGCTGATCGTTGGTGCCGGTGCCGCGCGCGAATACCCAAGCCTCGTCGCGTTGCTCTCCACCCAGCGCATGCTCGCGCTAAAGGTGGATGCGGCAAGCTGGATCGGCGGGCGGCGCTGGGATCTCACGCTCAGAAGCCACGAAACGATCTCGCTCCCTGAAGGCTATGCCAACGCGCAGACCGCACTCGCGCAGTTCGTCGCGCTGAACGCGAGGCAGCCGCTAACCGGCGGCGCATTCGCGCGCTTCGATTTCCGCCTGCCGGGCAAGATGGTTGTCCGTCTGGCACATCCGCCCGCCGATCCGGTGGCCAAGCCCAGGGGCACCGCGATATGAGTGGCAAGCCCGAACGCGGCATCACGCGGCCGATTGCGGCTTTGGATGTGGGTACCTCCAAGGTGGCTGCGATGGTCGGCGTCGCCACGCTCGATGGCGGCGTGCGCCCGCTCGGCATCGGTGCGCGCGTCTGCCACGGCCTCAAGCGCGGTCTGGTCGCTGACATGGCGGCGACCGAGGCGGCGATCCGCGGCGCAATGGACATGGCCGAGCGCCAGGCGGGTCATCAGGCGAGCCACTGCGTCGTCAGCCTCGGCGCGGGCGGCCTGTTGAGCAGCGTCAAGACGGTCGAGATGGCGATCCCCGGCCAGCAGGTGACGCGTGAGCATATCGCAGCGTTGCTGGCGGACGGGCGACGGCGGATCGATCTGAAACCGCGCACTGTGCTCCACGCGCAACCCGCGCTCTATACGCTCGATGGCGAAACGCAGGTGACCGATCCCATCGGTTTCCACGCAGATCGGCTTGGCGTCGACATCCATGTGGTCAGCGCCGACACGCCGCCCATTCGCAACCTCGATCAATGTGTGCGCGCCGCGCATCTGGGTATCCAGACCATCGTCGCCTCCCCTGTCGCGGCGGGCCTCGCGGTGTTGGCGGACGAGGAGCGCGAGCTGGGCGTTGCGCTGGTCGATCTGGGCGCGGGAGTTACCACGGTTGCCGCCTATGGGCGCGGGTTGCTGGTGGAAATCGCCGCCATCCCGATGGGCGGGCAGGACATCACCGACGATATCGCCGCCGCCTTCGCCACCAAGCGCAGCCATGCCGAGAAACTGAAGGCGATGCACGGCAGCGCCAGCCTCGCCCCGCGCGACAATCACGAGCAGCTCGAAACCGTGCCGATCGCCGACGACGACGCCGCCGAATCGGGCAGGGTCACCCGCGCGCAACTTAACCAGATCATCCGCGCCCGCCTCACCATCCTCTTCTCGATGATCGCCGACGCGCTGACCGCGATCGGCTTTACCGGACCCGCAGGGCGCCAGGTGGTTCTCACCGGCGGCGGTGCCGAACTCGGCGGCATTGCGGATTTTGCCCAGGGCGCGCTCGGCCGACAGGTCCGCATCGGCCGTCCGCGCGGGTTGAGCGATCTCACAGGCGGGCCAGCCACTGCAGCGCTCGCCACACTCGTGGGTCTCGCAGCCTTTGCAGCGCAGGATCCCGATGATCTGTGGTCTTTGGCCGAGCGCCACGCGGCGCGCGCGCGTGCGGACGACAGCCGCTCGCCGTTCGCGCGGCTGGCGGGCCGTCTCAGGGCCAATCTGTGAGCGGGGCGGTTATCCACAACATCTTGTGTCCCGACGCTAACCCCCGCGCCGCAACGGGGTCTATGATGTGCGGCAAGCCCTACCGCCCCGATACGGAGTAATCCCCATGGTCGAACTGCTGCGCCCCGATCTGACCGAACTCAAACCCCGCATCACCGTCATCGGCGTCGGCGGCGCGGGCGGCAACGCGGTCGCCAATATGGTGGAACAGGGGCTGGAGGGCATCGATTTCGTTGTCGCCAACACCGACGCGCAGGCGCTCGGCAAATCGCCCGCTGCCACGCGCATCCAACTGGGGCTGAAGATCACGCAGGGTCTGGGCGCGGGCAGTCGGCCCGAAATCGGCAAGGCGGCGGCCGAGGAGACGATCGAACATATCGAACGTGCGCTCGATGGCAGCCACATGGTCTTCATCACTGCGGGCATGGGCGGCGGCACGGGTACGGGCGCGGCCCCAGTGGTGGCGCGCGCGGCGCGCGAGATGGGGATGTTGACCGTGGGCGTGGTGACCAAGCCCTTCGCGTTCGAGGGCGCGCGCCGCATGCGTCAGGCCGAAGCGGGGATCGAGGAACTGCAAAAGCATGTCGATACGCTGATCATCATCCCCAACCAGAATCTGTTCCTGATTGCCAACGCCAACACCACCTTCAAGCAGGCCTTCGCGATGGCGGACCAGGTGCTGCATCAGGGCGTGCGTGGCATCACTGACCTCATGGTCATGCCAGGCCTCATCAACCTCGATTTCGCCGACGTGCGCACGGTCATGTCCGAGATGGGCAAGGCGATGATGGGCACCGGCGAGGCCGAGGGCGAGAATCGCGCGATCGAAGCGGCATCGAAGGCGATCGCCAACCCGCTGCTCGACGAGGTTTCGATGCGGGGCGCGAAGGGCGTGATCGTCAACATCACGGGCGGCGATGACCTGAAGCTCATGGAAGTCGAGGAGGCGGCCGAACATATCCGTGGGCTGGTCGATCCGGACGCGAACATCATCGTCGGCTCGGCGTTCAACGACGAACTCAACGGCCGGATGCGCGTGAGCGTGGTGGCGACGGGGATCGAGGCGTCGCAGCCCTCGCTCCACCTGCCGGTGCAGCCCGCGCCTTCGCTGGCGTTCCAGTCGCCGGGCGCCTCGCTGGTGGAGCGCTCGGTCGCGTTCACCCGCACGCCCGAGCCAGCGATGGCCGCGCCCGTCGCCATCGAGCCCGTTGAAGCTGAGCCGGCGTTGGTCGAGGCTGTGACCGACATGGTTGCCGTGGCCGAACCCGCGCCGCTGGTTCTGAGCGCGGACGATCTGGTCGAGGAGGCCGCGCCGCCTCCACCCAGCAACGTCACCCCGCTGCGCGCACCTTCACCGCTGGTTCCCGCCGATTTCGGCAAGGCAGACGATGAAGCCCCCGCGCGCGGGCCAACATTGTTCGAGCGCATGATGGGCACGAAGAGCGCGAGCAAATAAGCCCTCCCCACAAGGGGGAAAGGGCTTTATCGCGCATCTCTCGACACCCCGTCCCACCGCCCTTAATCGGTGGCGCGATGACCGTCCCCGATTACCGCTCCACCGTCTTCCTGCCGCGCACCGATTTCCCGATGAAGGCGGGGCTGGCCGAGAGCGAGCCGCGCATGCTCGCGCGCTGGAAGGCGGACGGGCTGGCGGGGGAGGTGAGCGCCGCGCGCGCGGGGGCGGAGCGGTTCATCCTCCACGATGGGCCGATCTACGCCAATGGCGACATCCATGTCGGCCACGCGATGAACCGCATCCTGAAGGACTTCGTCACCCGCACGCAGACGCTGCTCGGCAAGGACGCGCCGTTCATCCCGGGCTTCGATTGCCACGGGCTGCCGATCGAGTGGAAGGTCGAGGAACTTTACCGCAAGGAAGGCCGCGCCAAGGACGAAGTGCCCCCGGCCGAGTTCCGCGCGCGCTGCCGGGATTTCGCGCAGCATTGGGTGGAGGTGCAGACCGCGCAGTTCGAGCGGCTGGGGATCGCGGGCGACTGGGCGCATCCGTACAACACGATGGACTATGCGAGCGAGGCCGCGATCGTGGGCGAGCTGCTGAAGTTCGCGCAAGGGGGGCAGTTGTTCCGGGGGGCGAAGCCGGTGATGTGGTCTCCGGTGGAGCGGACTGCGCTCGCCGAGGCCGAGGTGGAATATGCGGACATCGTGTCCACGCAGATCGACGTGGCGTTTCAGATTGTAAATTGGCATGCTCAGCCGCAATTCGGAAGAACGGCTTGGGCTGTTGTTTGGACGACGACGCCATGGACAATTCCAGTAAATCAGGCGATCTCATATAATACAGAAGTCGATTACGTCGGTGTCCAATTTGATTTGGGCCTTGATATGGACTTGGGTCACAATCCTGCCCATCCAGATTTGGCGGGAAGTAATCAGCTTTTTGAGGCGTTGCGGGGGCAAGTCTTCATCGTTGCCGAGGCATTGCAGTCCGCATTCGTAGATCGCGTTATGCGCTCGTTGGACGGTCAAATGGCCGATCCCAAAGCGGCGTTTACGCGTGACATCAGCGTGGTGTGGCGCGGAAAAGGGACCGCGCTCGCCGGAGCCACCGCGCGCCACCCCATGCACGCGCGCGGCGGGTTCTTCGCGGCACCGCGCCCGTTCCTGCCCGGGGATTTCGTCACCACCGATCAGGGGACGGGGCTCGTCCACATGGCGCCCGATCACGGCGAGGAGGACTTCCTCCTGTGCAAGGCGCACGGCCTGAACCCGGTCTACGCGGTCGAGCCCGACGGCCGCTACCGCGCCGACTGGGCGTGGCTCGGCGGCGAGGGATCGGTGATCAACGCCAAGCTGAACGCGCCCGACGGGCCGATTTGCTCGGACCTGCGTGCGGCGGGGGCGTTGTTGGCGGCCTCGCAGGATTACCGGCACAGCTACCCGCACTCGTGGCGATCGAAGGCCAAGCTGATTTACCGCGCGACGCCGCAATGGTTCATTGCGATCGACCGGCCCCTCCCGCCCCCAACCAAAGCCGTCATCCCGGGCTTGACCCGGGACCTGGCTGCCTCCGTGCCGCCGGCCCGGCCGGTGCCCACAGAGGCAGCTGGGTCCCGGCACGGAGGCCGGGATGACGATGTTGAAACGGGTGGCCAGACGCTGCGCCAAACCGCGCTCGCCGCCATCGCCCAAACCCGCTTCATCCCCGAAAAAGGCCGCAACCGCCTGTCCGCGATGGTCGCCGATCGCCCCGATTGGCTCATCAGCCGCCAGCGCGCCTGGGGCGTACCGATCACACTATTCGTCCACCGCACCACGGGCGACTATCTGCGCGATGCGGGCGTCAACGCCCGCATCGTCGCCGCCGTTGAAGCTGACGGCGCGGACGCCTGGCTCACCACCCCTGCCGCAGACCTGCTCGGCCCCGCCTACAACCCCGCCGATTACGACCGCCTCACCGACATCCTCGACGTGTGGTTCGACAGCGGCTCGACCCATGCCTTCGTCACCGAGGCGCGGCTGGGCGCGGATCAGGCCGATCTCTACCTCGAAGGCTCGGACCAGCATCGCGGCTGGTTCCAGTCTTCATTGCTCGAATCCTGCGGCACGCGCGGCCGCGCGCCGTACAAGGCCGTCCTCACCCACGGTTTTGTCCTCGACGCCGAAGGGCGCAAGATGAGCAAGTCTGTGGGCAACACCACCGATCCCTTGGAAGTGATGAAGACCAGCGGCGCGGACATCCTGCGCCTGTGGGTCGCGCAGACCAACTACACCGAGGACGTGCGCATCGGGAAGGAAATCCTGAGCGGCACGTCGGATTTGTACCGCAAGCTGCGCAACACCTTGCGGTATTTGCTGGGTGCGCTCGACGGGTGGAGCGAGGACGAGCGGGTAGCGGTGGGCGACATGCCCGAACTCGAACGCTGGGTGCTGCACCGGCTGGTGGAGCTGGACGCCGAACTGCGCGCGGCGGTGGCAGCCTACGACTTCGCGGGCTACGTCGGCGCAATCGCCCGCTTCGCCAACGACGATCTCAGCGCATTGGTCTTCGACATCCGCAAGGACAGCCTCTACTGCGACGCGCCCGGATCGCCCACGCGGCGCGCGTATCGCACCGTGCTCGCGATCCTGTTCGACGCGCTGACGAAGTGGCTGTCCCCCGTGCTGGTCTTCACGAGCGAGGAGGCTTGGGGGCTGCGGTGGCCGGGCGCGGGGTCGGTGCATATGGAGGTGTGGCCGGAGATCGACGCGGGATGGCTGGATGAAAACCTCGCGGTGACCCTAAAAGACCGGGTGGCGTTTCGGCGTGCGATTACAGCTCGTATCGAACCGTTGCGAGCTGCCAAGATTGTCGGATCAAGCCTCGAAGCGAACGCTACGCTGATTTTGCCGTCCGATGACTTTGGCCTAGTGGGGACCAATCTAGAGCTGCTTGCCGAGTTCGCCATCGTGGCGCAGGTCAGCTTGGTTAGACGTGTCCTGAACGCGGAGGAAACTGCCTCTGAAGGCTGGTTCGGCGTAGCAATCAGCCCAACGACGTATGCCAAATGCGCCCGCTGCTGGCGGCACCGCCCCGAAGTCGGCCAACTCGCCGATCCCAACCTGTGCGATCGCTGCCTCGATGTCGTCGGCGCGTCCGAAAGCATCGCGGCATGACGTGGCCCCTCCCTCTCCCTCGCTTGCTCCGCTCGCATTTCCCTCCCCCTGGCAGGGGGAGGCTGGACCACGCCCCAGCCCCACCCTCACCCTGCCAGGGGGAGGGACAGCGCCGAAGGCGCAGGGAGAGGGAGCGCGCCGCATGATCGCCGCGCGCCGCAACGGCCTCGTCCTCGCGCTGATCATCTTCGCGCTCGATCAGCTCGCCAAAGCCTGGATCGTATACACGGTTCACCTGCAGGATCAGGGCAGCATCCCCGTCACCGATTGGCTCAGCCTTACCTGGGTGCAGAACCGTGGCATCTCGATGGGGCTGCTCAATACCGGCGATAGCGGACGCTGGCCGATCACCATCGTCACCGCAGGCATCGCGGTTGCGGTCGGCTTCTGGCTTGCGCGCGAAAGAAACCGCGCCGATGCGCTCGCGCTGGGCGCGATCCTCGGCGGCGCTCTCGGTAACATCGCGGACCGCGTCCGTTTGGGCTATGTGGTCGATTTCGTGCATCTTCACGTTGGATACAGGTCGTTTTACGTCTTCAACGTGGCCGATGCCGCAATCACGCTTGGTGTCGTCGTACTTCTGCTAAGGGGTGTGCTGAAACCCCAACCTCGCCCCTCCGGGAGCCCGTCATGATCCGCCGTCTTGCCCCTCTGCTCGCGCTGACCGTCCTCCTCGCCGCCTGCGGCCACCGCGCCCATGTCGGCGCGTTTGGCGGGCGCGGCGCTCCCGACGAACTCGCCATCGGCCGTCAGGCACCGCTCGTCGTCCCGCCGGATTTCAACATCAGCCCACCCAAGCCCGGCGCGCCGCGCCCGGTCGCGCCCGATGCGCGGCAGGATGCGCTCCAGGCGCTGTTCCCCGATAGCGCGGTGCCCAAGAGCAATGCGGAGACCGCGCTGCTCGAAGCTGCGGGCGCGGACCGTGCCGATCCCGGCGCGCGCTCCACGGCGGGCGATCCCGGTACCGTGGTGGCGAACAAGGGCGCGTTCGTGCGCAAGCTCGTCGAGGCGCCGGTCGGTGGCGATACTGCGATCGCGCGCGTGACACCGGGCTCCTGAGCCTCGGGTTCGGCCGGCCCGACCGGTAGCACGCGGTTGTATTTGTGCGAGCGCCGGGAACCTCCCGGGCTTCGCCGCATTTTAAGAGCAAGGCCGCGCAACTCCTCCCCCCCGTTGCGTCGCCGGGTTGGACCGATCCCCCCCTCAGGTCCGCCACAGGGCCCGGTCACCGCTACGTCGGTGGCCGGGTCTTGCTTTTTCGGGCTGGTCGCGCGACCACAACGCTGCGCCGTGCGTTGGTGCATCGGCATTCAAGCCAAGTGGGAGTGAATTCATGGGTCGCATCGTTACAATCGCGCTATTGATCTCCGGCCTCGCGGTCGCAGGCTGCAACACCGTCTCGGGCGCGGGCAAGGACGTGAGCTCGGTCGGCAAAGCCACCACCAAGGCTGCCGAAAAGGCCAAGTAAGCTCCGCTTAATCTGGCCCGGCGCAACGCGCTGGGCCAGTTCAGCTTTACGGACCGGGGTCGGGATATGCGTGCATTGGTGCTGGCAGCGTTGCTGGCGGGTGGGTTACTGGTTTCGGGGTGTCACACCGTCGCCGGCTTCGGCAAGGATGTGAGTTCGGCAGGTGACGCGGTCGCGAACGCCGCCGACAAGAACAAATAGCCGCGCTTCAGGCGCGCTTTGCCAGAACGCCCAGGACATCGCTCATCGCTATTCCGCGCGCGCGAAGCAGCACGAGCAGATGGTAGAGCAGATCGGCACTCTCCGAAGCGAGTTCATCTGTCTCTCCGGCCGCTCCCGCGAGCGCGGTTTCGACACCCTCCTCGCCCACCTTTTGCGCACACCGCTTCGGCCCTTCGGCGAGTAGGCGCGCAGTGTAGCTGCTGCCCGTATCCGCGTCCGCCGCGCGCGCTATGATTGTCTGTTCAAGGCGCGCCAGCCGTCCGATACCGGGCGCGTCTGCGGCCCCGAAACAGCTCGTCGTGCCCAGGTGACACGCGGGGCCGGTCGGCTCCACCGTCATCAGGATGGTATCGCCGTCGCAGTCAGCTTCGAGCGTGGCCACGCGCAATCGGTTCCCGCTTGTCTCCCCCTTGCGCCAACGACCGCCGCGCGATCGGCTGAAAAAGGTCGCCTCGCCGCTCGCCTGCGTCTCGGTGAGCGCGGCCTCGTCCATATACGCCAGCATCAGCACCTGCAGCGTGGCCGCATCCTGCACCACGCACGGGATCAGCCCCTTTGACCAATCGAGGATCATGTGCAGAACGCCGCGCTGGCGAGATCATAGCCCAGCCCCTTGCCCTGCCAAAGCTCGCCGAAATCCACGTCGGCTCGATTGGTGAACACGATCAGGATCCGGCCGGATTGCGGCGCTATCAGGTTGCGCACCTGAATCCCCGCGATGTCGCCGCGCCGCTCGATCAACTGCACCGGCATGGCGCAACCTGCAAGCCTGGTGCGGAAGCTCCATTGGCCGAGCGCCTCATATCCAAGCCTGGGATTGCCCTCCCACAGTGTCGCGCGCGCCCCGGGCGAGAGCAGCTTACCCGCCAGCAGCGCGCGATCGAAGGCGAGCAGGTCACGTGGCCGCCCGATCAGTGCGCCTGATGCACCGAATGTGGCGAGGCGGATCTGTGGCGCGGGCTTTGTAGCGTCGAGATAGCCGACCTGCGGGGTGCGGAAGCCAAGCTGGTCGGTGGGGAGGGTCAGCGGCAGTTTGAGCCGGTCCGCGATCATGCGTGGCAGCGGCTGGCCGCTCGAGCGTTCGAGCACCGCGCCAAGCACCAGAAAGTCGCAGTTGTTATAGAGGAACTTGCTCGGTGGCGGCACGGCGCTCGCTGCGGCGCAGAAGCTCGTGGCGGCGTTCGGGTCAAACGGTGCGCGGTAAAACGCCTCAACGCCGTCCGTGTCTTGCGCAGTTGCAGACGGATCGGGCAGGCCCGAGACGTGCTGGAGCAGCTGGCGCAGCGTCACCTGCGCGGCGGTAGGGCCGTGGAAGGCGGGCAGCGCATCGGCGAGCGTCTCGTCGAGGCGCAGCCGCCCGGCGTCCACCTCCTGCATCACTAGCGTGGCGACGATCTGCTTGGTTACGGACGCGATCGGCCAGCGATCGCTCACGCGGTGCGGCCGCTTGGTCGATCGGTCGGAAAATCCCATCGCGCGCTCGAACGTTACGCTGTTCGCGTCGCCCGCGAGCACCACGCCCTCGAACCCCTTTGCCACGGCGGCGTCGATCACCGGCGCGAGCGCAGGGGTGGGCGCGGCGGCGGTCAGCGCCAGCAGCGCGGCGGCGAGCAAAGCCCTCACGGTCGAACCTCGATTCCCCATGCGATCAGGCTCCGCTTCAGTTCGGGAATGGTTAGTACCCCCTTGTGGAACACCGATGCGGCCAATGCGCCAGACACATCCGCAGCCTCGAACACGTCGCGGAAATGCTCCGCCGCGCCTGCGCCGCCGCTCGCAACCAAGGGCACCGACAGCGCCACGCGCGCCGCGCGGAGCTGGTTCAGGTCGTAGCCCTGTCGCACCCCGTCCTGGTCCATGCAGTTCAGCACCACCTCGCCCGCGCCGCGCGCCACGCCCTCGCGCACCCAATCGAGCATCCGCCGCCCCGTACCACGCGCCGCATCGGGATCACCCGTATACTGGTGGATCACATACTCGCCGTCCTCAATCCGGCTATCCACTCCCAGCACCACGCACTGTGCGCCCGCCACGCGCGCGATCTCGTCGATCAGATTGGGGCGTTCGAGTGCGGGCGAGTTGATCGAAACCTTGTCCGCTCCCGCCTCCAGGCATTTGACCGCCTGCGCCACGGTGCGAATGCCCCCCGCCACCGTGAACGGCACATCGAGTTCGGACGCGATCTCCTTCACCCACGCATAATCGAGCGTGCGCCCCTCGGGGCTGGCGGCGATATCGTAGAACACCAGCTCGTCCGCGCCGCTGCGCGCATAGGCGGCGGCCATCGCCACTGCGGACCCCATCGGCTCGTGACCCTGGAAACGCACGCCCTTGACGACCCAGCCGTCCTTGACGTCGAGGCACGGGATGATGCGGCGGGCTAACACGCCAGCGCCTGCTCGAGCGTGAACGCGCCTTCGTACAACGCGCGCCCCACGATCGCCGCCGCCGCGCCGGTTTGCTTGAGCGCGCGCAGATCGTCGAGCGACGCCACCCCGCCCGAGGCTTGCAGCGCAACACCGGGCCAGCGCCGCGCGATGCCCGCCATCAGCCCAAGGTTCGGCCCCGCCATCGCGCCATCGCGCGCGACATCGGTGACGAGCACGTTCTGTGCCGCCTCGCCGAGCAGCCCAAGCGCCTCCCACAACGTCACGCCCGATCCGTCTTGCCAACCGCGCGTCAACACGAGCGGGTCAGGACCCGCGCAGTTCACGTCGAGCGCGATCGTCAGCCGGTCCGGCCCGAGAGCGTCCGCCCAGCCGCGCACCGCCGCCGGATCGGCCACCGCGACCGAACCCACCACCACCCGCGCCACGCCCGCCGCCAGCAGCGCGTCCACGTCCGCGCGTGAGCGCACCCCGCCGCCCGCCTGCACCTTCGCTACGCCCGCCAGCACACTCAGCGCCGCGCCCTGGCGCACCGCGCCATCCTTGGCGCCGTCGAGATCGACCACGTGCAACCACGGCGCCCCGCTCGCCACGAATGCGCGCGCCTGCGCAAGCGGATCGTCGCCATAGTGCGTTTCCGCATCGAAACGCCCGTGCAGCAGGCGCACCACACGCCCGCCGCGCAGATCGATCGCGGGCAGGATCAGCATTGCAGCCTCAGGAAATTGGCGAGGATGCGCGCGCCCACCGTGCTCGATCGCTCGGGATGGAACTGCGTCCCCATCACGTTGCCGTTCGCCTCCACCGCCGAGAACGCGCCGCCATATTGCGTGTGCGCGATGGTGGCGGCCGAGACTGCGGCCGCAAAGCTATGCACGAAATAGACGTATGCACCGTCTGCCACGCCATCGAGCAGCGGATGCGCCACCAGCCCGAGCAGCCGGTTCCAGCCCATGTGCGGCACGGGCAGATCGGCGGTGGCGCGCAGCGGTTCGACGCGGCCCGGGAGCAGGCCGAGACAAGGTGTCGGCCCCTCCGCGCTCGCCTCGTGCAGGAGCTGCTGTCCAAGGCACACGCCGAGCAGCGGGCGAGGGAACGCCTTGAGGATGGGTTCGAGGCCCTTCGCCCGCAGCCGCTCCATCACAAACGCCGCCGATCCTACGCCGGGCAGGATCAGCCGCTCGGCCTCCGAGATAGCGGCGTGATCGGCGGTGACGCGAGGCCGCGCCCCCAACCGTTCGAGCGCGAACACCATCGAAGCGGTATTCGACGCGCCCAGATCGACGACGACGAGGCTCATCGGTGCCGAACCCCCTCCGGCGCTGCGCGCCACCTCCCCCTGAGGGGGAGGATCGATCCTCCCCCTCTGGGGGAGGTGCCCGAAGGGCGGAGGGGGTGCGTCACGCGAGCACGCCCTTGGTGGAAGGAATCGCATCGCCCTCCACCCGGATCGCCTGCCGCAGCGCGCGGCCGAACGCCTTGAACGCGGCTTCGGTCTTGTGGTGATCGTCCTCGCCGGTCACCTTCACATGGATCGTCGCGCGCATCGCGTCGGCGAGGCTGCGGAACACGTGCGCCGTCATCTCGGTCGGATATTCGCCGATCATCGCGCGCTTGAACTCGCCCTCGAACTTCAGGAACGGCCGCCCGGAAAGATCGAGCGTAACCGCCGCCTCAGCCTCGTCGAGCGGCGCCACGAACCCGAACCGCGCCACCCCCTTGCGATCGCCGAGCGCCTGGCGCAGCGCCTCGCCCAACGCGAGTGCGCTATCCTCGATCGTGTGGTGTGCCTCGATATGCAGATCGCCTTCGCACGCGAGCGTGCACGAAAACCCCGCATGCCGCGCGACCTGCTCGATCATATGGTCGTAAAAGCCAATGCCGGTGGCGACGTGGACCGGCTCGGCCCTGCCGAGATCGACCGTGGCGACGATGCGGGTTTCCTTGGTGTCACGCGCAAACTCGGCGCGGCGGGCGGGGGGGCGCGGAGGGACGGGGACGCCCATCGCGGCGAGGACGAGGTCGTTCTGTTCTGGGGTGCCGACCCTCACGCGTGCGGGCGGAACAGGATTAAACCAGTTGTCCTCATCCCACTCGGCACGAATGCCGAGCCGATCGAAGGTGTCGAGGTCGGCAGTCGGTAGCGATAACCAACTCGTGATCGTTTCTGGCACTCCCAAGGCAGCGGCCATTCGGGCGCGCTCGACCTTCACAGTCTCGATCCGCGCCTCGTTCGCAAGCATCCGCGAGGTGCTGAGTGCCGCCTCAGCGACGCGCTGAAGTGGCAGTGGGATGCGTTGGCTGGCGAGAGCAATCTCGACGGGTATGCGTTCCGAATCGGAGTGTATGACGACACTTAGGTTGGCGGAGCTAATTCCGTATGCGCTCAGCGTTCGGATGACGAACAGCCCGGCGTCTTGGATGGCTTCCTTTCCACGGCTTTCAATCACCCCGCCGGCGAACTCGATACCGTCCTCGATCACGACGAGCGGCCGCCCGCCCCGCAGTTCGCGGGAAGTTGGCGAACCACTGGCGTCGATTGCCCACTGGTGCCGTGTATGCCCGTATTCATGGGAGATCGCGTTAAGCGCGTACAGTACTCCAAGCGTAGGAGTGACGCATTCGGACGGAAGTTGCCAAAGGCTTGCTAGCCTCTGCCGAAGAGGTTCCGGGTCGGGAGGGCTAAGGTTCAGTCCGTTAGCGCCCTCGGCAAGCGGCTCCCATGCCGGTGCTGATGCATCAAACTCTCGATATATTCGGCGTTGCAAAGCTTCCTGCCACCTCTTTTGGTGTTCTTCGGTGCTAACACCTTCGGGCAACATATTGCCTACAAAACGATGCCCAGAAGTGGTTTCGTCCGCACTTCGTCCGGTAATTGACCGCAAATCCGCCGCGCGCGCGTGCGCCTCGAGCCCCTCGGCGCGAGCCAGCCTCGCCGCCATCGGAGCCAGCCGCGCCGCGCCCTCGCGCGTCGCGGTCTGCACTGCGAAGCTCGTCATGAAGCTCGCCACGCTCACGCCGCTCCATGCGCGGGCTGCGCCGTCGGTGGGCAGCACGTGCGAAGGCCCGCTCAGATAATCGCCGAACGTTTCGGCGGTATGCGGCCCGACGAACACCGTCCCCGCCGAACGGATGCGCGCAACCAGCGCGTCTGCACCCGAACAATTCATCGATAGATGCTCGGGCGCATAGGCGTTGATGATGTCGAGCGCCTCATCGACGCCCGCCACCACCAGAACCCGGCTCGATGCCAGCGCCGCGCGCGCGGTCTCAGCGCGGGGTAACAGCGCCACCTGGGCGGCAACCTCGGCCATCACCGCGTCCGCTACGCCCGCGCCCAGTGCCACCAGCACGACCTGCGCGTCCGCATCATGCTCGGCCTGCGAAAGCAGGTCCGCCGCGACCACACGCGGGTCCGCGCCGCCGTCCGCCACCACCATCAACTCGCTCGGCCCGGCGGGCATGTCGATCGCTGGTCCGCCCGCGCGGTCCGCCGCCTGCCGCTTGGCTTCGGTCACCCACACATTGCCCGGTCCGAATATTTTGGTTGCGCGCGGTACGCCTGCGCCAAGCGCCAGCGCCGCGATCCCATGCGCGCCGCCGAGCAGCCACAGCGTGTCCAGCCCCGCCCGATGCGCCGCGAGCACCATCATCGGATGCGCGCCGCCGTCTTTCGCGGGCGGCGTGATCGCCACGCGGTTTCGCACCCCCGCCACCGCCGCCGGGACCGCCAGCATCAGCAGGGTGGAGAACAATGGCGCGGTTCCGCCCGGCACATACAGCCCCGCCGTCTCGATCGGCCGCCAAACGCGCGTCACGCTCGCGCCGGGTATAGTCTCGAACGGGGCGCTATCCCGCGGCCGCGTCGCCTCATGGTAACGCCGCACCGCATCGGCGGCGAACCCGAGCGCGTCGGCATCCTCGTCGGACACCGAAGCCCGCGCCGCCGTCACCGCCGCCGCATCGATCGTCACCGCGCGAGGGGCGAAACCGTCGAGCCGCACCGCCCACTCGGCAACCGCCACCGTCCCGCGCGCCTCCACATCGGCAAAAATCTCGGCCACCCGCGCAGCCACCGCGCCATCGCGCCCACGCGGCGGTCGCGCCAACGCAACCACGCGCGCCGTCGCGCTGGCCGATGTCCAATGCAGTCGGATCACGCGCGCCTCACCGCATCATCTTTTCGATCGGCAGCACCAGGATCGCGCTCGCGCCCGCCGCCTTGAGCTTGTCGAGCGTTTCCCAGAACACATTTTCTTCCGCCACCGCGTGGATGGCCACCATGTCCTCCCGTCCCGCCAGCGGCGTCACCGTCGGCGCGCCCGCGCCGGGCAGGATGTCGATGATCGCGGGCAGGTTGGTGCGTAGCGCATTCATCAGGATGTATTTGGCCCCCTGCGATTCGACCACGCCCGCGAACCGCTGCGCCAATATGTCCGCCAGATGCGACAGATCGGGCGGCGGCGGCGCCGGCGCGCGAATCAGCACCGCCTCGCTCTCGAAGACGATATCGCGCGCTACCAGCCCGTTCGCCTCCAGCGTCGCGCCCGTGGACACCAAGTCGCAGATCGCGTGCGCGACGCCCAGACGCGGGGCCACCTCGACCGAACCCTTCATCCGGACGATCTCGGCCGAAACGCCGTGGCCATCCAGCCAGCGTTCGAGGATGTTGGGATAGCTCGTCGCGATCCGCTTGCCGTGCAGCCATGCGGGGCCATCATACGCCACCTCGGCAGCGACCGCGATGCGCAGCGTGCAGCGTCCGAAGCCCAAAGGCATCACAACCTCGGGCCGCCGCGCCAGATGCGCGAAATCCTCGTCGAGCACGTTCTGGCCGACCACGCCGAAGGTCGCCACGCCGTCTGCGACGAAGGTAGGAATATCGTCGTCACGCACGCGCAGCAGATCGACGGGCGCATTCTCCACGCGCTGCAGCAGGTCGCTCGCGCCCTTCACGACGCGCAGTCCCGCGTCGCGCAGCAGTTCGAGGCTTCGATCGGCGAGACGGCCGCTCTTCTGGATTGCGATACGGAGGCGTTGGGTCATCGGGCTGCCAGACGATCGAGCAGCAGCCGGTATCCCCGATGCGGCATTTCCTTCAGATACCGGGCCACGCGGACCACGGTGGTAGTGCTGGCCGGCACAAGCCGCGCGACCTCGCGGTACGGCAGACCGCGATCGAGATACTGCGCGACCGCCCAGCGTTCCTCGAGCGCCCGGATTTCGGCAGGCGTGCACAAATCGGCCAGGAAAGCGTTGGCCTCGTCAGCGGTATGCACGGCGATCAGGGCCTCGGCGAGCGGAAGGGGAGGGGGCGAGGTCATTGGCGTTCCACCGTGATGGCACGGTGGAACGGTTGGCGCAAGTCCCGGCCCGCGCTAACCCCCATCGTATGGACATTGCGGCGCTGGAACCCTTCATCCTCGAACTCGCCGCGGTTGCGGCGATCGAAACGGTGCCGCGCTTCCGCGCGGGGGGCGCTGCCCAGAACAAGGCAGTCACCGGGTTCGATCCGGTGACCGAGGCCGATCGTCGCGCCGAAGCCTCGATCCGCGCGCGCATTTGCGCCGTCCACCCCGATCATGGCGTGATCGGCGAGGAATATGGCGAGGATCGGCCGGATGCCGAATTCGTTTGGGTGCTCGATCCGGTCGATGGAACGCGCGCCTTCATCGCGGGCGCGCCCGTTTGGACCACATTGATCGGCCTGATGTGGCAAGGCCGCACCGTGCTCGGGCTGATCGCACAGCCGATACTTGGTGAAATCTATATCGGCGGCGTCGGACTTGGTGCGCGATTGGTCGGACGAACTGGCGTCAAGCGCATCACCACGAGGGTCGATGCTGCCTTGCCCGAGGCGATTGTCGCTTCCACCGATCCCGCGCAATTCACCGCCCACGAGCGCCCGGCGTGGGATCGGCTCCGTGCCGCGATCCGTCTCGCCCGCTTCGGTCTTGACGGATACGCGATGGCGCAGGTTGCGGCGGGGCAGATCGATCTGGTTGTCGAAAGCGGATTGAAGCCGTGGGATGCGTGCGGCCCACGCGCGGTGATCGAGGGGGCAGGCGGCTGGATCGGCCACTGGAATGGCGGCGATGCGGCTGCGGGCCGCTACTTGTTTGCGGGATCGGCGGCGCTTGCGGTTGCGGCGGCCGAAATTCTTGCGGGTTGAGCGAGCGTCCGAGCGTCCGAGCGTCCGAGCGTCCGAGCGCACGTGCCGCGTTGCGACCGGCGCGGCATCGGCGCAAACAGGCGCTGATGCCCACTCACGCCCGCCCCGCCCACATCGGCCTCGCGTTCGCGGCGCTGGTCGCTGCCGCATGGGTGACGATCCACATCGGCGGCATCTTTTTCTGGCGGTTCGGCTGGTGGTCCGCGCCGCTGATCCTCGTCCAGGCGTGGCTCTCGACCGGCCTGTTCATCGCCGCGCACGATGCGATGCACGGCAGCCTCGCCCCTGGCCGCCCCGAGGTCAACGCATGGGCAGGACGCATCGCGCTCAGGCTCTATGCGATGCTCAGCTTCGATGCGCTGCGCCGCGCGCACTTCGAGCATCACCGTCGCCCCGGCAGCGCCGAAGACCCCGATTTCCACCCGAACCGCCCGCGCGCGTTCGTGCCGTGGCTGATCCGCTTCTTCGCCGGCTACTACACCGACATGATGCTCGCGCTGATCACCGTGCGCATCTGGGCCTATATCCTGCTCGGCGCGCGTGCCGAACACATCATCCTGTTTTGGGGCGTGCCCTCGATCCTCGCACTACTTCAGCTCTTCTACTTCGGCACCTATCTGCCGCATCGCCACGGGGCGGACACGTTTGCGGATCGGCATAATGCTCGATCGAATAGCATGGGACGGCTGGCGGCGGTGACGAGCTGCTTCAACTTCGGCGCGTATCACCACGAGCACCACCTGTTTCCCGATACGCCGTGGTGGCGGCTACCCGCGCGCCGGGAGCGCGGCGCGAACCTCGTCCGCAGTTAGGCCGAAATCCTCGAGCGCATAGCGGTGCGCGGCGTGGCGCGGCTGCGCCGCCTCGCGCGCGAGCCATGCGGTGGCGGCGGCGCGCACCGATGCGGGGTAATCGAGCCCTGCGAAACCGAGCGCGCGGCCGAGTGTGCCCAGCGGATCGCGGTTGGTTTCCTCGAAGTCGAGGTCGAGCATCGCGGGGGCGTGCCGCGCGGCGCGGAAAGCGGAAACGGCAGCCAGACGCTGCGCGGTCTTGTGCAGCCATTCGCGCCCCACCCACACAGGATCGAGATCGTCGGTCTGCAGCACCATCGAATGCCACGCGAGGCTGGCCGAGGAGGCGACGATCGTCACCGGATCGCGGTGGGTGACGATCACGCGCGCGCCCGGAAACTGCGCGAACAGCGCGGCCAGATTGGCCATGTGTTGCGGCGTCTTGAGCAGCCACGGCCGATCTTCGGGATCGCCACGCGCGCCGCCGATCAGCCGCAGCAGCCGGGCGAGATGCGCATAGGCGGGCGCAGCGTCCGCGCCCTCGCACCAGCGCGCGTAGGACGGGATCGGCCGCTGCGCCTCGATCTGAGCACCCCAGAAGCTCTGCTCGAACAGTCCCAGCTCTTCATCGGCATCGCGCGCGCGCATGGGGTGGATGGCATCGACCGCGGGGTTGACCGCACGGCCTGCCGCAAGCAGCGCGCCCATCAGATGCGGACGCAGATCGACGGAGCCGCGGGGCGGCACGGGAAAATTGGATTCGAACAAGCGCAGGTGGGCAAGGCCGGGGTGAAGCGCGAGCAGGCGCTGCAGGCGCGTGGTGCCGCTGCGCATCGGCCCCGCGATCACCAGCGGCGGCACGAGGCTGCGTGCCGACCAGTCGGGTCGCGCGGCGAGGCGGGCGAAGGTGCGCGCGCGTTCGGTAAGGATCTTGAGCGCCTGGCCGTGGCTGAGCATCCGGCCGATAGAGTTCAGCCGCGCCTCGCTCCGGCACGCGGCCAGAAAGCGATCGAACCCCGGCCGCCAGTCCTGTTCGGGCCCGAAATCGGCATCGGGAACCTGGCGCCGCGCCTGTGCGAGGACGGTTTGGGGTTCGAGATCGGGATCGGGCAGCGTTCCGCGCGCCCATAGCCGGGGAAGCAATGCGGCGAGTTTGCGGTAACCCCATGGACGGTGGGTGGTTGGCGGCGCAAGCATCCCGGCGCGGTAACGGCTCCGCCGTTCCCGTCAACGCGCGTTGACCGCGCAAAAGCGAAAGTGGGGGGCTTCTGTTGCCCGGTGCCCCCCCAACCGCTGGAGTCCATTCTGTTGCCCGGCTGGCCCAGCCGCGCGTTCGTCAGTTTAACTTCGTCCGTGAGGACTTGGTTACGCTGCGACTGCGTATGCCACGTTATCGTTAGCATCTATGGTTTTGAACGGTTTTACGGCGCATTCAGGCCGAGCGAACGAATACCGTCTTTGATTGCACGTCGATCCTATTTCGACCCCAGCATCGAGCCCCCTGTGGGTGGGGACCGGTGGTGGAGTCGCCGGGTACCGCCCCCGGGTCCGAACAACTATTACCCGGCTCGTACTATCGCCATATCTTCCGAGGAAGCATCGCCTATTTAGGCGTTTGCGCGCTCGTGCACAACGGGACGATATCGGAGGCTTCCCAATGAATCGGTCGGCGCTGATCCTGGGCGCGTCACGCGGGCTGGGCCTTGGCCTTGTCGCCGAGTTCCTCGCACGCGGCTGGGCCGTGACCGCGACCGAGCGCACGCGTTCGGCCGAACTGCACGCCACGAACGCCGAGGTCGAAACCGCCGACGTCTCGAACCATACGTCGATCGATGCACTCGCGCACCGCGTCGGTGTTCAGCGCTTCGATCTTCTGTTCATCGTCGCGGGCCAGTGGGGGCCGCGCCACCAATCGGCACTGCGCGCGAGCGCGGAGGAATCCTCTGCGCTGTTTCTTGCCAACGCGGTCGGCCCGGTCGCGGCGGCCGAACGGCTGGCAGGCGCGGTCGCGCCTTGCGGCACGGTTGCGTTCATGACGAGCGGACTGGCTTCGATCACGGGGAATACGTCGGGCGGTTCGACGCTGTATCGCGGCAGTAAGGCCGCGCTCAACATGATGGCCAAATCCTTCGCGCTGTCCGACGCCGCGAAGGGCTTGACCGTTCTGCTGATCGATCCGGGCTGGGTGCAGACCGATATGGGTGGCCCCGGCGCGCCGCTCACCATCGCCAAAAGCGTGCGCGGAATTGCCGATGTGATTGCGCGCGAGGCGGGAAGCGGGCGCTTCGCTTTCCTCACGCACGCTGGCCATGCGCAGCGCTGGTAGCGCGCCCCCACGCCGCCGAGTCAATCCAGAAAGCTTGGGTCCAGCCGCTCCATCCGCCGCCGGATCAGCGGCCACACCAGCTTGTTCGAGGTCATCTCGCCCATGCGCTGGCTGATGTCGTGGACCTGCTCGACCGAGCCCGGCGGCGGCACCGCCAAGTTCTCGCGCCCCGCAGACAAGGCGGCGACCTGCATCGCACAGGCGCGTTCGAGGAAATAGAGGCGGGTGAACGCCTCGCCGATGGTGCGGCCCACGGTCAGCGTGCCGTGGTTGCGCAGGATCATGTGGTTTTTATCCCCCATGTGCGCGATCAGCCGCTCGCGCTCGTCGAGGTCGACCGCGATACCCTCGTAATCATGGTAAGCGATGTCGCTGACCACCGCGCCCGCCGCCTGGCTGATCGGCAGCAGCCCGAAGCTCATCATCGAAACCGCCGTGCCTGCGATCGTGTGCACGTGCATCACGCAGTTCACGTCCGCACGGCCCATCTGGAGCGCGGAGTGGATGGTGAAGCCCGCCGGGTTGGTGCGCATGCCGTTATCGATCAGGCTTTTGCCCGTGTTGCCGTCGATGGTCATCAGCGAGGAGGCGGTGATTTCCTCGAAGCCCAGATCGAAGGGGTTGAGCAGGAAGGCAAACTCGTGGCCGGGCACGCGCGCCGACAGGTGGGTGAAGGAGAGATCGTCCCAGCCATGCGCGGCGATGGCGCGGTAGGCGCAGGCGAGATCCTGGCGCAGCGCCCATTCCTCGGGGGAAACCTGGTCTTTTACGCTGCGCATCTTGAGGACGGTGGCCATGGGGGGGCGCTCCTGGACGATTGCCCGCCGACATACAGCGGCGAGCGCTAGACCGCCACTGGCGCAGCGATGGCTGGGTGCGGATCATAGCCTTCGATCGTGAAATCCTCGAACACATAATCGTCGATCGAGGAGCGCGCGGGGGCGATGCGGAGCTGTGGGAAGGGGCGCGGATCGCGCGTGCGCTGCGTGGTGACGAGATCGCCGTGGTTTTCGTAAACATGCGTGTCTCCGCCCATCCAGGTCAGCGTGCCGGGCGCGAGGTCGATATGGTGTGCGAACAGGTGGATCAGCGTTGCGGCGGCGAACAGGTTGAAGGGCAGGCCCAGCCCGATATCGCACGAGCGCTGGAACAGCAGGCCGTGGAGGCGGCCGTTCTCGATGAAATATTGGTAGGTCATGTGGCACGGCGGCAGCGCCATCTGCGGCAGATCGGCGACGTTCCAGCCGGTGAACAGCAGGCGGCGCGAGGTGGGGTTGGTGCGCAGGCCCTCGATCAGCGCTGCGATCTGATCGATTTCGTTCCCGTCCGGTACCGCCCAGCGTCTCCACTGCTTGCCATACACCGGCCCAAGATCGCCCCACTTTGCTGCGAATGCATCGTCGGCGAGGATGCGCGCCTCGAAGGCGTCACGGGAAAGCTCTTCGCCGGTGGCGGCGGCGTGCTTGGCGAGCGGCCAATCGGTCCAGATGTGCACGCCCTGCGCCACCAGCGGCCGGATGCTGGTATCGCCCGACAGGAACCACAGCAGTTCGCGCAGCGCGGCCTTCCACGCGACGCGCTTGGTTGTGAGCAGCGGCACTGCGCCGTCCGCAAGATCGAACCGAAGCGTTTCGCCGAACAGCGCGCGGGTGCCGACGCCGGTGCGATCGGTGCGCGCGGTTCCGTGATCCCACGCGCGTCCGAGCAGATCGAGATATTGCCGTTCGGGGTGCATCAGCGGCACACTAGCCGTGTGGCGCGCGGCTTCAACCTTGCGCTTCACAGCAAGCCCGGCTGCGACTAATCCCACTCTGGCCCTCGCGAGACCCGCGGCGGCGGGGACGTCCATGCATGCGCGACGCGCCAGCCCTATCGATCGAACCTGCTCCCGATTTTTCGCGGGTGATTACGTTCGTCACTGCGCTCAAGGCTGCCGACACACTCGAGCAGATCGAGATAACGCTCGGCGAGGCGACCCATGCGTATGCGTTCGATCATTTCGCGCTGATCCAGCGCCTATCGCAGCGCAACTCGGTTGGCCCGATTCAGCTGACCGACTATCCGCCGCAGTGGATCGCGCACATGCTGCGCGAAGAGCGATACACCGACGATCCGGTGCTGATCGCGAGCGAGCGCACCGTGGCCGCTTTCACCTGGCGCGAGTTGCCCGGGCTGCTGCCGCTCACCCGGCGTCAGACGGGGTATATGCAGGCAGCCCGCGCGCGCGGGCTTGGCGAGGGCTATACCGTGCCCATTCATGTGCCGGGCGAGGCGACGGGGCTGTGTTCGTTCGTGACCGGCCACAACCGCCCGCTGCCGACGGCCGCATTGCCCGCGATGCAATACCTCGCCTGTTTCGCGTTCGAGAGCGCGCGGCGGCTCGCCCCCAAGCCCAGCGCGGATACCGGACCGCCCAAACTGACTCCGCGCCAGCTCGATTGCGTGGTCCTCGCGGCGAAGGGCAAGAGCAACTGGGTGGTGGGTGAGCTGCTGGGGATCAGCCAGCAAACGGTCCACAAATATCTCGAAAACGCCAAAAGACGTTACGGAGTGTCAACGCGCACCGAGCTGGTTGTTCGCGCCTTGTTCGACGGACAATTAACATTCAAAGACGTCATCAACTAGTTTTTACCTTTGCTAACGAAATAGATTCTAAATCGGCGCGTTTACCCCTCAAAAGGGGTATGGCTTTATGTATCATTACTTCCCAAGAAGCTGATGCAGCTGGTGGGAAGTTCGATGTTGTCGATTGTCAGAGATACGAAAGCGTCCGCCGCAATCCTTGCCGGCGCGGGTCTGATGCCGGACATGTGGCGCGATCGTAAACAGGTATTCGTGGACACGCTCGGATGGGATGTGCCGGTTGTCGATGAATGCTTCGAAATCGATCAATTTGACGATGAAAACGCAGTGTATCTCGTCGTTTCGGATCAATCACGGACGCGGCATCTCGCCTCGGTGCGGCTGCTGCCGAGTACGCGGCCGCATATTCTGGGCGACATATTTCCGCAGCTCTCTGCCGGAACCGTGCCGCGCGGCGCCAATATATGGGAGATCACGCGGTTGTGCATGTCGCCCGCGATCGGGGCGGTGCGCCAGGCGATGCTGATCCGGCGGGAGCTTGCATTGGGACTGATCGAATATGCGCTGGCGAACGGGATTTCGCGCTACACGCAGGTGCATCTGGCCAGCCATCTGTCGCAACTGCTCGCGGTAGGCTGGGACTGTGAGCCGCTTGGCTTCCCGGTCGAGGTGGACGGGCAACTGTTGATGGCGAGCCGGATCGAGATCACCCAGGCGGCGCTGGCGCACGTGCGCGGCGCAAGCGGCATCAAGCGCGCGATGCTCGCCGATACGCGCCCGGAACTGGCGATGGCGGCTTAGCGGGGGATTTGCGAGGCTGGGCGCGCCGCTGATCCCGGCCCTTCTAGGGCCGACCGCTCGGGATCGACGGCCGCTTACGCCGCAAGCGCCTCGTCCATCCGGCGCAGTCCTGCGAGCTTGTCCGCGAACGGTCGCCAGTCGTCGCGGTCGGCGATCGCCGACCAGATGGCTTCGACATCTTCAATCAACATGGTCTGCGGCGCGGACCCGGACCAATAGGAGTGCACGCGGGCCCCGGCCACCGCCGTGTACGGCGCGAGCGCGGCGGCGAGATCGGTCCATTGCGGCGCCTCGTAACCGGCGGCCGGGCGGACGCCGCCACGCCAATCGAACCAGAAGCGGTCCAGCGGGGCCTGGGTTTCGGTGAGCGCCCGCTCCATCGCGCGGAGCAACGCGAGATCGGCTGCCGCCCCCAGTGGGCTCACGCCGAGGCGCGACAGCATCGCGTTGCAGAGTTCGGCCTCGTAGGCGGCGGGGAAGGATTGCAGCGCCGGGAGCAACGCTTCCGCCCCGGCGAGGGGACGCAGCGATTTGGCGAGCTGGAGCAGGTTCCACTGGATCGCCTCAGGCTGGCGCGCATAGGAATAGAGGCCTGCGTGATCGAAATAGGCGGCGGTGAAGCCCGCGTCCCAAGTGGGGAGGAAGCGCCACGGGCCATAATCGAAGCTTTCTCCCGTGACGTTGATATTGTCCGAATTGAGCACGCCGTGGACGAACCCCGCCGCCATCAGCCGCGCGGTGGTGCGCGCGGTGGCGGCGACGGTGTGCGCGAGGAGCGCGGCGGGATCGGCATCGTGCGCGCGGTGCAACTCGCGCCGCACGTAGGCCACCAGTTGGGCGAGGTTTTCGTGTTCGCCCAGAAACGCCAAGCGCTGGAAGGTGCCGATGCGGATGTGGCCGTGGCTCAGTCGCACGAGGACGGCCGAGCGGGTGGGGCTGGGTTCGTCGCCGCGGTGCAGCGCCTCGCCCGTTTCGACGATCGAGAGCGTGCGGCTGGTGGGGACGCCGAGCGCGCCCAGCATCGCGGTGGCGAGCGCCTCGCGCACCGCGCCCTTGAGCGTGAGGCGACCGTCGCCCGCGCGGCTCCAGGGAGTCTGGCCGGAGCCCTTGGTGCCCAAATCGAGCAGACGGCCGTCGTTGGCGCGATACTGCGCGTAGAGGAACCCGCGCCCGTCGCCGAGGTCGGGATTGTAGTGGCGAAACTGGTGGCCGTGATAGCGCAGCGCGAGCGGTTGGGGCAGACTGCCGGGGACGGGATCGAAGCGCGCCATGCGGCTCACCCACTGGTCCTCGGTCAGGCTATCGAGGCCGATTTCGGCGGCGGCGTCATCGTTGCGATAGCGCAGCCGGTGTTCCGGGAAGCGCGCGGGGGCGACGGGATCGTAGAACTCGGGACCGAGCTGCAGAATCGCGCGCGAAGGTTCGGGGGTCATGTGGTCCCCAATGGACGGCGTGGGGGCGGGGGTGCAAACGGGTACCATGTTCACCGATCGCTTTTACCAATCCGCCGACGGGTTACGGCTCCATTATCGCGACTATCCGGGGGCGGCTGACCGACCGGCGGTGCTGTGCCTGCATGGGCTGACGCGTAACGCGCGCGATTTCGAGGGGGTGGCGGCGCGGCTGGCGGTGGCGGGGTGGCGGGTGATCGTGCCCGACATCCGCGGGCGGGGCGCGAGCGACCCGGCATCCGATCCCGCAACGTACGCCTTGCCGATTTATCTGGCCGACATGGACGCGCTGAGCGCGACTGCGGGGTTCGATCAGGCGGTGCACATCGGCACATCGATGGGGGCGCTGCTGACAATGCTCACGGCGGCGGCGCGGCCGGGGCGGGTGGCGGGAGCGTGCCTGAACGACATCGGGCCGGTGATCGAGATCGCTGGCCTGGAGCGGATCGCGGGATATCTGGGGCGGACGGGGCCGTTCGAGGACTGGACGGCGGCGGCGGCGGCGATCGCGGCGACAGATCGGCCGACGTTCCCGGCATATGGCGCGAGCGATTGGGCGCTGCACGCGCGGCGGCGCTTCCGAGACGATGCGGCGGGGATCGTGGCGGACTATGATCCGCAGATCGCGCGGACCTTCTCGATCGACCGGGGGACTGTTGGGGTGACGCTGTGGCCACTGTTCGAGGCGCTGGCGGGGGTGCCGGTGCTGTCTGTGCGGGGCGAATGTTCGGACCTGTTCACCGCCGGGACGCAGGACGCGATGGCGGCAAGGGTGCCAGGGATGGACGTGGTTGTGGTGCCTGGCGTGGGTCACGCGCCCAGCATGGAGGAGGCAGAGGCAGTTGAGGCCTTGGACCGGCTGCTGGTGCGCGTGCGAGCCGGCTGAGCCTAGCTGAGCCTACCAGCGCGCCGCGCGGGTGAGCGGCAGCGCGGCGGCAAGCGCGGGGAGCGCAATGCCGAACGAATGCCAGAGGAGCGCGTGCATCACGCCATCGTTGGGGCAGTGCAGCCCCAGGAACGCCGCCCCCCACGCGCCACCCGCGATCGCCGCTGCCACCGCCACCCGGCTCGGGTGGGATGGTGCGCCGTGACGCAGCAGAACGCCGAGCGCGAGTGCGGGGGGGACCGAGAAGATGGTGGCGGCAACCACGCAGCGCAGGCCGAGATCGGGATCGAGATCGCCCATCGGTTCCACGCCCGCCAGCGCCCAGCCCACGCCGAGCGCCGCAAGTGCCAGCAACCCGAGCCACCGCACTCCAACGGTACGGCGCGCCGGATCGAGAGCGCGCAGCGCGGTGGCGGTCGCGAGCACGCCGAGCGCGGCGGGAGCGGCGAGCTTCCACCAGAACATGGGTGGCATGACGGGCCCGAGATCGGGGCGGGCAAGGCCGAGCACGAGGATCAGCACCGCCTCGATCGCGGCGACGCCGAGCAGCACGCCGAATTCGCGCGAAGCACGGCGCGGCCGGACAGGCGGGAGATCGGCGGCGAGGCGATCGATCAGGGCATCAGCCATCGGCACGCTCACCCTCCTTATCGTCATTGGCGGCGGTGGCCAGCTTCGCCAGACCGCGGTGGATGTTGACCTTGACCAGGCTTTCGGACTGGCCGGTGCGCGCGGACGCTTCCTCGATGCTGAACCCCATCAGCTTGACGAGGCGGATCACCTCGGCCTGCTGTGGCTTGAGCGTGGCGAGCATGGCGGTCAGCACGGTCGCGCTGGTGACCGCGCTTTCGTGGCCTTCGACCGCGAATTCGATCGGTGCTGCGCCATCGGGCGCTCGCGCGCTCGAGCGCAGCCGGTCGATCCACTTGTAGCGCGCGATCCCGCTCGCCCAGGCGGCGAACGGCCGCGCGGGATCGTAGGTGTGGCGTTTATCGTGGATGGCGATCAGCGCGTCCTGCACGGCATCCTCGACTTGTGCCGGAGGCAAGCGGCGGCGGTAATAGCCGAGCAGCCACGGGCGAAGCTCACCGAGCAGCCCGCGATACGCGCGGGCGTCGCCGCCCTGCGCAGCCGCCATGAGCGCGCCCCACTGCCGTTTATCCTCCACTCAGGCGGTATGGCGGGCGCATCGGACCGGCGCAAGCGGCGCGACTCACCCACGGCGCACGTCGGCCGGGCTCTCTCCCCAGATCGAACGCAGCGCGGCATCGCGGCCGCAGCCGATGCGATAAGCCCCGTACTGGACGGGGTTCTTGTCGTGATAATCCTGATGATAGCCCTCGGCGGGATAGAAGGTTGTGACCGCGCGAATTTCGGTGGCGACAGGCTTGCCGTGGAAACGCGGCATGTGCGCGACGACCTGTTTGGACGCCTGCGCGATGCGCATCTGATCGGGGCTGAGCACGAAGATCGCGGTTTTATACTCGTCGCCCCGGTCGCAGAACGTGCCGCCCGCGTCGGTCGGATCGATCATGTGCCAATAGGCATCGACCACGTGCGCGTAACTGATCTTGGTGGGATCGTAGACAACCTTGATCCCCTCGCGGTGGCCGGTCTGGCCGCTCGAGACATCCTCGTAGCTCGGATGCGGGACATGGCCACCGATATAGCCGACGGTCATCGAGACGATGCCCGGCAGGCGATTGAAATCGGTTTCGCTCGACCAGAAGCAGCCGCCCGCGAAGATCGCGGTTTCGGTATGCGCGGGGGTGCGCGGGGGAGTCGTGGCTGCGCCACCGGCAGCGGTGACGGCGACGGTGCCGAGCGCGGTGAGGATCGCGGCGGCGAACAGGGTGCGGTTGCGGATCATGGGTTTCTTCTCAGGCCTTGGCTGGGGTGAAGCGGAGCGCAACGCCGTTGATGCAGTGGCGTTTGCCGGTTGGCGCGGGACCATCGTCGAAGATATGACCGAGGTGCCCGCCGCAGCGCGCGCAATGTTCCTCGACGCGAGCCATGAACAGGCTGGTATCGGTCCTGGTCTGCGTGCCGCGCGGGAGAGCGGCGTAGAAACTGGGCCAGCCCGTTCCGCTCTCAAACTTGGTGCGGCTATCATAGACCGGCAAGGCGCAGCCCGCGCAAACGAAGGTACCGTGACGGTGTTCGTTCAGAAGCGGGCTTGTGCCGGAGCGCTCGGTATCCTCGTGGCGGAGCACCTCATAGGCGGGGGGCGACAGGCGTTTACGCCATTCGGCGTCGGGCAACGTGAGCGGGAAGCGCGCGGGCAAGGCCGCGCGCGCGCCGGGCAAGCGCGTGGCGAGAAGGCCCGCGCCGAGCGCTGCGGCGCTGGCGAGAAGGGTACGACGGTTCAATTGGGGCTCCGTGGCGTGTTGGGTCACACATCCCTATTCGTCGGGGATCGGAAAAGGTTTCAGCCTGATTGTCCGCGTAACGGCGATCGCTTCGCGCAAATCCGCGACGCTGTCGGCGCGATCCACGCGCCAACGCTGTGGGTTAAGCCCTCGGTTGCGACTCCGGTGCTGGCGTTGGTGCCCGAAAAGGCTCCTGAAGCGTAAAGCCGTTGCGTGACGAACGCGTTCGGCTAATGTCGGCGCGTTCGTTCAGGCGGTGGCCACGCGCCGGAGCGAAACCATGCCGAAGCCCGCAATACTTAATCCTTAGAACGAGGGATCGATACGCAATGATGTCACGCCTCCGCCACGGCCTTTTCGCCGCGCTTCTTGTCGGCACTCCGATGTTTGCCGCGCTCCCTGCTGCCGCGCAGGCGGTGTCCAAGGGCGTGGGTATTCCGCTCGAACAGGCGCGCCGGATTGCGCGCGGGCCTGCCGCGATCGCGCAGGTCAACGCGGCGCGCTCGGCTGCGAAAACACCCGCCGAGCGCACCAAGGTCGCGCAGATGGCGGCGTTCGTCTACGCCAATTCGGGGCAGTATGCCGCAGCGGCGCAGCAACTCGAAACGATCGGTGCCGGGCCGCGCATGCTCGCGCCCTATTATTATCGCGCAGGCCAGTACGATAAGGCAATTGAACTCGCCAAGCGCGCCGGGGGGCCGGACATGCAGGTCGTCGTCGCGCAATCTTACTTGAAGAAGGGGGATAAGCGCGGCGCGGCCGGTGTTTATCAGCAGTTGATCCGCTCGAGCGGTCCGCGCATGGAATGGCTCGACAATCTGGCGAGCCTGCAGTTCAGCTTCGACAAGGCCGCTTACCTGAGCACCGTGCGCCAGATGATCAAGATCGATCCGTCACCCGCACGCTACAAGGCGCTGCTCTTTAACTTGAAGCAGCAGAATATGAGCGATCAGGCGCGCCTCATCATGTACCAGCTGATGCGCCAGACGGGTAACTTGACCGAGCCCGCCGACGTGCAGGAGATGAGCAAGCTCGCGATCATTGGCGGGCAACCTGGCGTTGCACTGCTCGCACTCCAGGATGCGCAGAAAGCCAATGTGGTCAGCCCGAGCGATCCGATGACCGCCAAGCTGGTGCAGGCATCGAGTCAGCGCTCGGCAGCGGCGGTGGCGGCGGTCCCGCACCTGCCGGCGACGCCCGCAGGCCGCATGGAGGCGGGTAATGCGCTGTTCGGATCGAACCAGTATCCCGCCGCCGCGCAGGCCTACGCGCAGGTGGCTGCCTCCAACGCGCCAATCGCGGATCAGGCGCGCGTACTCAAGGGGATCGCGCAGGTTCGCGCGGGCGACAGCAATGGCGGTCGCGCAACGTTCGACAGCGTGGCCAAGGGCAGTGCTTTCTACGATGTGGCCCAACTCTGGTCGCTCTACGCGAGCACGCACAAGGGGTGACGTGTGGCTTGATGCGAAGCCGGGCCGGGAGTATCTTGGTGTGGCTTTGAAGGACGTGCGTATGCGCTGGTTCAAGCCAATTGGGATCGTGTTTCGTCCGGCCTCTATCGCTGGCTGGGCGATCAGTCTGCTCGTGCTGGCACTGTGCCTGAACGTCTTTGTTGGGGTCGATGCGCGGTCCCACTCGGTCTCGGACACGCTATACGGCGTATTTCCGTATTGGGTGCCGACGCTGCTCGCGTGGTTGTGGCTTGCTCGCCGGACAAGTGAGCCGTCGCCCTATTCCGATCGTAGCTCAGCGTAGACTGCGGTTGCGGGACGGCTTGCGTCTCGGGGTGGCATCGTGCATATGGCGCGCTCGGCGGGGCCATTCGGCCCCGCTATTTTCGTTTGCGAAAGCCGGAGGGGCGGTGCCAGCGTGGCCCGCCAGCGATCGGCAATGAGGTACGATGCCCTTTTACGAACATATATTTCTGGCGCGCCAGGATCTGGCGCAGGCGCAGATCGAGACGCTGAGCGAAGGCTTTTCCAAGATTATCGAGGAAGGCGGCGGCCGCGTCGTCAAGACCGAGCTTTGGGGCCTGCGCACGATCGCCTACCGGATCGCTAAGAACCGCAAGGCGCATTATGTGATGCTGGCGATCGATGCGCCCGCGCCCGCTCTGCACGAACTCGAACGGCAGGTGTCGCTGAACGAGGACGTGATCCGCTTTCTGACACTCAAGGTCGACGCGATCGATATCGAGCCGTCGCCGATGATGCGCCGCGACCGCGATCGTGAAGGCAGCCGCGAGGGCCGTGGCGATCGTGATGGCCGCGACCGGGATCGGGGCGACCGGGATCGTGGCGGCGAACGCGGCGGCGACAGGGATCGCGGCGGCGATCGCGATCGTGGTGCGCCGCGCGCCGAACGTGCACCTCAGCCGGTGGAGGCATAAATGGCCCGCGCATTTTTCCGTCGTCGCAAGTCCTGCCCGTTTTCGGGCAAGGATGCGCCGATCATCGATTACAAGGACGTGCGCCTTCTGCAGGGCTTCGTCTCCGAGCGCGGCAAGATCGTGCCGTCGCGCATCACCGCCGTCTCGGGCAAGAAGCAGCGCGAACTTTCGACCGCGATCAAGCGCGCCCGCCACATCGGCCTCCTGCCCTATCTGGTGAAGTAAGCCATGGACGTTATTCTGTTGGAGCGGGTGGAAAAGCTCGGCCGTATCGGCGAGATCGTTGCGGTGAAGCCCGGCTTCGCACGCAATTTTCTGCTGCCACGCGGCAAGGCGCTGCGCGCCACCGAAGCAAACAAGAAGCGCTTCGAATCCGATCGCACGCGGATCGAGGCGGATAACGCCACGCGCCGTACCCACGCCGAGGAGGAGAGCAAGGTGCTCGATGGGCGCAAGCTCGTCATGATCCGCCAGGCGTCGGCGGTGGGGCAACTGTATGGATCGGTCACCGCGCGCGATCTCGCCGAGGCGCTCGATGCTGATGGCGTCAAAGTCCCGCGCAACGCGATCGTGCTCGACAAGCCGATCAAAACGCTGGGTCTGCACGACGTGCGTGTCTCGCTGCATCCGGAAGTGTCCGTTACGGTCAAACTCAACATCGCGCGTTCGCCCGAGGAAGCAGAGCTTCAGGCTGCGGGTGTCGATATTGCGGCAGCCGCCTTCGAACGCGACGAGGCGGGTTTCACCGAGGACTATGATCCCAACGCCGAGCCGGGCGCGACTGCGGAAACGGCAGTGGCTGTGGCTGTGGCTGCGTAAATAATCGTTCTGCAAGGCTGCAAGAAAGCCTCGGAAACGGGGGTTGTTGCGGTTGGTATTGATGGACCTGTCTGATAGCGCGCGGCCAATATCGGTTGGTCGTTCGCCGTTTTGCAGGGATTACCTTCATGCGCGTTTCCGTTCTCATTGCGTCGTCGATTGCGACGCTCATTAGTGTTTCGCTCCCCGCGCACGCTGGATTGGCGTTCAACCTGATCGACACCGGCGGCGTTGGGGTCGGCACGGTCGCGCGTCAGGGGTTCAGTGATGCGGCGGGTCTGTGGTCGTCGGCATTTACCAACGATGTTACGATCAACCTTCGTGTCGGCTTCCAGAAGCTTGGCTCAGGCATCCTCGGCCAAACCGGCTCGTCGAGCGGAGAGGTTTCCTACGGACAGGTCCGCCGCGCGTTAGGCCAAAGGATCGCCACGCTCGGATCCAGCGCATCGGCTACGGATATCAGCGCCTATGCAAGTCTCGCACCGACACTGCGGTTCGAGAGTAACACGCGCGGCGGCGTGACGAAGTCGTCGATCCACGTCTACGATAGCGGTGCGAACCGAGGCAATGGCTACTTGGCGGTTAATACTGCCGAGCAGAAGGCACTCGGCATAATCGCACCGAATAGAGAAGCAATCGATGCCTCGATTACGTTCAGCAATGGTTTTAGATGGACTTTTGACGCAACCAGCGGGATTGCGCGCGGCACATATGATTTCGTAGGCATTGCCGCGCACGAGATCGGTCACGCGCTGGGTTTCGTCTCGGGGGTCGATACTGCAGACTATTACGCGAAATATGGCTATTATGGGCTCGACTCGACCGCGTGGGTAACGCCGCTTGATCTGTTCCGGTATCAGAACGGCGTGCGCGATCTGACACTTGGGGGGAAACCGTGTCTTTCGATCGATGGCGGTGCAACTTGCGGACCGGCGTTCGCGACAGGCTATTTCTATGGCGATCATCGTCAGGCGAGCCACTGGAAGGATAATCTCGGGCTGGGCATTCTCGACCCCACCGCTGCCGCGGGCGAGACGCTCAAGATCGGCAACAACGATCTGACGGCGTTCGACCTGCTTGGCTGGGATCTCGCATCGAACCCGGGAGGCGGTTCGACGGTTCACTGGGCGACCGCCGGCAGTGGTGCGCGTAAACCGACCGGGACGCATGCAGTCCCTGAACCGGCTGCGCTCGGATTGATGGGCGTTGCAGCGGCGAGCCTGGCGCTGGCGCGCCGCCGGACCGGGCGCTGCCCTGAATGTAAAGCCTGATCGACCCAGGGGCGTTCACCCCGTTGCGGTTTGTCGTGCCGGATTGCGCTGGCGCGACCAGGCGTTCGGTGTCGCCCGATCAGACTCGGTGCGGACGCGCCCGATCAATCGCTTGCCAGCAGACCCGGCAGAACTGTGAGCGTCGGCTTGAGTGTCCGGTGTCATGTGGAACTTGCCAGCGATGTGTCGGTCCACTTTGGCACTTGTCATGCCAGTTCGCGTCAGGGTCATGTGCGTGAAGCACCTTTGCGGCACGCCATCGCTCGCCGTACTGGCGCGTTACCGGATACGAACTGGCGGCAGCGGACGGTTCGGCCGGTCTCGACGCGGCATCTGCGCCTGATAGGCGACCGCGCAATGCTCGCCACAATAGGGAAAACCTGTCTGGCTCGGACGTCCGCAGAAGTGGAAGTCCTTATCACCCGGGTGGCCGATCGGCCATTTGCAGACCTTGTCCGATAGATCGAGCAGCGTGGTAACCTGCGGTTTGACTGGCTTTGCCCGCGACCTGGCGCGCCGGACAACCGGCGTCGGCGTAGCGGCATCGGCACCCGACGCGATCGGCACCGCGACCGCGTCTTCGGCACCCTTGACCGGCGATGGGCGCGGTTCAAGCGCCAGGCGATGCGCCTTGCCGATCACCGCGTTGCGGCTGCACCCCTCGCCGAGCTGCTCTGCAATCGCGCTCGCAACCAAACCCTTATCCCAAAGCATACGCAAAACCTCGATCTTTTCCGCTGTCCATGTCATTTGCCGCATCGCTCCCGCTGTTCAGACGCAAAGCGGTAGCCTAGAACGCGCGCGTCATGGCCACAACCACTCACCCTGCGGTGCGCGCCGAACCCGGCGTCGTCGTTATCCCCGCCATCAACTGGCTCGGACTTCGCACACTCTATTTTAAGGAAGTGCGCCGCTTCTTCAAGGTCCAGCTTCAAACCATCTGGGCCCCCGCAATCAATACACTGCTGTTCCTCGCGATCTTCACGGTGGGCTTCGGGCGCGGCGGTCGCGTGGTGATGGGCGTGCCGTTCGCGGATTTCCTCGGGCCGGGTCTGATCGTGATGGGAATGATGCAGGCAGCCTTCGCCAACACATCCTCGTCGATCCAGATCTCCAAAGTGCAGGGCACGATGATCGACGTGCTGATGCCGCCGCTCTCCTCGGGCGAACTGCTGGTCAGCTATGTGGCGGGCGCGGTGACACGCTCGTGGCTGGTGGGAGCGATCACGTTCATTGCGATGCTGTTGTGGCCGGGGATGCACATTTCGCCGGTGCATGCGGCATCGATCCTGTTTTTCGGCACGGCGGGGTCGGCCATGCTCGCGCTGCTCGGCGTGTTGACGGGGATCTGGGCGGAGAAGTTCGATCAGGGCGCGATGGTGACCAACTTCGTGGTGCAGCCGCTCACGCTGCTGTCGGGCACTTTTTACACGCTCGATGCGCTGCGGCAGCCGTGGAACATGCTGGGGCATCTGAACCCCTTCTTCTTCGCGATCGACGGCTTCAGGTACGGGTTCCTCGGGCAGGCGACGAGCCCGCCGCTACTGGGCGCCGCAGTGCTGTCAACGATCGTGCTGGCACTGTGGGTGTTGTGCCTGCGCCTGTTCCGCAGCGGGTGGAAGCTCAAGGCGTGATGCGCTTGACTAATACGCCCCGCGCGGCCACGCACGCGCCATCTTGCCCGCCCCGGAAAACCCAATGACGCCCGAAGCCTCGCCCCCGCTCGACGCACGCGCCGCGCATCTGGACCGATCCAACAAGGCGTTCGATCAGATCAAGGAATTGTTCAAGACGATCCTTGGAGCGCTGGCGATCGCGCTGGTGTTTCGATCGTTCATACTCGAACCTTTCAACATTCCTTCCGGATCGATGGTGCCGCGCCTGCTGGTGGGCGATTACCTGTTGGTCAGCAAATGGAGCTACGGCTATAGTCGGTATAGTTTCCCGCTGGGGCTGCCGATCTTCGAGGGGCGGCTGTTCGATACCGCGCCGACGCGCGGCGATGTGGTTGTGTTCAAGACGCCGCAGGACAATCGCACCGATTTCATCAAGCGCGTGATCGGGATGCCCGGCGATCAGATCCAGATCCAGGGCGGAGTGCTTTACATCAACGGCATCGCGGTGCCCAAGCGGCGGTTGCCCGATTTCATCGTGCCGCAGACACCAAGCGACGATTGCTCGCGCGATCAGGCGACGGGTGGTCAGGCGACGCGCCAGCCCGATGGAACGATGGCGTGCGTCTATCCCGAATATGAGGAAACGCTACCGGGCGGGCGAAAAGTCCAGATATTGGATCAGATCCCGGCCGGGCCGGGCGACAATACGCCGGTGTATGTGGTTCCCGCCGACAATTATTTCATGATGGGCGACAACCGCGACGACTCTGCCGACAGCCGCTTCGGCATTCCCGAGGGGATCGGCTTCGTCCCCAAGGAAAATCTCGTCGGCAAGGCGCAGGTGATGTTCTTCTCGATCGACTACACCGCACACTGGTGGGAAATCTGGAAGTGGCCGTTTTCGATCCGGGCCTCGCGCGTGGGCATCCTGCTCTGAGCGATACCACGCACGGCTGGAACCCGGCCGATTACGCGGCGAACGCGGCGTTCGTGCCCGCGATGGGCGCGGCAGTGTTGGCACTGCTGGCTCCCAGGGCAGGAGAAGACATCCTTGACCTGGGGTGCGGCGACGGAGTGCTGACCGAGCGCATTGCGGCAACGGGCGCGCGGGTGATCGGGCTGGATGCGGACCGTGCGATGCTCGCAGCTGCCGCCGCGCGGGGCCTGACGGTTGCAGAAGGCAACGGCGAGGCGCTTGCCTATGACAGTGCCTTCGATGCGGTGTTCTCCAACGCCGCCCTGCACTGGATGCTCGATGCAGACGCCGTCGCGCGCGGGGTGTTCGCTGCGCTGCGGCCGGGCGGGCGTTTTGTTGGCGAGTGCGGCGGTCATGGCAATGTCGCCGCGATCCGTGTGGCGATCCGCGCGGTTCTTGATCGGCACGGCGTCGTTTGGCGCGAGGCGCAGCGCTATGCGACGGCCGAGGACTGGACGCGCACGCTCGGGCGGGCGGGGTTCGTTGACATCGAGGCGGTGCTGATCCCGCGCCCCACGCCGCTGCCGACCGGCATTGCGGGCTGGCTGCAGACCTTCCGCACCGGCTTTCTCCACAATGCCCCGCCGTCTGCAATCGCCGAGATCGAGGCGCTGCTTGCCCCGATGCTGCGCGACGGCGAGGGCCGGTGGACGGCCGACTATGTGCGCCTGCGCTTTTCGGCGCGGCGGCCCGCATGAGCGCGGACGCGTGGGCGACCGATACGCTCGGCCACCGCTTCACCGATCCGTTGCTGCTGATCCAGGCGCTCACCCATTCGAGCGCGGGACGGCCCGATTATCAGCGGCTGGAGTTCGTCGGGGACCGCGTGCTCGGCTGCGCGATTTCGGCGTGGCTGTTCGGGGCGACCGGCGAGGAGGAGGGCGCGTTGGCGCGCAGGCTGGCAGCGCTGGTCGATCGCGATTCGTGCGCCGACATCGGCCGCGAGCTGGGGGTCGCCGAGCATATCCGCATGGACAAGGGAGCGATGAACGCGGGCGTGCATCGCAGCGACAACGCGCTCGCCGACGTTACCGAGGCGCTGATCGGCGCGATTTTCATCGATGCGGGCTGGGCGGCGGCGGACGCGTTCGTGCGGCGCGCGTGGGGCGAACGGCTGAGCGCGAAGGCGACTGCGTTCCACGATCCCAAATCGCGCCTGCAGGAGTGGGCGCAATCGCGGGGAAAGAAGCTGCCCGCCTATGAACTGGTCGCGCGAGAGGGGCCCGATCATCAGCCGCGCTTCAGGATCCGCGTAGTGGTAACGGGCGAGGCCCCGCTCGAAGCGATGGGGACGTCCAAGCAGGAGGCGCAGATGAACGCAGCGCAAGCGCTTTTGGATCGGGTCGGCGCATGACGCAGCGCTGCGGGGTGGTCGCGGTGGTGGGCGCGCCCAATGCGGGCAAATCCACGCTGGTCAATGCGATGGTGGGCCAGAAGGTCGCGATCGTCAGCCCCAAGGTGCAGACGACGCGCGCGCGACTGATGGGCATCGCGACCGAGGGGGAGACCCAGCTGCTGCTGGTCGATACGCCCGGCATCTTCGCGCCGCGCCGTCGTCTGGATCGCGCGATGGTGCAGGCGGCGTGGGAGGGTGCGAGCGGGGCGGACGTTGTGTGCATGATGATCGATGCGCGCCAGGGGCTGGGCGAAGTGGTGGGCGCGGTACTCGATAGCCTGGCGGCGCGACCCG
This sequence comes from Sphingomonadales bacterium, assembly GCA_038238915.1. Lineage (GTDB taxonomy): Bacteria > Pseudomonadota > Alphaproteobacteria > Sphingomonadales > Sphingomonadaceae > JAVVHE01. The sequence goes on from JBBSFH010000002.1 coordinate 211,947, forward strand.
AACCCAAATGGCTCGTGCTGAACAAGGTGGATATCTGCCCCAAGGAACGGCTGCTGCCCTTGGCGGTGAAAGCGCACGAGCGCATCGCGTTCGCCGAGACGTTCATGATCGCCGCGAGCACCGGCGACGGGGTAGCGGACCTCAAGTCGCGGCTGGCCGCCGTGCTGCCCGAGGGGCCGTGGCACTTCCCCGCCGATCAACTGACCGATGCGACCACGCGGCTGATGGCTTTGGAGCTGACGCGCGAGCAGCTCTACCTGCAGCTTCACGCCGAGCTTCCCTATGCCGCAACAGTCGAGACCGAAAAGTGGGAGGAGCGCGGTGGTTCGGTTACGATCCACCAGCAGATCCTCGTCGAACGCGATTCGCAAAAGGGGATCGTGCTCGGCAAGGGCGGCGCGCGGCTGAAGGCGATCGGCACGGCGGCACGCCTTGGGATCGCGGCGCTGACGGGCCAGCGCGTCCACCTGTTCCTGCACGTCAAGGTGAAGGAAGGCTGGGCGGAGGATCGTTCGGGCTACAGCGAGATGGGGCTCGACTGGGTGGAGTAGCGTCGGCCGGACCGTGCTATTCGCCGCCCATCGGCCGTGCGAGCAGCGCTTCGATGACGCTATCGAGCGGGGCGCCGACGAGCAGGCTCGCCACTGCATCGATGATCGGCATCGACACCGCGCGCGCGCGCGCATCTGCTGCGAGGACGGGCGCGGTCGCCGCGCCCTCGGCCACGCCGCGCCCTCCCGCCAGCGCGTCCGCCACGGAACGCCCTTCCCCCAGCAACGCACCCAGCGCCATGTTGCGCGACTGTGGCGAACCGCAGGTGAGGACCAGATCGCCCAGTCCGCTCAGTCCCATCACCGTTTCCGCCCGGCCCCCGCGCGCGCGCGCATAGCGGATCATCTCGGCGAACCCGCGCGCGATCAGCGCGGCGCGCGCATTTTCGCCCAGCTTGCGCCCGATCACCACGCCCGCCGCGATGGCGAGCACGTTCTTGACCGCGCCGCCGATCTCGGCCCCGATCGTATCGCTGGATATGTACAGCCGGAAAGATGGCGCACCCAGCCGCGCGGACCATGCGGCGGCGAGGCGCGCATCACTGCAGGCGAGCGTCAGTGCGGTCGGAAGGCCGCGCGCGACCTCGGCTGCGAAGCTGGGGCCCGAGAGCACCGCGCGCGGCGCGCGCGGCGCGATATCGGCGGCGATCTCGCTGGGCAAGCGCGCTGTGCCCGCCTCCAGCCCCTTGGCGCAGAGCATGACCGGACGCGCGCCCACGTTCGCCGCCGCGAGAACCGCGCGCAGGTGCGGGACGGGGACGGCGATGATCAGCGCGTCGCACGGAACGAGGTCCGCAAGATCGCCGGTCGCGCGCACGGCGGCGGGAAGCGCCACGCCGGAGAGAAAACGGGGGTTGCCTTCGCCCGCGTTGACGCTCGCGACCACCTCGGCCTCGCGCGCCCAAAGCGTCACCGCGCCTCCCGCCGCCGCGTGCGCGGCGAGCGCGGTGCCCCATGCTCCGCCGCCGATCACACCCACATGCCTCATGCGCGCACCCCCGCGCCGCGTACCGCTTCGGCATCGGGATCGAGTGGCCAGCGCGGGCGCGCCAACGCGTCCAGCTCGTCGGCGGCTAGCCCCGCGTGCAGCCGCTCAACCCCTGCCCACGCGATCATCGCGGCATTGTCGGTGCACAGCCACAGCGGCGGGGCGACGAACGCCAGTCCGCGCGCGCGCGCCAGTCCCGCCAGCGCGCCGCGCACCGCCTGGTTCGCCGCGACGCCGCCCGCAACCACCAGCGCGCTCACGTTTCCGGCGCGCTCCAGCGCCAGCCGTGTGCGATCCAACAGACAATCCACCACCGCCGCCTGAAAGCTCGCCGCAATATCGGCCTCGCGCCCCGGCCCGCTCGCCTGCACCGCCCGCAGCACGGCGGTCTTGAGGCCGGCGAAGGAGAAATGCGGCTCGCCGGTGTGCAGCAGCGGGCGCGGGAAGGCGAAGGCGCGGGGGTTGCCCGCGAGCGCCGCGCGCTCCACCGCCGGGCCGCCGGGGAAGCCCAGCCCCAGCATCTTCGCGGTCTTGTCGAACGCCTCGCCCACGGCATCGTCGATCGTGGTGGCGAGGCGACGGTATGCGCCGACGCCGTCCACGCGCAGCAGCTGGCAATGGCCGCCGCTCACGAGCAGCAGCAGATAGGGAAAGGCGAGGGCGGGATCGATCAGCCGGGGTGAGAGCGCGTGGCCCTCCAGATGGTTGATCGCATAGAGCGGCTTGCCCGACGCCAGCGCGAGCGCCTTGCCCGTCACCAGCCCCACCATCACCCCGCCGATCAGGCCCGGCCCGGCGGTCGCAGCGATAGCGTCCACCGCCGTCAATGCCACCCCGGCTTCGGCCAGCGCATCGGCGATCATGGGGGCGAGCACTTCGACATGCGCGCGCGCGGCGATCTCAGGCACCACGCCGCCGAACGGACGGTGCGCGGCATCCTGGCTCGCGACGCGGCGGCTAAGGATGCGCCCATCGCCAGCCACAACAGCGGCGGCGGTCTCGTCGCAGGAGGATTCGATGCCCAGTACAAGCATTGCGCCCACCTAGGGGGTTGCATGGCGCGCGCCCACCCCGGATGAACGCGCGGATGACAATCAGGCTTGGAACGCGCGGTTCGCCGCTGGCATTGGCACAGGCGCACGAGGCTGCACGGCGGCTGGAGGCGGCGGGCGCGGCCGCGGTGGAGATTGTCACCGTTTCGACCGCCGGCGACCGGGTGCAGGACCGGCCGCTCGCTGAAATCGGCGGCAAGGCGCTGTGGACGAAAGAATTGGACGCCGCGCTGCTGGAGGGGCGCATCGATCTCGCGGTGCATTCGATGAAGGACGTGGAAACCCACCTCGCGCCCGGCATCGTCATCGCCGCGATCCTGCCGCGCGCGGACGTATCCGATCGCCTGATCGGCGCGGCGACGCTCGCCGACATTCCCCACGGCGCACGCGTGGGCACCTCCTCGCCGCGCCGCGCCGCGCAGGTGGCGCGCGCGCGGCCCGATCTCGCCATCGTGAGCCTTCGTGGGAATGTGCAGACACGGCTGGATCGGGTGCAGCGCGGCGAGGTCGCGGCGACCCTGCTCGCGTCCGCCGGATTGATCCGGCTGGGCATGGAGGAAGTTGGCGTAGCGCTCGATCCGAACGATTGGCTGCCCGCGCCCGCGCAGGGCGCGATCGGCATCACCGCGCGCGAGGTGGATGATGCGACGCGCGCGCTGCTGGCGAAGCTCGATCACGCCGCGAGCGCGGTCGCGGTCCACAGCGAGCGCGCGTTGCTCGCGGCGCTCGGCGGATCGTGCAGTACGCCGGTGGGCGCGCTTTCGTCGGTGGACGAGACGCGGATCGGCCTGCGCGCCGAACTGCTGAGCGAAGACGGGCGCGACTGGATCGCCGCCGCGCGCGAGCCCGTGCCCGTCGGCGATGGCCCCGCCGCCGCGCGCGACCTCGCCGCCGAGCTGTTGTCGCGCGCCACCCCGGCGCTGCGCGCGCTCTTCACGGGGCCACAGCGCTGATCCTGCTGATCACCCGACCCGAGCCCGAGGCGAGCGCCACTGCGGCTGTGCTGGCGAACGCAGGGCACGCAGCGATCGTCTCTCCGCTGCTTGTGTTCCGCGCCATGGACTGGCGCATGCCCGAGGGCGCGTTCGACGGCGTGCTGATCACCTCGGCGCGCGCCGTAGCCGATGCGGCACCGCTCGCCGCGCTCAGGCATCTCCCCGCGCACACCGTCGGCCCGGCAACGTCCGCCGCCGCCAAGCGCGCAGGGTTCCCCGAGGTGCGCGAGGGGCCGGGTGGCGGAGGACAGGCGCTGCTGGACGCGCTCGATCCCGGCCCGCGCTGCCTGCTGTGGCTTGCGGCGGAAGAGCGGACTGCGCTGGTGCCTCCGCCGGGTGTGGCGCTGCTCCCGGTCGTCACTTACGCGATGGAGGTGACCCCGCTGAGCGCCCAAGCGGCGGCCGCCCTGCGCGCGGGCACGGTCGATTGGGCGCTGCTAACTTCGGCACGCGCCGCCCGAAAATTTGCGGCCGAGATCGACCGACTAGGCGTGGCGCGTTCGGGCATCTGCGTGGGCGCGATCTCAGCCGCCGTGCTGGTGGCGGCGGGGCAGGGGTGGCGCGCTTGTGTCGCGGCGCCGCAAGCGACCGAAGCGGCGCTGATCCAAGCGCTGGCGCTCACGTGAGCGGCAACTGCTGCTCGCTCCGCGCCCAACACTTTAGCGCCGCCGATTTCGCCCGCTTCACCAACGTGACAGCATCGCCGACATGGAACGCCGCCCCCGTCGTCAGCGCGGGCAATTCCTTCCAGCTGATCGGTGCCGCCACCGGCGCTCCCTCGCGCGCACGGGTGGAATAGGGGGCGATCGCGGTGACTCCCCGGCCGTTGCGCAGGTAATCGATGAAGATGCGGCCCTTTCGAGCCTTCTTGGCGAGTGTGGCGGTGTAGCGATCGGGGTGTTCGGCGGCGGCGGCGCGCGCGAAATCTTGGCACCAGGTCTTGACCGTAGCCCAATCATGCTCCGGCGCGATCGGCACGATCACATGCACGCCCTTGCCGCCCGAAAGCATCGGCCAGCTTTCGAGGCCGCGCGCCTTCAGCCTCGCGCGCAGGTCGAGCGCGCCGTCGATCACGGCGGGGAAGCCCAGCCCTTCGTCGGGGTCGAGATCGAACACCAGCCGGTCAGGCTTTTCCTCGGTGGGCACGTGGCTGCCCCAGATGTGGAGTTCGAGCGTGCCCATCTGGATGGTGGAGAGGAGGCCCGCAAGGCTGTCGACGTACAGGTAGGGCTGGCGGACATCGCCCTCGGATGTGATCTCGTGAAGATCGATCTTGTGAACCGCGTCCGAGAAGCCGCCACTATCGTGCTTCTGGAAGAAGCAATGCTTGCCGCGACCTTGCGGGCAGCGCACCAGGCTTAGCGGGCGGTTGGCGATTTCGGGCAGGATCAAGGGGGCGACCGTGGCGTAATAGTCGGCGAGCATGCGCTTGGTGATGCCGCTCTCGGGGAAGAGGATACGGTCCGGGTTGGTCAGCTTTGGTGCATGAGGCGCAACCCCCTCCGGCTCGCTTCGCTCGACACCTCCCCCAGAGATGGAGGATCGGTCCTCCCCCTCTGGGGGAGGTGCCCGAACGGCGGAGGGGGCCGGGGTCGCCCTCTCAAGCACCACCTCCCCCGCCGCCTTGTCCTCGCGCAACCCCAGATAGCTTGGGTGGCGCAAATGGCCGTCGGGCGTGAACTCGGTGAACGCCACCTCGCACACCAGCTCGGGCCGCACCCAGGCCGCGCCGCGCCGCGCGTCGCGGGGCACGTCGGCGAAGGGCGGCGCGTCGAGCACCATCCCCGCCATCCGCGCGCTCAGCCGCTCGATCTCGGCCATGTCGAAGCCGGTGCCGACCCGGCCCGCGTAAATCAGCGTGTCGCCTTCGTTGTAGCCCAGCAGCAAGGAGGCGAACCCGCGCCCCTTCTCGCTCTTCGACCAGCCGCCGATCACGAACTCCTGCCGGTGGCCGCACTTGATCTTGAGCCAATTGGGCCCGCGCTTGCCGACTGCGTATTTGCTGTCGGCGCGTTTGGCGATGATGCCTTCGTAGCCACCGCTGCACAGCGCGCCGAGCACCTTCTCGCCCTCGCCGACGACGTGATCGACGTAGTGGACCGGCGGCTTCAGCGGCTTCAGCAGCGCTGCCAGCCGTGCCTTACGTTGGGTCAGCGGCAGGCCGGTAAGGTCGTTGCCATCGGCTTCGAGGATATCGAACAGGAACAGGTCGAGCGGTTCGCTCCCTTCTTTCAGGCTGCCCTTGAGCATCGAGAAGTGCGGCCGCCCATGGTGATCGAGCGCGCAGACCTCGCCATCGAGGAGCGCGGTGCCGGGGAGTTTTAATAGTTCAGCAACGATGGGGCCGAGGCTGGGGGGAGCAAACGCGTTATTGTTGCGCGTCCACGCCTCCACCCGGCCCCCTCCCACCGCGACCAGCAACCGGTAGCCATCGAACTTGACCTCGTTCACCCATTCGCGCCCGGCGGGGGGGGTGTCAGTCAGCGTCGCAAGCATGGGGGCGCGGAAGGCGGGAGGGCGGCCGGAAGCTGCGCGCCCTCCCTCACCCTCGCTCCCTTCGGTCGCATCTCCCTCTCCCGCGTAACGCGGGAGAGGGACAGGCGCGTTAGCGCGAGGGCGAGGGGGGACGCTCTTTTTGGCGCCGAGCTTTACTGGCGCGCCCCCAGCAATCGCCTCCATCGTCCGCCCGCTTGCCACGCTGGTCATGTACTCCGCCGCGAGATCGATGCCCGCGCGCGCGTCGGCGACCTTGCGCAGCAGCCAGCTCTCCTGCTTTTCCCTCGGCCGGGGCTTGAGGCGGATCATGATCCACTCGCCCTTCATGCGCTCTCCATCGAGCGTGAAGTGGAGGTGGCCTTCTTCCAGCGTCTTCACCGGATCCTTGCCCGGATGCGGCGTCCACGTGCCCCGGTCCCACAGCATCACCGTGCCGCCGCCATATTGCCCCTTGGGGATCGTGCCCTCGAAGGTGGAATAGGTGAGCGGGTGATCCTCGGTCCGCACCGCGAGGCGCTTGTCGTCCGGGTTGGCGGACGGCCCGCGCGTCACCGCCCAGCTCAGCAGCACTCCGCCCAATTCGAGGCGGAAATCCCAGTGGAGGCGCGTGGCGGCGTGCTTTTGTACCATGAAGATATTGCGACCGCTGCTCGCTTCCACACCCGCAGGTTCGGGCGTGGCGGCGAAATCGCGCTTTTCGTTATAGCGGGCGAGCTTGGTCGCCATCGATCATGCCCGCTTGCGCGATTTGGGCGTGGGCTTTGCAGTCGTGTCGTTCGCGGCGGTGGCGGGCGCTTTCTCCAGGCTTTGCTTGAGCGCCGCCATAAGATCGACCACGTTGGAAGGACGCGGCGCGCTTTCCTTGGGCTGGACCACCTTGCCGCGCCCGGCAATCTTCGCATCGATCAGCGCACGCAGCGCCTCCTCGTAGCGATCGTGGAAATTGGCCGCATCGAACGGCGCGGTCCGCCGGTCGATCAGCATCGAGGCAAGATCGACCAGTTCGTCGGGGCCCTTCGCTTCTGAAATGCTGCGGAAATAGCCCGAAGCCTTGTTCACCTCGTCCGCATAGTGAAGCGTTTCCAGCAACATCCCGCGCCCGCACGGTTTGAGCGCCACGATCGTCTCGCGCCCGCGCAGCGAAAGCTGCCCCAGCCCCACCTTCTTCTTGCCGCGCAATGCGTCGCGCATCACGCGATAGGCCTCCTCGGCCAGATCGTCGGCGGGGGTCACCCAATAAGGCTTCTCGAAGTAGATTGGCTCGATCTCGTCCGAGCCCACGAACTGCGTCAGTTCAAGCGTCTTCTTCGATTCGAGCCGGACATCGTCGATCTCGTCCTCGGTCAGGGTCACATAGTGTCCCTTTTCATACTCATAGCCCTTGATGATCTGCGCCGCATCGACCGGGCCGACGCCGGGTACGATCTTCTCATATTTGACGCGCTGCCCGGTCGGCTCGTGGATCTGGTTGAACGCGATCCCCGCTGAGGATTTCACCGCCGAGAAAATCTCGATCGGGATCGAAACCAGCGCCAGCCGTAGCTGGCCGGACCAATAGGGACGAACTGCCATGCGCGAAAAACCGCGCTGACGTGTGTTCGTTCCGCCGCCCCAATCACCTAAAAGTCGATCGCGCGGCCACCGCGCTCCCAATCGCCGTAGCGCGTTGGTTCCGGGCCTTTGGGGCCACCCTGTTCGGGCGGGTTCGGCGTGGCAGGGAGCTTGGGATCGACCTTCACGGGCGGCTCGGGCGGTTCGGGAACGAGGGCATCTTCCATGCGCGCAGACATGGGCGACCACACGGCTTCCAAAAACCCCCGCACACGCGCAAATAGCGCGCACCTTGGCGCATCCCCGAACCCGCGCGCAGCGCCCTCCTCCCGATCAGGCGATCCCAGGCCTGCCCGCGCGCCTGGCAGCATTGCGCCTGCTGCACGGCGTTCTCGATCTCGGGCGCCCGCTCGATGCGCTGCTCGGCGGCACGCTGGGGTCGTTGCCGCCAAACGATCGCGGCCTTGCGCACGCAATCGTGCTTGGCGTTCTGCGACACCTGCCCGATCTCGATGCCGCGATCGATAGCGCTACGCCGCGCCCGCTGCCGCCCGATGCGCGCGCGCGCATGGCGCTGCGCATCGGCCTCGCGCAAGCGTGGGTGCTCGGCACCCCGCCGCACGCGGTCACCGCAACCGCACTCGCCTTGCTCGAAGGCGGGCCACGTCGGCTGGCGCACGCGCTCTTCACGCGACTGCTCGGCGAGGCAACGCCGCTGCCCGAACCGCCCACATTGCCCGAGCCATGGGCGGATCGCTGGACCGCCGCATATGGGGCCGCCGCGACCTCGGCGATCGCACACGCACTGGGTCAGGAGCCGCCGCTCGATCTCACGCTGCGCGATGCCGCTGAAACGGCCGACTGGGCCGGGCGGCTCGGCGCGATCTCGCTGATGCCGGGCCACCTTCGCCTGCCCCGCGCGGGGGACGTGACCGCGCTGCCCGGCTTCACCGAGGGCGCGTGGTGGGTGCAGGATCTGGCCGCCAGCCTGCCCGCGCGCCTGCTCGGCGTGGCACCGGGCGAGGCGGTGCTCGATCTGTGCGCCGCACCCGGTGGCAAGACGCTCCAGTTAGCCACAATGGGCGCGCGCGTGACCGCGCTCGATATCGCCGACCGGCGGCTGGCGCTGGTGACGCAGAACCTCGCGCGCACCGGTTTGTCGGCGGAATTGATGGCGGCCGATGCGCTCGTCTGGCAGCCACCCGCACCCCAGACCGCGATCCTGCTCGATGCACCGTGCTCGGCAACTGGAACGGCACGGCGGCATCCTGATGTGCTGCATTTGAAGGCCGCGCGTGATTTTGCGCCGGTGCTGGAATTGCAAGCCGCAATGTTGGCACGCGCGGCCGCATGGCTCGCTCCGGGCGGGCGGCTGATCTATTGCACCTGCAGCCTCGAGCCCGAGGAGGGCGAGGCGCAGATCGAACGCCTGCTCGCCGTCGATCCCTCGATGCGTCTCGCGCCTATCGACGCGGCCGTCCTTCCCGCCGACCTTGCTCCCGATCCGCGCGGCTGGCTGCGCACGCTCCCCGGCCAGATCGCGGGCGGCATCGACGGCTTCTTCATCACGCTCCTGACGCGTGGCTGACCCGCTGCCCGCGAGTTGCGCCACCAACCGCCCTCTGCTACCGCGCTGCCTTGCCCTGTGCCGCTTTAGCTCAGCCGGTAGAGCATCGCATTCGTAATGCGGGGGTCGCGTGTTCGAGTCACGCAAGCGGCACCACCCAGTCCCAGTCTCAGCCACCGACTAGGCTACGCTCGGGGCCGAGAAGTTTTCCGGCGATATTTCGGGCGCTTACCGACGAGCGTGATGCGGCCCGAGGCCAGGAGACGCTTTCCACCGCGCAAACGAGCCCCGCGAACGGCGGCTTTCTCCGACCCCCGCTTTTGCTGGCCGCAGATGCGATGCAGATGGTGATGGCATTGGCGCGCCCGATCGGGGCGTGCGGCCTTACCCGAACCCCAGCATCTGCCGCTGTGCGCCCCAGTCGAGCGGTATATCGGCGATGCGGAGCAGACGCCGACCGTTGAGCTCTGGCGGCTGGCGACCATCGATAATGGCGCCGACGATGTCGGGAGCAAGGTAGCTGAGCCGCGCGAGCCGGGTCTGATGCTGACGGCTGTATTGATCGACGAGCGGCTCGGGCTTGCCGGAGATCGCCGCCTCGCGCGCGGCAAAGGCTAGTACGATCAGTTTGAGTAGCACGGGGTCGGGATTGGCCTGAACCGGGCCGCCATCGCCCGCGATAGCCATACGCACGTCCGAACCGCGATCGACCCGCTTGGCAGGGATGGCAATGGTCGTGGTCGGAATGAGCTTGTTGCTGCCGTCGATTCGGATCTCGACCTGCTCGTCGCCGACAGCGACTGTTACCCCGAGTTCGAGGAGGATCGCACGCTGCGCGGGCTGGTTGCCCTCGCGCAGCGAATGGGCGAGTTCTGCGCGCTGCTGACGGAGCGTGTTGATCGCAGCCGCGTCGCCGGTGCTGATATTGATCACATCTGCATCGAGCCATTCGGCGAGGCTATTCACGACCAGCGCCTCAATCTCGTGAGCCGGCAGCCGCAGCACCTCGCCGTCCGCGTTGCGGACCCCGGCCGGCAGCCGTGTGACATAATAGCGGTAGCGGCGTGCCCCACGCGCCGCATAGGTCGGAGACATTGGCTGACCCTGCCGATCGGTTATCAACCCGGTCAGCAGGCTAGGCGCTTTGCCCCGGCTGCCGAGGCGGCGCGCGACGCGGTTATCGGCGATGATCTCCTGGACCTGCTCCCATAACGCGCGATCAACGATCGCGGGATGCTCGCCGACATAGACCTGTCCGTTGTGCGCAACCTCTCCGACGTAGACCCGGTTTGCGAGCAGCCATGCCAACGGTCCCTTGGTAAACAGGACCCCACCCACCGTCCGGCCATCGCGATATTGCCGTTGCCGCGTGCGAACCTCCGCCCGCGCCAGCTCTTCGACAAGGTCGGCGAGCGACCGCAGTTTGGCGTAACGCGCATAGATGTGGCGCACGATCTCTGCCTCCGCCTCGTCGACGATGAGCTTTCGGTCGCCGAGCTTGTAGCCGAGCGGCACAGGACCGCCCATCCACATCCCCTTGGCCTTGGATGCCGCGACCTTGTCGCGGATCCGCTCGCCGGTGACTTCGCGCTCGAACTGCGCGAAGCTGAGCAGCACATTGAGCGTCAGGCGTCCCATGCTGGTTGTCGTATTGAATGCCTGCGTCACCGACACGAAGCTCGCCCCCTTGGCATCGAGCACCTCGACGATCTTGGCGAAGTCGGCGAGGCTGCGGGTCAGCCGATCGACCTTATAAACGACGATCACATCGACCCGCCCGGCAGTGACGTCGGCCATCAGCTGGGCGAGACCGGGCCGGTCCATGCTGCCACCCGAGTAGCCGCCGTCGTCGTAGGTCTCGGGCAGCAGCTGCCAGCCCTCGTGGCGCTGACTCAGCACATAGGCGGCGCATGCCTCACGCTGGGCATCGAGGCTGTTGAACGCCTGCTCCAACCCCTCGTCGGTCGACTTACGCGTATAGACGGCGCAGCGCTTTGCCCGATCATTTGCCACGGCGATCGACCTTGGCCGCGCGGATCGATGCCCGACCCTTCAGACCGAAGAACCGCGGTCCCGACCAGCGCGTGCCGGTGACTTCGTGGCTGATCCGGGTCAGCGACGAATACTGCCGTCCATCGAACTCGAAGCCGTCGGCGGTGACGAGCACATTGATCGTCCGCCCATGCCATCCACGGACCAGCCGTGTGCCGGGCTTTAGCCGCACGTCGTGCACGCCGACCACATCGTCAGTCTTGCGCAGCCGCGTCGTCAGGCGCGCGATCTCGCGCGCCACTGACGCGGGCAGACCGCCGTGTCGGCGTTCCTGCAGTCGTGACGCGACCGCGCGCGCCATCAGCTCGGGGGGAATGTCAGGCGGTGCTGTACGATAGGCGTCGCGCCATGCCGCCCGCAACGCTGCAGGCGACATGGTCGACAGGATGACAAGCTGCGCGTCGAGACTCACGCGCTGGCCTTGGCGTGCGCGCCGACCTCGTTGTCCGCCGGCAGAGCTACGCTCAGCTTCGGCGCTGGATCCACCTTAGCCAGCGGCTCGACGGTCGGCACTGCCGCGACCAGCCGGTAGCCGGTCTCGCCCGACTTGCGCTCTTCCTTGTCGAGCGTCCGGCCGGCTTTGCGCAGACCCGATAAATAAGCGCGGACAGTGTGCGGCTGCCAGCCGGTCGCGTCCTGCATCTCCGCGACCGTCGCGCCGCGGCCGCGACTTAGCAGCTTGGTAACCGCGGCGGACTTCGATGGGGGCTTGGTGGCGGACGCGGTCGCGGTCGGTGCGGTCGTAGTGTTAGTCGCGGTCGCCATGGCGGGTCTCCCTGGGCGCCGCGCACAATGCGCCGCTCCCACGACCCCAAGACCCGCAGATGTCCCCGCCGGGCGTCCGCGACTCGGGTCAGCCGCGTGGCCGACCAACGCTCTGTGCCGATACGAAATCCAGCGGGATTAATGGTCTAACGGCCGCTCCGCGCCCAATCCCGGTCATTCGGCGACCTGATCGACAGACCTGAAAGCGGACATGGGATTAGCGGGCTCGATCTGGCCGCGATGTCGGACGATAGAGACTAACCGGCGTCGGGATTAGAGTAAGTTAAGCGGACATCCGTTCAAGCGGCCACATTCGCGACCGCTATCAGTATCCAATTGGTCGTGTTCCAGCAGGTCCTGCGCGCGCGCAGCATAGCGGGCGCGATACGCAGCTGCGAGACTGCTCGGCCCCGCAGGCGATCTCGCAAACAGCGTGCTGCCGGCGGAGAAGCCGATCCGGCTGGTCGGGGTGATGGTCATTGCCGATCTCCTCGGCGCGGCGGGCAAGAGCTTTGATCCGGGCACTGAAGGACGGATCCACTTATTGGTTTTACGATCATCTCGACCACGGCACACCTAAAGGCAGTCAGGCGCAGACTCTGGCCAGCCACGCCGCAACAAAGCCGGACAGCATAGATACGCTGCCGCTCTACATGTTCTATCATCCGGAAACGGCACTGGCTTCAGCGTCCGGCGCATTGCCGGCAGTTGAAGGCGTCAATGTCCGCCTCGCACGCGACATCGTCGGAACTGTCACCGGGGGTTGTACGCGGAAGGAAAAGAAGGTCAGCCACTGGCGCGCCGGGTTCATGACCCTCTCCGACCTGCTGTGCTCGCCCGTCCTTCCTCTGCCTGTCCCTCCGCCGCCGGCGGCGGCACCGCGCACCGAGTTTCTGCGTGCAACCGGTCTTGGTCCGATACTCTATCCGGGGCTGGCGTTTCATCCGGCGCTCGTCGCCGAACGGATTAACGCGATCCGCGGAGAGGCAGCACGCACCGCCGATCCGGATTTCCTGGTCAGGCCATCCGAGGGTCTGCCCGCCGAAATCCGCCGGGCCATCGCCGGCGAGGTAACTGCAAAGGACCGTGCGGCGCTTGAGCGGCCACGGGTTGTGCTCAGCACCCCACTGACACGGGAAGACCCGCACTTCGAGCAGGCGCGCGTAGCCATCAGCCGGCGACGTGGCCGCCCGGCGAGTAACTGACCGAAGCAAAGCCTTTCTGCGCCTGGTGACGCCTGCGCCCGCACTTCAGCCGGCCTCGCGCTGATCCTCGTCGAAAAGCCCGGCGGCGCGAACTTTCGCGACGCTCTCAAGCCCATGCTTCGCCTGTTTGACAGATGGTCTTCGCGACCACCCACCGGCCGCATAATTGGCGAGCGTCATGCAGATGCCGGCGAGCTTGAAATGCAGCACACCGCTGCGCTGGCCGGCTCCGGCCGTGGTGACCCAGACTGACGAGGGAATGCGCATGCACTCTTCGATCCTGGCATAATCTGCCACGTTCAGTCCGCTCGCCGGCTGGCCCGCGGCTACGGAACTACCGCCTGATACTGCTCCACTGAGCTCCGGCGGAAGCGGGTCAGCAAGCGCCGGCAGCCGGTTGTGCACATCGGCCCAGCAGTTTTCTTTCTTGAACCACTCGGTCGGATTTCGGCTCCCGACGCTTGCGCGAAGAACCTCGTCGATCTTCGGTGCCCAGGCGGTGATCAGCGCCTCCAGCTCGGGCGAGAGCCGCTGCTGCCTCCAGATCAGATCGAAATCGATACGCCCGCCGGTCCGTTCGCCAATCGTGGCAACCAGATACGCAGTGATGTTGGCGCCATAGGCCGGGAATTGCATGACGCGCACCAGACGTTCGGTCATCCGGTAAAGGATCGTCAGCGCGATCAGCCGCCGAAACCATGCCGCGTCAGGCGCCGCTGCAGTTGTCTCCTTGCGGCGCTGCATAAACGCCTGGAAATTCTTTTGCCCGCCGAATGCCACGCGCCACGGATACCCGTCCCAGGCCGAGAGGTAGCGGGCAAGGTCGAGTTTCCCGATCCGCCGCGCCTTTGGCGTCTGTTCGCGGAACGCCCGCTGCTCGGTGGTGCGATAGGATGCCTTCTGTTCGGCAGCCAGCCAAGATCCCCGGGCGCGTTCGTAGAACCACCGTCCGCGACCGGACTCGAGCCAAGCGTTGTTCGCAAGCGTCTCGACCTCGCGGTGAAACGGATCACTGGCGGAGAAGTCCGCCTGCTGCACGGTGTTCTGCCGGTTTGCGGCTCGCGAGATCGACCCGACTATTTCCTCAAGATCGCCTTCGGTAACGTGGATGATCTTAACCGGCACCTCGACATTGCCGAGGGCTACGCTCTCCTTGCGCCGGGCGCGGTGGAGCGAAGCGGTGGTCTGGCCGCCATTGACGATCTGCAGCCCGCGAAGGCCGGTCAGGAAGACCGCGCCGTCCTCACGCTCAAGGCGGACCTCATCGGCGGTCGCCACCACACCGTTGTTGAACGCCAGAAACATCTCGGGCTGCTCGACCAGCGTGCGGCGCAGTTCGGCGTTGACCGACTTCCGCCCGGACAGACCGAGGAAAGCTCGAACGTTCAGCTCGAGCAGATGAGTGCCGTAGCGGTCGTAAATACGTGAAAGCGTCTCGCCGGGGAATGCTGCGAGGTAAGCCTCATAATGGCCCGCGCCGGACGCCACGGGCAGACAGGCGATACGATGGCCGGAGAGCGCGACAAGATCGACATCGATATCGGCGCGCGTCTGACCCTCACCAAGAACTCGGTGCAGCCGGACCATGTCATAAAGATCGACCTCGACGGTCTTGCCATGGCTTTCAATTGTCGCCGGCAGTGCGCCGCCAGAGATCCCGTCAGTCAGGACGACGATGCGGAACCGGTCGATGCGCTCGCCGAGCGATGCGACCTGCCGGGCAAGGTCACTGGCCTCGGTGTTGGAGGGCTCGATCCGGTCGGCAAGTCCGCCAATGCATGCCGCGACGTAAGTGCCGGCCCGTTCCGCCGTCTTCAGTAATTCAGACGCCGATACCCGCCGGGGCGGCAAGTCACCGGAATAATGGGTCGCGAACAGGGTCAGGTGCCCGGCATCCTCGTCGATCGCATAACCGCTGATCTGGAATGGCGAGCGGCCCACCCTGCCTTCCTGCGCCAGATCGAATGCTGCTTCGAAATGCCCGATCTCCTCAAGTTCATCGATGACAGTCCGGGTGAAAAGCGCCTCTGTCGAAGGCAGATCGACCGCAGGATCGTCTCGGGCATCATCAATCTCCGCCGCAAGTGTCCGCGCGAATTCCGCGGTCGCATCATCACTCATTCTCCGCCCCCGAACCTGCTTAGCACCGCTGCTGCGTCTTCCTGGAATCCGGCCAGCGCGCGGACCTCAAGCTGATAAGTTGCATCCGCAATGCCGAGCGCCACCTCGCCCCGCCGCAGTCGGGGAAACCCATCGCGTACCTCATAGAAGTCGGTTCCAGCCACTCGCACACGGGGTCCGAGATCGTCAGCGCCCGGTGCGAGGCCCCGGCGCAGCAGCGCATTGCGGAACGCGCTCCGCGCACGCTCGCTGCTCAGCTGTGTTTCGATGCGATCGGCAATATCCGCCAGAGTTTCACCATCCGAAGCCTCCGTGAGTTGCACATGCGCTACATGCAGCGAGGTGAGCCCCACGTCATCGAGCTGATCCAAAGTGGAGACATGGAGCTGTCGCGCTCCGCCGAGCGAAGTCTTCACTTCAATACTGTCGCCCGCATTCTCAAAATCATGCAGGCCGTCATCAGGCGCCTTCCATGCGCCGGGCGCATCGGCACCGATATCCAGGAGCTGGCCGAACAGCAGCAGCTCGCCAATGATCCCGATCATTTCACTGCGCGACAGTGCCCCGGTCTGATCGCGCAGGAACGCTCGCCAAGCTGAAAGTCGCGCAGCGAACACGCTAAGCAGATCGTCTTCCGCCTCATTCTCCCCGCGGATCACCGCGCGCAGACAGTCGCTGCAGACAGCCGCAAATAGATCACGGCGCGCCGGCTCCTCGAGCGACAGGACCAGCAGGACGCCAGCCGGATCGGCGACGCGCGAAAGCCGCAGGCCGCCGGTTTCAAACGAAGTGATGGCCCCACCAGCCGTCCCAGGGGCGACAACGAGGCACGGCGCCCCGTCGGTTTCACGCAGTCCCGCGCGCAGATCGAGCCGGGCCGGCCGGGCCATGCGCCGGGTACGGAACAGCCGGTCGCCGGGCGCTACTGCCGCCAGGTCAGTCCACTCCTCGAGCAGTGCTGCCGCATCAGGAACAGACGTCACGGCGCGGCCCGCTGCTGGACCGTATTCTCCAGTCGCCATTCTGCAGGCGCGGTTGGCGAGGTCGGAAAGCTTACGACCACACCCCACAGCGGTGTGCCCGGTTCGAGCCCTGCTCCTGCAGGATCAATCGGGTAAAGGATGAGGAGGCCCCGGCGGGGATCATCACCACGGATCTGGCGGATCCAAGGACCAGCCGGACGGTCGGCAGGGGGCTCACCTTCTTCTGCAAGCACACGGTCAGTTTCCGCCTGGGCACGGGCATACTGATCGTCGGTTAGGTCAATCGCTTCGTCCAGCGGGCTGAGGATCGACTTGGTGATGAACCTCGCCGGCGTCGAGCGGGAGATCGGCGTGCGGCGCACGCTGCGCAGAGTGCGGCCCGCGACCTCGACGTCCGCGCCGACACCTGCCGGCACGAACAGCGTCCAGTCGCTCAACTCGCCCTGCTCCAGCTGGGCAGTAATGTACGCAGCCATGCGCTTGCCGTCGACATCGCTGCTCTCGGGCGGAAATGCCAGAGACTCCAGCAGTGCCGCGACACGGTTGCCACGAACATTACGCCAGAGAAGGCCGGCAGCCGGCGGCCGACCGCCGGGCCGGGACGGATCGATTTCCGGTTCGCCGTGTTCGAGGAGTAGTTCGTTCACTGCCCCGGCATTGGCTATGACGCTGTCGCCGTCGCGATACTGGACCGTCTGGATCTTGCCTTCACCGGCATAGGTTACCGGCCGCAGTATGGCGTGCCGTCGTTTGTTGGCAGCCGTGACGTTCATGATGCTGTGCGCGCTGATGCTCAGCCCATAGAGTTTCGGGGTGCCGGCTGTGACGCGCATGTGCGCAAGCTGTTTGCGCAGATCCTCGTTGATCGTTGCGAGATGCCTGAACCAGCTTTCCATATCGATCGTTGTGTAAAGCCGGCAGAGGTCGGCATAGCCGCGCCGGTAACCGAACCAGCGACCCATCTGCAGCAGACTGTCATACTGGCGCGAAACCCGGAGGAAATAGCTGGTGGAAAGGCCTTCCAACGTCAGTCCGCGAGCGAGCTTGTCACCACCGATGACGATCACTGACAGGCTCTGCCCGGCCTCGTCGGCGGCATCATAGTCAATCCCCTGGCGGCTGCGGCCGTTGGAGACAGCGACCTGAATGCGGTCGGCTTCCTCGCCGAGCCGGGCCACCACATCCTGCCAGCCGACCCGGCGGACGGATCGCCCGAACACGGTAGATGCCATCGCGTCTGTGGTGGGCTCGAAATCGTCGCGCCACAGCCGCTCAAGCGCGGCGAGCTCGTTCCTGTCATCGGCTGCGATCGCATTGCGGATCGAGCGCAGTTGAGCTTCTACCTGCTCATGGACCGGATCATGGACATCCTGGAAGCGCGAGACATGGACCAACATGGTCTTATGGGCATTTGCCTGTCCGCGTGCGGCGCGGGCGGCACAGCAGATGACGAAACTGCGGATCGCTTCGGCAAGGCTCGGTGGCACACGCGCCTCGCCTGACCAGACAGGTCGGAGAAATTTATCGTGCGGATCCGGTATCCAGCCCTCGCGAGTCTGGTCGAGATGGCGGATGAGCGGCAAACCGACGGCGTCGGCGTCGTCATCACGACCAAAGATCGCAAGCGGTCCGAAATAATCGTTGGGTGCGGACAGCGAGACGATGAAGGCCGACGGAAACAGATCTGCTCCAAAATCCTGCGCGGCACGCTCGTCGTGGATCATGATGTTGGCGAATGGCGTCGCCGTATAGCCGATATAGGCACTGCGCCTGAACCCATCGAGCAGCGTACGGATCTGACCGTTGATGCGCTTGGGATCATAATCTTCATCGAAGCTGCCATCCGGCAAAAACCCCTGCTCACCGGTATCAGGCGACGCCTGATCCGCCTCGTCGTCGATCACCAGCAGCGGGGCG
>JBBSFH010000003.1:0-181798 GCA_038238915.1 Sphingomonadales bacterium
CACGCGCACGAAGCGCCGGTCGCCCTCATCGCCGCGCCCGAGCTTGCGCCGAAGTGTGGTCAACGCCGGAGGTAGCTCCCAATCGACAAAGGGTGCACCGTTACGCAGCGCGCCGGGCTTGCGCGCCAGCACCGGCAGATAATGCCAGGGATCGTAAACGGTGTGGTCGCGGCCGAAGCAGCGCGCGTGCTCGGCCACCAGCTCGCCCGCGCAGCGGACCTCAATACGCTCGGCGTAGGCGCGGATTTGCACCGCCCGCCGCGCGGCACGCGCCATCACCGAGTAGCGGTTGCGGTCGAAGCTGACGAGGCACGTCGCCGACGCGGTCGCCTCGACCGTATGGAAACCGTCGAAGGGTCCGGCGAAATTAGTCAGCGCGGCGCGCTCGTCTTCCCACACCTGCCAGACCGTGCGGTCGCGCTGCTCGGGATGGCGGTCGTCGCGCGCGCGACGCACACACTCCGCCTCGAGCCAGCCATTCAATTCCTCGAGGCTGGCGAAGCAGGCGCGAGGGCGAAAAATATTGTCACGCGCGTAACCGACCTGATTTTCGACCTGACCCTTCTCCCAGCCCGACGCGGGCGTGCAGGCCACCGGCTCGACCAGGTAATGCGAGCACATCTCCTCGAAGCGACGATTGAAGCGGCGCGTCTTGCCCGCGTAGATCGCGTCGACCGCAGTCTTCATGTTGTCGTAGATCCCGCGCCGCGGCACCCCGCCCAGCGCCGCAAAAGCCCGAGCGTGCGCGTCGAAGACCATGTCCTGCGTCTCGCGCGGGTACGCCCGGATGTAGAAGCGTCGGCTGTGGCAAAGCCGCAGATGCGCGACCTTCACCGTCTGCGGCGCGCCCGCGATCTCGACGCGCTCGTGGCTCCAGTCGAATTGATACGCGTCGCCCGGCGCGAAACTCAGCGGCACGAAAGCGTCCGTCGCCGTCGGGAATCCCCGTCGCTCGCTCGCCCAACGCTGCGCATACCGCCTGACCGCGCTGTAGGACGCCTCGCACCCCTCGCGCCCGAGCAGATCGTGAATGCGCGTCAGCGTCAGCCTCTCGCGCTTCGCCCGCGCAGCGTTTTCAGCGAGCATCGCCTCCAGACGAGCGCGGTAATCGCCAAGCCTGGGATGAGGCTGATCCGCCCGTCGCTCATAAGCAAAGCGCGTCTCGCCCGCGCGCACCACCCGGCGCACCGTGTTGCGCGCCAGCCCGAGCTCGCGCGCAATCGTCTTGATCCCCTTGCCGCCCACCAGGTGAGCGCGCCGGACCTTCGCAATCGTCTCCACAACCAACATCCCCGTCTCGATCCGCAGCCACCAACAGCCGCCGATCTGGCCACCAACACGCCCCGGGGAGGGGTCAATTTTGAGCGCCCATTACCCCGAAACAGGGGTCAACATTCCACGCCCAATCACACGATGCTCTTGTCCAAAGAAACGACGCCGCGATCCGTTATAGGCTGCGCAATATCTCAGCCGTAGCGAAAGAACTCGGCGCACCAACGCTAAACGATTTCTCCCCCGCTGAAAGCGTCGGTCGGCTTGTCCGTCCTAAGATCCGGCAAATGTTGCTTGGAGACGCCGCCTTCGCCCGAGTGTTGGAGCCTACCGGTGGCAAAGTAGATAATGCGACGTCAAACGCACTTGACGCGCTTCGCATCCTCCGCGGCCACATCGAAGGATTTGAACGCGAACTTGCATGGCGGGGGCACAATGGGCCGCCTGAGCAAGAAAACCACAACAGTGAAATCGAGCTGCTACGCGATGCGCTGGACGATATCGGTGTCATTGAACAGGAGCTGGAGAAGCCCAGCCCCGACAAGGAACTTGTCAGAACTCGAAGCGCAAAACTGCTCAGTCTGGCGGCCACATTCGGAAAGTGGCTTGGAACTCGGACAACGAAGTTCGTCGATGCCGCTCTGATAGCGGCAGCTCCCATTGCCGTGGCGAAAGCGACGGGGTTGCTGCCAGCTTTAGTTGACGCCCTTGAGGCCGTGTCAAAAGCGATCGCTCATTAGCAGGCTCGGTCAACATGGCTATGCAGCGTATGGAAGCGAAGCGCCATGGATCACTAGATATGCCCATCATAGTGCTATGGCGTATTCGTAGTGATCATCTTCATCGGTCGTGGCCCGCCAAGTCGATCGCATATTCCATTGATATCGCGCGACCTTTTTTGGATGGCAGCCGCCCCTACACTTGTTCCAACATTTGGGATGCGGCTCGATGTTGCTTCCCTCCAGAACCAAGTCATCGCGGTGCGCTGCCCACCCTCCCTCGCGCCGGATCGAACGCGGCACTGCTCGGACGCTTCGACCAATCCCCGTCGTTCATCGACCAGAAACCCTCGCCGCATCGCCCCTGAGCGCGCTAGATTGCTTCGATGCTCGTTCGCACGCCCGCGCTCACGTCCCAAGGCACTGCCGCTGATCCGCCGCGGCTGGTTCGTATGACCATCGGTGCGTTCTGGCTGATCTATTTCGTCGTTAACACGCTGCGCATGTCGTTCTGGGCGCCTGCGGCTGAACAGCTCGATATGCTGCCGCGTCGCGCTCTTGTGTGCGTGGCAGGCGTAGCGCTGACGTTCGCGTTCCACCGCCTGATTCGTCCGCTGGATCGCAGTCAGCTGTGGCAGCGCGTCTATGCGATTGCTCTGGGCGCGGCGCTCTTCGCCACGATATACGCATTCGTCAACGGCTATGTCTTTTATCGGCTATACCCAACTCAGTTCATGCTCGCCGAATTGGCAAGCGAATCGCATCATCTCGCAACCTGGAAGCTCGTTCTCGATAGCGCCATCGGCTGGTACTTCTTCTTTGCCGCGTGGGGCGCACTTTATCTGGCGGTCGGTTACGCACAGCGCGCGCACGCGGCCGAGCGCACCGCGCTCGAAGCGACCGCGCAGGCTCGCGATGCGCAGCTGCGCGCGCTGCGCTATCAGATCAACCCGCACTTCCTGTTCAACGCACTGAACTCGCTGTCCGCACTCGTATTGCGCGCGCGCCCGGAAGAGGCCGAGCGCATGATCCTCAATCTCTCCACCTTCTTCCGTACCAGCCTCGCCACCGATCCAATCGAGGACGTGCCGCTTTCCGAAGAAATCCGCCTCCAGCGACTGTACTTGGATATCGAGGCCGTGCGCTTCCCCGAACGGCTGCGCGTGGAGATCGATGTCCCGCCCGAGCTGGAGGCGGACTGCGTGCCCACGCTGATCCTGCAGCCCCTCGTCGAGAACGCGATCAAACACGGGGTGGCAGCGAGCACCGAGCCGGTCAATCTGATCATCCGCGCGCGCGCGAACGGGACCGGGTTGACGCTGCTGGTGGAGAACGATGGCCCGATGGTCTGCCAATCCACGCCCCGCGCGAGTGCGGTCGGACTGGCAAACGTGCGTGCCCGCCTGCTTGCCCGCTTCGGAACAGAGGCCGAATGCAGCTTCGGACCGCGCGCCACCGGCGGCTGGCGCTCGGCGATCCGTGTCCCCGTGACGCATCGTGACTGCTGAACCAAGGCTGCGCACGATGATCGTCGACGACGAGCCGCTCGCCGTCGAACGCCTGCAACTTCTGTGCGCCGATCTTGCCGATCTCGAACTGGCAGGCACCGCCTCAGACGGCAACGCCGCGCTGCGATTGGCGGCAGCGCTCAAGCCCGACCTGATCCTTTGCGATATTGCCATGCCCGGGCTGGACGGAATTGGCGTCGCACGCGCGCTCGCCGGCAAACCCGGTGCCCCGGCGATCGTCTTCGTCACCGCCTTCGATGCCTTTGCGGTCAGCGCGTTCGATGTGGCGGCGGTCGATTATCTGCTGAAGCCGATCGCACGCGAGCGACTGGCGCAGGCGATCGAGCGCGTTCGCTCGCGTCGGTCCGCATCAGCCGCAAGAAATGGTGGCGAGAACGGCGGCGGTAACGCACCCTATCTCGAGGAAATCTGGGTTCCCTATCGGGCCGAGATCATCCGGCTCGACGTGCGCGATATCGATCGCATCGAGGCAGAGCGCGATTACATGCGCCTGCATCTCGGCGACCGCAGCTATCTCGTCCATCAGACGCTGGCCGAACTCGAACGGCGTCTCGATCCGGAGCAATTCATCCGCGTGCATCGCTCCGCCATCGTGCGGCGTGATCGCATCGCGCGCCTTGCGCATGATGGGGAGGGCAATTGGCAGGCGGAACTGGCGGGTGGTACCCGCCTTCGTATCGGTCGCTCGCATCTTGCGGCGGCCAAGGCGATGGTGGGGCGCTAGCGAACCGCCCCACCCTTTGCCGCGATCAACGCGAAGCGATCGTTGCGCGCGCCTGCGCCCGCGCAACCGCCTGGTTCATCTTGAGGCGGGCGTCCGCCATGGCCGTAGCGCGGCACTGATTGATCTCGATCTCAGTCGCCAGCGGGGCACCGCCGCGCTCGCCGCACACCTGAGGCAACACCGCCCGAATGCGCGACTTCAACGCCGCCTTGCCCTCGGCGCGCGTCAGATCGAGGTCCGCATAATGGACTTCGGTCGTGCGAACCTCCTGCGCCGCGGCGGGCAGCACCGTTGCGAGCGCTAGGCCCGCGATCATTATCGATTTCAGCATTATCGTCTCCTGCATCCGGCG
Organism: Sphingomonadales bacterium; assembly: GCA_038238915.1. Taxonomy (GTDB): domain Bacteria; phylum Pseudomonadota; class Alphaproteobacteria; order Sphingomonadales; family Sphingomonadaceae; genus JAVVHE01. The sequence goes on from JBBSFH010000003.1 coordinate 4,597, forward strand.
CGGGGCAGGTTCGCCGCCGCCCCGTCGCGCTACGCGTCCGATTGCGATCACGCGCGCGCGCTTCGATCGCGGGGCCGTATTGCTCGACTAATGCTGCGCGGGCGTGACCAATCGCCAAATGTTGTCGACGAACAGCGCTGGAGCGGGACCAAGCTGCGGTCCGCTGATCACGAGCTGCGCTTTGCTCGCCTCGCCCTTGCGCCACTGCTTCTGCTTGCGCGGGCTACACACGGCTCTGGGTGTTGGACTTCACCAACATCGCGTCAGCCCGCTCGAGCAAATGATGGAAGACAAGCGAGCCTGCGATGAAACATTATTCCAACTAAATAACTGAAATAGCAGAATATTAGCCAATCCGCAACGTGGGCTACTCAGGGCCGGAGTACCCGCCTTGTCGCCTCCTCCCTCTTGCTGCATGCTGCGGCAATCCGGGCTGAAATCTCGGAATTTTCGGGGGATTGGTCATGCACGCGTCTCTGTGGTCGGCAAGCGCACGCAGCCTGTACCGCTTGTGCGCCGGGACGGCATTGATCAGTATCATGTTCCCCGGTGCCGCATCGGCACAAACGGCGGCCTCTACAGTTGCTGCAGCCCTGCCGGCAGACATCGTTGTGACCGCCCAACGCCGCGAACAGCGACTTCAGGATGTCGGCATCGCGGTGACGGTGCTAAACGGCGCGCAACTGCAGAACCTGAACATAAACAACGCGACCGACATCGTGCGCGCGATCCCCAATCTCAAATTCAACGCCTATTCCTCGTCGCAGGTCGTGTTCAACATTCGCGGCGTTTCGCAGAACGATTATGGAGACCAGCAGGAGCCGCCGGTCGCCGTATATCAGGACGATTCCTACGCAAGCTCGATCACGACTGCGAGCTTCCCTATCTTTGATCTCGCGCGGACCGAGGCGCTGCGCGGACCACAGGGAACGCTGTTTGGTCGCAACGCCACCGGGGGCGCAGTCCAGTTCATCTCGAACCAGCCGACCGACGCACTCGAAGGGTTTCTGAGTGGAACCTATGGGCGCTACAATCAGACGATCATCGAAGGCGCGATTTCAGGGCCGCTCACGCAGCAGTTGAAGGTTCGTCTTGCGGGCATTTACGATCATGATGACGGCTACATCAAGAACATCACGCCGGGTCAGCCCGATCGGGGCGGCAACAATCACTGGGCGCTTCGCGGCATTGCCGAATGGGATCCGTCGAGCAACTTCAAGGCGCGCCTGACGCTGCGCTACGCAGAGGCGGACAAGGAGCGGCAGGCGGGCATCTACACGCTTGCACCGGCTTGCCCCAATGCGCAGTTCCAAGGCGAGTTCCTGCCCGCCAACCAGGTGTGTTCCTATTGGTCAACCTATAACAATAATGTCCCGGGTTCGGTCGGCAACGGTTACACCAACCCGTCGATCACGCCTTCGCAGGGTGGCGATCCGTGGAAGACGGCTGGTACGAACCCGGCTTATGTCGATCGCAAGCAGTTCGCCGCCACGCTTCGTCTAACCGCGAGGCTCGGCACGGTCGATCTGGTTTCGATCAGCGATTATCAGCATTTGTCCAAATTCTACATCGAAGGCGGTGATGGCGATCCCGAGCTTCCCTACCAGCCCGGTGTCGCCCTCGATCCTTTTACAACGGGACCGTGCGTGGCTCCGGCGCAATCGATCACCTGCTATGCATCGGGTACGATCTTCTCGCAGGAAGCGCACACCGACCAGTACACGCAAGAGCTGCGCGCCTCGACAACGATTGGCAGCAATTATCTCGCAGTCGGCGCGTTTGGCATGATCATCGATGGCAAATACAAGGCGAAGTACGCCACCCCGTTCGATCAATATGATCCTGGCGTCGCGTTTACGCAGCGCACGGAGAGCTACGCGTTTTTTGCCCAGGACGAATGGAAAATCAGCGAGCACATCAAGCTGATCGGGGGCCTGCGCTACTGGCACGATCACAAAGTTGGCAACTACCATGGCGTCGAGTCCATTTCCGGACTGACAGTCAACTTTGGCCGCGGTGGCATCAACTTCATAGATCCGACGAGTACCGCCGATCCGACGCTAATTACAGTGCAGCCCAGCGCCGCCACCCCGAGTTATAGCGGCCTGACCGCGCGTGCGGAGATCGATTGGAAACTTGCGCCCAACACGCTCGCCTACGCAAGTTACAACCGAGGGAGCAAATCGGGTGGCTTCACCTTCTCGACGGGGACGCCCTTCCCCTCGCAGATCATCGATACGCTGAATAACATCCCCTACCGTCCCGAAACGCTGGACGATTACGAGATCGGTCTCAAGACAAAGATCGGGCCTGGCATCCAGCTCAACCTGGCCGCCTTCTATTATGATTACCACAACTACCAGGCCTATGTTCAAGTGTTCTCGACGCAAGTCGTCCGCAATCTCCCCGCCAAGATCAAGGGCATCGAGGCCGACCTGACGAGCCATCCTGTTCGAGGATTGACGCTGCAACTGAGCGGCGCGCTACAAGACAGTGAGGTCAACAACGTCCTGCTGCCGGATGGCGCGACGATCGTGACGCACAGCCTTCCGCAAGTCCCCGGCTTTTCGGGCAACGCGCTTGTCCGCTACGAATTCGACTTCGCAGGAGGCAAGGCATCGCTGCAGGCCGATAGCCTGTATCAGGGCAAGACGTGCTTCACCGTGCTGTGCGCTCCGGTGGAACGCGAGGCCGCTTACCATGTCGAAAATCTGCGCATCGGCTTTGCGCCCAATCGCGGCAAGATCGACGTTGCAGTCTTTGTCAATAATCTGTTCGAGCGGGCCTATCGCAACTATGCCTTCGACGGATCGCTTTTCTGGGGCGATTCGCTGGGCGTCTACGCCAAGCCGCGCACCTGGGGATTGTCTGCCAAGCTGCGCTTCGGCGGGGAATGAGCGAGAGCGCAAGTCCACGCGGTCTGCAGCGCCAACTTGGGTGGATCGACGCGTTCTGGGCATCGAGCGGCGTTCCTGCGGGCGTGCTGCTCACGATGGGCGGCATCGCCACGATCATCGGTCAGCCGTCCTGGGTTGTCTGGATCGCCTCCATCCTGATGGGATTCGTCCAGTCCTTCGTCTATGCCGAGATCGCGGGACTTTACCCGCACAAGTCCGGGGGTGCATCGGTGTACGGCGCGGCCGCATGGCTGCCGTACAGCAAATTCATCGCGCCGGTATCGGTCTGGTGCAACTGGCTCGCCTGGTCCCCGGTGCTTGCGCTGGGCACGAGTCTGGGGGCGGGGTATGTAATGGCGAGCATCTTTGCGCCTGACGCAGCGATCAACCTGTGGAAGATCGATCTCGTGGATCTTGGCTTCATCAGCGATGGCCTTCACCTTCGCGTCAATCTGGTCTCGATCATCGCGTCCGCGTTTCTTCTGCTTACGTTCCTGCTCCAGCACCACGGGGTTGCCCGCGCGGCCGCTGCGCAGAAGATCATCGGCCTGGTCTGCCTGTTCCCGCTCGTCCTCGTCGGGCTGATCCCGATCGTCACCGGCGATCTGCCGTCCAGCCATCTTTTTCCGCTGCTCCCGATCGTTCGTGACGCTGCCGGGCATATTGCGTTCGGCACCTGGAATGCGGCTGGCCTCACGCTGCTCGCGGGGGCGATGTTCGGCGCAGGCTGGTCGACCCACGGCTTTGAAACCGCCGTCTGCTACACGCGTGAGTTCAAGGATCCCAAGCGCGATACGTTCAGGGCGATCCTGGCGGCGGGGCTGCTGTGCATCGTCATCTTCACGCTCGTCCCGCTGGCGTTTCAGGCCTCGCTCGGGCTCGGCGCGCTCCTCGATCCGAAGATCTACGATGGATCGGGCGTGGCGCTCGCGCTCGCGCGTATCGTCCACGGTGGCGTGATCGTGACCAACATCTTCGTGGCAACGCTCATCCTGTCGCTGCTGCTGATCGTGATGACATCGATGATGGGATCATCGCGGACGCTGTACCAGGCTTCGGTCGACGGCTGGTTCCCGCGGTATCTTTCGCGTGTCAATCGGCATGGCGCGCCGACAGCGGCGATGTGGACCGATCTCGGTTTCAACCTCGTCCTGCTGCTCGCCTCGGATTATTTCGCGGTGCTGATGATCTCCAACGTCTGCTATTTCATCTTCAACTTCCTCAATCTACAGTCGGGCTGGATCCACCGCATCGACCGTGGCGGCTGGGAGCGCCCCTATCGGTGCCCGACCTGGCTCCTCGCGCTCGCGGCGGGGTTCGGCTTCGTCAACATCGCCTTCATGGGCGCTGGCGCGAACGTGTGGGGCGCGGGGACGCTTCGCAACGGCCTCCTCGCGGTCGCGCTGATCGTGCCCGTGTTCGTCTTTCGCCACTATGGTCAGGACGGCGGCAAGTTTCCCGTGAGCCAGAGCGAAGGCGGGTACGAGGGTTATGAGCGTGTCACGTCGCCGCGCGCGGGTCTGCTCCCCTATTTTACCCTGGTGGGGTTCGTCGCGGTCGTCTGGCTGGCGCATCACCTGTCGGCTTTGCCGACGGCGCAGTAGGTCGTGGGCGCTGTGAGGTTTGCCTCCGGACGCGGCGCAGTATCAGTCCGAATCGAGGTGGGAGCGCACCTCGACATTATTATAGACGGCGGCGTGGGTGGAGACGAACCGTTTGGCCGAGCCCTACTACTCGAACTGCCGATGCGCATGGTGGGCGCAAGACATGGCGAATGATTTCCTTCAGGAACCCGCGCGCCGGATCGAGATCATCCATGAAACCGACGTGCTCGTTGTCGGCTCGGGCCCCGGCGGCCTGGCCGCGGCGCTGGCTTCGGCCCGCGCGGGCGTCCCGACGACGCTCGTCGAGCGTTACGGCTGTTTTGGCGGCAACATAACACAGGTCGGGGTCGAGGGGTTCGCCTGGTATCGCCACGCCGCGACCATCGACAGCGAAGGGATCGGCCGCGAGTTCGAGGATCGCGCCAAAGCGATGGGTGCCGCGCTGCCCGAACCGCAATCGATCAGCCACGCGCTCGACGCGGAAGCGTTCAAGCATGTGGCCGACGTGCTGGTGGAGGAAGCCGGCGTGCGGCCGATGCTGCACCGGATGGTGGTCGCACCCATCATCGAGGGCGGCGCGATCCGGGGCGTCATCACCGAAAGCAAGGCGGGGCGCGAGGCCATCCTGGCGAAGCGCGTCGTCGATGCGAGCGGCGACGCCGATCTCGCTTTCCGGGGCGGCGCGCCGACGTTTCGCCATCCGGTCGAAGAGATGATGTCGGCCTCGGTCATGTTCTCGATGAGCGGCGTGAACAAGACGCGCTTCATCGATGCGGTCAAAGCCGATCCGCAGACCTATGCCGACTGGGCCGGGAACGGTGAATGGGACATCACGACCGACGGCAAGGAGGATACGCTGTTCTCCCCGTTCCTGCGCAAACCCTTCAGAAAGGCGCTTGAGGCGGGAATACTGCCCAAGAACCTCGCAACGATTGCGGGGACGTGGGGGACGGTCTCGGACCAGGGCGATCTGACTTACCTCAACCTCGTCCACCTGACGCTCGACGGCACCGATCCCGACGCGCTGACCTATGGAGAGATGGAAGGACGCCGGCAGGCGATGCTGGCGATCGAGGCGCTGCGCCGCTTCATGCCGGGGTGCGAGGGTGCCAAGCTGCGCAATTTCGGCATGACGCTCGGCATCCGCGATACGCGCAAGATCGATGCGACCTATAACATGACCGGTGACGACGTGCGGGGAGAAGCGCGTTTCGAGGATTCGATCGGGATATTCCCCGAGTTCATCGACGGATACGGCCTGCTGATCCTGCCGACCACCGGCCGCTATTTTCAACTGCCGTACCGCGCGCTGCTGCCAAAGGGGATCGACAATCTGATCGTCGCGGGGCGCACGATCGGTGGCGACAAGATTAGCCATGCGGCCGTGCGCAACATGATGTGCTGCGCGGTAGCGGGGCAGGGCGCGGGGACAGCAGCGGCAATCGCGGTCAAGACCGGCCGCGGGTTTCACGATGTCGATATCGGTCTCGTCCAGGCGGAACTGCGCCGTCAGGGCGCGCGCCTGCATTAGGCGATGGCGGGGCAGGGGATCGCGGAGACACGGATCAAATGGCTGGTGCTGTTGTTGGCGGCGCTGACAATCATGGGCAGTTACTACACCTACGATTCGATCGCGCCGATTGCCGATCTGCTACGGCGGCAGCGCGGCTTCAGCCAGACGCAGGTAGGGCTATTGAACGCGGTCTTCAGCCTGCCCAACATCCCGCTGGCGATCGTGGGTGGCATCCTGATCGATCGGACCGGCGCGGCGAAAGCAGCGTTGGGGGCGGCTTTACTGTGCACATTGGGCGCAGTGCTGACGGCGGTCGGCGAGCCCTATGGGCTGATGGTTGGCGGGCGGCTGCTGTTCGGGCTAGGGAACGAAACGCTGTATATCGCGCTGCTGGTCGGCCTTGCGCAGTGGTTTCGCAGCGGCGGGGGCGCGCTGGCGATCGCGCTGTTCTTCTCGATGGCGCGTGTGGGTTCGTATGCGGCGGATACATCGACAAGCTGGGCGGCGGAGATTTACGCACAGGGGTGGCAACCGCCGCTTTGGCTGGCCGCCGGGGTGACGGCGAGCGGCGTCGTCGCGGCGCTGGGCTATTACGCGGTCGATCGGCGCTGGGCGCGGCTGCGCGGCATCGCTCCGGCGGGGGAGAGGTTCACGCTGGCGCAGCTGGGCGGCTTCGGCCGATCGTTCTGGTATTTGCTGGCGCTGAACATCCTGTTCGCGAGCGTGTTCTTCCCTTTCCGATCGACCTATTCGATCCAGTTCTTCCAGGACGTGAAGAAGATCAGCCTTGCCGACGCGGGGATCGCCAACAGCTGGGTGTTCGCCGCGGCGATTTTCGCAACCCCCATGTTTGGGCTGATCGCGGACCGGATCGGGCGGCGCGCGACGCTGCTCACGGTCGGCGCGGCGCTGATGCCGCTCACCTTTCTCGTTCTCGCCGCGACCGACTGGGGATTGTGGGTCTCGACGATGCTGATGGGGATCAGCTTCTCGGTCATCCCGGCGGTTATCTGGCCTTCGACCGCGCTGCTTGTGGACAAGCACCGGATCGGAACCGCGTTCGGCCTCATCAACATGCTCCAAAGCCTCGGGCTAGCGCTGTCCAACTATGCGGCGGGCGCGCTGAACGATGCGTTCGGCGCGGGGCCGATCAATCCGCACGGCTATGATGCGATGCTGGCCATGTTCGCGTGTCTGGGCGTGATCGCGTTCGCGGCGACCCTGGCTCTGTGGCTGCGCGAGCGAGGCCTGCCGGGGGGCGGTATCGAGGCACCGGCGGCGGGGGCCGATCCAATGCTGGCGCGCGTCTAGCCCCGGAGGAGCGGCAGGGCTTCGTGCCAGAAGTCGATGAGAGCCTGCGCGTAACTGCTCGGCACATAGGCGGTGCAGGCGTCCGCGTTTTCGACGTGCAGTCGGACGTTCACATGTTCGATGATGGTGGCCGCCGTGCAGCCGGGGGCGAATTCAGGGCTTTCGGCATCGAACACGCCGCCCTCCATGAGCAGTGTGCGCCAGCCGGGGCCCGCGAGCCGCACGCGGACGATTCCGCCGCCGATGGGCGTTGCGGAACCGTCTTCGCCCAGAAGCTCTGCGAAGGGCGCGATGTCGCCCTCGGCGAGCCAGACAGCAGGCTCGAAGCGCATGAGGAGCGTCCCTTCCGCCTGCACGGATCGGCCCATCGGCGGCAGGGCCACGCCCGCCGCTGCAAACCGCGTGGCGACGGCGGCCGGATTGCTCCAGATCTCGATCGCGTGGAGCGGCGCACGCGGGAGCGGAGTGACCGACGTCTCAGTCACGGTAACGGTCTCCGGCGGGATCGTAGAAATGCGGGGACACGACGCGCACACGCGTCGCCAGCCCGCGTGTCGGCGAGGTGGCGATCAACTCCTCGGCATGCCGGTACCGGCCGTCGGCAAGGTGCGCGAGCGCGATCGAGCCGCCATGGAGGATGTGGCGCGCCGAGGCGGTGACATGCCCCTCGGGCGGGCAGCCCTCGGCCGTGACCAGCATCGCGCCTTCCGGGATCGTGCCGGCGAGCGCTTCGAGGCCGACGAGTTCTCGGCGGCCACGGTCGCTGAGCGCGGGGCGGCCCAGACCCGACGCGCCGACGAAGCCGCCAGCCTTGTTCAGCATCTTCTCAAGCCCGAGGTCGTGCGGCGTAAGGCGGCCATCGACCTCGCCGCCGACGACGATATGGCCCTTTTCGATCCGCAGCAGTTCCATCGCCTCTAGCCCGTAGGGGCAGCCATCCGCCGCCTCGACCGCTGCGGCGAGTGCGGTCCAGACAGGTGCGATGCGCGTGGCTTCGGCGTAAATCTCGAACGCCCGCTCCCCGCTGTAGCTGGCGGCGAGTAGCCAGACGGGGATGCCGCCGATCTCGCCCGGCTCGATCGACATGTGGCGCGGCAGGGTTGTGCCAGCAAGCGCGGCGAGCGTTTCGCGCGCGCGCGGGCCGGCGAGCGCTATGCCGGCATAATGTTCCTGCACGTTGACCGCGGACACCCGGAGATCGGGGCGCAGGCAATTGCGCACATAGGAGATGTGCGCCGCCATCCGGTCCGCGCCGCCGGTCGAGCTGGTGAGGAGGTAGCGGTGTTCGGCGACGCGCCAGACGGTGCCATCATCGAAAACCATGCCGTCCTCGCGCAGCATGAACGTGTAGCGCCCGCGCCCGGCCGCGAGCTTGGAGACGCTGGTGGCGCAGACAAGTTCGAGGAAAGCGGCGGCGTCGGGGCCCGTCACCTCGAATTTGGCGAGGGTGGAGACGTCGGCCATGCCGACGCCGGTGCGAACCGACCGCGCCTCGCGCAGCGATGCCTGCGCCAGCGTTTCGGTGCCGCGCGGATAGGCGCGCGGGCGGAACCAGTAGCCGAGCGGCTGCCAGATCGGGTTCAGTGCCGCGTGCGAATCGTGAAGTGCGATGCGGCGGACATGCGCGCCCGCATGACGCGCCGCCGGGCCACCCAGCAGGCCCATCGTGGCGGGCGTAAACGGGGGGCGGAAGGTGGTCAGCCCCGCGTCCGGGATTGCCACGCGCCCCTTTTCGGCGAGGCGGGCGAGCGCCAGCATGTTGCTCGTCTTCCCCTGATCGGTCGCCATGCCGAGCGTGGTGTAGCGCTTCAGATGCTCGACCGAGCGGTAGCCTTCGGCCCAGGCGAGATCGATATCTGCCAGCGTCACATCGTTCTGGAAATCGACGAAGCTCTTCTTGGGATGACCAACAGGCGCGGAGACGGTCGAGGCGGGCGGGGACGCGGCCGCGCCGATCGTGACGCAGGCTTGGGGCGTCGCGCCGGGCGTGAATGCCTGCGCGCCCTCGTTCCAGTCGAGCTTGCCGCCCGCCTGCATGTGCAGATGCGCGGCGGGCACGAACCCGCCCGAAACCGCCAGCAGGTCGGCATTCCAGCTACGTTCCGCACCGTCGACGATCGCGCTTACGCGGCGGAGGTGATGGCGCGAGCCTTCGACCGAGGCCGGACGCGCGTTCCAGAAGACTGGGAAGCGTTCGGCCACGTCCGCCGGGCGGGGACGCGCATCGAGGACGGCAACGATCTCAGCGCCCGCTTCGGCGAGCGCTTGCGCCGTGCGGTAGGCATCATCGTTGTTGGTGGCGATGACCACCCGGCAGCCGGGGAGCACGCCGAAGCGGCGGACATAGGTGCGGACCGCCTGCGAGAGCATTACGCCGGGGCGATCGTTGTTGGTGAAGGCGATGGGCCGCTCGATCGCGCCGGCGGCGAGTACGACCTGAAGGGCGCGGACGTGCCACAGGCGCTGGGCGACGCAGTGCGTTGGAATCGCGCCCGGTTCGGCGAGTCGCTGGGTGAGGGAGAGGAAGTTGTGATCCCAATAGCCGGAAGCGGTGGTGCGGGTGAGGATGCGGGCACCGAGCGCGTGCAGACGGTCGACGGTCTCGCCGAGCCACGCTTGGGCCGGCAGATCGGCGTCGCGCACGAGGGACGCACCGAGCATCGCGTCCTGCTCGACCAGTATTACCCGGCGACCAGCCTCGGCGGCTTCGAGCGCGGCGGTGAGACCGGCGGGGCCGCCGCCGACCACCAGCACGTCGGTGAAGGCGGCGCGCTGGCTGAAGCGATCGGGATCGGGGAGCGTCGGCGCGGGGCCGAGACCGGCGGCGCGGCGGATGAACCATTCGTAGCGGAGCCAGCGCTTCGCCGGGCCGAAGAAGGTCTTGTAATAGAAGCCGGGCGGCAGCGCCTTCGAGAACAGGCCGATCGCCGCGCCGAAGTCGACGCCGAGGCTCGGCCAGCGGTTCTGGCTGCGTGCGACCAGCCCTTCATAGACGAAAAGATCGGTGGCGCGGGTGTTGGGCTCGGTTCGGCCGCCTTCGCCGACGGTGACAAGCGCGTTCGGCTCCTCGACGCCCGCCGACAGGACGCCGCGCGGGCGGTGGTATTTGAAGCTGCGGCCGACGAGGCCGACGCCGTTGGCCAGCAGCGCGGCTGCCAGCGAATCGCCCGCGCGCGCGCGGTAGGCGACACCATCGAAGGTGAAGCCGAGCGTTTCGCCGCCCGGCGCAATCCGCGAGGGGCCGGTCATGGCAGCGCCTCCGGTCCAACCGCGCGCACGGCTTCGATCGCATGGGTGACCCGGTGGCGCGTCAGTACCATCCACGCGCGGCAGCCGAAGCTGTGCCGCCAGATTTCCTCGTCCAGCCCCATCGGGTTGGCGCGCGTGAATAGCGCGCGCATAGCGACGCCGGTCGCGGCATCGGGCTGAACCACCGAATCGACCGTGCGCTCGTAAGTGAATTCGACTTGAGCGCGGGGGCCACAGTGGGGGCAGGGTATCAGATACATGGCTAGCGATGGTTCGGCTTGGGGCCGACGCCGTTTTCGTCGATCGTGGCACCCCGTTCGAACCGATCCAGACCGAACGGCGCGTTCAGAGCATGCGACGCGCCGGTTGCCAGCGTGTGCGCGAAGGTCCAGCCCGAAGCAGGAGTGGCCTTGAAGCCGCCGTAGCACCAGCCGCCGTTCAAATAGAGATTGTCGACCGGCGTCGGCCCGATGATCGGCGACCCGTCGAAGCTCATGTCGGTAACGCCTGACCAGGTACGCAGCATTCGCAATCGGGAGAGCGCGGGCATCAGCGCGATGGCCTGCGCGATCGCGCCCTCGATGATCGTCGGCTGGCCACGGCGCGCGTAGCTCGGCCAATTATCGGGATCGCCGCCCATGACGATGCCGCCTTTGTCCGACTGGCTGATGTAACAGTGCAGCGACTGTGACATGACCACGCTCTGGACCATCGGCTTGACGCCCTCGGTTACGAGCGCCTGCAGCGTCTGCGATTCAATTGGCAGCTTCAGACCCGCAAGCCCGGCGACATGGCCGCTGTGGCCCGCGACGCAGATGCCCACGCGCCCCGCGCCGATGCGGCCGCGCGTGGTTTCGACGCCCGTCACCTTGCCGCCATTGCGCACGAAGCCCGTGACTTCGCACTTCTGGATGATGTCTATGCCGAGTTGGTCGGCGGCACGCGCATACCCCCACGCGACCGCATCGTGGCGCGCGGTGCCGCCGCGGCGCTGGATGAGCGCGCCCTCGATCGGAAAGCGCGCGGCGCGGGAAAGATTGAGCAGGGGCTCGATTTTCGCGATCTGGCCCGGCGTCAGCAGCTCGGCATCGATCCCGTCGCAGCGCATCGCGTCGCCGCGCTCGGCGAGTTTGACCATATCGCCATCGGAGTGGCCGAGCAGGATCGCGCCACGCGGCGAGAACATGACATTGTAGTTGAGTTCGTCGCTCAGATGCTCCCACATCTTCAGGCCGAACTCGAAGAAATTGTGGAGCGGGGCGAGGCGGTAGTTGGAGCGCACCAGCGTGGTGTTGCGCCCGGTGTTGCCGCCGCCGATCCAGCTTTTCTCCAGCACGGCGACATTGCGGATGCCGTGGACCTTGGCGAGATAATAAGCGGTCGCCAGCCCATGGCCGCCACCGCCGATGAGGACGACATCATAGTGCCCGCGCGCCTCGGCGTCGCGCCACGCAGGTTTCCAGTGGGATTGGCCGTTCAGCGCGCCGCGCAGCAGGCCGAGGGCGGAATAGCGGTTCACGAAACGGCGAGCCAGCCTCGCTTTTCGCGCCAGTCCGTCTCGATCCCGTCGAAGCGCGACAGGCTGAGCTTGGCGATGTCGGTGAAGGTGCAATGGCCTTCGAGTACAAGATCGCGCACCGCGTGGCCCGAGGCGGGCGAGAGGCCGAAGCCGACGCCCGACATGGTGGCGACGACGACATTTTCAGGATCGCGCATCCGATCGAGGATCGGGCGGCCATCGGGCGTGTTCTCGATCACGCCCGCCCAGCTGCGAATCACCGACAGATGCGCCGCCCTGGGGAACAGCTCGGCGACACGGCGTGCAAGATTGCGCGTCAGCGGCGAGGTTGGGCGCGCGGCGGGGCCGGTCTCGCCAACCTCGATCCACTCGTGCGGGCCGCCGCCATAAGCAAGGTTGCCGCGCATCGTCTGGCGTCCGTAAAGGCCGTTTCCGTCGACTCCGCCCAAGGCCATCATCGGTGCGGGCTCGGTCACGATCATCTCCGCGCGAGCCGACGCCAGCGGCACATCGACACCAAGCCTGGCCATAAGGCCGCCGATCTGCGGCCCCGCCGCGACAACCACGGCATCGCACGCATGCCGTCCGCTCGCACTTTCAACCGCGACGACCTTGCCGCCCTCTGTGTCGAACCCGGTCGCAGGGCTGTGTTGGACGATACGGCCGCCCAGATCCTGCAGCGCCCAGCCATAGGCCTGCACCGTGCGCTGCGGATTGGCATGGCCACCAAAGCGGTAATGCATGCCGCCCAGGCAATTGTCGCCCGCCAGCGGCACGGCAGCCTGCGCCTGCCCGGCATCGAGAAGGTCCACGCGGTGGCCCATCTCGTTGTTCATGCGGGCGATGTAGTGATACTGGTTCAGCTGGCGCTCGGTCACCGCGATGACCATGCGCTCCTTCTGATATTCGGTCGGATAGCCGAGCAGGCTATCCATCTGCGGCCACAGCCGTTGTTCTTCCTCGAACAACGGGCTTTGATAGTGCGAAGCGCCGCCGCCATTGCGGCCCGAGGCTTCCCAGCCGATCACACCCTTGTCCAGCACGGTCACCGACACGCCTGAACGCGCCAGCCACCACGCGGCGCTGAGGCCGGTGACGCCGCCGCCGATGACGACAACCTTCATGCCCGCGCTCACAGGCTCATATTCCCGCCGATCATCCGCTGATGCAGATTCTCGCGGTCGGTGCCGATGTCGCGGTAGGGCGTCCACTGGGTGGGAATGCCGAACCACACGTCCCAGCCGGCGCGCATGGCGGCATCCTCCTCCCAGTCGGCGAGGATCTTGAGTGGCAGCGGGCGAACGGGGGCGCGGTGCGTGGCGAGCGGGATCGAGCCGAAGGCCGTGCCAGCCTCGATCGCGAGCAGCATCGCAACCTGATCGCGGCAACGGCGGCCCTGGCACACACCCATGCCCGCGCGGGTGAGGCGCTTGATCTGATCCTGGTTTGGCGGACCATCCTCGAGCAGTGTTGCGAGCGAACGCGCGGCCATCGGCGCGGGGCGACCCAGGTAACGCGGCGGCTGGACGCCGAGCAGATCGGCGCGGGTGACCTCCTCGCACTGGCACACGATCGTGTCGGGTGCGGAGACGGCGGCGAGCGCGCGCATCCAGTCCATCCGGTAGGCGATGTGATCGAACCTGGTGTCGGCCAGCCCCGCGCAGTCACCGACGAAGCGAATAATCTCGTCCGCGCCGGGCACGAAGCCGCCGCGCATCGGATCGAGGGCGATTGCGCCGCCCATGGCATCGATCAGTTCGATCGCAGGGACGAGGCCGACCGCAAGGCAGATAGTATCGCACTCGATCTCGGCGCCCGAGCGCAAAGTCGCGTGCTCCACTCCGTCGAGACCGCCATTGGCGCTCGTGATGACATCGTCGCAGTAAATGCGGATCTGCGCCTCGTTGACCGCTTCGATGAGGTCGGCACGGCCCTGCGGTACGTCGCGCGCCTCGACGAGACCCACGATCTGGACGCCATGCTCGCGCGCCATCAACGCGGTTTCGAGCGCCAGATCATGCGACCCCAGGAACAGCACACGCCGCCCGGCGAACGCATGATAGCGCGTGAGCAGCATCCGCAGCGCGGCGGCGCCCATCACGCCGGGCTGGTTCCAGCCCGGGAAGCCGAGCGCCAGATCGCGCGCGCCGGTCGCAAGTACCAACCGATCGAAACCGACCATCCACGAGCGGCTGCCATCGGCCAGGCCGACGACCTGCGCGGGCAAGGTGCCGAACGCCGGACCGCGCCGATACAGGCCCCAGGCGCATGTGCCGAGCGCGAGTTCGACACCCGCCTCGACGACGGCTTCAAGCGCGGGCTCGCTTGTGAAGATCGTCTCGATCATGCGCTCGGCGTTCTGGGTTGCGGCGGTGGCGCGGCCGCCGAAGAAGAGCGGGACATCGTGGCCGATCATCGCGCCGGGCACGGGGTTCTCGTCGATCAGCAGCACCGACTGGCCCGCCGCCGCGCCCGCCAGCGCTGCCGCGATCCCGGCCGGCCCCGCGCCGATCACGACGAGGTTATGATGCGCTTCGGGCGCGGCGAACTTGCCGTTGACCGCGTGCGGATCGATCGTCTGGGGCCCCACCATCTTCAAACCGCCTCGAGAGCCTGACCAAGGTCGTCGATCAGATCGTCGACATGTTCCAGCCCGACCGAAAGCCGCATCGTGCCATCGGTGATGCCGCCTGCCAGCCGCTGCTCGCGCGGCACCGCGTAATGCGTGGTACTCGCGGAGTGGCAGATGAGCGTTTCCGAGCCGCCCAGGCTGACCGCGAGCTTCATCAGCCTCAGCCGATCAAGCATGCGGAAGGCGTCGGCCTGTCCGCCGCGCAGATGGAAGGAGAAGGTCGATCCAGCGGCCTTGCATTGCCGATCGTAAACCACGCGCTGGCGCGTCCCGGGTTCCAGAAAGCCAAGATACGTGACACCCGCCACCTTGGGATGCGCGCGCAGATATTCGGCGACCGTGCGCGCGTTTGCCATCGCGCGTTCCATCCGGACCGCCACCGATTCGATCGAGCGGGTAACGAGCCAGCAGGTGAACGGATCGAGGTGGCTGCCCCAGGTGGTGCGCAGGAAACGCAGCGTCTTGATCAGCTCGCGTCGCCCGGTCACGCCGCCCGCCAGAAGATCGCTGTGACCGCCGCAATATTTGGTGAGCGACGTCACGCAGAGATCGGCACCTTCCGCGATCGGACGTTGTGCGAAGGGGCCGAGCAGCGTGTTATCCACGACGACGAGAGGCCTGCGGCCTTGTTGTGTGCCGACCTCGTCTGCCACCGCGACGATGAGCTTCAGATCAACGATCGCCGCAGTCGGGTTGGCCGGGGTTTCGGCGACGATGAGCGCGAGCGGCCCCTTGGCCATCGCCCGGTCGGCGGCGGCGCGCACGTCCGCCGGATCGGTGCCATCCAGATAGATTTCAACCGCCGTGCCGAACCGCGGCATGACGGTGCCGTACAGCATGTCGACGCCGCCATAGATCGGCCGCCCGTGCAGCACGCTGTCGCCAGGCTGCAGGAAGGCGAGCGCGATCGAGGAGTGTGCTGCCATTCCGCTTGCAAACGCCGCCGCCGCCTCTGCACCGTCGATCGCTGCCAGCCGGGCTTCGAGGATGTCCAGCCCCGGATGGCCGAGCCGCGAGTAGATGTGGTTCGCCTGACCGACGAGCGGCCCGGTGCTGTCGAAGAACGCCTCGTGCACGTCCTTGGCGTGCTGCGCGGACGGATAGATGAACGTCGACGTGAGATAGACCGGCGGCTTCACCGCGCCGAGGGCATCGGCGGGATCATAACCGAACGCAACCGCGAGCGTTTCCGGGCGAACCCCCGCTGGAACCTTAGTGTCCATGGTGTTCGAGATAGCGCTTGGCGGTGCGCGAATACCAATCGGTGAAGCGCAGCGCGAGCATTTCTCCATCGACCGAATAGGGCCCGCCAACATAGCCTGGGCTGTTCACGCCGCGCTGGTTATTCTCCGCCAGAAACTTGTCCTGCAGATTGGTGCGCGTCCAGAGCTCGATCAGCGAACTTCCATCATAGTCGATCCCCTCGACCGCATCCTTGTGCACCAGCCACTTGCTCGTAACATGCGTCTCGGTCGGCGAAATCGGCATGGCGCTGAACATGAAGATCTGGTCGGCGGTCGCATGGATGAAGCAATGCGGATCGACCGCGAGGCGCATCGATCCGACATAACCACCGTTCGCATCGGACAAAAGCTTCTTCACGACATGCTTTCCATCCATCGAAAGCGATACGACGCCCGGATTGAGCGCAAAGCGCGCGAGCTGCCACCAATCGCCCTCGATCGGCTCGGACTCGAGTCCGCTTGCTTCCATGGCGTCGCGGAAGTCCTGCGCGGCGCAGTCGTCGGCGACATCAAAATGCTTGGACATGCCGACCGGGAAGGTCCGCGCAAGCTCCGGGTGACCGGTCGCGCAGTGATAGCACTCGCGCCCGTTCTCCATAACGAGCTTCCAGTTGGCTTGCTCGATCAGGACAGTTTCACGCGCAAGCCTTGCGTCCTTCAGGTTGCTCGGCGCCAGATACGCGGTCAATTTCGCCGCAAACTCTTCGAACGGCGGTGGATCATCGGAAAAGGAGATGAACAACACCCCGCCGGCGGTTTCCAGTTGCAGCGGGCGCAGGCCATGTTCGGCCTTGCTGAAATGGTGTGGCATACGGGTCGCCGCGAATAGTGAGCCATCCAGATCATACGTCCAGCGGTGGTACGGGCACACCAGCTTGGGAGCCGAACCCGCCCCCGGCGGGCAGATGAGTGACCCGCGATGTCGACAGCTGTTGTGGAACGCGCGCAGCGTGCCTTCGCGGTCGCGCACGATCAGGACGGGCCAGTTGCCTATCATCTGCGAGACATAGCTGCCCGGCTTGGGCAGCTCGCACTCGAAGCCCGCGACGAGCCAGCCGGTGCCGAACATCGCTCGCATGTCGAACTCGAACGTGTTCGCTTCGTTGTAGAGGCCCTGCGGAAGACAGTGCCCGTCGCGCCGCTCATCGATAAGCGTGCGGACTCGGGCGAGATCGATCATGTGGCGCACCCACGCTGTGCCAAGAATGAAGCCTCGCGTGGACCAGCGGCCACAGTGCGGCCAATAAGAATTTTGCATGATCCCATCTCGTGCCGAAAACGCGGCGTTCTGGATTGCAAAATGAGAAATTGGGTCAGCCGTGCGGGGCTGAGTGCCCTTTCGATCGAACCGGTTAAAATCAACGCATATCCGTAACGCTTGGTGCCTGCTGGTGTCGAACAGGGGGCTTCCGGTCCTACCGGTCTGCTGGATTCGGCCCGCTGCGAGTTCGCAGAATCCGTAATCGGAGCGCGTGCGACCGAAAGCACACACATCGACAACAAAGTTTTCTACCGTTCGGACAAAATTTGTCAGTTGCTCCCACAGCCTCGCGGTTTCCAGTCTAGCCGTGGATGGGACGGTTCCCGTGCCCCTTGGGGGATGCCGGAACCGATGAAGGGGAAGGCGATGAAGTCATATCTGAAGTTGTCGGGCGCGGTTGGAGTGGTCGCGACCTTGGGCGCGGGTCTCTCGTCGGCATCGGCCCAGCAGGCAACGGTACAGTCGGCTCCAGCGGCGGAATCGGATCATAGCATCACCGACATCGTCGTGACCGCGACGCGCCGCGAGGAATCGCGGAACAAAATCCCTTTGGCGATCCAGGCGTTGAGCGGCGACACGCTGAGCAAGCTCAACATAACCAAGTTCGACAAGCTCATCGAATATCTTCCGAACGTCCGCACCGCGTCGCGGGGTCCGGGCAACTCGTCGATCTACATTCGCGGGCTATCGACCGATACCGCCGGTTCGCAGATCCAGGGCACCGCCGGCGCGCAGCCGTCCGTGGCGCTCTATGTAAACGACGCGCCCGCCTCGCTCGTCGGCCGCAACCTCGATCTTTACGCTGTTGATCTCCAGCGCGTCGAAGTGCTGGCGGGACCGCAGGGCACACTCTTCGGCGCGAGCGCGGAGGGCGGCGCGGTCCGTTACATCACGAACAAGCCTGATCTAAACGAAATCCACGCTGGCTTCGACGGGACTTACTCGTTCACCAGGCACGGCGACGACAGCGTCAGCGGCGACGCATTTTTGAACATCCCCATCATCAAGGATCGCCTCGCGATCCGCGCGGTGGTCTATGCGGATCGGCAGGGCGGCTACATCGACAACGTGCCGGGCATCTTCCAGCTGCCGTTCGACGGTCACGTCGGCCAGGCGGGACAGCTGCCTACGGGTAATCCGCTACTCGTCATGCGCGCAATCCAATCGTGCCAGGCGACCGCGACGACGGCCGTGCCCAACTGCGACGGAAGCCTCTATCACGTGCCGACGCGCCAGACGATCAACAACGCAAACTTCGTCAAGAGCCACTATAATGACGCAACCTACACTGGCGGTCGCATCGCGGCGACGTTCAAGATCAGCGATGACTGGTCACTGGACGTCATGCATCTGCGCCAGCAGCTCAAGACCGAAGGCGTGTTCGATTATGAGCCCGACGTTGGCGATCTGCAGGTCAAAGCGTTTGGCAACAACACCGTCGATGATAAGTTCAATCTGACGAGCTGGACGCTAAGTGGACGTCTTGGCTTCCTGACGATGATCTACACAGGTTCGTATCTGCATCATGAGGTGGTGCAAAAGTCTGACTATAGCGGATACTCGAACATTGGTCTTTTCCTGCCATTTTACGAATGCGACCGCGGTGTGTATTATACCGCTGCTTACAACGGCAACATTGGCAACACCTGCTACACGCCCAACAAGAGCTACCAGATCCGAGACCAGACGAATCGTTATACCCATGAATTCCGCGTAACGACACCCGCCGACAGGCGGATCCGTGGAACTGCGGGCTTCTTCTACGATGTAAACAGGCTCAACGATAACACCGATTGGTCCTATCTCCAGCAGGCGGCGGGCTTCATCTATCCGCGCGCGCCCGATCCATCGGTCAATGCCTACGATAAGAGCGTGCGCCCGGTGAACGTCGGCTTCTTCAACGATGTCCAGCGCCGCGATCGCCAATATGCCGTTTATGGCGAGGGCTCGTTCGACATCATCCCTCACCGCCTTACTGCGACGGGTGGTCTGCGCTACTACAACGAACAGGCGTCGCAGAATGGTTCGTCGTCAACAAGCTTCTGCGGAAACTCGCGTGGGATTTACAATCCCGCGACGGGTACCTACTCGGCTGCCGCGACTCCTCCGCAATTCTATTGCGTAAGCGCGAATCTGAACAAGCTGCTGCAGGGCGTCTCGCCGAAGGTTTACGATGGCGTTCTGTTCAAGGGCAACCTGACCTACAAGCCGAACGATAGCTCGCTCCTCTATTTCACCTATTCGGAAGGCTATCGCCCGGGTGGCTTCAATCGCAAGCCCTGTA
Organism: Sphingomonadales bacterium; assembly: GCA_038238915.1. Taxonomy (GTDB): domain Bacteria; phylum Pseudomonadota; class Alphaproteobacteria; order Sphingomonadales; family Sphingomonadaceae; genus JAVVHE01. Next base: position 24,111 of record JBBSFH010000003.1, read on the forward strand.
ATGTTCCCTCGACGACCTGCCCGACGCAGGCGGACTTTGCCCGCCTTGATGCCTACGCGCCCGATCGGGTGAAGAACTATGAAATCGGTGCCAAGTTCGCGCTGCTGAACCACACACTGCAGGTGAACCTCGCGGCCTACAAGATCGACTGGACGAACATCCAGATGACGGTGTTCGATCAGAATATTTCGAACCAGACCTTCACGACCAATCTCTCCGACGCCGAGATCAAGGGCGGCGAGGGTGACATCACCTGGCGCGCGACGCGCGAGTTCACCATCAACAGCGCATTTTCTTATAATGACTCGAAGCTGACCCGTTACACCAAGAACACGACGGTTCTACTACCGCTCGGCAGCCCGCTCGCACTCAGCCCCAAGTTCCAGTTCAACGTCCGCCTCAACTACGAGAAAGAATTGAACTCGGGTCTGCGGCCATTCATCCAGGGGGCGTTCCACCATGTCAGCAGCGCGGTATCGGACGATGTCTCCAACGTCGACATCCGCTACCAAGGCTTCAATCCGACGCTCGGTTACGCATCAAGCATCCCCGTTACGTATAATGGCGTGCTCGTTAAGCCCGGCGACGTGATCAAGCCACTGCCGGTATCGCAGCCGCTGGCGTCGTATAACACCTTCAGCATGTCGATCGGCGCGGGCAAGGATGCGTGGCGCGCCGAGATCTTCGGTGATAACCTGACCGACGAGCGACCGGAGCTGTTCAAGAGCGCCAACGACGGCAATCTGCGCACGACGACTTCGCGCCCGCGCACGATCGGCGTGCGGCTGTCTTACAAGATGTAGTCGAGCTGGGCGCGCTCCCCGCGCGATCGGGGGGCCGCTCTTTCAAACGTGCGGTAACGCCAAAGCGTCCAGGATTGAAACGACCGCTCATGCGTGCGCTAATAGCCTCGTCGATCATGAATGCGCTTGCGAGGAGGTGTTGATGCGGGCCGAGGCTTCGTCGGCCGCTGTGGAAAGCGCGTTGCAGGACGCGCGCGCGCTGTTGCAGCAGGCCCGCGTGCGCGAAGCCGCGACGGTCTGCGCGAATATCCTGCAGACTACGCCCGATCACCGCGATGCGATTTACACTCTCGCGGTTGCGCAACGCTATCTCGGCGACCACCGCGCCGCGCTCGGTACAATCGCGCGACTGATTGCATCGGCGCCAAGCTACGGCCGCGCTTATCAGGAACGCGGCCACTGTCTGCGAGCCCTGGGCCGCGCCGAGGAGGCGCTGACGGCCTATCAGGCGGCGGTTTCGCACAACGGCGCACTCGCGGCGAGCTGGCAGCAGATCGCCGAGTTGCACCGCAGCGCTGGCCGGCCGACGCAGGCGAAAATCGCGCAGTCGCAATATGCGTATCTGTCCGCGCTGCCGCCGGAGCTGCAGGCGGTTTCGAGCCTCATCCAGGAAGACAGGCTATTGAAGGCGGAACGGCTGTGTCGTGCTTTCCTGCAGAATAACGGACATAATATCGATGCGATGCGGCTGCTGGCCGACATCGGCGTGCGGTTCAACGCGTTTGACGAAGCCGAATTCCTGCTCGAATCGTGCAAGGTTCTCGCACCTGAGGATGTGAATGCACGCTTTGATTATGTGCGGCTGCTCAACAAGCGTCAGAAGTTCGAAAAGTCGCTGGTCGAAGCGACCGAGCTGCGCGGCGAGGAACCGGGAAATCCCGAATTCGAAATGTTGTTCGCGCATGAGAATCTGGCGGTCGGCAATTTCGATGCCGCCATCGAAGTCTATGAAGCGCTGCTGGAAACGGCACCCAACAATCCAGGTATCAATCTGACTTACGGCCATGCGCTGAAAACGGTGGGACGGCAGGACGACGCCATTGCCGCCTATCGGCGGACCTATGGCGCGATGCCTGACTGCGGCGATGCCTACTGGAGCCTCGCCAACCTGAAGACCTACCGCTTCGACGAGCGCGAAATCGACCAGATGCGCGAGCGCGAGACGCATCCCACGATCACGATCGAAAACCGCTATCACCTGTGCTTCGCGCTTGGAAAAGCCTTGGAGGATTGCGGTGACTACGGGTCGTCGTTCGAATATTACGAGCGCGGCAATCGCCTCAAGCGCGAAGAGCTGAAATACGATCCCGAGCGGCTCGCGAACGAAATGCGCCTCCAGCGCGAACTCGTGACTGGTGACGTGCTTGCGCAGCATGAGGGCGCCGGCTGCTCGGTGCCCGATCCGATCTTCATCGTCGGCCTGCCGCGCGCAGGATCGACCTTGCTCGAGCAGATCCTCGCCTCGCACAGCATGGTCGAGGGTACGATGGAGCTGCCCAACATCCTCACGCTCGCGCACCGTCTTTCGCGTCGAAAATGGGCGGGCGACGAATCACGCTATCCCGCTAATCTCGGTGAGCTGTCCGTTGAAGATCTTCAGCAGTTCGGGGACGAATATATTCGGGACGCGGCGATCCATCGCAAGGCGGGCAGGGCTTTCTTTATCGACAAGATGCCAAACAATTTCCGCCATATCGGATTGATCCAGATGATCCTGCCCAACGCCAAGATCATCGATGCACGACGTGCCGCGATGGGCTGCTGTTTCAGCGGCTTCAAGCAACTGTTCGCAGAGGGGCAGGAGTTCACCTATGGCCTCGACGAAATCGGCCGCTATTACTACGATTATGTCGCGCTGATGTACCACTGGGACAAGGTCAGCCCGGGCAAGATCCTCCGTGTGTCCTACGAGGACGTGGTCACCGATTTTGAGCCGCAGGTCCGCCGCCTGCTCGATTTCTGCGGGCTCCCGTTCGAACGCGCCTGCATAAACTTCCATAACACCGACCGCGCCGTGCGCACCGCCAGCTCCGAACAGGTACGACAGCCGATTTTCAGAAGTGGACTTGATCAGTGGGAAAACTATTCGCCATATCTCGGGCCGCTCCGCGCCGCGCTTGGCCCCGCTCTGGCGGCCTGAAATGATCGCCGCCCCAGCAGCCACGACCGAAGCTCCAATATCGGAAACAAGCAGCGTAAGTGAAACGCTGCGCTGGTACGTCCTCTTCGTGATGATGCTCGCCTACACGATCAACATCGCGGATCGCTATGTTATGTCGACCGTGCTCGAACAGATCCGCGTCGAAATGCACCTCAGTGATGGCGGCATCGCCTTCCTGACCGGCGTCTCGCTCGCGCTATTCTACGTCACCATGGGCATCCCGATGTCGTGGATTGCCGATCGATACAGCCGCCGTAATCTCCTTGCCGCGTCGATGGCGCTGTGGTCGCTGATGACAACTTTATGCGGCCTGTCGCGCAGCTATACCCAGTTGCTGCTCGCGCGAATCGGCGTCGGCGTCGGCGAGGCGGGCGGTACGCCTTCGTGCAATTCGATCGTGTGCGATTATTTCCCTGCAGCCTTCCGGCCGATGGCGCTCACCATCTTCTGTCTCGGGGCGCCGATCGGTGCGTGGCTCGGCGCGGATATGGCGGGCGCGGTATCGCACGCGCATGGCTGGCGCGCGGCGTTCCTCGTGCTCGGCATCCCGGGCGTTCTGCTGGCGTTGCTCATCCTGCTCACCGTCCGCGAGCCGCAGCGTGGCCGCCTCGACAAGGTCGTGAACGACAACACACCCTCCTTCGCCGAGACACTGCGCTTCTTCTTCAGCCAGAAGGCGGCCGTGCATGTGATTGCGGGCAGCGGCGTGTCGGCGCTTTGGGGCTGGGGCCTGATGTGGTTCACGCCGACATTCCTGCAGCGGACCTACCATCTGAACGAGGGCGCGGCGGGCGCGATCGTCGGCCCGATTCATTTGATCATGGGCATTTCGGCGTCGCTGCTGACCGCGTGGCTTCTGTCACGACCGTCTTTCGTCAATCCGCGCCGGATCGTCTTCCTGCTCGGCGGCGTCACGGCGGTGGCGACGATCCCGTCGATCCTCGTCTATTACACACACTCGCTCCACACCGCGACGCTGATGCTGTGGGTGTTCATCCCGGCGGTGTATTTCTACATCGGTCCGGCGTTCGCATTGGGGCAGAATCTTGCACCGCCCAAGATGCGCGCGATGTTCAGCGCGATCGCGCTGCTGGTGGCCAACATCTTCAACCTGATCATCGCACCGCAGGGTGTGGGTTGGCTAAGCGACTATTTCGCCGGACCCGCCGGACCCGACGCCGAGTCCCTGCGCCACGCGCTCCTCTTCCTCGCGCCGACCGGCCTGTGGGCGGCTTTCCACTATTTCATGGCGGCAAAACATATCGTCGCCGATCAGAAGCGAGCCATCGGCTATGTCTGAGCTTGAACCGTTGAAATCCTACATCGATGGTGCGTGGGTGTTCCCGGCGACGTCGACGGACATCTTCACCGCAGTCAACCCCGCCACCGAGGAGCCGTGCGCGCGGGTTGCGCTTTGCGGCCCCGAGGATGTCGACCTCGCGGTCGAGGCTGCGCGCGCCGCATTCGACGGCTATGCCGCGCTGCCGCTCGATGACCGCATCGCGCTCGTCGAAAAGCTGATCGCAGCGTTCGAAGCGCGCTACGGCGAGATGGTCGATGCGATCTCGACCGAAATGGGCGCACCTTACGACCTGTCACACGGTTCGCAGGCCGAATGCGGGCCGGGTCATCTGCGCGAAACGATCGCCGCCGCACGCGCGCTTCAGTGGGAACGCCCGATCGGCGCGCACGCGACACTCGTTCATGAGCCCGTCGGTGTGTGCGTCCTCATCACGCCGTGGAACTGGCCGATCAATCAGCTTGCCGCCAAGATCGGTCCGGCGCTGATCGCGGGCTGCACGATGGTGGTGAAACCGAGCGAGATCAGTCCGCTTTCCGCACAGCTATTCGCCGAGTTCATCGACGCGGCAGGGTTCCCAAAGGGCGTGTTCAACATGATGCACGGCACAGGCGCGGCCATCGGGGACGCGCTGACCAGCCACCCGCTCGTCGACATGGTTTCCTTCACCGGCTCGACGCGCGCGGGCGTGCAGGTCACCAAGTCGGCGGCGGAAACGGTCAAGCGCGTCGCGCTCGAACTTGGCGGCAAGTCGGCGAACATCGTCTTTGCGGATGCCGATCTGGAGCTCGCCATCGCGCGCGGCGTGCGCCACTGTTTCGAGAACGCTGGCCAATCGTGCAACGCGCCGACCCGCATGCTCGTCGAAGCGTCGATCTACGAGGAAGCCGTTGCGCTGGCGAAGCAGGCGGCCGAGGCGATACAGGTCGGCGATCCCAAGGCGCGCGGCAGCCATATCGGGCCCGTCGTCAGCGCGATGCACTACAACAAAATCCAGCGGCTGATCGAAACCGGCATCGCCGAAGGCGCACGGCTGGTGACCGGTGGTCCCGGCCGTGCCGAACCATTCGAGCATGGCTATTTCGTCAAGCCGACCGTCTTTGCCGATGTCACCAACCAAATGACGATCGCGCGCGAGGAGATCTTTGGCCCCGTCCTCGTCATGATCGCTTTCAAGGACGAGGAGGACGCGATCAGCATCGCCAACGATTCGCCCTATGGTCTGGCCGGGTACGTCCAGAGCGGCGACCCTGCGCGCGCGGGTCGCGTCGCGCGCCTGATCCGCGCGGGCAGCGTCCACATCAACGGCGCGGGCCAAGATTACGCATCGCCGTTTGGTGGCTACAAGCAATCGGGCAACGGGCGGGAGTGGGGCGAATATGGCCTGCTCGATTACCTCGAGGTGAAGATCATAAACGGCTTCCGCGCCACGTGAAACTCGCCGATATCGAGACGTTCGTCGTTGGCAACCCGCCGCCACACTTCGGTGGCCGCTATTTCGTCTTCGTCAAGCTGACGACTGCTTGCGGCACCACGGGTCTGGGGGAAGCCTATTGCGTCCCCTTCGATCCGCATCTGGTCGCTCGCATGATCGAAGACGTGTTCCAGCGCTACGCTGCGGGCACCGATCCGCACGATATCGAAACGCTTTGGCGCCGCGTCTATTCCAGCGGCTTCACCCAGCACCCCGATCTGACCGTGATGGGCATCCTCAGCGCGATCGAAATGGCCTGCTGGGACATTATCGGCAAAGCCGCCGACCAACCCGTCTACAAGCTGCTGGGTGGCCAGGTGCACTCCCGTCTCCGCGCCTACACCTATATCTATCCTCGTCCCGGCGACTTGGCCGATGTCTACCATGATCCCGATCTTGCCGCCGAGCGCGCCGCCGAGTATCTGGCGAAGGGGTTCACGGCGCTCAAATTCGATCCCGCCGGCCCGTATTCCGCCTTCGATGGCCGCCAGCTCTCGCTCGAAGCGCTCGATCTCAGCGAACGCTTTGCCCGCCAACTCCGCGAAGCGGTCGGCAGCCGCGCCGACCTGCTGTTCGGTACGCACGGCCAGATGACGGCGGCGGGGGCGATCCGTCTCGCGCGCCGCCTCGAACCCCATGATCCGCTGTGGCTGGAGGAACCCGTGCCGCCCGATGCGCCCGAGGAAATGGCCAAGGTCGCGCGCGCGACCACGATCCCCATCGCCGCGGGTGAGCGCCTCGCCACCAAATATGATTTCGCGCGGATGATCGATGTCGGCGCGGCGGCGATCCTTCAGTTGAACCTTGGCCGCGTCGGCGGATTGCTCGAAGCCAAAAAGATCGCGGGCATGGCCGAAGCGCGCCATATCCAGATCGCGCCGCATCTGTATTGCGGCCCCGTCGTGGGCGCAGCCAACATCCAGCTCGCTACCTGCTCTCCCAATTTCCTCATCCTCGAAGGGATCGAGGATTGGAGCGGCTTCCATGCCGAGATTCTGAAAACGCCCATCCGCTTCGAGGACGGCCATGTGATCCCGCCGAAGACGCCCGGTCTCGGTGTCGAACTGAACGAGGCTGTCGCGCGCGCGCACCCCTACGAAGGCACGATGCTCCACCTCGACATGGCACAGCATCCCGTCGGCTGATGGAGGAGGCGGATTATGTGATCGTCGGCGCGGGGACGGCCGGCTGCGTGCTTGCCAGTCGGCTGTCGCAGGATGGTAGTGCGCGCGTCGCGCTGATCGAGGCGGGTGGATCGGACAAGTCGATCTGGATCCAGCTGCCCATCGGCTATGGCCGCACCTACTTCGATCCCAGGATCAACTGGATGTATGAAACCGTGCCCATCCCCTCGCTCGGTGGGCGCACAAGCTACTGGCCGCGCGGCAAGGTGATTGGCGGATCGGGATCGATCAACGCGATGGTCCATGTGCGGGGCCTTCCGCATGATTACGACGATTGGCGCGACATGGGCAATGTCGGCTGGGGCTGGGACGAAGTTCTGCCCTACTTCATCAAGGCCGAAGATCATGATCTCGGTGCCAGCGATTGGCATGGTGCGGGCGGCCCACAGCATGTGACCGACATCAGTGCACACGCCCATCCGCTCTGCCGTACCTTCATCGAGACCGGACGCACGCTCGGCCTTGGCGTCACGCCCGATTTCAACGGCGCAGACGGCGAGGGCGTCGGCATCTACCAGATCAATACCCGCCACGGCCGCCGGGATTCGACAGCCAACGCCTATCTCAAGCCCGTGCTCGGCCGCCCCAACCTCGCGCTGCTGCGCACCGCCCATGCAACCGTCATCCTGTTCGAGGGCCGACGAGCGGTCGGCGTCACCTACCGACACGGCACCGCCACCAAGACGATCCGGGCCCGGCGCGAGGTGATCCTGGCCGCCGGCGCGATCGGATCGCCGCTGCTACTGCAACGCTCGGGCGTCGGCGCGCCCGCAATGCTCAGGGAGCACGGCATCGAAGTCATCGCGGACGCCCCCGCCGTCGGCCGCAACCTCCAGGACCACCTCGCGATCAGCAATTTCTATGCATCGTCGGTCCCGACGCTGAACGACGAACTCGGTCCCTTCGTCGGCAAGATCAGGGCCGCGCTCCGCTACTTGATCGATCGCGGCGGCCCGCTGTCGATGAGCGTCAACCAGGGCGGCGGCTTTGTCCGCAGCTCGCCCGAGGCTCCGCGCGTGGATCTCCAGCTCTATTTCAGCCCGGTCAGCTACCTGAAGACACCGCTGGCCGAGCGACGGCTGCTCAAGCCCGATCCCTTTTCCGCCTTCTTGCTCTCGTTTAACGCCTGCCGTCCGACGAGCCGCGGCCACCTCCACATCGCCTCGCGCGATCCCTTCGCGCCGCCCGTCATCCATCCCAATTATCTCGATACCGCCCAGGACATCGCCGAAGCGCGCGCGGGCTTGCGCCTGCTGCGCCGCATTGCCGCCACGCGTCCGCTCGCCGACATCATCACGAGCGAACTCGTGCCTGGTCTCGCCTGCGCGAGCGAGGAGGATCAGATCGCCGACTTCCGCGCCCGCGCCGACACCGTCTATCACCCCACGTCCACCTGCCGCATGGGCCCCGATCCGGCAGATGCGGTCGTCGATAAGCGCCTCTGCGTCCACGGCCTCCTCGGTCTGCGCGTCATCGACGCGTCGATTTTCCCTGCCATCCCGTCGGGCAATGTCAATGCGCCAACCGTGATGGTTGCGGAAAAGGGCGCCGCAATGGTTCTAGAGGACGCGCATTAGGTAAAAAATTTTCCTTACCAATGCGATCCGACGCTGATAGCCTTCGCAAAATGGCGATGTGGGCGGGGACTTCGGCGTGCATCCAAAGATCGATCTCAAGCGCCTGCCGCCGCTCAAAGCGCTGCGCGGCTTCGAGGCCGCCACTCGTCACCAGAGCATTCGCGGTGCCGCCGACGAACTCTGCCTCACCCACCCCGCCGTCAGCCATCAGGTCCAGCTCATCGAAAAGGCGCTCGGCGTCACGCTCTTCATGCATGATGGCCGCAACGTCGTTTCCACCGACGAAGGCAAGATCCTCTACCCCTATGTCCGCAGCGCGTTTGAATCGCTGATCGAAGGCGTCACCGCAGTCCGACGTCACGCGCTCGATCTGCCACTGATCGTCCAGACTTATGTGACCGCGTCGATCCGCTGGCTTGCGCCACGCATGCCGCAGTTCCTGCAGCAACATCCCGGCGTCCGACTGACGCTGCGTACCTGCGCCGCCGAATGGGAGTTCGATAATCTCCACGCCGATGTCGGCCTGATTTACTGCCCGGAATTGCCCGATCCGGAGCGTTACCACTGGCTCCCGCTCTTTGATTACACCCTCTTGCCCGTGTGCAGCCCCGCGATGCGCGCGCGACTTCCCGCCGAGGTCACGCCGGCCATGCTCGTCGATATGCCCCTGCTGCGTATCTATACCGAGGACCTCAACTGGGAAGACTGGTTCGGCGCGGCTGGCATCGATTTCCATGCATCGCCGGTCCATCCGCGCGTCGATACGCTCGCCGTGGCGCTCGAAATCGCGCTGCGCGGGGAGGGGATCGCGCTCGTCAACGGCCCGTTCGCCACGCAGGATCTGGCGGAAGGCCGCCTGGTTGTTCCCGTTGATCAGATGGCGGTCTGCCCCGGCAGCTGGGGCCTCATCTGCCGCCAGGCCGTAAAGAACGATCTGCCGGTGCGAACCTTCATGAACTGGGTCGCCGCCCACGCCAACTAAGGCCGCGCTGCGGCTGCGTCAGCGCCGCGGCACCACCTCATAGCCCCGCTCCTCGGGCTCATCGTCGATCATCCCGGCGGGAAAGCCGGTGCCCAGCACTTTGATCCCCAGCGGCTCCTCGTAGCGCCGGATCACATTGGGCGAATGTTCGCGGTGGCCATACGCCGCCTCGGACTCCTTGAAGATGCGCACGATGAGTGGAGACAGCTCGACGGGAACGCCGTTCTCGTGCGCGATGCGGTCGAACAGGCCAATATCCTTCGACACGAGATCCATCGTGAAATTGATGTCGCGGCTGCCATTCAGGATCACCTGCGATTCGGTTTCGTGCACAAAGCTGTTGCCCGAAGAAATCCGGATCGCCTCATAGGTCGTGTTCATGTCCAGCCCGGCCGCCCTGCAGACCGTCAGCGCCTCGGCGAGCGCGACCAGATGCACCGTGCAAAGATAATTGGTCATGACTTTGAGCTGCGACGCGGTACCGAGCGCGCCTGTGTGCAGGATTCGCCGACCCATCGTCGTCAATACCGGCAGCACTGTCTCGAAGGCCGCGCGCGGTCCCGCCACGAAGATGGAGATATTGCCCGTATCCGCGCGGTGGCAGCCGCCCGATACCGGACATTCGAGAAACAAGGCCCCCCTGGCCTCGACCAGCGCCCCCAGCCGGATCACTTCCGAATAATCGGTCGTGCTCATTTCCATCCAGACCTGACCCGGCGACATCACGCCCAGGAACCCGTCCGGCCCCTCTGCCACTGCCGAACTCGCCGATGGCGACGGAAGGCAAGTGATGATGAGATCGGCCATCTCCCCAACCGCGCGCGGCGAGCCGGCCGCGGTTGCACCCTTGGCGACATATTGCTGCACCAGATCGGGGTTGAGATCGCGCACCACCACGTGGTGGCCATTGCGTAACAGGCTTCCCGCCAGCTTTCCGCCGACGTTGCCAAGCCCGATGAATCCGATTTTCATGAATTTACCGCCGACTGCTCATGGTTGCTTCAAGCAGTCCGCCCCGCTTGAATGCGTCAGCGCGTTACAGCGGCCCCACGCTGCGCGGACAATTCAAAAAATTCGATCATCCGCTCAATTACTTTGCGCTACCGCGCACCGTCAGGGCATCAACACGATCTTGCCGACATGCCTTTTCTCGAGAAATTGCTGCTGCGCCGCGACAATATCGAACAGCAGCCAGGTCGAAGCGACCAGCGGCACGATCTCGCCCCGCTCGATATACGAAACAAGATTCCTAAACACGGCCTCGCCCAGAACCGTGCACCCCAAAAGCGATAAATCCTTCAGATACAGCGTTCTCAGATCCAGCTCGACGATGGGCCCCGAAATCGCGCCCGCCGCCGCATAGCGCCCGCCCCGCCGCAGCACCTGCAGCAGCGCACCGAACCCGCTCCCGCCCACCACATCGATTACCACGTCGAAGCATTCGGCACCGAACACGCCGTCCAGATCCGCATCCCGCGCCACCACCTTGCCCGCGCCCAGCGCCACCACCGCCGCCGCCTTGTCCGGCGCCGCTACCGCCACAATGTCTGCCCCCCGCCGTCGCGCAAGCTGCACCGCAGCCGACCCAACGCCGCCCGAGGCCCCGGTGATGAGCACCCGCTCTCCACGCGCCAGCGCGGCGCGCGCAAGCATGTTCTCGGCCGCTGAATAGGCGCAGGGGAACGAGGCCAGCTCGATATCGGACAGCGACGACTGGATCCGATGCGCAAAGGCCGAAGGCGCGCACGCAAACTCGGCGAACGCCCCGTCCACCTCCGATCCGAAATAGACGCCCCGATAGGGCTCCGCCGCGCGAAACATCGGCTCAACGAGAACCCGCTCGCCGATCCGCCCCGGCTCGACCCGCGCACCGACCGCCACGATCCGACCGCAGGCGTCTGCCCCCTGGATGCGCGGGAACGTCGGCAGCGCCCCGGTCCATCCCGAATCCTCCGTCCGCGCTTCTGCAAACCCGCCCGCGCCGCCCGCCTCCGTCGCGGTCATAACCGATTTCGAATACCAGGCGGTGCGCGTGTTGATGTCCGTGTTGTTGATGCCCGCCGCGCCCACCCGGATCAGCACATCGTCCGGCCCCGGCACCGGCACCGGCACGTCATTGCGACACTCCAGCCGATCGAACCCACCATACCCCGTCAACAAAACAGCGCGCATGCGCGACGGGACGCTGTTCAAAGTGTGGGCAACCGCGATTTCAGATGCTCGAAATGCGCGAACGCCATGCCGCGATAATCGTCCCACCCCTGCGCGGTCCGCTCGGCCACTTCGTCCGACAGGATGTTGATCGGCTGCCCGCTCGCGTAAGCCAGCATCAATGTCTTCGCCGCCCGCTCGAAGAAATACAGATCCTCGAAAGCCTCTGCTACAGTGGCACCCGTGCAGGTAACGCCGTGATTACCCATCAGCAGCGTCTTGTTCGCGCCTAGCGATTTCACCAGCCGCGCGCCTTCCTCGGCGTCGTCTGCGATCCCGCCGAAGCCCTGATCGATACCCATCCGCCCGAAAAACCTCGCGGTATTATTGTCGATCGGCTTCATCGCCGGATCCTTCAGCGTCGATAGCGCCACCGCATACGGCGGATGGCAATGCAGCAGCACGCGCACCGCCGGGCAATCGCGGTGGATCGCGCCATGGACCGTCCAGGCAGACGCATCGGGCGCGTCGGGCCGCGCCATCACACTCGCGTCGTCGGCATCAAGCAGCATCAGATCATCGGCATGGATCGTCTCGAAATGCTGCCACTTCCGGTTCAGCAGGAAGCGCTTTCCATCCGCCGAAACCGCCGCGCTGGAATGATTGCCAACCGATTCGTGCCAGCCCAACTGCGCAGTCAGCCGGAAGGCCGCCGCGAGGTCGACACGCAACTGCCGCAGTTCCGCATCGCTCAGGTCCGTGCTCACTGGAACCGCCCCGCGCTCGTCAGCCGCCGATAGCTGCTGCGCATCTCGCCCCGATCCGCATAGCAGCCGCGCAAATAGCGGTCGCCGCTCGTCGCAGAATAGGCTTCGCGTCCGTGCACCACACGGTGGTTATCGAACACGATGCACTCGCCCGCCTGCAACCGAAAGCGCATGAGGTACTTATCCGATTGCAGCATCCGCCCGAAGCGGCAGAAGGCGGGATAATAGCGATCGAGCAGCGTCTGCGGCAGATCGAACACATCGGCCATATGCTGGCTGATCGTCACTCCCGATACCGCGCCATGTTCGTCCAGCTCGATCACCCGCTGGCGGGACCGGCTATCATAGGCATCATGCTCGCAGTAAAAGGGCACCAGCTCTTCGGTCAGGAGCTTGAAATCTTCTGGATGCTCGGTGCGAAGATCATTGGCCACCGCGACACCATCCAGAAACAGGTTGTCACCGCCCGCCACGCTATTCGCCCGGCAGTGCAGGAACTGCACGCCCGGCGCCATCTCTTCGGCGGGTGTATCGGTGTGCAGCTCCAGCGCGTTCGCCGTATACGCAAGGTTCGTCGGCTCGATGTGCGTGCGAACATCGAAATATTCACCGAAGAACGTCGGCCGCACATGGCCCATCACGCGCACCAGGCTCGTCAGCCCCTCGTCACTATCGGGCATGCCGGTCACGATCGATACGCCCTCGACGATCAGCGCCTCCAGCCAGCGCGCGACCGCGCCCTTATCCGCCAGCAGATCGGCATGCGAAAAGCGCGCGAGCTCGGGATAATGGTCCGCATGCCAGCCCCGCCGCTTCAGATCCGCCGGATCGCCGCGCCGCCCCCCGCCCGCATATTGCGCCAGCCAGTCGAGCGCAAAGCGGCTATGATGGTCTTCGCCCGCCCAATCGATCTCGAGCGCGCTGTCGACAATCTGCGCCAGTTGCGGCCGTGGCGCATGGCCAAGGCCGAAGATATCGAAGACACGTTCGCGTGTAACGGGATCGAAGGAGGACGCGCAGTTGTCGCGCAGCCAGTAATAGTTGAAATAGGCGTTAACCCCGCCTGGCAGCGCCAGTTCAAGGCCGCTGTCACCAAGCGAAAGCGATGATTGCAAAGTGGTCGTCATGGTCTGCGGCCAGGCTCCGGCGGTGTCGCGACGAATTCGCACCACGCGATATCGACATCCCCGCCGGAGCTTAGCATAGCCGCATCATCGGCTCCATGCAGTTCCGAAAACGGAACGGGGGCATGAGCGCGAATCATCGCGTCCTCGCGCCCGGCCCGCTCGTTGCCCCCGCCTGACCGATGTGCCACCTCGATCGTCTCACCGCCGCATGGGGAACGGACCAAGGGGTCGCGATGGCTGAATTTGAAACCTGCAATCCTGCCACCGGTGAGCTGCTCGCGCGACTGCCCATCGCCGGTGCCGTCGAAGTCGATGCCGCCGTCGCCCGCGCCGCCCGGGCTCAAAAACCCTGGGCGCGGCTGACTGGCACCGAACGGGGGCGCATCCTGCGTCGCGCTGTTGATCTGCTGCGCGCCCGCAACGACGAACTTGCGGAACTCGAAACCCGCGATACCGGCAAGCCCATCCAGGAAACCCGCGTGGTCGATGTCGCCTCGGGCGCGGATTGCATCGAATATTTCGCGGGTGTTGCCGCCACCATTACAGGCGAGCACGTCGATCTCGGTCCCGCCGCCTTCGGCTACACCCGGCGCGAACCACTCGGCGTCACCGCAGGCATCGGCGCCTGGAATTATCCGCTGCAGATCGCCTGCTGGAAATCGGCCCCCGCGCTCGCCTGCGGCAACGCGATGCTTTTCAAGCCCGCCGATCTGACGCCGCTGACGGCTATCGAACTTGAAAAAATCTACCTCGAAGCCGGTGTTCCCGAGGGCGTGTTCCAGGTCGTCCAGGGCGGCGTCGATACCGGCCGGCTCCTTTCGCGCCATCGCGGCATCGCCAAGATCTCGCTGACGGGCGCGGTCGAAACCGGCCGCAAGGTCATGGCCGACGCCGCGCCGACGCTGAAACACGTCACGCTCGAACTCGGCGGCAAATCGCCTATCATGATTTTCGAAGATGCCGATCTCGATAACGCCGCCTCGGGCGCGCTGCTGGGCAATTTTTACTCGGCAGGCGAAGTCTGTTCGAACGGTACGCGCGTTTTCGTCCAGCGCGCCGTCCTCGCTGACTTCCTCGCGCGCCTCAAATCCCGCACCGAAGCCATCCGCGTGGGCGACCCGCTCGATCCTGCAACCCAGATGGGCGCATTGATCTCGTCCGATCACCTCGCCAAGGTCTTGGGCTACATCGACCGCGCGCGCGCCGAGGGTGCCACGCTCCTCACCGGCGGCCACCGCCTCACGCAAGGCGCGTTCGCCCACGGCCACTATGTCGCCCCCACCATCTTCACCGATTGCACCGACGATATGGCCGTCGTCCGCGAGGAAGTCTTCGGCCCCGTCATGACCGTCCTGACCTTCGATACGGAAGACGAGGCCGTCGCCCGCGCGAACGCCACCGAATTCGGCCTCGCCGCTGCTGTCTTCACCCGCGATCTCGCGCGCGGTCACCGCGTCATCGCCGCGCTCGAAGCGGGTACCTGCTGGATCAACGCCTATAACATCACGCCGATCGAACTTCCTTTCGGTGGCTACAAGCAATCGGGCCTCGGCCGAGAGAATAGTCGCCTCGCGGTCGAACATTATACGCGCGTCAAAAGCGTCTATGTTGCGCTGGAGCCCATTGATGCGCCCTACTGAGGCCAACTGGGATTACATCATCGTCGGCGCGGGTTCGGCCGGCTGCGTGCTGGCCGATCGCCTCAGTGCCGATGGGCAAAACCGCGTCCTCGTGCTGGAATATGGTGGCTCGGACCGCTCAATCTTCATCCGCATGCCCAGCGCGCTCGCCATCCCAATGAACACGCGCCGCTTCAACTGGCATTATGAAAGCGAGCCCGAGCCGCACCTCGACAACCGCCGCCTCCATACCCCGCGCGGCAAGGGCCTGGGCGGCTCCTCGTCGATCAATGGCCTCGTCTATGTCCGGGGTAACCCGCTGGATTTCGAGCGCTGGGACGAAGACGGAGCACGCGGCTGGGGCTATGCTCACGTCCTCCCCTATTTCAAGCGTGCCGAAAACCGCGCGGAGGGTGGAACCTCCTATCGCGGCGGCGATGGTCCGCTCGATACCTGCTACGGCACGCTCAAGAATCCGCTTCACCAGGCGTGGCTCGATGCCGCCCGCCAGGCCGGTTACCCGCTGACGGAAGACATCAACGGCTACGCCCAGGAAGGCTTCGGGCGGATGGACATGACCGTGCGCGATGGCGTGCGCTGCTCGGCCGCCGTCGCCTACCTCCGCCCGGCGATGGCGCGCCCCAATGTCCGCGTCGTCACCCACGCGCTCGCGACGCGAATCCTGTTCGAAGGTCGCCGCGCGGTTGGAATCGAATATGAACGCGGGGGCAAGGTCCAGATTGCCCATGCCGCGCGCGAAGTCATCCTGTCGGGCGGCCCAATCAACTCGCCCCAATTGCTGAAGCTGTCAGGCGTCGGCCCGGAGCAGGAACTCGCCCGCCACGGCATCGCCGTGGTGGCAAACCGTCCGGGCGTTGGTGCGAACTTGCAGGATCATCTGGAATTCTACTTCCAGATCGCCGCGTCCAGGCCGGTGTCGCTCTATTCGCACATGAACCCGCTCGCCAAGGCGCTGATCGGCGCGCGCTGGCTGCTGCGCCGAGATGGGCTGGGCGCAACCAACCATTTCGAAAGCTGCGGCTTCATCCGCAGCCGGGCGGGCATCCGCTATCCCGACATCCAATATCACTTCTTCCCGCTCGCGGTCAGCTACGATGGCAATTCGCTCGCGAGCGAACATGGTTTCCAGGCGCACGTCGGCCCGATGCGTTCCAAAAGCCGCGGCAGCGTCACGCTGCGCTCTCCCGATCCGCGCGAGCACCCCATCATCCGCTTCAACCATCTCAGCCATCCCGACGATCTCGCTGAAATGCGCGCATGCGTGCGCCTCACCCGCGAAATTTTCGCGCAACCTGCGTTCGCGCCGTGGCGAGGCCGCGAGATCCAGCCTGGTGACAACGTAGTCAGCGATGAGGCGATCGATGCCTTCGTCCGCCAGAAGGTCGAAAGCGCCTACCACCCTTCGTGCACCTGCCGCATGGGCGCGCCCACCGATCCGCTCGCGGTCGTCGATCCCGAGCTGCGCGTGATCGGCACCGAAGCCCTTCGCGTCGTCGACAGTTCGACGATGCCGTCGATCACCACGGGCAACCTCAACGCGCCCACCATCATGATCGGCGAAAAGGCGTCCGATCACATCCGGGGCAAACCGCTCCTCGCGCCATCCAACCTGCCCTATTATGTCGCCCCCGATTGGCAGACGCGCCAGCGCTAGAGCTAGCGCTTCTCCTGCCAAGTCTGCCTTATTCGGTCGATTAGTCTTTCTTATGACGGAACTGCCGGTTCCACGCGCGAGCCACCGATCGTATACGCTGAAATCGGATTCTGGGGATCAGCATGAAGACGACAGCGCGCGTGGTGGTGATCGGCGGCGGCGTGGTCGGCGTGAGCACGCTCTATCATCTGGCCAAGCTCGGCTGGTCAGACGCGATCCTGATCGAGCGCAAGGAGCTGACCTCGGGCTCCACGTGGCACGCGGCGGGCCTGATGCCGCTGTTCAACCTCAGCTACTCGGTCGGCAAGATCCATCAATATTCGGTCGATTTCTATCCCACGCTCGAAGCCGAAACCGGCCTCAACGTCGGTTTCTCCCGCGTCTCCAACATCCGCCTCGCCACCACCCGTGACCGGATGGACGAATATCGCTATTACGCCGGTGTCGCGCGCACGATCGGGGTCGAGGTCAATTTCCTCACTCCGGGTGAGGTCAAGGCGATCTGGCCGCTCGCCGACATGACGGGCGTGCTTGGCGCGATCCAGCACCCCGCCGATGGCTATATCCAGCCCGCCGACTTGACCCAGGCGCTCGCCAAGGGCGCACGCCAGCGCGGTGCCACCATACACCGCAACACCGCTGTCACCGCCATCACGCGCACGGCTTCGGGCGAGTGGCTCGTCACCACCGATCAGGGCGCGATCACCTGCGAGCACATCGTGTCGGCGACGGGCAACTTCGCGCGCCGCACCGGGGCGATGATTGGCCTCGACGTGCCCGTCATCCCCGTCGAACATCAGTATATCGTTACCGAACCGCACCCGCTCATCATGGAACGCCGTCGCCAGGGCCTCCCCGAAATGGGCGTGCTGCGCGAATCGGATGCGAGCTGGTACATGCGCGAGGAAGCGGGCGGCCTGCTGCTCGGCCCCTACGAAGTCGGCGCGCCCGCCTGCTATGTCGACGGGCCCGACGCCAACAGCGAATATGAACTGTTCCCCGAAGATCTCGATCGCCTCCACCCGCATATCCTGTCGGCGATGGCACGCGTGCCCGCCTTCGGCGAAGTCGGCGTCAAGAAGGTCTATAATGGGGCGATCGCCTACACCCCCGATGGCTCGCCCATCGTCGGCCCGGCGCCCGGCGTTCCCAATTTCTGGCTGAACGAGGGGCACAGCTTCGGCATTGCAGCCGCCGGTGGCGCGGGCTGGCAGCTTGCCCAATGGATCGTCGGCGGCGAGCCTGGCGTCGACATGATGGGCGTCGATCCACGTCGCTTCGGTGCCTATGCAGGCGAGGGCTATCTCACTGCCAAGAACGAGGAAGCCTACGCCAGGGTTTTCAGCGTGCATTATCCGGACGAGGAGCGCGAGGCCGCTCGCCCACTTCGCCAGACCCCTTGCTACGGCCGCATGAAGGCGCTCGGCGCGGTGTTCGGCAGCATCTTCGGCTGGGAACGCCCGGGCTGGTTCGCGCCCCCGAGCTACGAACTGAGCGAAGCCGATCTGGACAAGCCTGACGTCATCCTCAACCACAACCACCCGGTCGTCGCGGGCGAACCCATCCGCGAAAAATGGTCCTTCCGCCGCTCCAACTATTTCGAATTCGTCGGCGAGGAATGCCGCCACGTCAGCGAACATGTCGGCCTGCAGGATATGAGTGCGTTCGCCAAATGCCTGATCTCGGGCCCCGGCGCGGAAGACTGGCTCAACCTGCTGCTCAGCAACAGCGTCCCCAAAAGCATCGGCCGCCTCTCGCTGTCGTACTTGCTGACCGTGGACGGCGGCGTCCGCGCCGAATTCACCGTCTATCGCAAAGGTCCGCAGAGCTTCTACCTCGTGTCCGCGGGCGCGCTCGAGCGTCACGATCATGATTATCTGCTCAAGGCCCTGCCTACCGACGGCTCTGTCCGCTTCGAACCGCTCACCACCTCGATGGGCGTCCTCGTGCTCGCTGGCCCCCGTTCGCGCGAAGTCCTTCAGGCCAGCACGCGCACCGATCTCTCGAACGCCGCTTTCCCGTGGCTGACCGGCAAGCGCCTCTCGATCGGTGCCGCCCCCGTCGATGCGCTGCGCGTCAACTTCATCGGCGAGCTTGGCTGGGAAATCCACCACCCGATCGAAATGCAGAACTACATCTTCGATAAGCTGATGGCGGCGGGCGAACCCTTCGGCATCCGCCCCTTCGGCATCCGCGCGATGGACAGCCTGCGCCTCGAAAAGAGCTACAAGCTGATCCCACGCGAACTCTCGACCGAATATTCGGCCTTCGAGAGCGGCCTCCAGCGCTTCGTGAGCACCAGGAAGCCGCACTTCCATGGCCACCAGCAACTGCTTGCCCGCCAGCAGGCTGGCCCCCACTGGCAATTCGTTACTCTCGAAGTCGAAGGCGTGACCGATGCCGATGCTCGCGGCTCCGAACCCATCACCCTGGGCGACACGCTCGTCGGCCGCGCCACCTCGGGCGGCTACGGCTGGCGCACCGCCAAGTCGCTCGCGCTCGCCATGGTCGCCCCCACGGACGCCGCCATCGGCACCCGCCTCGAAATCACGATTCTCGGCCAACGCCATGCCGCGATCGTCATCCCCGATTCGCCCTTCGATCCCGAAAACCAGGCGCTGCGGAGCTGAAGCGATGACGGACTTCGCCTCGATCGCCGCCGCTCTCGCCCGCAACCGCGATGGCTACACACTGCCGCAGTCGCTCTACGTCTCACCCGAAGCGCACGACTTCGACGTCGAAATCATGCTCCCCTCGGTCTGGCTCTACGCCTGCACCACTGCGCATGTGAAAAACTCCGGCGATTATTACCTGTTCGAACTGGGCCAGACCTCGGTCATCATTGTGCGCGATCGCGGCGGCGACATCCGCGCCTTCCACAACACCTGCACCCACCGAGGTGCGAGGCTCGTCGAAGGCCCCGGTGGCCGCGCGCCCCGCATCACCTGCCCCTACCACCAATGGACCTTCACGCTCGATGGCACGCTCATCGTCGCTCGCAACATGCCCGCCGATTTCTGCAAGGCGGATTTCGGCCTCCGCCCCGTTGCACTCGAAAACTGCGGCGGCCTGCTCTTCATTTGCCTGTCGGACAACCCGCCGCCCATCGACCGCGTGAAAGCCGACATTTCGGCCCAGCTCGGCCTCTACAATGTCGATCGCCTCAAGGTCGCCGTGCAGGATGTGCTCGTCGAACATGCCAACTGGAAACTCGTGATGGAAAATAATCGCGAGTGCTACCATTGCGATTCGGGCCATCCCGAACTGATGCAGTCCTTATCCACTTACGGCTTCGGCAAGGGCCTGCCCGAAGACGCGAACGCCGATGTTATCGATGACGCTTCCTTCGATACCATGCTCACCGAACAACGCGCTCACTGGCAGGCACTCGGCATCTACCATGATCTGATCGAGTTCCCGGACGGATGGTGGCATCGCCTCGCGCGCCTGCCGCTCGCCAACGGTGCACACTCGCAAACGCTCGACGGCAAGCCCGCGTCCACCAGGCTGATCTGGTCGATCCCACATACCGAACCGACCAGCCTGTCGATCTGGACGCAGCCCAATAGCTGGCACCATTTCTGCGGAGATCACGTGGTCACCTTCTCGCTCACGCCGCTGGCCGCCGATCGCACGCTGCTGCGCACCAGTTGGCTCGTCCACGAAGATGCGGAGGAAGGCGTCGATTATGATCCCGCCAACCTTGCCACAGTCTGGCGTGCCACCAACGCGCAGGATAGTCGCCTCGCCCACCTCAACCACGAAGGCATCCGCGGCAACGGCTACCGTCAGGGCATGTATTCGGTCGAGGAAAAGCTCGTGGACGCCTTCAAGACCTTCTATGTCGAAGCCAGTCGCGCCGCGCTCGCCAAATGGAGCGCGCGTTGAAGCATTTCTCCGCCCTCAGCCTGTTCGCCCAGGCGCTGCGCGGTCATCAGGATTGGCCCGAATATTGGCCCGACAAGGCTCCCAAGCCGTCCTATGATGCGATTATCGTCGGCGCGGGCGGGCACGGCCTGGGTGCCGCCTATTATCTCGCCAGCCGCTACGGAATCCGCAATGTCGCAGTCATCGAAAAGGGCTGGCTCGGCGGCGGCAACACCGGACGCAACACCACGATCATCCGGTCCAACTATCTCTATGACGAAAGCGCGCACCTTTACGATCACGCGGTCAAGATGTGGGATGGTCTCAGCCAGGAGCTCAACTACAACATCATGTATTCCAAGCGCGGCGTTTTAATGCTCGCGCACAACGTCCACGATGTCCAGAGCACCAAGCGCCACATCCATGCCAACCGCCTGAACGGCATCGATAACGAATGGTTGAGCGCGCAAGAGTGCAAGGCCTATTGCCCGCCCATCGATATCTCACCGAACCGCCGCTACCCGGTGCTAGGCGGCGCGCTCCAGCGGCGCGGCGGCACCGCCCGCCACGATAGCGTCGCCTGGGGCTATGCCCGCAAGGCGGCAGCGCTCGGCGTTGATATCATCCAGAACTGCGCCGTTACCGGCATCCGGCGCGGCCCCGATGGCGCGGTCCAGGGCGTGGAAACGCAGCGCGGCTTCATTGGCGCCCGGCGCGTCGGCGTATCGGCCGCAGGCAACACATCTGTTGTCATGCGCATGGCTGGCCTCGATTTCCCGCTCGAAAGTTATCCGCTCCAGGCGCTCGTCTCCGAACCCGTGAAGCCCATCTTCCCGTGCGTCGTCATGTCGAACACCGTCCACGGCTACGCCAGCCAGTCCGATAAGGGCGAGCTCGTCATCGGTGCCGGCACCGATCAATATGTCAGCTACTCGCAGCGCGGCGCGCACCACATCCTCGAACACACGTTGTCCGCCATCTGCGAACTTTTCCCCATCTTCTCGCGCATGCGGATGCTGCGCAGCTGGGCCGGCATCGTCGATGTCACGCCCGATCGCTCCCCGATCCTCGGCAAAACCCCCGTACCGGGCCTCTACGTCAATTGCGGCTGGGGCACCGGCGGCTTCAAGGCAACGCCCGGCGCGGCCGATCTGCTGGCGTACACGATCGCACACGAAGCGCCGCACGCGATCAACGCACCCTTCACACTCGATCGTTTCCGCAATGGTCGCCTGATCGACGAGGCCGCGGCCGCCGCGGTCGCTCACTAAGGCCTCGCCCCATGCTGCTTATCCACTGCCCTTGGTGCGAAGATCTCCGGCCAGAGACGGAATTCGCCTACGGTGGCCAAGCGCACATCGCGCGCCCGCACGATCCCTCGCAATATTCGGACGAGGAGTGGGAGCGCTTCCTTTACATCCGCGCGAACGATCGCGGCCGCCACCACGAACGCTGGCGCCACGCCCACGGCTGCGGCCGCTTCTTCAACGCGGTGCGCGATACCGTGACCGACAAGTTCGAAACAACGTACAAGGCCGGGGAAGCGGCGCGATGAGCGGCTATCGCCTCGCAACCGGTGGCCGCATCGACCGCACGCGCCCGCTCACCTTCACCTTCGATGGCCGCCTCTATCGGGGTCTCGCGGGTGACAGCCTCGCCTCCGCGCTCGTCGCAAGCGGTGTCACGCTGTTCGGCCGCTCGTTCAAATACCACCGACCGCGCGGCCTGCTCGCAACCGGTGTCGAGGAACCCAATGCACTCGTCGAGATCGATCGCGGCCCCGGCCGCGTTACCCCCAACCTCAAGGCTCCCTCGCTCGCGCTGTACGAAGGGATGGTCGCGCAGAGCCAGAATCGCTTCCCGTCGCTCGCCTTCGATCTCGGCGCGATCAACAACCGGCTGGGCGTGTTCTTCCCTGCGGGCTTCTACAACAAGACCTTCATGTGGCCGCGCTCGGCATGGGAGAAGTTGTACGAACCCGTGATCCGCCGCCTCG
Source organism: Sphingomonadales bacterium (assembly GCA_038238915.1). Lineage (GTDB taxonomy): Bacteria > Pseudomonadota > Alphaproteobacteria > Sphingomonadales > Sphingomonadaceae > JAVVHE01. The sequence continues at coordinate 46,794 of JBBSFH010000003.1, forward strand.
CGGGGCTCGGCCACAGCCCCACCACGCGCGATCCCGATACTTACGCGTCCACCTACGCCCACTGCGAGACGCTCGTTATCGGCGGCGGCCCTGCCGGGATTGAATCCGCGCTCGCTGCGGCCGCAACCGGCGAGCGGGTGATCCTGATCGACGAGCAGGAAGAACTCGGGGGTGGTGCGCTCGGAGAACCCACGCGGTGGGCATGGCTGGCCGACGCGACCGCGCGCCTTGGTGCGCACCCCAACGTGCGTGTTCTCCCCCGCACCACCGCATACGGCGCATATCACCAGAATTTCGTCGCCGCCGCCGAGCGCCTGACGGATCACCTGCGCCCGGACCGGGCGAGCGGCCACCGCGAGAAACTCTGGCGCATCCGCACGCGCGATCTCGTGCTGGCACAGGGCGCGATCGAACGCCCACTGGTGTTCGACGGCAACGACATCCCCGGCGTCATGCTGTCCAGCGCCGCCCGCACGCTTGCGCTGCACTACGGTGTCGCCATCGGCCGCGCGGTTGCGGTCATGGCGGTACACGATAGCGGCTGGCACGACGCGCTGGCCATCGCGGCAGCAGGCGTGCGCGTGCGCGCCATCGTCGATCTGCGCACCGCGATCGATCCCGCGCTTATCGAGGCCGCACGCGCGGCAGGCATCGAATGCCTGCCCGGCCACGCCGTTACCGGCGTCTCGGGCCGCAGCGCAGTCAATGCCATCCGCGTCGCCCCCGGCGGCACGGGCCCCGCACGCCACCTGCCCTGCGACGCGCTGCTGATGGCGGGCGGATGGACCCCCACGCTCCACCTGTGGAGCCACGCCAAGGGTGCCATGCGCTGGGACGATGCCTCGGGCACCTATCTCCCCATCCCCGGCACCGATCCCGTCCGCTGCGTGGGTGCCTGCGCTGGCGAGTGGGATTTCGGCTCGGGCATGTCCGTCGCCGCGCTGCCCTCGCTTAAACCCGCGCACCGCCAGAAAGCCTTCGTCGATTTCCAGAACGATGTGAAAGCGAGCGACATCGCGCTCGCGGTCCAGGAAGGCTTCCGCTCGATCGAGCACATCAAGCGCTACACCACCACGGGTATGGCGACCGATCAGGGCAAGACCTCGAACATGAACGGAGTGCGCCTCGCCGCCCAGGCGCTCGGGCGCCCGATCGCAGACATGGGCCTGACCACGTTCCGCCCGCCTTATACGCCCCAGACTTTTGGCGCGCTCGTCGGCGTCCACAAGGACGCGCTGTTCCAGCCGCTCCGAAAAACCGCGATCGACGCCTGGGCCGAGGCCGAAGGCGCGGTCTTTGAAAATGTCGCCCAGTGGCGCCGCGCGCGATACTTTCCCCACGCCTCCGAAGACATGCACGCCGCCGTCGACCGCGAATGCCGTTCGGTGCGCCAGTCGGTCGGCCTGTTCGATGCGTCCACACTTGGCAAGATCGAAGTCGTCGGCCCCGACGCCGCCGAATTTCTCGATCGCATGTACACAAACCCCTGGAAATCGCTGGTGCCGGGCCGCTGCCGCTACGGCCTGCTGCTGCGCGAAGACGGCTTCATCCTCGATGATGGCGTCGCCGCCCGCCTCGCGCCGGATCGCTTCCATGTCACCACCACCACCGGCGGCGCGGCACGCGTTCTCGCGATGATGGAGGATTATCTCCAGACCGAATGGAGCGATCTCGATTGCTGGCTGACCAGCACCACCGAACAATGGGCCGTCATCGCAGTCCAGGGTCCGCGAGCGCGCGATGTCATCGCGCTGCTCGTCGAGGGCATCGATCTCGTCCCCGAAGCCTTCCCGCACATGGCGGTACGCGATGGCCGCATCTGCGGCGTGCCCACCCGGCTGTTCCGCGTCAGCTTCACCGGCGAACTCGGCTTTGAAATCAACGTCCCCGCCGATCACGGCCGCGCGGTCTGGGAAGCGGTGCACGCCGCCGGTCAGCCCCACGGTATCGTCCCTTATGGCACCGAGGCGATGCACGTGCTTCGTGCCGAAAAGGGCTACATCATCGTCGGCCAGGATACGGATGGCACCGTCACGCCCGACGACGCCGGAATGGCCTGGGCGATCGGCCGCAAGAAGCCTGATTTCGTCGGCAAGCGCTCGCTCGCCCGCCCCGATCTTGCGCGCGATAGGCGCCGCCAGCTTGTCGGGCTGCTAACAGCCGATCCCGCCACGGTGCTCGAGGAAGGCGCACAGATCGTCGCCGATCCTGGCCAGTCGATCCCGATGAAGATGATCGGCCACGTCACTTCCGCTTACCACAGCGCCGCGCTCGGCCGCTCGATCGCGCTCGCGCTGCTGGAAGACGGTCGCGCGCGCGTGGGGCAAAGCGTTCACGTCCCGATGCCGCACGGGAACGTCACCGCGCTTGTCTCCTCGCCCGTCTTCCACGATCCTTCGGGAGCACGCCTCGATGGTTGATATTGCTCCGCTCACGCTCGCTGCGACCGATCTCGCTGCGATTGCCGAGCCAATCGGTCGCTACGGCGTCTGCCTGTCGCCCGCCCCGCCGTGCAATCGCTATTCGCTGCGCGCCAAAGATCGCGCGCTCCTCGAGACGCTCGCGGGGACAGCGCTCCCGCAGCGTATCGGCGACACGCACAACGGCTACGCCTGCCTCGGCCCTGACGAATGGTACGCTCTCCTGCCCGAAGGAATTACGCTCCCCCAAACCGAAGGCCAGCCCGTCAGCATCGTCGATGTGAGCGCGCGGGCGGTCGGCCTGCTCGTCGAGGGGGACGGTGCGGCTGACCTCATCGCCACCGGCTGCCCGCTCGATATTGCCCGGATGGCACCGGGCCGCGCGACGCGAACGCACTATGAAAGCGTCGAGATCCAGCTTTGGTGCCTGGAAGAAACCCGCTTCCACCTCGAAGTCTGGCGGAGTTTCGCGCCGTGGCTCGGGCAGGCGCTGCTCGCCAATCTCCCCGACTGATCGCTCACGGCCAGCGTACCAGCTCGCGCGCCCACGGGATCTGCTTCAGGACGGGCGGAAGACTTTCGTCGCGAACCACGTCACGCGCAAGCGCGGCGATGTCGGCGGCCAGATCGCCAATTTCGTCGCGACGGCTGACGACCTGCACCCGCCGCGCAAAGCGGCCGCGGCGAAGGGGCTCGATCCGCAACCGATCGATCAGCCACGGCACCGCAGCGAGACACAGCAAAGACGCAATGCTCCAGCCGATCCCCTCCGCAACCGTGTTCATCTGCTGATGGATGCTATCGACCTCCATCGCATTAGGCACCCGAAGTTTCATCCGCGTAAGCTGGCTCTCGATCCGCTGGCCCATGCCGGTATCGAGCGAATAGCGTAGGAACGGCAACTGCCCGCACGCGTCGGCGGGATCGAGCGAGCCCTGATAATCGCCAGGAAACACCAGCACGAAGGGATCATCGAGCACGTCATGATGATCAATGCCCTCATGCTTCTCAAGGAGGCTGCTACCCGTGATCAGCATGTCGAAGCGCCGGGTCAGGAATTCCTGCTGCTGGTTGAGCGATATGCCCGATCGCACCCGCCAGTGATCCGCGCGCGCACCGTGGAAGCGTAGCATCGGCGTCGTCAGCAGCGTCGCCAGCGATTCGGACATGCCGATCGTGATCTGGGTCAGCGGCCGGTTCGCGCCGTCGCGCACCTCGTCCACCATCGCGCGCGCGCTGACGAGCAGCCGCGCGGCGCGATCATAGAGCGCGCGCCCGGCGGGCGTCAGCGCGAGCGGCCGCAGCGTCCGGTCGAACAGCGTCGTACCGATCCCCAGCTCCAGCCTGGCGATCGTCTGCGATACCGCCGATTGCGTGGTCCGCACCTGCGCGGCTGCCGCCGTCATGCCGCCCAATTCTACAGTCGCGACGAAAATCTCGAGCACCTGAAGATCTATCTCGCGTGGAAGGCGCATCGACCCCGGCATAAATGGCGGTGAGGCCGTCTATAAGAGATGTTTATGCACGGGCAACCCTGTTCAAGCGCACGTCCACACCCTTAAACCAGACCCGATGAGCGAGAAGACGTTGAACAGCGAAACCCGGCTTTTCGAAGCTCTGACCGGCCTCGGCATCGCGTGGACGGCGCTGGAACATCCGCCCGTCTTCACCGTCGACGAAAGTGCGGCCATCCACGCCGCCATGCCCGGCGCGCACACCAGGAACCTGTTCCTGAAAGATGCCGGCGGCGCGTTCTTTCTCGTCAGCGTCGATCACGCCAAATCGGTCGATCTCAAGGCGCTCGCCGCCGTCATTGGCGCGCGCAAGCTCAGCTTCGGCAAAGCGGAAGACATGGAGCGGCTGCTCGGCGTCACGCCGGGCTCGGTCACGCCGCTCGCCGCGATCAACGATCGGACAGGCACGGTGCAGGTCGTCCTTGATGCCGATCTCGCCGAGGCCGCGCTCGTCAACGTCCATCCGCTGCGCAACAGCGCCACGATCGGCCTTGCAGGTGCCGATCTCCGTCGCGCGCTCGAACATTGGCAGCACCCCGCGCGCATCGCCGTCATTCCGACGCGCGCCTGATCGCGTTTCCGTCGCCGCCTGACGCGCTTGGCGGCTTACATTGGCGTCGCACAGCGTTGTCCGGTAACCCTTGGCGAGGGCTATTGGGAAGGACGGCACATTCGCTCGGATCGATTGGTCAATCGTCGCTGGCTGCCGCTGAACGCCCTTCGCGCCTTCGAGGCGGTCGGCCGCAACATGAGCTTCACCGCCGGCGCGCAGACGCTGACCGTCTCGCAAAGCGCGATGAGCCGTCATGTAAGCAGCCTTGAAGAGCTGATCGGGAAGGAACTCTTCGAACGCAAAGCAAGCGGACTGCGGCTGACGCCGGCGGGCGAAATCCTGCTACCCGTTGTCAGCAAATGCCTCGACCGCCTCGAACAAACGATCAACGAGGTGCGCAGCGAACATCCCGCGCAGCGCACTTTGCGCGTACACTTCCCACCCTCGCTGCTTTACCAGACCGCGCTGCCTCTGCTCCATGATTTCCACGTGCAGCACCCCGAAATCCGCATCGACGTCAGCACGTCGATCGCTGCCGGACCGCCTCCTCCCAATGTCGACATGGCGATCGTCTTCGACCGTCCCAATGTGGACGATATGGTGACCGATCTGTTGCGAATGATCCGGGTTGCTCCGCTATGCTCGCCAGCAGTGGCAGCGGCGCATAAAGGCAAATCGCTTGAGCAGTTCCTGCGCGACAATGAGTTGCTGCACATGAAGCTCGAAGGCGAACGGCGCGGCCTGCTGTGGAGCATCTATGCCGAGCAGCAGCGGCTCGCGATAGACACCGACGGTGGCCTCGCGTTCGACACTGCCTTTTCAGCGGTGCGCTACGCGATGAACGGAGCCGGAGTTGCCTTGAACGATATCGACATGTTTTCCGACGAAATCGCGCGCGGTGATCTCGTCATGCCCTATGATGCGATCTCCGCTGACGGCTTCGGCTACTATCTGAAAACGCCCGCCGAAGATCTGTCGGACCCCGCGATCTTCCTGTTTCGCGACTGGATCATCCGGCATTTCCCGCAGGTCGGCGGAACAACTTCTATCTAGAGCTGCAGCGCCGCTTCAGGGCACCGCTGCCCGGTGGCGCAGCTCCAGTCCATTCTGATGATTGCGCGCAAACCCCTTCCACGTCGGGTTTGCCCCGCCCTGACTGATCGCGTCATAAGCCTGGTCCTCGCCAACCCACGCCGGACTGTCGGAGCCTTCTGCGGGCACCACCAGATAACTCGCCTTTGCAGCGTCCCCCTTCAGATGCCAGTCCAGGAACGCGGTGATGAAGTGCGTCGCGACCGCGTTGACGCGCGCCTTGCGCCACACCGGATCCTCGAACCAGTCGTAATCCCAAAGCCGCGCGCGCATTTCCGGCGGCGCGGGGTTGACCCCGATCGAGTGACCGGCGCCAACGAACGTCAAAAAATAGCGGTCGCTGCCCGTCGCACGCTCGAACAGCGCGTGGGGCCCAGCCTCATAACCGACCGTGCGATCGAGCGAACCCGCGATCATCATCATCGGTACCCGCACCCGTGCGATGCCGCTCCCCCAGACCTGCCATGGCGCGCCGCCCGCGGGCGAAATCGCGATCACCGCCTGGACACCCGCGTCGTGCAACGCGGCCGCATCGGGCCCGTCGCCTGCGTAGCGTGCGGCAAGATCGGTCGGCAGCGCATGCATGGCCGGGCTCGCCGGATCGATCCGCGCCCCCGCCGTCGTCAGCACCCCGTAGCCACCCATCGAATAGCCGACGAGGCCGATCCGCGCCACGTCCGCCATCGATCCTAACAGCCCACCGCGGATGCGCGCCAGCACCGCGACGATGTCGAGCGGACGCTGCACCAGCGCGGCCGGCACCTTGTCGCGCTCGCTAATCGGCGGATCGCGGTGGCTGATCGCCACGACCACATAGCCTTTGCTCGCGAGGTTTTCCCCAAGCCAGCTCATCATGGCAGGATCATTCTCATATCCATGCGAGATCAGCACCAACGGATGGCGCTCCCCGGCGGCCGGTGCGCCTGCGACCGCAATCCCCGGCACGCTGAACCGCACTGCCGCCCGGGGCGCCTCTCCCGAAAGCGACGCGCTGTAGGTCACCCCCACCGATCGCGCTACGGCGCGCGCGGGATACCAGATGGTGAGCGGTAGCGTCCGGACCACCCTCACCACCCGCTTTGCCGCTATCGAAGCCACCCCATCAACCATAGTCGAAACGACCACGGCCCGCGTCATCACGCCCACCGCCGAACCACCCAGCCCGGCCAACTCGGGCGCCCCCACCTCGGGCACGCTCGCCGACGCGGCCGCGCCCGGCGTTACGCCCAGCGCGGCAAAGGCCATCGCCAGTCGGATCAACCGCAGGCCATTATTTCTGATCATCACACGCATCCAGCGGTCGATCTGCATCTCGAATTCCCAGAACGTACCGCGCTACGGAGCTGCCCGCTAATCTGACCCGATCACGAGCATGTCCGATCCGCGCCACAGCTATAGATATGCACCCAATCGATCCCGAAACTTTTCGGATAGTCTTTCAAGGCAACGCCACCTGCGTCATGACTCTCCGGCCACAAACCGCCCACAGCCAAATTCAGAATAAGATAGAAAGGCCGATCGAAAGGTGCCTTTTTTTCCGACGCGGAAATCACATCGCCTTTTTGCAGCGTATCCCGCCAGTTCGAAAGTTTGACGTGATAATATTTGTGATCATCGACATACCAGTCGATATCGTCCGCAGTCCAGTCAACGCGATAGACATGCCAGCCATCAATGGTGCCCTTGGGAAGTTGCGCCGCTTTCTGCTGCATCTGATGATGCATGTAGCTGCCATAGTGGATCGTGCCATAGACGTTATTCTCTATACTGCCGACACAGCTATTGCAGCCTACACCCGTGTTGACGGCCTCCATGACGTCGATCTCGCCCGATCCTGGCCAGCGGCCGTAGAGGTTGTGATCGGGCAACAGCCAGATCGCGGGCCAGACGCCCTGCCCAACGGGAAGTTTCGCGCGGACCTCTATTCGACCATAGGTGATCGAGAACTTTCCCAGTGTTGAAATCTTGCCTGAGGTGAAAGGCTTTGTAGCGAGCGGTGTTTCAACGTCGGGCTTGCGCATGTCCAGCGGAAGGGCTGGGCCTGATACCTGCTCGAAGCGCGCGCTCAGATCGAGACGGCCGTCATGAAGCGAAATATTTGCTGGCCGCGCGGTATAGCACTGACGCTCCTGATTGCCGCCGCCCCAGCAGTCTTCGTAAAACGTCCATTTGGACGCGTCCAACTGTGCGCCATCGAATTCATCGGCAAAAACCATTTGCCAGCCCCCGGGCGCAGCCAGGGGTTCGCTCGGCGCGGCCGCTCGAACGGGAGCGGCCATGCCAACAAGGCAGAGACAGCAAACAACGATGCCTGAACGCATAAGCCCTCCCGAGCGATAGTGATAGAAAAGCGGACTAGAAGCGATAGCGCATACGTCCGCCATAGGTGGTCGGCCGTGGCAGAAACGCAACGGTTCCACTCGCCTGGCTGATCAGGATGCCAGTGACGTTGTTCTGGTAGAGGATATTATTGACATACCACTCCAGCCGGAGGCGCCCATTGGGCCGTGAATATCCACCGCCAATATCCAGCGTCCAATATCCGTCAACCGTATCGTTCAGGCGCGAACGATAGGCTTTGGTTGTGGACGGGACCAGATTACCGTTGCTGTCCTCGATCGGCTTGCCCTGCAGAAACGCTTCGTAGGCATAGTCTTCGCCATTGAAGATCGTTGCATGCGTACTCGAGCGATAGCCCGGCGCGATGACATAATCGAACGTCCCGATATGTGTTTCAAACTTCTGCGAGAATTGCGCGTTCAACTGAATACGCGGCGTACGTGGCAGTCGCTTGCCTGCGATCGAACGGAACCCGGCGTCCATAGAATCGATGTCGCTCTGGAAACGGAAGTCCTCGATCTTCTGCGAGTCCAACACCTTGGCCTCCGGCAACCAAAGCGCGGTGAAGTTAAGGTTGGCCCGCAGCGTTGGGATCGTGATCCCACCATCGACCTGGACACCCGCGATTGCCGAATTCGCGGCATTGTAATTATAATTCACAATGATCGCGCCTGGCGTGAAGTTCGACGGGAAGGTGATGGGCTGTCCGGTTGAACCCGCGAACTTCGCGGCCGAGGCGATGCTGAGCAGGGAACTCAACACCTGATTGTCATAAGCCTCGTAAAAGGCGCTGACATTCAGTCGTGCTGGCTGACCCGCGATCGTGAAGCGGTTCTTAGATCCGATCTCATAGTTGGTCACCCGTTCAGGGTTGTATGTGGGCGCGATACCGCCCGTGCCGAAGTTATCGTTGAAACCACCTGCCTTGTTACCCGTCGCGATCAGGGCATAGGCCATGTGATCGTTCGAGAATTCATACTGTCCCCGCACGCGCCAGTCGATGAAGTTATAGTGATCGCTGGCGTTCTGGGCGAAGAACTCGGTCGCGTCGATGGTGGCATATCGATATAGGCCGTCGGCAGCGCATCGCAGAAAGGACGTCTGCGGGTTGGGCACGCAAGGCCCGGTTCGCACGGCTGGAAGCTTTCCGCCCGGGAAGATGGACGGCACAGTGTCGAATCTGCCGAACTTCTTGATCCCGCCGAAGTAGAAGTCGAGCGCCTGCTGCGCCGCGTTCGGGCCGCCATCGGGGAGCGCGAAATTGGTGCGCCCCAGCCCGGCGAACTGGAAGCCGGGCGAACCGACAATCGGCCCAAGGCAGCAATTGAAGTCGTCCGCGCCCAGCGCCAGCAGATAGCGCGCGGCAACGCCCGTGCGCTCCTTGCGATCATCGGTGTAGCGCAGGCCAGCGGTGAGGCTTAGCTTGCTGTTCACGTGGAACGTATCGTCGGTGTAGGCGGCGAGCGATTCGCTCCTGGTGCGCGTATTGAACTCGATCCCCTGGAAATAGGCGTTCTGGCTCGCGACACTGCCCAGAAACGATCCCTGGCTTTCGGTGAAGTGGAAACCACCCACCGTCCACTCGAAGCGCGATCCCTTGGGCGCGGTCAAGCGCAGCTCCTGCATCCCCGAATTGGAGCGGCCCTGCGTTTCGTAATGTGCCCAGTCCTGCGCGATGTTGCCCGCCGGATCGCGATTATTGGCGCTCGTCAGGCCACCCGGATAGGCAAGCAGGCCAGGAGGGGCACCAAGAAAATTGCTGAACAGATGACGATGACTGACGGTAAGCTGCACGTCAAAATCGCCGCCATGATAGTTGAACTCGCCTCTCTCGCCGTTGTGCCGGGTGGAAACGCGCGGATCGGTTGGATAAAGATAAACATCGCGCGGATTTTTTACCTGTGTAACATCGATCCCGTCGCCTTCTGCACCAGCGAAGTTGGTGCCGATGGTTCCACCACCACGCTCCTTGGTGTCGTCATAGGACAGCAGCAAGTCGAACTTATCGCTCGGCTTCCAAAGCAGTTGGGCGCGGCCGGAGAAGTTATTCTCCCATTCGGGTCCGCGCAGCCCGGTCACCGGGCCAAGATTGGTGGTGTAGCTGCTGTGATACAGATGCTCACCTGCAAGGCGAACCGCGATCGTATGGCCGATGGGTATGTTGATCATCCCCTCTTGCGAGTTCTGCCCATAATTGCCGATCCCGGCTTCGACATAGCCGTCATAAACGTTCAGGCCCGGGTGCCATGGGATGATGTTAACGGTGCCCGCGGTGGCATTGCGGCCGCGCAGCGTGCCCTGCGGGCCGATGTTCACCTCGACACGATCAATATCGAAGAAGATCGAGCCGAAGCCCGCAGGACGTGGAATGTAAATGCCGTCATAATATGTACCCGAAGCCGGATCGCCAAGCTCGGTATTGTTACTGGAACCAACACCGCGAATATAGACTTCGATATTGTTGTTGTTGGGCAGGATCTGAAGACCGGGAATCCGTCCATCAAGATCGGTGATGTTCTGGGCACCTACGTCCTTGAGCGCCTTGCCACTGACGACAACAGCCGTACCGGCATATTTCTGCAGGTTTTGGGGCTTGCGCTCGGCGGTCACGATGATTTCAGGCTGCGTATTGGCCGCGGCGACCTGCTTGGCGGCTGCGGCGGCCTTGGCCTGATCCAGCAGCGCCGGAGCCTGCTGGTCAGTGGCGACCTGCGCGGCCGCATTGGCGGAATGCCCCAGTAACGCAATCGCGATGCCAAGCGTCGATGCCATTCCAAGAAGTGTTTGCGTCTTCATCATATTCCCCTCCAAGATAGTGTTTATGGTCATTCAGGTTTCGTAGCGGTGGCGCCCGGCATCGCCGAGCGTTTGGTGGATTGGCTATTGATCGGCTGGATCCGGCGAAGACATTGCGTGTTACCTGTCGACAATTTCCCGCGCACAATCACGGCCGAAACAAGTCGCAATGTCACGGGTTTGCGCGCCGTCAGTCGCAGCCCCGATAGCGGCGAGGACCCAAGACATGCGAGCGAGACGCGGAGCCGGTGCATTCCGGCACCCGAAACGGGCAGCGCCACGCCCGCGCGACATCCCGGACAGTCGGCACCAAGCGTCAGCGCAGTCGCGGGCCCCGCTTCCACCGCATAATCGAGCACAAGCGCCCGCGCAGACGGGGCGATGGGTCGCGCAAGGCGCAGCACCAGCTCGGCCGGACGGCGCCATTCCACCCGACGGCCATCCTCCTGTGCCGACAGATCGATCGCGGTTGCGCGCACAAGATCAGCAGGATCGCGGCCGACCAGCCCCGGAAGATCCGCCCCGCCGCCCGCGCCGATCGCGCGCACGATCACGGTGATGCCCGCGCCCAGTCCACGACGGAATAGCGGAGTTTCGCCTTGCGCGGCCTCGTTCAGGGCTGCGCATGTCTGGCCCAGACGGGGGAGGCGGGGCGGTTGTGCATAGGATCCGCTGCTGCCCACAAGCAGGAGTGGGGGGCTGCGATCGGCGCAATCGGCTGGCCAATGAAAGGACAATCTGCCGGTGAAATCCTGACGCGCGCGGCTCTGCGTATCACCGACCAGAACGTCGGCCACGCCGCCGCCCTCGCTGCCGGGCAGCCAGGCGGCAACGAAGGCATCCGCAACCGCCAGTTCGCGGTTCATCCACAGTGGACGGCCCGAAAGCAGCACCGCCACTGTCGGCACATGCTGCGCCTTGAAACGGCGCAGAAGCGTCAATCCCTCGGCATCGCGCAGCGCATGATCGGGCCGGTCGCCCAGAAACTCGGCGTAGGGCTGCTCGCCGAACACCACCACCGCCACGTCAGGGCGGCGGGTGAATGTGCCGCCTGGCGAATATTCGGCATGGCCGCCTGCCGCGCCCATCGCCTGGGCGATGCCCGCATAGATCGAGGTCGCGCCGGGGAAGTCTGCGTTGGTGAGCGTGCCGCCGCCCTGCCACGAGATCGACCAGCCACCCGCCTGGCGCGCAAGCGAATCCCCGGCCATGCCCGCCACAAGGACGCGTGCGCCGGACCGGATCGGCAGCACGCCAGCGTTCTTGAGCAGCACCAGCGAACGTCGTACCGCCTCGCGCGCCACGGCGCGATGCGCGGGCGATCCAAGCTCCGCCCAGTGCCCGGCGAGCGCGCGCGCAGACGGGCGCGGCTTTTCGAACAATCCGTCGCGCAGTTTGACGCGCAGCACGCGACCCACCGCCTCATCGAGCCGGGCCATCGGGATCGTGCCATCGCGGACTTCGCGCAGGAGCGAGGCGTAGAGGCCGCGCCAATCCTCGGGCACCATATAGATGTCGAGGCCCGCGTTCAGCGCACGCGGACAATCAGTGTTGGAGCAGCCGGGGACGAGCCCGTGACCATTCCAGTCGCCGACCACCAGCCCGTCGAAATGCAGGTCGTCGCGCAGCAGTCCGGTCAGCAGCGCCCGGTTGCCGTGCATCCTCTCGCCGTTGATGCTGGAGAAAGACGCCATCACCGTCTGCGCACCCGCCGCGATCCCCGCGCGGTAGGGCGCGGCATGGACCGTGATCAGCCTATTCATCTGTCCAACGGTATCGCCGCGATCCACGCCGCCGGTGCCGCCATCGCCGAAGAAATGCTTGATGGTCGCAAGAACGTGACGTTGGTCGAGGAAGCCGGGCGTGCCGGGCGTGCCCTGCAGCCCTTCGACGAGCGCGGCCCCGAGCCGACCCACACGCGCGGGATCCTCCGAATAGCTTTCATAGGCGCGGCCCCAGCGAACATCGCGTGCGACCGCGATCGTGGGCGCGAACGCCCAGTCGAGCCCGGTCACCGCGACCTCGGCAGCAGTCACTTCGCCGATCCGTCGCATCAGCGCGGGATCGTTCGCGGCCCCGAGCCCGATATTGTGCGGGAAGAGCGTGGCACCCAGGATGTTGTTGTGGCCGTGGACGGCGTCGGTTGCCCAGAGCAGCGGGACTACGGGCGAACCATCCTCCTCCGCTGCTGTGGAGGCGACCCAGAAGGCATCGGCAAGCGCGAGGTAAGCCTTGGCTAGTGCCTTGTCGTCGCCGCCGGGACCGCTGTTGCCGCCATTCAGGACCGAGCCGAAGCGATAGCGGCGCACGTCAGCGGGCGTTATGCTCGAGATGTCGGGCTGAATCAGCTGCGCCACTTTGCGCTCGACACGCATCCGGCCGAGCAGCGCAGCCACGCGCGCCTCGATCGCGCGATCAGAAGCGGGAGCCGACGCAGGAGGAGTCTGCGCTTGCGCAGGGCCCGCGCTCACATCCGCGACCAAAATCGCGACAAGGGCACTTAGCACTCGCGGAACTGTCAGCATCTCCCCTCTCACCCGTTTCGGGACTCTTATATTCACTGCATATGCAGAATTGGGAGCGTTCACAATAAAAAACTGTGAGCGCTCACAGATACCCTCGCCAGAGGCCGATCCTGTGCTTTAAGAGCCACGCATGAGCCGACGTGCGGGGGTGACAATCGAGGATGTGGCGGCGGCCGTCGGCGTCTCGCGCCAGACGGTGTCGCGGGTGTTGAACCGCGGACCCAACGTCAAGGCATCGGTGCGCGAGCGTGTGCTGGCCGCGATCGAGGTGCTTGGCTACGTCCCCAACCTCAGCGCACGGCGGATGGGCGGTGGCCGCTCGTTCCTGATCCTTGCGATCAACGATCGCGCGCGCACGATCGATAACTGGCGCGCGGGCCGTGGCAATGACTGGGTGGACCAGATGCTCCACGGCGGCATGACCGAATGCGAGCGCCACGGTTATCACCTGGTGTTCGAGCTGGTGGAGACCGGGCCGACACAGGCGCTGCGCCAGCTTTCGCAGGCGATCGCCTCGCTGCGTCCCGATGGCGTGATCCTGACGCCACCTCACGGCGACAACGCTTCGCTGGTGACGCTTCTGGGCGAGCAGAAGGTCGCCTGCGCGCGCATCGGCCACCGCGAGGGTGGCGCGCTGGTAGACGTCTATATGGACGAGGAGGGCGCGGCGCACGCGGCCACCACCACACTACTGCAGCTCGGCCATCTCAGGCTCCTGTTTCTCGCGGGCTCGCCAAGCTACGCAGGTTCGGCGCAGCGCATCGCGGGGTTCGAGCGTGCGCTGAGCGACGCCGGACCCAGCGTCGCGACCGGACGCGTCGAGCACGGCGATTTCCAGTTCGGTGCTGCCGCCCATGTCCTCGATCGGTGTTTGAGCGGGCCGGAACGCCCTACGGCCATTATCGCGGACAATGACGAAATGGCCTTTGCCGCCCTCCATGTCGCCAACAGCCATGGATTGGGCGTGCCCGCAGACCTCTCGGTCATCAGCTTTGAAGATACGCCGGGCGTGCGTTTCTCGGTCCCGCCGCTGACCGCGGTGCGCCAGCCGATATCGGCTATGATCGGCACGGCCTGCGCGCAGCTTATCGCCATCGTTCGCGGCGACGCCAAGGGCGGCGCGCACGAAATCCCCTACGAGCTGGTGCTGCGCGCAAGCACTGGCCCCGCACCCGCGCCCGCGTGACCATGCGATGCCAGCCAGCGCGCGCCACCAACTGGCGCCGCGCTGCGGCCCTCTACGCCGCGGCCGAAATGGGTGCCTATCTATCCTTCGTGCCGCTCTTCGTGCTGCTGTTGCCGCGGCGGGTGGAGGCTGTCGCACCGGCGGGGCCGATCGCGCTGCTGTCGCTGCTGATCGTGGTCGGCGGCGCGACCGCCAGTCTGGCCAATATCGGGGCCGGCGCGATCGGCGATGCGTGGTTGCGACGCCACGGCAGCCGACGCGGGCAGATCGCGCTGGGGCTGGGTAGCACCGTCGTTGCGCTGGCCCTGATCGGCCTTGCCCGGAAGCCCGATGCGCTGGTGGCGGGAATCATGCTCTATCAGCTTGCACTCAATCTCATGTTTTCACCGCTCGGCGCGCTTCTGGCCGATTATTTCCCGGATGCGCTGAAAGGGCGGATGGCAGCCCTCATCAACGCGGCGCTACCGCTGGCAAGCCTGGGCACCGCAGCCACCGCCGCGCTGTTTCCAAGCGACGATCCTTGGGCCTTCGTCGCGGTGGCTGCGGCCGTGGCCGCCTGCGTGGTGCCGCTCCTGGTATTCTGGCCCTTCGCGGCGATCGGCGCGATTGCCGCGCGCGCCCCGGTTGTCGCGTCCGCGCCCGCGCGGGGCACTGATCCGCAGCTGCCGCTCCGCGATTTCATCGCCGCCTTCAGCGCGCGGTTCCTCCTCCAGGTCGGGGCAGCATTCGTCGTCAACTATTTCTACCTGTATCTCAGCGACCGCTTGCCCGCTGGCGACCGGACGGGAAGTGCCGGGGCGACCGAGCAGACCGGCCAGCTCGCGCTGCTGACCGGGGTCGTGCTGGTCTCCACGCTGATCGTTGGCCACTGGTCCGATCTTCGGCAGCAACGACGCTGGCCGATGACCGTTGCAGCGCTGCTCGGCTCGGGCGCACTCCTTCTGATCGCGACTGGCGGCGCGTGGCCAACGATCATCGCGGGCTACGTCGGCTTTCAGGCGTGTGTCGCCATCTTCATGGCGATCGACAGTGCGCTCGTCGCGCAGTTGCTGGGCGCATACCCTCGGCGCGGCGCGATGCTTGGGGTCATGAACCTCACCAACACGGTCCCCGCGATTGCGGTGGCGAGCGTCGCGCTGTTCGCGCTGGGGGGGCACCGGGGGATCCCCTGGACGCTATGCTTCGAAATTGTTGCTGCGTGCGCGTTGGGTGCCGGGATCCTCGTGCAGTGCATCCGCACGGTACGCTGAGGTGCTGGCCAGCGAGCAGAACCGCCCGACTGGCGAAAAAGCGAGTGCGCTGGAAAGTAGCAGGGTCGGTTTTGCTGCGCGCACGCGGCGGGTTCTGCGGGGTGCGAAATCTTGCCTCAGAATACGGCATGGTCTCCGCGATCGATCGAGGCCTTGCCTGCGACCAGGCGGGCGTAAAAGTCGAAGAGGGTGTCCGATCCGGTCGATGGTGTCGCAGCCGCGTCGTAGGCACCCGTTGTCGGGTCCAGAACCAGCATCGACTCGGTCGCGTAATAGCGCCCGATGCGGGCCAGTTCCGCCTTCTCCGCCAGTTTGGGAACGACATGACCCAAGGTCGCGAGCACCCCGATGATCAGGTCGAGCAGTGCCACCGGCACGCTTCTGAAACGCGGCGTCCGGTCCAGAAGCGCGAACAGATGTTCGCCCTGTTGCCTGGGGGTGATGGGATCGCCTGGCCCACCGATCGGCAGCACGCGGTTGTACCGGGCTTCGTCACCCAGACATTCGACGATGTAGGTACCCAGATCATCGTCGCTGATGGGTTTGCACGAAGTCAGCGCGCCGTCGCCAAACAGTAAAAACGGTTTGCCCTTCCTCAATCGGTCGATCTGCCCCGCCAGCGATTTGAAGAAAGCGGTCGGTCGCACGATCGAGTAAGTGAGTCCGGACCCGATCAGCGCGCTCTCGAAGGCCAGCTTGGCGTGCTGGAATGCCAGGCGCGGCTTTTGCACGCAGATCGCCGATACCAGCACCATGTGCGGCACGCCGACCTCCTTGGCGGCGGCCAACGCATTCATGTTGGCGCGATGCTCCACTTCCCACGCGTCTTTGGGCGCGCCGGTTCGTGAGGCGAGGCAGGAGATCACGGCGTCGAAGCGCTCATCACGAAAGCCGTCGCGCGCCAACGATGCAGGATCGATCACCTCGCCAAAGCGGACCTCCGCCCCCGCGAGCAGCGTCGTGCTATCCTCCGAGGTCAGCGCGCCGCCGACGCCCGAGCGGCGGCGCACGAAACACACGACATCGTGCCCGTCCCGCAGGAGGGCGCGCACCGTGGCGCGTCCGATCGCGCCCGTGGCACCGAGAACGAAGACGCGCCTTGGCCGGGAAGATCGGTGGATCACGGGGGAATTCAGGCTCATACGGTTCCGGGTCAGCGGTTGAACATCGGCAGCGATCAAACTGCCCGGGTACAAGCCATTGTTACCGTCGAAGCGCCCAAGGGGTCATGGCAAGTCCTGTCCGCCTTCGGCAGCGCGGACACGCAGCTCCGCCGATTGGGGGATAGTGACCGGGGCGACGCCTGCCTTCACCATGCGCGCGTTGAGCGCGGCGAGATCGCTCGCACGCGCGCGCCAAGCAGCCCAATCGGTATCGATCGTCGCGCGGGTTTCGGCGAACACCGCCTGCATCGCTGCGGTGGGGGCCGTGTCGCTGCCCTCGGCGGCGGATTCGAGCGCGGCGAGATGGCCGCTGCTGGCCGCGAAGCCCGTGCGTGGCTTGGGTACGAGGCTGGCGGCGAATGTGCGGACGTCGGCGGCGAGGGCTGCGTCCTTCAACGCGGACGCGCGCTTCCCCATCGCCTCGCGCACCGCACTGGTCTCGGCTTCGCCGCGCCATGCGTTGTCCATCGCGGGGGCGAGCGCGGCGGAGAAGGCAGCCGAGGCGGCATAGTCCGCGCCGGTGACACGCGGATCGGGGGCGACGTGGATGGCCGCGCGCTGCTCGCGGCCGTCGGCGTTGAGGACGATCGTGTAGTCGCCGGGCACGACCCACGCGCCTTCGGGCAGGAGCGGCGTGTCCTGTCCCCATATCGCCGCGATGCTGTAGGCATATTCGGCGGCGCGCGGGCGTGGGCGGCGCAGGTTCCAGATCAACCGGTGATGGCCGGGCGCAGCGGACAGCGCGGGCTGCGGGCGAACCCAGCCCGGCGCGAAATAGCGTTCGGCATCGATCTGCTCGGGCTTGTCGTCGCTGGCAAACGCACGGACGAGAGCGCCCGCGCGGTCGCGGATTTCGAGGCGCACCGGACCCTTGTGCGCCGCACCCAGCCAGTAATCGATCGTCGCACCCTCGGGCGGGTTCTCGCCGACCGGCGTCTCGGGCGGCAGCGGCGTATCGCGGTTCATGTTCGTGCGTACCCGCATGGCGATAGCAGGCGCAAACAGGTGTGCGCGTTCGCGCGCTACTGCAGGGGCGAGCTGGCGCAGGTGGGCGAGATCGCCCAGCACCCATATCGCGCGGCCTTGCGTGGTGACGATCAGATCGTCGCCGTGGATCAACAAGTCGCGCGCCCACGCGGTCGGCAGGTTGTGCTGGAGCGGCTGCCAGTGATCGCCATCGTCGAAACTCACGAACACGCCGGTCTCGGTGCCCGCATAGAGCAGACCCGTCTTGACCGGATCGATGCGCACCACGCTCACGATCTGGTTGGCGGGGAGACCGTTCGTGATCGATTGCCACGTCGCGCCGCCGTCGTGCGTGCGAAAAACGTGCGGCGCGAAATCGTCGAGTCGCTGGCCGTCGATGGCGACATAGGCCGCGCGCGCATCGGTGCGCGCAAGATCGATGCCGCTCACCTTCGCCCACGCGTGCACACCCGGCGGAGTGACGTTCGCCCAATGCGCGCCACCATCGCGCGTCATTTGCACGAGGCCGGTGTCGGTGCCCGCCCACACATCGTCCGCCGCCAGCGGCGAGGGTTCGAGCGCGGTGATCGTGCCGTAGCCGCACGCCTTCGCGTCCGCGACCGCGACATCGCCGTCGCATCTCTGTGCGCCCGCCGTCTTGCCAGTCAGGTCGGGGCTGATCTCCGCCCACGTCCGCCCCTGATCACGGCTGCGGAATACAATCTCGCCGCCCAGATACAGCGCCGGCGGCCCGGCGCGCGAGGCGACGAGCGGCGTCACCCAGTTATAGTGATGCTTCACCGTCGTCGGCCGTTGGCCGTAGCTCGATACTGGCCATGGCGAGATTTCGCTGACCTGCCCCGTGCGCGCATCCCACCGGCTGACGTGACCGCCAAGGCCCGAGCCATAGACGATGTTCGGATCGGCGGGATCGGGGATGTCGTAATCGCGCTCGTCCCCGCCGACGGGGTGCCAGTCGCGGAAATTGGGCGCGCCATAGTCGGAGCGGCTGGCGATGCCGACCGTGCCGCTGTCCTGCTGGCCCGAATACACCCAATAAGGGAAGCGATCGTCGGCGGCGAGGTGGTAGAACTGCCCCGTCGGCTGGTTGTACCAGTCGCTCCAGTTTCGTCCGCCATCGACGCTGATCACCGCGCCCTGATCGCTCGCGGTCGCCATGTGGTCGGGATGCGCGGGGTTGATCCAGACCTGGTGGTAATCGTCCCCGCCGGGCGAGCCTTTGACGATGGCGCAGCGCGCGCCGCCCTGATCGCAGCGGCGGATCGATTGGCCGACCAGATAGACCACGTCGGGATCGCGCGGATCGATCGTGACGCGATTCGAATAGTAGCTGATGAACGCCTTGCCGTCGTTGACGCGCTTCCAGTTCGCGCCCGCATCGTCCGATCGCCAAAGGCCGCCCGACGTGTCCGATTCGATCACCGCGTAAATCCGCAGTCCAGCGGCGGTGCGCGCGGTGGCGAGGCTGATGCGGCCGAGCGGGCCTTCGGGCCAACCGCCGCCGGCCATTCGCCGCCACGTCACCCCGCCGTCGTCCGAGCGGTACAGCCCGCTGCCCGCTCCAGCGACCTTGGTGAAATAGCTTTGCCACGGATATTGCCGTGCTTCCCATGTTGCGGCGAAGACCGTGTCCGGATGCGCGGGATCGGCCGCCAGATCGACCGCGCCGGTCTGCTCACCTGGCGCGAGCGTATGCGTCCAGTGCTTGCCGCCATCGACAGAGCGGTAGACGCCGCGATCGGGGCCGGGGCCGAAGAAATGGCCGACTGCCGCGACCAACACTTTGTCGGGATCGCGTGGATCCACGTGGATGCGCCCGATATAGCGGGTATCGGCAAGGCCAACGTCGGTCCACGTCCGCCCGCCATCAGCCGATCGGTACACGCCGCGCCCCGCCTGCACGTCGTAGCGCGGTTCGGGCTGGCCCGCGCCCACGTAGAGCACATCGGGGTTGGACGGCGCGACCGCGATCGCGCCGATTGCCGAACTCGGCCCATGATCGAACAGCGATACCCATGTGCGCCCGGCGTTGTCTGTGCGCCACACGCCGCCGCCCGCCGAGCCGATGTAGAAAGTGTCGGGCCGCGCGGGCACGCCCTCGATCACCGACGCCCAGCCGCCTCGGTACGGGCCGAGCAGCCGCCAGTGGGCTGCAGCGTAGAGCGCGGGATCCACCGTCGAAGACGTCGCGGCGCTGGTGGAGGAAACTGCCGCCGAGAGCAGTGCGAAGGCCAGCCCAAGCATCGCGACGATTCTGCTGCCAATCGGTTCGATCAATTTCATGTTCCCACTGCCTAAAGCCGCCGCTCGATCGTGAGCAGCACCCGCCGCCCGGTCAGGCGGTAAATCTGCTGGTCGCCAAGTTCGCTCGCGATTACAGGGTCACGCGCGTCGGTCAGGTTGTCAACGTCGACGAACATGCCCCAGGAGCGGGAGCGCCAGCCGATGCGACCGTCGACGGTGGCGTAAGCGCCCGCGAGCGCGGTGTTCTGCTTGTCGAGGTAGCGCGCTCCAGCATAGCGCAGTGTCGCGGACGCTTGCGGACCGCTCGGCGGAGCGTAGGTGGCGACCAGCGAAGCGAGATCCTCGGGACTGAGGACGAGGCGGTGGCCGCCAAGCTGTTCGGTACCGCCATCGGCTGTAACCTGCACATAATCGGTGAAGCGCGCGATGTGGTGCGCGTAGCTCGCGGACAATGTGAAATCCACGGTCAGCGTGGCGCGGCCTTCGATCTCGAAGCCACGGAAACGCTCGGCTCCCGCACTCGCGAGCGCGGGCAGGCCCTTCACATTCTGCGCGATGACGAGATTGCGGAAGCGCGTATCGAAATAGCTCGCCTGTGCGCCGAAGCGGCCGTGCCCGAGCGCGGCGCGCGCACCCGCTTCCCAGCCGTGCGCGGTTTCGGGGCGAAGGATCGTTCCCTCCGCCTCGGGGCCGAAGTCGATCGCGGCGGGCTTGAACGTGTCGCGGTAGTCGGCAAACGCGACGAATCCGTTCTCGCCCGCCTGCCAGAGCGCGTAGCTCGCACCGCCCGAACCGCTCAGCCGAGTGCGCATGAGGCTGCCGCAGGTGTCGGCGGGCGCGTTGCCACCGCCGTCGATGCGCCCGGCGCAGCGGCCCTCCCAGGTGTGGTTGACCCGCAAGCCGCCTTGCAACTCGAGCCGTTCGAGCGGGCGAAGTACGCCGTTCGCATAGCCGCCCGCAAAGACGCGCTCGTCACGCACGATCGTCGATTCGTCTATGGGGATGCCATAGCTGTCGGGCGCGTTCGAACCAGCGGGCAGTACGCCATATTCGAAGTTTAGGCTGCGCTGGTGGCCCGTTCCATACAGCAGGTCAGCGCCCGCCACCCAATCGAACACCGCGCTTTTGCCCGCGAGATGCGTGTCGAAATAGGCGTCGGTCGTCCACACGCGCTGGCGGAAGCCATCGGCGTTGTGCGTGACGCCATCGGGGGCGAAATCGGCGCGTAGATAGCCGCGAGTGTTGCGGCTCCACGTCTGCGCAACCGAGGCGGTCGTCTGCCAATCCACGCGCCCGAGCGTGGAGATCAGCCCGAGGATTTCCTGCACCCGGTCCTGATCGCCGCGCGCGTCGGAGGGATTCACATTGGCATCGAGCGGGAAACGCGGCGTCAGTCCGGTGCCCTCGCGCGGATGCGGGCTGTAGGGTGACTGTCCAAGCCGCGTCAGATCGAGATCGAACCGCAGACGGCCGATGCCGGTGTCGGCGGCGGCGCGGTAGAGCAGATGCTCGCGGTCGAAGCCGCCCCGGTGCTGTGCGGTGTCACGGGTTTCGGCGCTGGCGGCGATCGATTGCGCGATGTCGCCCAGCCGTGGCAGATTTCTGGCGAAGGCAAAGCGGGCAGAGGCGCGTGTGCCGCCCTGTACCAGCGTCTCGGTCGGCTGTTCGCCGGGCTGATAGTGTAGCACCTGCACCACGCCCACGAAGCTCGTCGCGCCGTAGCTGACCGGCGCGGAGCCGCGCAGCACTTCGATCCGTTCAATATTGGTCAGATCGAGCGTGGGCGTCTGCGGGTTGAACGCGCCGCCGTAGGGGACGCCGTCGATCACGAGCAGATAGGCATCGAACTCGGTCAAACCCTGGAGCGCGATCACGCTTGACGCGGGGCCAGCGTCCCCGCCGGGGACCACTTCAACCCCTGCCGCCTCGGCGAGTGCACCGCGCAGATCGTAGGCGCCGCGCCTGGTGAGGTCCGCGCCGTCGATCAGCGTTGTCACCGCCGGATAGGTGAGCGCGGGTTCGGGAGCTTTGGTCGCGGTGACGAGGATGGCGTCGGCGCCGTCGGCACTCGCGGCTGTTGCCCAAACGAGCACAAGCACCGCGCAACCGAACCGAACCATCGAAGACAATTTCCCCATTACATATCGTCATCCTGAACCCGCTTCAGGGTCCACCTTCACGGTTCGACCGGGCGGCGAAGAGGCAGGTGGATGCTGAAACGGGTTCAGCATGACGGGTGTCTATAATAGGCGTCAGTCCTTCTCGCCCGTCGCGGTCAGATCGCCCGCGTCTCCCAGGAAACGCGTCCCGAGCAGCCCGCGCGCGAGCGCGGCGGCCGGGCCGCCCGTCGCACTATCGGGATCGATCACGATCGCCGCCAGCTCGATCGGCTGCAGGTGCGCAGCCTGCAACGCGGTGTTGAGCCGCGCCGCGTCGCTCGCCTTCAGCGTCGCGAACTGATCCTCCACCTCTTTCAGCTCGCGCTCGAGCGCGTCGACCCGTGCGAGCGCATAGGGGGTGGGCCGCCCCTCGGTCGAGGTGACCGCGCCATAGGCATAGTCCATATTCTCGCGCAGCCGTTCCTCGCCGGTGATCGCGCCGCCCTCTTTGGTTGCGACGAGTTGCCTGCGCAGCGTGTCCGCGCGCGTGGATAGCGCGGTCGCCTGGCTCCTCAACGCCGCCGACGCGCCCGGTTTGCCAGCGATCGCATCGCTCTGCGCGCGCACGCTGTTGATTCCCGCCACCAGCGCGCTCATCCGCTCATACAGGGTCTTCACGTGGCTGGCCGCCGCATATTGCGCGCGTCGATCGTCGATCGTGTAGGTCGCGCGACGATCGAGCCCCACTATCAGCGGCATCGTCGTCACCTCGCCCTCCTTGGTCAGCCGCACCGTGTAGTTGCCCGGCAGAACGCGCGGTCCTTGGGTGGAGCGCCCCGCGATCGAGGCGGCGGGTGGCACCAGCGGCGGCTTCTCGCGCATCGACCAGACGACGCGGTTCAACCCCTTGCGCTTGGAGGCAGGGAGTTCTTCCACCAGCTTGCCGTCCGGCGCAAGTACTTCGAGCTTCATGCGCCCGATCACGTGGCGCGCCTTCTGATAGTAAGTGATCACCGCGCCATCGGGCGGGTTCTCGCCTGCGTAGGTGGCATCGCCCTCGGGCCAGCCGCCACTGCCGCCGATGCGCTGCTGCACCGGCGCTGCGGGGATCAGCGCGGCATTTGCAGCCAGCCGCGCCGATGTGAGCGCGCGCAGCGGTGCGATATCGTCGACGATCCAGATGCCGCGGCCGTGCGTGGCTATCGCCATCGCGTCGTCGCGGTCCTGGATCGCGATGTCGCGCACCGCGACGGCGGGGAAATTGCCCGGCTTGAACTGTGCCCAGTTCACGCCTGCGTCGGTGGAGACGAACAGGCCGAACTCGGTGCCGACGAACAGGATGCGCGGATCGAGCCGGTCTTCGCGGACGACATAGGCGTAACCGCTGACACCCGGCGTCGATGGGCCCAACAACCGCTTCCATGTCGTGCCAAAATCACGCGTTACGAACAAATGGGGTGCGAAATCACCGAAGCTGTGCCGATCGACGACAACATAGGCGGTCGCCGCGTCGTGACGGCTCGCCTCGACCCAGTTGATCCATTCGCCCTTGGGAAGTTTCAGATTGGCCGTCAGGTTGCGCCAGTTCGCGCCTCCGTCGCGCGTGAGCTGCACATTGCCGTCGTCGGTACCCGCCCAGATCGTGCCTGCAGCCTTCGGACTTTCCGAGACCGAATAGATCGTGGTGTGCATTTCAGCGGCCGAGTTATCGACCGTGATGCCGCCCGATTCTTCCTGCTTCTGCCTGGCTGGATCGTTCGTCGTCAGATCGGGCGAGATGCGGTCCCACGTCTGGCCATGATCGCGGCTGCGGAACAGGAACTGCGAACCGATATAGATCGTGCCCTTCTCGTGCGGCGACTGCGCGATCGGCGTATTCCAGTTGAAGCGCAGCTTCTCCTTGTATCCGCCCTTGGGCTGAATATCGCGCTGCTCCAGCGTCTTGCGGTTGATGCGGACGATCGTGCCGCCCTGGAATTCGGTATAAGCGTAATCGGGATCGGCGGGATCGCTGAACGCCCACATTCCGTCGCCGTTGCCGATGTTCTCCCAGCGGCTGTTGGTGACGCCGCCGGGATAGGCGCTGTCGGCCACCCAGCTCGAATTGTCCTGTAGGCCGCCATAGACCTGATAGGGATCCTTGTTGTCGGCGCTCACATGGTAGAACTGGCTGATGGGGAGATTATAGCCCTTCCACCATTTGCTGCCGCCATCGTGGCTGATCCACAACCCGCCATCATCCCCGCCCACCACCATCTTGGGGTTAGTGGGATTGATCCAGATATCGTGCCAGTCACCATGGCTGCCGCCTGCAGTATCGGCAAAGCTCTTGCCGCCATCTTCGGACACGATCATCCGCAGGTTCATCTTGAAGACGCGGTCGGCGTTCTTCGGATCGACGATCATGCGGCTGAAGTAGAACGGCCGCCAGACCATGTTGCGGCTGCGATCGCGCTCCTCGAAGCTGCGCCCGCCGTCGTCGGACACATACAGCGCCGAGCGCACGTTTTCGACGAAGGCATAGACACGGCTGGGCTTCGAAGGCGCGAACACCACCTCGATGCGCCCCCATGGGCCCTTGGGCAGGCCCTTGGTGTTCGCAGCCGTCATGGCAGACCAGTGCGCGCCGCCGTCCACCGAGGTCAGCATCGCGCTGCCCGAAGGCGCCTCGGGGCCCTCGCCGCCCGAGCGGAAGGTCCAGCCCTTGCGTCGGAAGTCCCAAAGCCCCGCGATCAGCCGATCGGGGTTGGACGGATCGAGGGCGATCGAGGAACAGCCCGTCGACAGGTTCGCTCCGGTGAGGATCTGCGTCCAATGCTGGCCGCCGTCCACTGTCTTGTAGAGCCCCCGGTCGCGGCTGTCGGACCAGAGCGGACCGGGCGCGCACACATAAACCGTGTTGCCGCCCCGCGGATCGACCGCAATGCGCGTGATCCGCTCGGTCTTGGGCAAGCCCATGTTGGTCCAGGTCACGCCGCCGTCGATGGACTTGTAGATGCCGTTGCCGATCGAAACCGAGTTGCGCGTCCAGCTTTCGCCGGTACCCGCCCAGACCACCTGCGGATTGGTGGGATCGAGTGCGAGCGCACCGATCGATTGCACGGGCTGCTTATCGAACACCGGGCGGAACGTCGTACCGCCATCCTCGCTCTTCCAAACCCCGCCCGAGGCGGCACCGACGAAGATCGTCACCGCGCCGTCGGCCTCCTGCCGCGCGGCGATGGCGGCGATCCGGCCCGACATCACTGCAGAGCCGATGTTTCGGATCCCAAGCCCAGAGATGGCGGCGGAATCGAGCGCTGGCGCGCTTGCGGGTGTACGTGCGGCGGCGGGGAGCACGAGCGTCAACGCGGTCGCGGCAAGGAGGAGCGAGCGGGTCATGGCGTTAGCGTCCCTTCGGCTTGGATGCGTTGGCGGAGGCGTTGGTGTCGGTCGCGGGCGTTTTGCCCCCGGGCGGCAAATCCTCCTTGCGCCTCGCGCTGTCGCGCCCGCTCGGCGCGGCCGGCTGCGCGAACAGCGCGGGCGTCACCGAAGGATCGGCGCTTGCGGACGCGATAATGACCTGCTGCCGCTGGTTGGGCTGCCCCTGCGTCCAGCTATCGACCGACATCGGGAAATAGACGCCGCCCACCTTCTCGTAATCGCCGAGCTCGTATTGCGTCACCTGCAGCGTGCCACGCACGCGGCGAGTCTCGGTCTCGCCGATCTCCAGAAACGTGTCGGGATCGAGCAAATAGACGAATTCGTCGCCGTCCTTCTGCGCGACACGCAGCTTGTAGGCCAGCGTGCCATCGAAATCCTCCCGGCCAAGATAGGTAACCGTCGATCCATCGCGCCGCGACGAGAGGAGCGGCCCGTCGAGCGAGGCCTGATCGGCGAGCGCGCGCGCCTCGTCCCCGCTCATCCGCTCGGGATCCTTGCGTCCCTCGAACGGGTTGATCCGCCAGCCGCCCGTCCCGTCGTAGGCCTGCACCAACGTCAGTCCCTGGAGCGCGGCATCGATCCGAAGCGTTCCACCCGCACCAGTGCGCGCCCGCGTTTCCCGGTAGGTCAGCTGAAAATCGCCCGGGAACACCATTTTGCCCTCGAACCGCACGCCGTGGAGCGCCGCCAGCCGATCGGCACCCCCGCGGGCCGCGAGGTTCCTAGCCACGAGATCGGTGGCGGTCGGGGGCGGAGGTGCGGCAGCGAGCAAACCCAAACCCAGCCATACCGAGCACAATGAAAGGTTCCGCATTCTGTCCTCCCTGCCGGGTCGCCTCCCGGATTGATTATTTCCATGCCGGCAAGGCGTAACACCGGTCAGATTTTGATACCATGAAGGGCACTTCATTCCGCCCGTCAATATGCCCGACGAGTTGCACGCTGGCCATCGGTGCAAGGTGACATCCTGCGAGATTGAAAAATTTGTGCGGAGCCGACCCGCCTCGATCGAAGTCGTTCGGATAACTCTCGCACGCATCCTCCATCACCCGCCCGCCTGCCGACTTGGTCGCCGCGAATAAGGACTTGCGGCGCTGCTAATCGAACGGATTGCTGCGCCCCCGGAAGTTGAGGCGCACGGGCACGCCCTCGAACCCCAGATCGTCGCGGAGCGAATTGACGAGGTAGCGCCGGTAGCTTTCGGGCAGTTCGTCCACCCGATTGCCGAAGACCACGAAGGTCGGCGGGCGCGTGTTCGCCTGCGTGATGTAGCGCAGCTTGATCCGCCTGCCGCCCGGCGAGGGCGGAGGATTGCGCTCGGATGCCGCCTCGAACCAGCGATTGAGTGCAGATGTGCTCACCCGCCTCGACCATGCATCGCGCGCCTCGAACGCGGCATCCATCAGCGTGTCGAGCCCCTTGCCGGTCGCCCCCGAGATCGCCAGCAGTGGCACGCCCTTGATCTGCGCCAGCCCTTCGTCGAGCGCACGGCGCACCCCCTGGAACAGCGCGGACTGGCCCACCGCCACGTCCCATTTGTTGAGCGCAACGATGAATGCGCGGCCCTCGTCCAGCACCTGATCGGCGATGCGCAAGTCCTGCCCCTCAAGCCCTAGCGTCGCATCGAGCAGCAGCACCACCACTTCGGCGAAATCGATCGCCCGGCGCGCGTCGGCGGCCGAGAGCTTCTCCAGCTTTTCCACCACCTTGGCGCGCTTCCTGAGGCCCGCAGTGTCGATCAGGCGGACTGGCTTGTCCTTCCATTCCCATTCGATGGCGATGCTGTCGCGCGTGATCCCGGCTTCGGGACCGGTGACCAGCCGTTCGCTGCCGACCAGCCGGTTGATCAGCGTGGACTTGCCCGCATTCGGCCGACCAACGATCGCGAGCTTGAGCGGGCCGATCTCGTCTTCCACTTCGCCCGCGGCCGCCGCTTCGGCGGCTGCCTTGTCGATGAAAGGTGCGAGCGCATCAAACAGATCGGCCAGCCCCTCACCATGCTCGGCCGAAATCGCAACGGGTTCGCCCAGCCCCAGCTCGAACGCTTCCATCATCCCCGCGTCCCCCGCGCGCCCCTCCATCTTGTTCGCCACCAGCACCACGGGCGTTTTCCCCGCGCGCAGCCACTGCGCGAAATGGCGGTCGATCGGGGTCAAGCCGATGCGCGCGTCGATTACCAGCAGCGCCACTGCCGCATCGCCGAGCGCGGCCTCGGTCTGGAAGCGCATCCGGCCCGAGAGCGCGCCCTCGTCGGCTTCCTCGAGCCCGGCGGTATCGATCGCCGTGAAATCGAGATCGTACAGCTTCGCCTCGCCCTCGCGCCGATCGCGTGTGACGCCGGGCTGATCATCGACCAGCGCGAGGCGACGGCCGACAAGCCGGTTGAACAGCGTGGATTTGCCGACATTGGGACGGCCGACGATGGCGACTTTGGGGAGGATCATTCGATCGCCTTAGCACGTCTGCCAGCATCCATACGCCCACTGGGCCTTTCAGCCGTGCCTAGTTGCCACTTTGCCCATCGAAACGCCCCGGCAAGTTCAGCCGCCCGCCTTCGCCGCTCCGCCCTGGAACGCCACCAGCCGCCCCTTGTCGGTCAACACGAACACCATGCCGGAGGCGATCACCGGCGGCAGGTAGGTCGGACCCGGCAGCGGCCAGGTATCGCCCAATTGCCCGTTGGCGGGGTTCACCCAGCCGAGCCGCCCGTGGCTGCCCGTCACCCACAGACGATCGGACGCGAGCACCGGACCGTACCAGCGGATGTCCCCCACCTTCTTCTTCGCCTTGCGGAACTCTGGCAGCGTATGCACCCAGCGGATCTTGCCCTCCGCACGCGTCAGCGCGACGAGCTCGCCCTTGAGCGTGAGCGCGAACACCCAGTCGCCCGCCACCCAGGGCATCGAAAGCCCGGCGAAATTGCGCTCCCATACGCGGGTGCCGGTGGTGAGTTCGAGCGCGACCATGCGCCCGCCGTGGCCGATCGCGAACACGCGGTCGCGGTCAATCACAGGGGAGGCGTCGATGTCCGCGATGCTGTCGATCGCGGTCGAGCGGCCGGTGCGCGAGAGCGCATCCTGCCAGACGGTGCGGCCGTTTGCCGACAGGAACGCGGTCAGTTCGCCGCTCGAAAAGCCCGCAACGATCGTGGTTCCGGCAACCGCCGGGGTGGCGACGCCGAGCAGGCCTGCCTGTTCGATCGTGCCCGTCACGTCCCAAGCCTTGGCCCCGGTCGTGAGATTGAGTGCGAAGATCTGATTGTCCTGGCTGATAACGTATAATCGTTCGCCCGAGATTGCGGGCGAGCCGCGAAGCGGTGCGCCGACATCGGTGCGCCACAGCGGCTTTCCGGTATCTGCGGCAAACGCCATCACCACGCCGTAGCCGCTGGTGGAGTAGACCGCGTGCGCATCCGCGCTCACGCCGCCACCGAACGCGACTGCCTTCGAAGTGCGCTCGCGCACGATCCTCCGTTCCCACAGCATGCCGCCGCCTCGCATATCGAATGCGCGGATGTTGGCCATCGTATCGATCGTGTAGACACGCCCCCCCGCGACCACCGGTGCCGAGGCGAGGCGGCGCGTCATGCTGCTGCCCGCGCCGATCGAGGCTTCCCAGGCCTTGGTCAGCGCCGGCCCGAGTTCCAGGTTACCGGGTGCTTTGTCCGCTGTGACGCCCGGCTGGCCCCAATCGGCATTGGGTTGCGAGGGCGGCAGCGTGATCGGTGTATCGGCGAGCGCGGGATCGGCTTCGGTCTTGGTGTCGAGTGCCAGGACCGGCAGCCGCTCGCCGATCGTGGGTGTCTTCTTGCCGTGGTGGTGGCCGTGGCGGCCAGCATGATCGGGCCGATCGGCGGTGTGATGACACGCACCAAGCGCGAGCAGCGCCAGCAGCATAAGGCGGGGCAGGGGGGTCCGCATCATCGCGCGAGCGCCTTGCCAGCCGCAACCGCGACCGGACCCGGCATCGCCGCAGACAATTGCTGCGCGCGGCCGCGAATCGAGACGGGTACGCTCTCGTCCTTTGCAAGAGCATCGAACAACGGCTTGGCAAGCGTGCTTTCTCCCGCCTTCAGATGCGCGAGCGCAGTCAGTTCGCCCGCACTTCCGAACCAGGGGTTGCCCGGCAACGCCATCGGCTTCAGCCGCGCGATTACTGTCACGGGAGGCAAGTGATCAAATTCGATCTGCGTCGCCTTGATCAGCGCGAGATCGCGGAACGGCTTGGCGATCTCGTCATTGGCGGCAATCTGATTGTAAAGCGTGGCGGCGAGTTTGAGATCGCCGCCCGTCGCCGCTGCTCCAGCGCGCTGGAGCAGCGCCAGTGCGCGATAGCCGGGTTCGGGGGCATGTTCGAGTGTGGTTAGCGTCGCCTGCGCTTTGGCGGCTGCGGTGGGCCCGCCGCGCAATTGGCCGAGCGCCTCGGTAAAACGCTGCGCGCGCGCATCCGCCTGAGCCTCTTGCAGCCCGCGCCAGTATAACAGCCCCGCCACCGCGATCAGCAGCGCGCCGATCCCGAGCAATAGCCAGCGGCCATAGCGCGCCCACAATGTTCCCAGCTTCTCGCGGCGATATTCCTCGTCCACCTCGCGGATGAACGCATCGCCGGTTTCGTTTGTGTTCGCCAAGGCCTGCTCGCTTCATTGGGGCGTTCGCGCGGGGCGCGGTGCCATCAGGATAGGCGTTTAACCGGCTCGCTGGCTTCCGCAAGCTGAACGGCCTGCGAGGTATTTACGCGAGCGCCGTCCGGTGCGCCTGCGCGAGCATGGCATAGCCGAGAGCGGCGACGCGGTTGCCAGCCTGTTGGTCCGGGGTGAGCAGGCGCAGCAGCGTCGCGGGTCGTCCCGCCCACAGCTCTCCGGCGGGGATACGCTTGCCCGGCGTCAACATCGCGCCCGCGGCGAGCATCGCGCCTGTTTCGATCACGCAGCCATCCATCACGATCGCACCCATGCCGACGAACGCGTCATCGTGGAGCGTGCAGCCGTGGACGATGGCAAGATGGCCGATCAGGCACTCCTCGCCGATGATGGTGGGGAAGCCCGTGCCGCCGCCGCGACCGCTATCGACATGGACGATGCTGCCATCCTGAATATTCGAGCGCGCACCAACGACGATGCCGTTCAGATCGCCCCGCAGCACGCAATTATACCAGACAGACGCGCCCGCACCGATTTCGACATCGCCGATGATCTGCGCGCCGGGCGCAACGAAGGCATCGGGCGCGAGGCGGGGGGCTTGGCCGTTGAATGCGTGGAGCGTCACGGGAATAGCGCGACCTGTTCGAGGCCCATCGTCTCGGGCAGGCCCGCCATCAGGTTCATGTTCTGGATCGCCTGACCGGACGATCCCTTCACAAGGTTGTCGATCGCGCTGATGAGGATCGCGCGGCCGGGCACGCGATCGGCGAACACATTCAGCACGCAGTGGTTGGAGCCGCGCACCATGCGGGTAGAGGGGGCGACGCCTTCGGGGAGGATGTGGACAAACGGCGCGCGCCGATAGCAATCCTTCAGCAAGGCGCGCAGTTCGCTTGCTGGCGGCGCGGGCGATCTTAGCCCCCGATGCTCCACAATGATGGTCACGAGTTCCCCTCGC
This sequence comes from Sphingomonadales bacterium, assembly GCA_038238915.1. Taxonomy (GTDB): domain Bacteria; phylum Pseudomonadota; class Alphaproteobacteria; order Sphingomonadales; family Sphingomonadaceae; genus JAVVHE01. The sequence continues at coordinate 77,983 of JBBSFH010000003.1, forward strand.
GTCATGGGGACAAGGTGGGGGGTGAAGCTTACAGTCGCCGGCGTTCCGGCTACGCTGGACAGGATCTGCTCGATCTCGGGCATATGGCGGTGGTGGCCGACCGCGTAGGCGGCCGCGCTCTCGCCGAGTTCGGCGAACAGATTGGCCTCCTTTGTCGACCTGCCCGCTCCGGACACGCCCGATAGCGCAGTGATCGTGACGCGCGCGGTGTCGATGAAATCGGCGACGGGCAGCAATGCGAGCAGGGCGGCGGTCGGGTAGCACCCGGGGCAGGCGACGAGGCGCGCGTCTGGCAGCGCATCGCTCGCCATCTCGGTCAGGCCGTAGACGGCCTCGTCGAGCAACGCCGGAGCCGGGTGGGTTAGCCCATACCAATGCTCATAAACTTTCGCGTCTGAGAGTCGGAAGTCGGCGGAGAGGTCGATGATGCGCGGGCCGTGTATCTGGCTCAGCAGCGTTGCCGACGCGCCGTGGGGCAGGCAGCCAAAGACGAAATCGATACCGGACCAGTCGACCGCGTCCGCCGCTACGATCGGAGGCAGCGTGTAGGGGGCGAAGTGGGGCCACACATCGGCCATGCTCGCCCCGGCGCGCGCGCCCGCGGCGAGCGCCACAATCTCGATCATAGGATGGCCGATTGCCAAGCGCACGAGGTCTGCGCCCGTATAGCCGGACGCGCCAAGGACGGCGATGCGGAGCTTGTCTGCCATGCGCGCTATCCGCCGGTCGCACGCTCGCGTGTCAAGGCGCGTTGCCGTGGAGCGCGCAGGCGATTAGCTCGGGAGGCGCATCCCGTGGAGACAACGCCCGTGGCCGAACAATATGATCTTGCAATCCTCGGCTCGGGCCCCGGCGGCTATGTGGCGGCGATCCGCGCCAGCCAGCTCGGCATGAAAGTCGTTATTGTAGAACGCGAGCTTCTGGGTGGTATCTGTTTGAATTGGGGATGTATTCCTACGAAGGCGCTGCTGCGCACCGCCGAGATCAACCATTATCTCACGCACGCTTCGGCCTATGGCCTGAAGGCCGAGGGGGTGAGTGTCGATCTGCCTGCGATCGTGAAGCGTTCGCGCGGGGTGGCGAAGCAATTGAACCAGGGCGTCACCTTCCTGATGAAGAAGCACAAGATTGAGGTGGTGCTAGGCGATGGGATGCTGACTGGCGCAACCACGCTTTCGGTGAAGACCAGGGACGGGGTGCGCGAGCTTGCGGCGAAGAACGTGATCGTCGCAACGGGTGCGCGCGCGCGCGAACTGCCGCATCTGAAGGCGGACGGGGACAGAATCTGGACCTATCGCCATGCGATGGTGCCCGAAGTGATCCCGGCCAAGCTGCTGGTGATCGGATCGGGCGCGATCGGCATCGAGTTCGCCAGCTTCTTCAGCGATCTGGGGAGCAAGGTCACCGTGGTGGAGATGCTCGATCGTGTGCTCCCGGTGGAGGATGCGGACATCAGCGGCTTCATGGGGAAGGCGCTCGCCAAACAGGGGATGACAATCCTGACGGGGGCTTCGGTGGAGGCGCTGACGCCCGAGGGCGAGGGCGTTCGCGCGAGGATCAAGGCGGGGGACAAGGCCACCGACGAGATGTTCGACCGCGTGATCCTCGCGATCGGCATTGCGCCCAACAGCGAGAATATCGGGCTGGAGGCTTTGGGCGTGCAGACCGAGCGCGGCCATATCCTGACCGACCCTTTCGGCCGCACCAACGTGCCCGGCCTCTGGGCAATCGGCGACGTTTGCGGGCCGCCGTGGCTCGCGCACAAGGCGAGTCATGAGGGCGTCGTCGCGGTAGAGGCCATCGCCGACGCCGCGCGCGCGCACCCGATGGACAAGGGGAACATCCCGGGCTGCACCTACTCGCGGCCGCAGGTGGCGAGCGTGGGGCTGACTGAGGCAGCCGCGATCGCGGCGGGGCACAAGGTGAAGGTCGGTCGCTTCCCGTTCATCGGCAACGGCAAGGCGATTGCGTTGGGTGAGGCCGAGGGGCTGGTGAAGACGGTGTTCGATGCCGAAACCGGCGCACTGCTCGGCGCGCACATGGTGGGCGCGGAAGTGACCGAACTGATCCAGGGCTATGCGATCGCGCGGCAGCTCGAGACCACCGAGGAACAGTTGATGCAAACCATCTTCCCGCACCCGACGCTGAGCGAAATGATGCATGAGAGTGTGCTGGACGCTTATGGGCGGGCGCTGCATATTTGACGTCCGGACGATCTGGACAGTCGAGTTGGCAATGCGAGCGAGTGGTCTCAAGCGTTACGCTGCAGTTGTAGGCACATTGCTGTTTGTATCGTTGTGGCCCCGCCGAATGCGCAGCCGATTGTCATTATCGAGACGTCTCTCCGAGGACACAGGCGGGCAAGGGGCATGCCCTCCGGCAAGCTCAGCCGGGACTGGCACACCCACAACTTTTGAACAGTCCAAATACTCGAATGACCGCATTCATGAGTTGGAACTCAATCGCTTCACGCATAAACTCGAAGTTGAACGACTTAAACTCTTAATACTGTTGAACGGCGGTGCGTTTACAATATTCATTGGTTTCGTCGAAAAACGGTCTGTTGGCTCCGTAAAATCGTGGATGATCGTCGCTATGGTGGCTTGGCTGACGGGATTGGTATCTGCCTTCTGCGCCACGCAAGCCCAACTCACTACGCAGCGGAGCTTTACACAGTCCTATCATCGTCGACGCCGCGCGATCGAGTGGCGCCTTTTGGGCGAAGTCTATTCGCCTGTTCAAATGCGGAATATGATCGGCGCTCCTCCGGGAAAAGCCTTAAAGCCGGGCGACGAAGCATTCGAGTCTGCCGCCGATCAGGCGCGCGAACGTGGCGAACGCAACACGCACATGGTCTTCAACTGGGCCGTCGCGAGCACTATCTTTTTTCTGCTTGGGGCGTGCGCGGCGATTCTGTCCGTTGACTTCTCCGCGCAGACTAAGGTTGCGCCGCAACCCGCTCGCTCCGCTGAATTACAACATACTCGTGACACCGTAGATCATCTGGGTCTGCTCCAGCCAATCGTCGATCGTTCTTCCTGTCAGCCGCGCAACTCGCCCCCGAACTTTGTTTCCCGTGCGGCGCGCAGTGCCTCGAAATCGTCCCCCGCGTGATAGCTTGATCGCGTCAGGGGCGATGCGGCCGCGAGCAGGAAGCCCTTGGCGCGCGCCATCGTCGCGTAGGCGCGGAACGCGTCGGGGGTGACGAACTCGGCCACCTTGGCGTGGCGCGGAGTGGGCTGCAGATATTGGCCGATGGTGAGGAAATCGATGTCGGCCGAGCGCATGTCGTCCATCACCTGATGGACTTCCATGCGCTCCTCCCCCAGCCCCACCATCACGCCCGATTTGGTGAAGATCGTTGGATCGAGTCGCTTGACCTGCTCAAGCAGCCGCAGCGAATGATAGTAGCGCGCGCCCGGGCGGATCGTCGGATACAGGCGCGGGACGGTCTCTATATTGTGATTATACACGTCCGGGCGCGCGGCAACGATCGTCTCGACTGCAGCCGCCGCCTTGTTGCGGAAGTCCGGCGTCAGGATTTCAATCGTCGTATCGGGCGCATGACGGCGCAACTCCTCGATCACGCGCACGAACTGGCGCGCGCCGCCATCGGGCAGATCGTCCCGGTCGACGCTGGTGACAACGATATGCTTCAGCCCCAGCGCGCCCGCCGCCTCGGCGACATGCCCCGGTTCGAGCGGATCGACTGCGCGCGGCATGCCGGTCTTGACGTTGCAGAAGGCGCACGCGCGCGTGCAGGTATCGCCCAGGATCATCACGGTCGCGTGCTTCTGCGTCCAGCACTCGCCGATGTTGGGGCAGGCGGCTTCTTCGCAGACGGTGGTGAGGTTCAGCGCGCGCATCAGCCGTTTGGTCTCGCCGAACCCCACTGAAGTTGGAGCTTTGACGCGCAGCCAATCGGGCTTGCGCGCGCGGGGGAGGGGATCGGGAAGGCTCGCCATGCTTGGCACATAGCCATGCTGCCGTCCGCCCGCCACTGTATGCCGGTGCTGCGGCGCTTGCCCGCGCGTCGGCGTTACATTACCGGGGCGTCATGCTCAGTCCAGCCCTCCTCGAAGGGTATCGCCGCTTCCGCGACGGTGCCTACGCTACCCAACGCGCGCGCTACGATGCGCTTGCGCATGGCCAAGCGCCCGCGACCATGATCGTGAGCTGCGCCGACAGCCGTGTCGATCCGGCGACGATCTTCGATGTGGCACCCGGCGAGCTGTTCGTCGTGCGCAACGTCGCGAACCTCGTGCCGCCGTACGAGCGCAACGCGGGCCACCACGGTGTCTCGAGCGCGATCGAGTTCGCGGTGCTCGGCCTCAAGGTATCGAGCATCGTGGTGCTAGGTCACGGCGCGTGCGGCGGCATCGCGGCCGCGCTCCACGGGCATGATCTGGCTCCTGCGGAAGACAGTTTCATCACGCGCTGGATGAGCATCATCGCCACCGCGCGCGATGCGGTGGTGGCGCGCGCGGTGGCCGATCCAAGGCTCGATGCACAGCACGCGCTCGAACTCGCGGCGATCAAGGTCAGCCTTGCCAACCTGCGCGGGTTCCCATTCGTCGCCGCAGCCGAGGCGGAGGGTCGGCTTACCCTCGCAGGCGCGCACTACAGCATCGCCAACGGGACGCTGGAGATGCTGGACGGGGATACGCTCAGGACGGCGTAGCTGTGATGAGCTTTGGTTTACCCTGAGCGCGAAGGCTACGCCGCTTTCGCCCGGCTCGCCCGCTTGCGGTCGTTCGGATCGAGATGGATCTTGCGCAGGCGGATGTTCTTGGGCGTCACCTCGACCAGCTCGTCATCGTTGATGTACGCGATCGCCTGTTCGAGCGTGAGGCGCTTGGGCGGGGTGAGGCGCACGGTATCGTCCTTGCCCGAGGCACGGAAGTTGGTGAGCGCTTTTGCCTTGATCGGGTTGACGTCGAGATCGTCGGGCTTGGCGTTCTCGCCGATGATCATGCCCTCGTAGACCGCCTCGCCCGGCCCGACCATTAATTGGCCGCGCTCTTCGAGCGAGACCAACGAATAGGTCACCGCCTCGCCGCCGCTGTTCGAGATCAATACGCCGTTCTGACGGCCCTGGATCGGACCCTTGTGCGGGCCATATTTATCGAACAGCCGGTTCATGATGCCCGTGCCGCGCGTATCGGACAGGAATTCACCGTGATAGCCGAGGAGGCCACGCGAGGGGGCGCTGAATACCAGGCGCGTCTTGCCGCCACCACTCGGACGCATCTCCACCATCTCGCCCTTACGCAAGGACATCTTCTCAACCACGACGCCGCTATATTCATCGTCGACGTCGATCACGGCAGTTTCATAAGGCTCCTCGCGGCCACCCGGGCCATCACGGAACAGCACGCGCGGACGCGAAATCGACAGCTCGAAGCCCTCACGGCGCATCGTCTCGATCAGCACGCCCAGCTGCAGCTCGCCGCGCCCTGCGACCTCATACGCGTCCGAGGTGCTCGAAATGGTGATCTTGATTGCGACATTGCTCTCCGCCTCGCGCAGCAGCCGGTCGCGGATCATGCGGCTCGTCACCTTGGTGCCCTCGCGGCCACCCAGAGGCGAATCGTTTACGCCAAACGTCATCGCGAGCGTTGGTGGATCGATCGGCTGCGCGTGCAACGGCTCGGTAACGGCGGGCTCGCAGATCGTGTTGGCCACCGTGCCTTCGGTCAGCCCGGCAATGGCGATGATGTCGCCCGCGCCCGCCTCTTCCACCGCCACGCGCTCGAGCCCCCGGAAGGCGAAGACTTTCGACGCGCGGCCGGCCTCAACCAGCGTGCCATCGGGCGCGAGCGCCTTGATCGGCGCGTTGACCTTGAGCGTGCCAGACTGGATGCGGCCGGTGAGAATGCGGCCGACGAAATTATCGCGGTCGAGCAAGGTGACGAGCATCTTGAACGGCCCGTCCGGATCGGCGGTGGGGGCGGGGACATGTTCGACGATCTTCTCGAAGAGCGGCGTGAGATCGCCTTCGCGCACATCGCTGGTGAGGCCCGCGTAGCCGTTGCGGCCGCTGGCGAAGAGGACGGGGAAATCGAGCTGCTCCTCGCTGGCGTCGAGCGTAACGAAGAGGTCGAACACTTCGTCCAAGACCTCCTGCGCGCGCGCGTCCTGGCGATCGATCTTGTTGACGACCACGATGGGGCGCAGGCCCAGTCCCAAAGCCTTGCCGGTGACGAACTTCGTCTGCGGCATCGGCCCTTCGGCCGCGTCCACCAGCAGGATCACGCCATCGACCATCGAGAGAATACGCTCCACCTCGGCGCCGAAATCGGCGTGGCCGGGCGTATCTACGATGTTGATGCGCGTATGCTCGCCGTCGCCCAGTGCCCATTCAATCGACGTGCACTTGGCCAGAATGGTGATACCGCGCTCTTTCTCGAGATCGTTCGAGTCCATCGCGCGCTCGGCGATTCTCTGATTGTCACGGAACGTGCCCGACTGGCGGAACAACTGATCGACGAGGGTGGTCTTGCCATGATCGACGTGCGCGATGATGGCCACATTGCGCAGGCGCATGGGGGTCTAATCCTGAAACGGGTGGTATCGGCAAGCGCCATAGCGGTGTTGACGCACAGCGGCAACGGGCCGGGGTTGCGGGACGGTTCGATTGCGCTTTACGAACTGGTCCGATGATCCGTTCCGTAACCGAACCATCCGGCATCCGCGCGATCGACGCCACCGAACTCACCCATCGGCCGCTGCGCTATTATGATTTTGCGATGGCGGCGTTCGTCACGATCATCCTGTGCTCCAACCTGATCGGCGCATCGAAGGCGGCGACCTTCGGGCGCGTTGATCTGGGGCCGCTCGGCGATCACGCGATCGAATTCGGCGCGGGCATCCTGTTCTTTCCCGTGTCCTATGTGCTCGGCGACGTGCTGACCGAGGTTTATGGCTATGCCCGTGCGCGCCGCGTGGTGTGGGCGGGGCTTGGCGCATCGGTGTTTGCCGCGTTCATGAGCTGGGTGGTGCTCCGCCTGCCGCCTGCGCCGAGCTACGATCACCAGGCCGCGCTGGAGACGGTTTTCGGCAATACGCCGCGCATCTTCATCGCCAGCCTGATCGCGTTCTGGGCGGGCGAGTTCGCCAATGCCGCCGTCCTCGCGCGGATGAAGGTTTGGACGGGGGGCACCAAGCTCTGGACGCGCACCATCGGCTCGACGGTGGTGGGGCAGGCGTTCGATACCGCGATCTTCTATCCGCTGGCGTTTTACGGCGTGTTTACGGACGATCTGCTGATCAACGTGATGATCAGCAATTATCTGGGCAAGGTGGGCTGGGAGGTTCTGCTGACCCCGGTGACGTACCGTGTGGTCGGCTGGCTCAAGCGGCGCGAGGGCGTGGACGTGTTCGATCGGGAGACCAATCTCACGCCGTTCACGACGCGGGTTTAAGGCGCTCGGCCGGATCGCAGTCGGCGGGCAGGGACTGCACCGCGCTGAGCGGCGATACCCCGCTCTCGCTGAACGCCTCGACCGCGACTTGGTACGTCTGGCCCACGCCGAGCGCGCGGAGATCGAGGTGGGGGTGCGATCGATCGAGCTGGTCCGCGAACAGCTGGTAGGTGAGCGTCAGCCGATCGGGCCGGATGCCCCAGCGCACATTGTAGCCGACCGCGCCCCTGACGGCGTGCCACTTGATCGACGCGTTGCGCGTATCGCAATCACGTGTAGCCGCGACACCGGTGGGCGCGCGCGGCGCGGTGCCATCGGCGTCGCCGAAGACGCGCAGATCGCCGATCGCCAGATTCGCCGCACCTACGTGGCCGTGGATATAGCGGATGAAGCGCGCGCGGACCGGAGCGGGGAGAGCGAAATAGGCGTCGGGACGATCGCGGCGGTCCGGGCCGGTCTGCGCGAGCGCCATCCAATGCTCGCCATCCGGTGAGGCCTGCAGGCGGAATTCGGTGTAAATATCGGGCGCATCGGCGAAACGGCCTGACTGATAGTCGGCGAAGTTCACCTGAACCGCCCGCACGGTCCGCCGCCCACCAAGGTCCACGGTCAGCGTTTCGCCTGGAGCATTGTGGGCCGCGACCCAGAATGTCCGCGGGTTTTCGTCGGTCACGGTCTCGGGGCCGAACCCGGCGAGCTTCGACGAGGCGGTGGCGCGCTTGTGATAGGAGAGCAGCATCCAGCCGGTAAACAAACTCTCGGGATCGTTCACCTTGCCGTCGGGCACATAGTGCGGAAAATCCCCAAAGCGCGTCGAGACCGCCATCTGCCCATCGGCATAGAAGCGCGCGGGGAATATCGCGGTGCGGCGTTCGAACGTCCAGTTGTAGCCGATCCACGGCGTGCCGGTGTTCCACCAGTTGCCGTGCGCATCCTGGAAGGTGGAGCCATGTCCCGCACCCTGCGCGAAACCACCGGGCTTGTAAGCGATGGGATTGTAGGGAGCATAAGTGAACGGTCCGAGCGGTGACGTGCCGACATAGGTGCCGTTGGCGTAGACGTTATATTCGGTCCCCGGCGCGGCATATTGAAGATAATAGCGGCCGCCCGCCTTGGTCATCCACGCACCTTCGATATACGGATCGATTGCAACGCCATCAGCGCGCTTGCCACTGTGATCCTGACCGAACCGCTCCCAGCCGTGATGCGCGGGATCGATTGCGATCAGCGGTTTGGGCCGCCCCAGGTAAGCGAGCGCGCGCGCCGGATCGAGTTCAGTGCCGTAGATCGGGTAGACGTTGGACGAGTCCCAATAGAGATACCATTTGCCATCATCGTCCCTGAACAGTGCCGGATCCCACGGGCCGGGGGGCACCTGACCCGGCTTGAGGCTCGCCTCCGCACCGGGTAGCACCGCGCCGGGCAGATCGGGGGTGCGCCGGGTGAGGAAATCCAGCCTGCCGCTCGCAGGATCGTCGGTGACGAGGATAGCCTCGGGTTCGAACGTCGAGGGCATGATGTAGAGCCGCGCACCATCGGACCAGACAGCGGGCGCGACGATGCTCTGCAACGGCCAGCGACTGGGCGTGATGAAAGCCCAGTCGACGAGATCGGTCGAGCGCCAATAACCGTCAGCTGCCGTCTGGAAGAGATAATAGGCCCCCTTGTGCAGCACGATCACCGAATCGGCGCCGGTCCGATAGGAGATGCCCTGGTTGACCTGCTCGAAACTGTAGCGGTAATCAATGTCGATCGGGTTCGCATAGGTCAGACGTGGCGGCGTCGGGGTGGCCGGGGCGGCGGCGATAAGCGCAACTGCCGCGAACACGCGTTTCATTTGCGCCAAGCCTTCACGAACAGGTTGGCGGTCAGCCTGCCCGCGCGTGGATCGGCGCTGAAGGCGAAGTTCGGCGGGATGATGCCCGAATGGAGCAGGCAACCCTGATAAACGATCAGCCGATCCGGAACCGCATCCACCGCGCCGATTTGTTCGAAGGCGGGGTTCGAGCCGTGGATATAACCGGATAATTCTGCACTCTCGCGCTGCGCGGTGGCAACGAAGCTCGCGACATTGCCATTGTTCACCGCCTCGATCCCCGTGGCGCGCTGGCGATAGAAGGCGGTGCCGCTTTCGTCGCAGCCGCCCAGGTAATGGAGGATGGCGATATAGTTTGGATCGGTCGAATCGAAGTGCGGAGCGCGCTGCGGCGGAATCAGACTTTCGGGCGGCGCGGTCACCATCGAGAAGCTCGCATCGAGCAGATCGAGGCCATCCGCGTCGAACGCACCACCGATGAACGGAGCGACGCGGTTGAGCGTGGCCATCACATACGCATGCGCTTGCGCGTCAGCCGCGCCGATCGCGCGCCGCAGCCCAGGGTAATAGCCTCCCGCTGCGGGAGGGAAGGGGGCGAGTTCGGCGGCTGCTGCAACTACGGTATCGACCGCGCCCGTGAAGTCATCGATCACGATCACCTTGTGCGCTCCGCGACCGTATCGGCGCAGCGCGGGCGTCACCGGCCGGCGGGCTCCAGCGTGACCGTAGTCGCCTGCGCGAGATCGGGGAGCGTGAAGCGCAGCGTCGCGCTCGGCGTGTCGACCGTGGCGGCAAGCACGCGGCCGTTGACACGAACGCGCGGTGCGGACGCCTGCCAACCGTGGATCACGATATCGAAGCCGCCCCACCACGGCCGGAACTGTCCCTCGCGCGCGGCAAACGCGAGGGTGGTGGCGTCGCAGTGGATCGTCTGGCGCAGATAGTCGCCGCGCCGATATCCGTAACTCACCCCATCATCGACGTAGAGCGCACCCGCGCAGTCCGGCCCCGGATAGACCGCGAGTTCGAGATTGCCCTTGGGCGCTTCCGCCGTGCTTTGCACCAGCGGCTGGCGCGGCAGGATCGCTCCGGGGCGGACGAAGACCGGGAGCCGGTCGAGGCGCGGGGTTTCGACGACTTCGGCGGAGGCGACACGCGCACCGGTCCAGTAATCATACCAGCCGGTCCCGGGCAGCGCGATCTTGTATGGTGCGGGCGATTCCCAGGTGGCGGGCGGAGCGACCAGCAGGTCCGCGCCGAGCAGGAACTGCGCCTCGGTATCGCCCAGATGATCGCCCTTGCCGACCACTGCCGGGTATTCGAGGAACACCGGCCGCATGATCGGCAATCCGGTGCGGCTGTTCTCCTCGGCGAGCGCGTAGAGATACGGCATCAGCCGATAGCGTTCCTCGATATAGCGCCGCCGGATCGCTTCGTGCTCGGGGCCATGGACCCACACTTCCTGCGCGGGTTTGTCCTTCTGGTAGTGATCGCGAAAGATCGGGTTGAACGCGCCCACCTCGATCCAGCGCGTGAGCAGATCGGGCGAGGGGGCATCGCCCGCGAAACCGCCGATATCGTCGCCTGCATAGGCGAACCCGCTGAGGCCGAGGCTGACGAGCTGCGTGGTGGACAGGCTCAGATGCGCCCAGGTGGAGAGATTATCCCCCGTCCAGGTCGCGGCGTAGCGCTGCCCGCCCGCATAGGACGCGCGCGTCATCACGAACGGCCGCCGATCGGGCGCGAGCTTGAGCGCGCCCTCGAACGTCGCACGCGTGTTCAGCATCCCGTAGACATTGTGCATCTCGGCATGGCTGGCGGTGCGCGGCGCAAAGCCGGGCTCCTCGATCCGGTGCTGGACGTCGAGCGGCATCGTCTTGGTGGGGGTGAGGAAGATCGCGGGCTCGTTCATGTCGTTCCAGAAGCCCGCAATGCCCATTTTGACGAAATTCGCATAGTTGCGTCCCCACCAGTCGCGCGCGGTGGCGCGGCTGAAATCGGGAAACACGGAAGCGCCGGGCCAGACGGGGCCGACATAGGGCTGGCCGTCCGCACGCTTGAGGAAGATGCCTGCCGCCATGCCGCTGTCGTAGGGCGCGTAGCCTTCGCCGGGCGCGGCGGCGACGTGGAGATCGGTGATCGCGACGATCCGGATGCCCTGTTCGCCGGTGCGCCGCACGAGGCCGGCCAGATCGGAGAAGGCTTTGGTGTTGATCGTGAAAGGCCGGTTGCGGTCCTGATAATCGATGTCCAACCACAGTACGTCGGCGGGAATGCGGTCGGCGCGCAGGCGATCGGCGATCCCCTGGGCTTCGTCTTGCGTCATGTAGCTCCAGTGCGACTGCTGGAAGCCGAGCGACCAGAGCGGCGCGAGCGGGGGTTTGCCGGTCAGCCAGGCATAGTCCTGAACGATGGCCTTGGGGCCAGAGCCGACGATGATATAATAATCGATCGCGCCGCCTTCGGAGCCGATCGTGAAAACATCGCGCTCGGTCTTGCCGAAATCGAATGTCTGACGCCACGTGTTATCGACGAACAGGCCGAAGCTGTGGCCGCTGTTATCGAGCCCGATGACGAACGGCACGGTCTTGTACACCGGATCGGTGGCAGTGCCGTATCCGAACGCATCTGTATTCCAGAACAGATAGGAGCCGCCTCGCCGATCGAGCGGGCCGGTCTTGTCGCCTAGCCCGAAATAGTGCGCGTCCTGCGGCATCGCCTTGCGCAGGCGGAAGCCACCGTGGTCGAACGTTAGCGATTGGCCGGGCGCGTCGGCGAGGACCGTGCGTCCCGATGCATCGGTGACGCTCAGCGCAAGCGTCGCCAGGTCCACCCGGACCGCGAGCGCGGCGGTGCGCACATGGGCAATCCCGCCCGCCTCACGGATGTCGAGCGGTGCATGGGTGGCACGCACCTCGGGCGACACCGCCCATGAAGCATCCTCGGGCAGCGTCGGGCGGCCGATGCGCACGCGCAAAATATCCGTGCGCAGTGCGCTCAGTTCAATGCGCACGCCGTCATGCTCGGCCACATAGCGATCGGCGACGCGGGCCGATGCGCCGCCTGAGGCGATCAGCAGCGCAAAGAGCAGGAAGAGCCCGCGCACTGGCCGCTCAGATCAGTGTGAAGCTGGCGGGCGTGCCAGCGGCGGAGGAGGGGGCGATCCAGACATCGAACATACCCGGCTCGGCATAGCGGTGGAAATCGGGATGAACAAAGCCAAGATCGGCCTCGCCCAGCTCAAACGCCACCGTCGCCGAGTGGCCGGGCGCGAGATCGAGGTGCCGGATGCCCTTCAGCGCACGCACCGGCTGCGTCAGTGTGGCGACGCGCTGGTGGATATAGAGCTGCGCCACCTCGTGCGCAGCGCGCTGGCCCCGGTTGGCGACCTCTGCTTCGATACGGATCGTGCCGCCGCGCCGGAGCGTGGGCGAGGCCGTGCGCGTTAGCGCATAGTCGATCACGCCGTAGGTGAGCCCGTGCCCGAAGGGATAGAGCGCCGCATTCGTCACCTCGCGGTAGCGCGCCTTGTAAGCGTGATCGTCGGTCAGTTGCGGGCGGCCGGTGTTGCGGTGGTTGTAGTAGAATGGCTCCTGCCCCGACGCCTGCGGGAAGCTGACGGGGAGGCGGCCGCGCGGGGCGGAAGCGCCGAACAGGATGTCGGCGACCGCGTTGCCGGTCTCCGAACCCAGGAACCAGGTGGCCAGAATCGCCGGCGCGGCGCGCACCGCGCCCGTGAGCGCCAGCGCGCGGCCGTGGCGCAGCACGATCACGACGGGCTTGCCCGTGGCCGCCACCGCCTCGGCGAGTGCCAGTTGCGGCGCGGGCACATCGATCTCGACACGCGCCTGCGCCTCGCCCGACATGCCGCCGTTTTCCCCCACCACCAGCACGACCACATCGGCAGCGCGCGCGGCCGCGACCGCAGCATCGATGCCGCCAGGGAGCGGGGCCTCGTAATCCGAGCCGCGTACCACGGTCAGCGCCGTGCCCGGGCCAAGCGCAGCGCGAATGCCCTCCTCGATCGTCACGTGGTGCGGCACATCCGGGAATACCGCCCATGGTCCCGGCAGATCGCCGCGGTCCGAGACCGCAGGGCCAATCAGCGCAACCCGCTGACCCTTGCGCAGCGGCAGAAGTCCACCCTCGTTCTTCAGCAGCACGATCGAGCCCCGCGCGGCCTCGCGCGCGAGCGCCACCGTCTCGGGGCGGCGCACATCGGCCGCCGCGCGCGTGGGATCGAGCGAGCGGTAGGGATTATCGAAAAGGCCGAGCGCGCGCTTGACGCCGAGCACGCGCCGCACCGCGCGATCGACGACCGCCATCGGCACGCGGCCCTCGCGCACCAGTGCGGGCAAATGCTTGTAGTAAAGCCCGCTTTGCATCGAAATATCGCAGCCTGCCGTGATCGATTTGACCACCGCGTCCGGCCCGTCGGCAGCGTATCCATGCAGGATCAGCTCCTCCTCGCCGGTATAATCCGAGACGACCAGACCCTCGAACCCCCATTCGCCGCGCAGGATATCGGTCAGCAGGTAATGATTGCCAGTCGAAGGCACGCCCGCGATGTCATTGAAGCTCGCCATCGTTGAAAGTGCGCCCACGTCGAACGCTGCCTTGAAGGGGGGCAAGTGGGTTTCACGCAGCGTAGTCTCGGGAATATCGGCGGTGTTATACTCCATGCCGCCCTGCACCGCGCCATAAGCGGCGAAATGCTTGGGACACGCCATCATTCGCGTGGGATCGCGCAGGTTCGGCCCCTGGAACCCCCGCACGCGAGCGCGCGCAAACTGCTCGCCGAGCCAAGTGTCCTCACCCGATCCCTCCGCCACCCGCCCCCAGCGTTGATCGCGCGCAACATCGACCATCGGTGCGAAGGTCCAGTGGATTCCGAGCGCGGTGGCTTCCAGCGCCGCCGCGCGCGACGTGCGTTCTGCCAAGGCCGGATCGAAGCTCGCCGCTTCACCGAGCGGGATCGGGAAGATCGTCTTCATTCCGTGGATAACGTCGCCCGCGAAGATCAGCGGAATTTTCATGCGCGTCCCTTCCACCGCCACACGCTGGAGTTCGCGGCCAACCGCAACGCCGCTGCCGTTGAACACGCCCGTCATCTCGCCGCGCGCGATACGAGCCTTCAGCTCGGTCAGCCCCTGCGCCGCCGCTGCCGGGTTCACCTGCGCGCCGTCGTTGCGGACGGGATCGCTGTAGATACTCAGCTGGCCCGCCTTCTCCGCGATCGTCATGCGCGCGATCAGATCGTCGAGGAACCGGTCCGCGATCCGCGCTGGCTTGGCGAAGGCGGGGGTCACCGCCGCCGCGATCGCCGCCGCCGAGGCGCTCTTGAGGAGCAAGCGCCGCGATAATCCCATGCCCGTCATGCTTGCGCCTCTCTGTGGGTGTCGTTCAGCCAGTCGCCTGCGGCACCAACGCGTTCAAAACCCGCCTTGCGCAAGCCACACCTTGCGATTGGGCCGGTTAACTTGCTCCGACAGAACAGGCCTCACACCAAGCCGCTGCGGTAATTGTCCAGCATCAACAGGATCGGGCCCTGATCGATCCCCGGATACGCATCCGCCACTTATCCTGCACATGGAGTGCACCCTGCCGTCGTGCGGGCGGGCGGTAACGGGGACGCGGGGGTTGAACGCATCGGTGAAGCCATAGCGGCCGTATCTCATCGCCATAACGCGCGCGCAGGCTGTGGATTAGCCGCACGCGGATTTCGGGCATGACGGCGATCGAGGCGATACCCGCCGTGGGATCGCGGCCTTAATGGGGCGGCGCGGCTATGAAGCTTTTGGCACGAGTGTCGCCCGTTCGGCGAAAAGCATTACCGATCGCGGGGCAACTGCGATCTCACTCCCGGACAACCGACGCGCGGCCAGATCCGCAGCACTGTCCACAACCAGCTGCCACTGGCGATCTTGAGCTGGTTCGGGAAGCCGGAACGCGCGCGGGTTTGCGCCGCGGTGGATGAGGAGCGCGACGCGGTCGCCGCTTTCGCCCAGCAGCATCACCAGCGAACCCCCGTCCGCCGCGTCCCAGTCCGCAGGGAGCAGCGGTGAACCCTCGGGCGAGAGCCACTCCACATGCGGGAGCCAATCCTCGGTGCGATCGCCGGTCAAGCCGAGATCGCCGCGAACCAGTGGCGTGTTTCGCCGCGCCTCGGTCAGCGTGGCAACAAAGCGTATCAGCGATTGATCGGCGTTGTCCCAGTCGAGCCAGCTGAGTTCATTGTCCTGCGCGTAGCAATTATTGTTGCCATGCGCGCTTTGTCCGAGTTCGGCCCCCATCGAAATCATCGGCGTGCCACGCGCGAGGATCAGCGTTGCGAGCAACGCGCGCTGATCGCGGCGGCGCGCGGACAGAACTTGCAGATCGTCAGACGGACCCTCGTGGCCGTTGTTCCAGCTATGGTTGTTATTGCTACCGTCCCGGTTCGCCTCGCCATTCGCCGCGTTTCGTTTTACCGAATAGCTCACCAGATCGGCCAGCGTGAAGCCGTCGTGCGCGGTCACGAAGTTGATGCCGCGCGATGCCGGACGCTTGGCGAACACGTCCGCCGATCCCGCGAGGCGGGTGGCGAGCGCCCCCAGATACCCTTGGTCGCCGCGCCAGAAGCGGCGCACGTCATCGCGAAAGCGATCGTTCCATTCGCCCCACGCAGCAGGGAAGCGGCCCAATTGGTAACCCCCCAGCCCGATGTCCCACGGCTCGGCGATGAGCTTCAGGCCAGCGAGTTCGGGGTCTTGCTGGATTGCCGCGAGAAGCGGCGCGTGCGCATCGAAGCCATCGGCGCGGCGCGCGAGGCTGGTTGCAAGATCGAAACGGAAGCCATGCACGCCCGCGTGCCGTACCCACGCGCGCATCGCATCCATCGCCAGACGCACGACCGGGGCGCGATCGAGCGCGAGCGTGTTTCCGCAGCCGCTATCGTCAGCGTAGAAGCGCGGGTCATCCGCGCGAAGGCGGTAATAGCTGGCATTGTCGAGGCCGCGAAGCGACAGCGTCGGGCCGAGCTCGTCGCCCTCGCCGGTGTGATTGAGCACGACATCGACGATCGTCTCGATCCCGGCGCTGGCAAGTTCGGCGATCGTCAGCCGGATCTCGTCCCAGCCACCCGGTGCGAGCCGAGGATCGGGTGCCGAAAATGCGACGGGATTATATCCCCAGTAATTTTCGAGGCCCGCCGCCAAAAGATGGCGCTCCTCGATCCACGCGGCGAGCGGCATCAGCTCGACCGTGGTTATGCCGAGCTTGACCAGATGCTCGATCGCGGCGGGATGGCGCAGGCCCGCGAACGTGCCGCGCACCGCCGCGGGCACGTGCGGATGCCGCCTGGTGAAGCTGCGCACATGCAGTTCGTACAGGATCGTATCGCTCCAGCGCGTCAGCGGCGCGTGGATGCGCGATCCGGGCGATGCGGTGACGATCCCCTTGGGCATGAAGGGCGCGCTGTCGGTCGAGTCGAGCTGCAGATCGTCTGTCCCGGCGGGGTAGGCGAACATCGATGGGTGCAGGCGGAACTGCCGATCGAGCAGTCGCGCGTGCGGATCGACCAGGAGTTTCGCCGCGTTGAAGCGGTGGCCTTGCGTGGGAGCGAAGTCCCCGTGCGCCCGGAGCCCGTAGCGGGTGCCGATTTGCAGGCCTTCGACGTGGCCGTGAAAGATGTCCCCGGTCCGTTCGGGAAGCCGCAATCGTTCAATTTCCTTCTGCCCCGAGGCATCGAACAGGCAGAGATCGATCGCGGCCGCATGCGCCGAGAAGATGGCGACGTTCGCGCCGCGCGCATCGACCGTTACGCCAAGCGGCCCGGGCGATCCTTCGCCGAGCCGCTTGCTCAAGCCCTGCCGCCGTTCCCTGCCAGCAGCTCACGGTAGAGCGCGGCGTATTCGCGGACGGGGGCCGCCCACGACACATCGGTCGCCATGCCGTTGCGCTGGATTTGCGCCCACAGTTCGGGCTGGCGATACAGCCGCGTCGTGCGCCGGATCGCGCTTTCGAGCATCGCTTCGTTGATCGGGGAAAACTGGACGCCAGTCGCCACGCCCGATGCGATTCCGACCGGATTGGCGTCGATGACCGTGTCGGCAAGACCGCCCACGCGCGCGACCAGCGGCACCGCGCCGTAGCGCAGCGCGCAGAGTTGCGTGAGGCCGCACGGCTCGAAGCGGGATGGCACGATCAACGCGTCCGAGCCCGCCTGGATGAGGTGCGCCAGCGCCTCATCGTAACCGATGACGCAGCCGATCCGGCCCGGATGCGCGAGCGCTACCTCACGATAGGCCTGTTCGAGCGCGGCGTCGCCAGCACCGAGCAGGACCAGCTGCGCGCCTTCCTGGAGAAGCACCGGGATCGCGGTCAGCAGCAGATCGAGGCCCTTCTGCCAGCCGAGCCGCGAGATGACGCCGAACAGGGGTGAGGTCTGGTCTGGCTCTAGTTCGAACCGTGCCTGCAGCGCGCGCTTGTTCGCGGTCCGATCGTCGATTGTCGCCGCATCGTAGCGGACAGGAATGAGCGTGTCGGTCGCGGGGTTCCAGACGGACGTGTCGATACCGTTCAGGATCCCCTTCAGAACGTCGGCCCGTCCCCGCAGCAGGCCTTCGAGGCCCATTCCGGACTCGCTCGAACAGATTTCACTCGCGTAGGTCGGCGAGACGGTGGTGATCCGGTCGGCAAGGCGGATGCCCGACTTCAGATAGCCGATCTGGCCGTGATATTCGATGCCATCCACGTCGAACGCGGCGTCCGGAAAGCCAAGCTCGTCCAAAAGCGCGGCCGGAAACGTACCCTGGAAGGCGAGATTGTGGATGGTGAACACCGTCGGCGGGCGCGGCCGGTCACCATAGGCGAGATAGGCGGGGACGAGGCCCGCCTGCCAATCATGGCAATGCACGAGCGCGGGTTCGAACGTGGCGATGAGCCCCTGGCCGATGGCCGCGCCAACACGCGCGAGGGCTGCAAACCGGATCGGATTGTCCGGCCAGTCCTTGCCGTTCGGAGCGAGATAGGGGTTGCCCGGTCTGGCGAAGAGATGCGGCGCATCGAGCACGAACACCCCGAGTTCGCCCGCTTGAGCGGCGATCAGCCGGGCCGGTCGCCCGAACAGATCGGGAAAGCGGTGCAACAGATCGCCGGTTTTTAATGCGGCAAGCACCGCTGGATATCCCGGGATTAGCGTGCGAACGGCGAAGCCCTCGCGGGCTAGGGCTCCCGGCAGCGCGCCGACGACGTCCGCGAGACCACCGGTCTTGATCAGCGGGTAGATTTCGGACGCGACCGAGAGGATCGGTGTCCGGCTCATCCTTCCAGACGCTCGATCATCTCCGCCGTGATCAGGCAGACGCCCGACGCGGTCCGACGAAACCGCTGGGCATCGAGTTCGGGATCCTCCCCGACAGCGAGACCGTCCGGGATATGGACACCTCTGTCGACGATCACGTTGGTGAGACGCGCACCGCGCCCGATGTTCACCCGCGGAAGAATGACCGCGCGATCGACTGCCGTAAACGAGTGAACCCGAACGCCAGTGAAGAGAAGACTGTTGGTGACGCGGCCGCCGGACACGATGCAATCGCCCGAAACGAGCGAGGAGACCGCCTCTCCTCTGCGTGTGTCGATGTCGTGGACGAATTTTGCCGGCGCAGTCATTTCCGAATAGGTCCAGATCGGCCAGTCGTGATCGTAGATGTCGAGGTCCGGCGTGATGCTGGTGAGGTCGATATTGGCCTGGAAGTACGCGTCGAGCGTGCCAACGTCGCGCCAGTATGGAGCAGCCGCAGTCGGCGCGGCGGACAGGCCGCAGAACTGATGCGCAAAAACGCGTCCTCTTTGAACGAGCCTCGGGATGATATCTTTCCCGAAGTCATGGCTGGACGCCGGGTCCGCCGCATCCTCGCGCAAAATCTCGAACAGGCGCTTGGCCTCGAAAACGTAGATACCCATGCTCGCCAGCGACTTGTCCGGCTTGTCGGGCATTGCCGGGGGATCGGCAGGCTTCTCGTAGAATTCGATGATGCGGTCCGACTGGTCGACGTGCATCACGCCAAAGCCTGACGCCTCCTCGCGCGGGACTTCGATGCAGCCCACCGTCACCTCGGCGTTTTTGTCCACATGCTGGCTGAGCATCAGCTCATAGTCCATCTTGTAGACGTGATCGCCCGCGAGAATCAGGATGAAGTGCGGCGCGTAACTCTCGATAATATCGATGTTTTGATAAACGGCGTCCGCAGTGCCGAGGTACCACATCGTCTCCGACACGCGCTGGCTCGCGGGCAGAATATCGAAGCTCTCGTTGCGTTCGGAGCGGAAGAAGCTCCACCCGCGCTGAAGGTGTCGGATGAGGCTGTGCGCCTTATACTGCGTGGCGACCGCGATGCGCCGGATGCCCGAATTCAGTGCGTTCGAAAGCGCGAAATCGATGATCCTGGTCTTACCTCCGAAATAGACGGCGGGTTTGGCGCGCCTGTCCGTCAGCTCCATCAGCCGACTGCCGCGCCCTCCGGCGAGCACATAGGCCATGGTGTGACGCGCATAGGGGCCGTGAGGGTGGATGACATCCGCCATGATCGATCTTTCCGCCGATGAGTAACCAAGCACATCCTAGCGACAATTCTCACGATGGCGACAGGCGCAGATACAGCGTCGCGAGCGGCGGCAGGGTCAGCACCGCCGAGGCGGGATAGCCGTGGCTGGGATCGGCGGTCGCCTCCACCATTCCAAGATTGCCCATGCCCGAGCCGCCGAACTCGCGCGCGTCCGAGTTGAAGATTTCTTCCCATCGCCCGGCTTTCGGCAACCCGATCCGGTACAAACTTCGCGGTACGGGCGTGAAGTTGCAGATCACCGCGACCGGCGCGTCCTCGGCGGACCCTGAGCGCAGCCAGGCGACCACCGAATTCTCCGCATCGTCCGCGACGATCCAGCGAAATCCCTCGGGCTCGCAGTCGCGCGCATACAGCGCAGGCACATCGCGGTAGACCCGGTTGAGTGCGGCGACGGTCGCGCTCAGGCCGGCGTGCAATGGTTGGCCCAGAAGGTGCCAATCGAGCTCGCCATCGAAATTCCACTCGTTGAGCTGGCCGAACTCCTGTCCCATGAACAGCAACTTCTTGCCGGGGTGGCCCCACATAAAGCCGTAGTAAGCGCGCGCGTTGGCGAATTTCTGCCAAATATCGCCCGGCATCCGGCCAAGGATTGATCCTTTGCCATGAACCACTTCGTCATGGCTGAGCGGCAGGACAAAGTTCTCGGTAAAAGCGTATTCGAGACCGAAGGTCAGCTGATGGTGATGATGAGCGCGGTGGATCGGATCGCGCGAGATATATTCGAGCGTATCGTTCATCCACCCCATGTTCCACTTCAGCCCGAAGCCGAGGCCACCATCATGAACTGGCCGCGATACACCCTGCCACGCGGTCGATTCCTCGGCGATCGTCATCCGGTCCGGGAATTTGTCGTAGAGGATGGTGTTCAATTGGCGCAGGAATGCCTCTGCCTCGCGGTTCTCACGGCCGCCTTGCGTGTTCGGGATCCACTGGCCTTCGGCGCGCGAATAATCGAGGTAGAGCATCGAAGCGACCGCATCGACGCGCAAGCCGTCGATGCCGAACACCTCGAACCAGTATAGCGCGTTGGCAATCAGGTAATTGACCACTTCGCGCCGTCCGAAATCATAGATCGCCGTGCCCCAATCGGGGTGAAACCCCCGGCGCGGGTCTGCATGTTCGTAGAGCGCGGTGCCATCGAAGCGCGCGAGGCCGTGCACGTCGACTGGAAAATGTGCCGGCACCCAATCGAGGATCACGCCGAGACCTGCCGCGTGCGCTTTCTCGACCAGTCGCGCGAAGCCTGCGGGATCGCCGAAGCGGCGCGTGGGCGCAAAAAGCCCGATCGGCTGGTAGCCCCAGCTCGCGTCGAGCGGATGCTCGGACACGGGCAGGAATTCGAGGTGGGTGAAGCCAAGGCGGGTCGCATAGGGGATCAGGCGATCCGCGATATCGTCGTAGCTGTTGAAGCCGCCGTTCGGCTGGCGCTGCCACGAGCCGAGGTGGACTTCGTAGATCGACATCGGTGTGCGGCAGGGGTCCGAAACCGGCCGCGCCGCCCTTTCAAACCGGGGCAGTTCGTCCAGTGCCTCGACGACGCTCGCGGTGCCGGGGCGCATTTCCGAACCGAAGCCGAACGGATCGGCCTTGAGCGGCAACCGCTCGCCGCGCGGGCCCGTGAGCTCGTATTTGTAACGCTCGCCCACCGTCAGATCGGGGATGAAGATTTCCCAGATGCCGCTGTCGATGCGCTTGCGCATGCCGTGACGTCGTCCGTCCCAGCCGTTGAAGTCGCCGACCACTGCCACGCGGTCGGCATGGGGTGCCCAGATTGCGAACGCGACGCCCGCCACGCCCTCATGGCAAATCCGCTGCGCGCCCAGCTTCTCCCACAGGCGGCGGTGCGCGCCCTCGACAAGCAGGTGATCGTCCATCTGCCCGAGCACTGGCCCGAAACGGTACGGGTCGTTGAACTCCCAGCTTGCGTCACCGGCGCGCGCGCGGAGGCGGTAGGATCGCAGATGCGGCGGTGCCAGCCCTTCGAACAGGCCGCTTGGGTGGCGCTTCTGCAGCGCCGATGCCCGTCCATCGGCAGCGATCGCTTCAAGCATATCGGCCCCGGGAACGAACGCCCGGATGACGGTCCCGCTGCCCGCCTCGTGGGGGCCGAGTACCGCGAACGGATCGCGGTGCTCCGCCGCCACGACGGCCTCGACGTCCGCCTCGGCCAGGCGCCAGTCCGCCAGGGTCACGAGCGCACGGGCACGTTCCAGATCTCGCCTGCATATTCGCGCACCGCGCGGTCGGACGAGAACCAGCCCATGTGGGCGATGTTGAGCAGGCTCGAACGCCACCACGCTGCGGGATCGAGCCATTTGCGCGCGACTTGCGCCTGCATCGCCGAGTAGGCGGCGAAATCGCCACAGACCATGAAATGATCGTGGTGGATCAATCCGTTCACGAGATCGCGGTAACGATCCGGCTCTTCGGGCGAAAACAGGCCCGAGGCGATTTCATCGAGCACCTGGCGAAGTGCGGGGGAGGCGTCGATCGCATCCCTCGCGTCGTTGCGCGCGGCCCGGCGCGCTTCAACCTCTTCGGCGGTCATCCCGAAGATGAAGATATTGTCCGCGCCGACATGATCGTGGATCTCGATATTGGCACCGTCGAGCGTACCGATGGTCAACGCGCCGTTCAGCGCCAGCTTCATGTTGCCAGTCCCGGACGCCTCCATCCCTGCGGTCGAGATCTGTTCGGACAGATCCGATGCGGGGATGATCACTTCGGCGAGGCTGACATTATAGTTCGGCACGAACACGATCTTGAGCTGGCCGCGCAGACTGGCATCGCCATTGACGACCTTGGCGACATCGTTGATCAACCGGATGATCAGCTTCGCCCGGTCATAGCTCGCCGCCGCCTTGCCGGCGAAGATCTTGACGCGCGGTACCCAATCCATCGTCGGATGCGCGCGCATGTCCGCGTAAAGCGCCACGGTTTCGAGAATATTCAGCAGCTGGCGTTTATATTCGTGCATGCGCTTGATCTGGACATCGAACATCGCGGTTGGATCGATGCTGACTCCGGTCCGCTCCTGAACCAGCGCGGCGAGCGCGACTTTGTTGTGACGCCGGAGCGCCGACAGCCGGTTATGCAAATCGCTGGCATCTGCATGATCCGCGACCGCGATCAACGCATCCGGATCGTCTAGCACGCGTTCGCCCACGACATCCACCAGCAAGGTCTTCAGCAGCGGATTTGCCTCGTGCAGCCAGCGGCGGAAGGTGATGCCGTTGGTCTTGTTGACGATCCGGTCCGGGTACAGCGCGTGAAAATCATGGAATACGGTTGCGCGCATCAGTTCGGTGTGCAGCGCGGACACGCCGTTGACCTTGTGCGAGCCCAGAAAGCTGAGCGCGCCCATCCGAACCCGTCGCGGCCCATCCTCGTCGATTAACGATACCGCCGAGAGCAGTCCTTCGTCCCGCGCTCCGCCGCTGCGCAGCGTGTCGAGATGGAGCGCGTTGATGAGGTAGATGATCTGCATGTGGCGCGGCAGCAGCCGCTCCAGCAACGGCACCGGCCAGCTCTCCAGCGCTTCGGGGAGCAGCGTGTGGTTCGTGTATGAAAAGACCTTGGTGGTAATAGCCCACGCCTGTTCCCAGCCGACATTGTGGATGTCGATCAGCAGCCGCATCATCTCGGGAATGGCGATCGCGGGGTGCGTATCGTTGAGCTGAATCGCGACCTGATCGGGTAGCGTATCGATCGTTCCGTCCTCGAAGTGCCGGCGCAGCAGATCCTGAAGCGAGGCGGACGCGAAGAAATATTCCTGGCGCAGGCGTAGTTCCTCGCCCGCAGGGGTCTCGTTGCTCGGGTACAGGACGTGGCTGATCGCCTCGGCACGCGATCGCGCGGCGAGCGCGCCCACATGATCGCCGCGATTGAACGCATCGAGCCGCAGCGGATCGGGAGCGCGCGCCGACCAGAGCCGCAGTGTATTCACATGCTGGCCCCGCCAGCCGACCACGGGCGTGTCGTAGGCAACCGCATCGACCGTTTCCGCCGGAACCCACTTGCCGCGCCGGCCGGGCATTTTGGCGTCGAGCGCTTCAACCACCCCGCCAAAGCCGATCGGATAGGAGACCTCGGACCGCTCGAACTCCCACGGATTGCCGAACGACAGCCAGTTTTCGGGATATTCCTGCTGGCGACCGTCCTTGATCACCTGCCGGAAGAGGCCGTGATCATAGCGGATGCCATAGCCATGCGCGGCAACGCCCAGTGTTGCCATGCTCTCCATGTAGCAGGCCGCCAGACGCCCCAGACCGCCATTGCCCAGCGCGGCATCGGGTTCGAGTGCCTTCAGTTCATCGAGGTCGACGCCAAGCTCGCCGAGCGCGGCGCGCATGGTCTGGGTGAGGCCGAGGTTGTTCAGCGAATCCATCAGCAACCGCCCGATCAGGAACTCGAGCGAGAGATAATAGACACGCTTCGTCTTCGCGGCCTTGGTCGCGCGCGTGGAGGTCATCCACCGCTCGATCATCCGGTCCCGAACCGCCAGTGCGGTGGCGATCAACCAGTCGCGGTCGCTCGCCGCAGTCGGATCCTTGCCGACCGAATAGGTGAGCTTGGAAACAACAAGGCTTCGCAGCGCCGCAATATCCCGGTCATCTGCGGATACAGCGGGCGGGGGGATTCCGTCATCGTGCGCTAGGCTGGTGGCGGGATGGTTTTCGGCCATGGGCTTCCTGCTGGAGTGCTTTGGACCTTAGGGGGCAGGGCAATCCGCCGCAACTTTACAGCTCCACCCGATCACGCCGCGAGACGAGCCAATAGGGCGAACGTCGCCAACCAATGCTCGCCTGCATAGTCCTGCGCGAGATGCGGGAGCGCTGCAGCTTCGTGCGCGTCCGCGGTTTCGCGCAAGAGCACGCGGGTGGCTCCGTCGAGCGTGTTGGCCATTGTGCGCCAGGCCCACGCCCGACTCAAATTCAGGCCATCGAGATGCGCAATCTTGCCATCGCTGCGATCGCTCACGATGGCCGGCGTGAACAGCGTCGTCGGCTCGCCCGCTGCAAGGTCCGGAAGGTAGCCGTCCAGCCAGCGACGGAACGTCTCGGCATCGTAAATGCGCGCCATCAGCATGGCCTCGGTCAAAGTTGGCGAGAGGAAATCGTCGCCACCGGGCTCCCATGCTGACGCGTTC
Source organism: Sphingomonadales bacterium (assembly GCA_038238915.1). GTDB lineage: Bacteria > Pseudomonadota > Alphaproteobacteria > Sphingomonadales > Sphingomonadaceae > JAVVHE01. The sequence goes on from JBBSFH010000003.1 coordinate 102,979, forward strand.
CGATCGGGGCCAAACCATTCGATCGCGCGAAGTGCGACAAGATCGGCAAGGTCGGGCGCATTCGCCTCCGCCCAGTCCAGCACGAGCAGCAACGCAAAGGCCGTGTTCCCATGGGTGCCGGTGCAGATCGGGTACGTCAGCCGCGGCAGATGCTCCCGGAACCGATCCGCAAACGCATGCGCGAGCGGGTAGAGCGCTTCTCCCCACCCCGCCCCGCCGTGGCGCTCGGCCTCCAGATGCAGCGCGAGCGCCCACGCCCAGCCATACGGCCGCTCGAACCCGCCTGTACCGGGACGTTCGAGATAGGCGCATTCGGCGGCGATGTTGGCGGGTGTGAGCGTCGCATCGGCCCGGGCGACGATCTCGCCAGCCTCGGCCAGTTCGGGGTGGAGGCGCAGTACCATCAGCAGCAGCCACCAGCCGTGCACGCAACTGTGCCAATCGAAACTGCCGTAGAAGGCGGGGTGCAGCGCGCGCGGCAACTGCACATCGGCCGACCCCATCAGCACCTGATCGAGCTTGTGCGGATATTCGCGCCCCACATGATCGAGCGCGATCCGGGCAAAGCGAGAGGCGGTGTTGGCATCGATCAACGAAAGGCTCCCCAGTACAGAATGACGATATTGACGCCGAGCAGTGGCAGCGCGGTCCCCGCCTGCGCGCGGATCACGGCATAGCGATCGTCGAGACCCAGCAGTGCTGCGGGAACGAGGTTGAAATTGGCGGCCATCGGCGTCAGCAAGGTCCCGCAGAAGCCGCACAGCATGCCGACCGCGCCCACCACCGCGGGATCGCCATGCTGCGCGTGGATCAGAACGGGCAGGCCGACTGCGGCGATCATGACGGGGAAGGCCGCGAAGGCATTTCCGAGCGCCATCGTAAGCAGTGCCATGCCGAGCGCGTAGACGATCACGCCAATCAGGCGGCTCCCCTCGGGAAGCAGCGGTTGCAGCGCGTGGCCCACCGTATCGCCGACCCCTGCAAGTGCGAACACCGCGCCGAGCGCGGCGAGCATCTGCGGCAGGGCGGCCGCCCAGCCCACCTGATCGAGGATGCGCGCGCCTTCGATCGCGGGCGCGGCGGCGGGTGCGCGCAGCCATACCATCGCGGCCGCGAGCGCGACGACCACCGCGAGGCCGAGCGAAACGAGCGTCACCTGCTTGGGATCGACCAGCGATACCCCGCCGATGCTCATGTGCCGAAGCGCGAGCGTACCGATGAGCGTGCCCGCAGGGATGAGAAGCGCCGGACCGAACAGCTTCCAGCTTGGATAGTTCTGAGCGGGTCGCTCCGTTGGTACCGGCGCAGACTTGAGCGCGCCCATCCCCGCGAGCGCGACCATCGCGAGCGCGAGGCCGCCGTTGGCGAGATCGCCGAGGCGGTCGCCCAGCAGGAAGCTGACCGCGAGCAGGCCCCAGAAGGCGGCATTCCCGAACCGGCGCGCGGCAAGGCCGACGATGGCAAACGCGGCGAAGATCGCGCCGCCGAGCGCGTAGAGCGCGGGAAGGCCGATCATCGGCGCAATCGCCGATCGAGGAGGAGCAGCCTCGCCCCATGGATCACGAACGCCGCGACCGCGCTAGGGATCGCCCAGAGCGAGAGATCGAGCGGTTCGAGAACGATCCCGACACCTTCAAGGATGCCCCGGATCAGCAGGATAGAGGACATCGCGAGGAAAATATCCTCGCCAAAAAAAACACCCACATTATCGGTCGCGGCCGAGAAGGCGCGCACCAGCTGCCGTCGCGCCTCTGTAGGCGGCGTATCGCGCGCGGCTGCGGCTTCCGCCATCGGCGCGACCAGCGGGCGGACGGTCTGTGCCTGGCCCGCGATCGCGGTGAGACCGAGCGCGGCGGTGATCTGGCGCGCCGCCAGATAGGCGATCAGCAACCGCCCTGCGCTCGCACCTTTGAGCCGTGCGATCATCGCACCCGCGCGTTCGCGCAGACCGGCGCGCTCGATCAGGCCGATCCCTGGCAGCACGATGTAGGGGATCGTCACATAGCGATTGGTGTTGAATGCATGGCCGAACGCGGCGACCACTTTGAGCAGCGGCAATCCCGCCGCCACACCGGTCGCGAGCGCGGCGACCGCGACCACGAGCAACGGATTGAGGCGGACGAGGAAGCCACCGACGAGGATGCCAAGGCCGAGCAGGACAAACATCACCGCGGTCCGTAACCGCCGCCGCCCGGCGTCTCGATCTCGATCACGTCGCCCGTCGCCACCGCAACCTCGGCGGTCCCCGCGAGCGGCTCGACGCTACCATCCGCACGCACCACCCGGTTTGCGCCCGGGCAGGCGGCGGCACCGCCATCCAGACCATGCGGGGCCGCGTGGCGGCGGCCCGAGAGGATCGTAGCGGTCATGGCACGGCGGAAGCGGATACGGCGCACCGCCCCGTCGCCGCCGCGCCATTGCCCGTCACCGCCCGAACCGCGACGGACGGCGAATTCTTCGAGCATCACCGGAAAGCGCGTCTCCAGGATCTCGGGATCGGTCATCCGGCTGTTGGTCATGTGCGTCTGCACCGCGTCGGCCCCTTCAAAGCCCGGACCCGCACCCGCGCCGCCGCAGATCGTCTCATAATATTGGTGCTCTGCATCGCCGAAGGTGAGATTGCTCATCGTTCCCGCCGATGCAGCCATGGCACCGAACGCGCCGAGCAATGCATCGGTGACGATCTGGCTGACCTCGACATTGCCCGCGACCACTGCTGCGGGCGGGCGCGGGTTGAGCAACGATCCCTCGGGCACGATCAGATCGACCGGTCGCAGAAACCCGTCGTTCAGTGGAACATCCTCGCCGACGAGCAGCCGCAGCACATAGAGCACCGCTGCGCGTGTGACCGCGAGCGGGGCATTGAAGCTGCCCGGGCGTTGCGGCGCGGTGCCGCCGAAATCGATCGTGAGCCGCCGCCGGGTCCGATCGACGCGCAGCGCGACCCGCACCTCAGCGCCATCGTCGAGTGCGCAGGCAAAGGCCCCGTCCTTCAGTGTCGCGGTGAGGCGCGCCACTGCCTCGGCTGCCTTGTCCTGCACGTGCGCCATGAACGCCGCGACGGTCTCGGCTCCATGCGTCTGCGCGGCTGCGATCAGTTCGCCCGCACCGCTCGCGCAGGCGGCAAGCTGCGCCTTCAGATCGGCGACATTCTGATCGGGATTGCGCGCGGGCCACGGCCCTGCCGCCAGCGCCGTGCGCAACTCGGCCTCCCGCAAGCTGCCCGCATCGACGACAAGCAAGCCATTGAGCAGCACGCCCTCCTCGTCGAGCGTGGTGCTGCGCGCGGGCATCGAGCCGGGCGCGATCCCGCCCACATCGGCGTGATGGCCACGTGCGGCAACGAAGAAGGCCGGTGCTTGGCCGCCCGGCAGGAATACGGGTCGGATCACGGTGATATCGGGCAGGTGCGTGCCACCGCGATAGGGGTTGTTGAGGGCCCACGCATCGCCATCGCGCGCGGGCGCAGCCACCATGACCGCGCGCACGCTGTCACCCATCGAGCCAAGGTGAACCGGGATGTGCGGCGCATTGGCGACAAGCGCGCCCGCCCCATCGAAAATCGCGCACGAAAAGTCGAGCCTTTCCCGGATGTTGACCGAGCGGGCCGAGAGCTGGAGCGAGGTGCCCATGCGCTCAGCGATGGCCATGAACAGGCTCTGCATCAGCGCGAGGCGTACCGGATCGGCATCGACCTCCGCACCTGCGCGCGCGCGGACGATGGGTGTGGCGCGGGCCAGCATAAGCTCGCCGTGCGGTTCCACGTGCGCGTGCCAACCGGGCTCGATGACGGTGGTCGCAGACGCATCCACGACGATCGCCGGACCCTCGATCGTCGCGCCCGCGCCGAGATCCTCGCGCCGGTAAATGGGGGTGGAATGCCGGCGACCGTCCATTCGTACCTGCGCGCGCGCAGCCTCGCGGAGCGGACCCTGCTGCGGCGGCAGTTCGGGCGGCGCATAGTCCGCGCCAAGCGCACGGCCTACCGCTTCGACGACGAGCCGGTCGAGCACGATCGCCGCCTCGGGCGTGATGAAACCGAACCGGCGGCCATGTTCGGCCTCGAAGGCGGTTCGCATCGTGGACGCATCGGCGAGGGGAACATCGAAGCCCCGGTCGCCTTGCGCGTAGCGGACGTGCGCAGTCGCGGTCAGCGTCACCTCACCGACCGGTACGCCCTGGTCATCCAGCGCCGAGCGCGCGGCATCACCCAATGTCCGCGCCGTGGCAGCGGCGCGTGCTGCTGTATCGGCGGCAAAAGCCCATCCGAGCGTTAACGCGCGTGTCACGGTCACGTCCGCCAGACCCATGCCGAGCGCGGAGAGCACACCCGCCAGCGGATGGATCAACACGCGCGCGATGGCGAGCGCGTCCGCGACGAGGCAGGCGTGTTGGCCGCCCGCGCCGCCGAAGGAGATCAGCGTGTACTCGGCCGGGTCGTGGCCGCGCTCGGTCGAAATGCGGCGGATCGCGCGCGCCATCGTGTCGACGGCGATGGTGACCAGGCCTTCGGCTAGGTCTTCGGAGGCAAGGCATTGGCCATTGGTGGCCGGAATTTGGGACGCAAGCGCCTGCAAAACCGTGCGGCTGGCGTCGGGATCGATTTGCTGGTTGCCGTTTTCACCGAATACGGCCGGAAAAAAATCGGGCCGGATCTTGCCGAGCAACACGTTGCAATCGGTCACCGTCGCCGGGCCGCCGCGACGGTAGCAAGCGGGGCCGGGGTCCGAACCCGCCGAGGCGGGACCGACCGCAAGGCCGCCGCCCACGACCGAGCAGACCGAGCCGCCTCCCGCCGCGACGGTATGGATGGAGAGCATCGGCGCGGCGATGCGCACGCCCGCGATTTCGGTCTCGAACTGGCGCTCGTAGCTGCCCGCATAGAGCGACACGTCGGTCGAGGTGCCCCCCATGTCGAAACCGATCAGCTTTGTCAGGCCGAGTGCGGTGGCGGTGCGCGCCATACCGACGATACCGCCCGCGGGGCCCGAAAGGATTGCGTCCTTGCCCCGGAAGCGATCGGCGGCGACGAGACCACCTGCAGACTGCATGAAGAACAGCCGCGCCTCGTGGCCGAGGCCCTCGCGGACCGCATCGACGTAGCGGCGCAGACCGGGCGAAAGATAGGCGTCCGCTACGGTGGTCTCGGCGCGCGCAATCAGGCGCTGCGTCGCCGAGACCTCGTGGCTCGCGGACACCTGCGCGAAGCCGAGTTCGTGCGCGATCGTCGCGAGGCGCGCCTCATGATCTGGGCGCAGCCAGCCGTGCATCAACGCGATCGCGACCGACGCAAACCCCGCCTCGCGGGCCTTGGCGAGCGCCGCTCGCGCGCCCGCCTCGTCGAGCGCGATCAGCACCTCGCCCTCGGCGGTGATACGCTCGTCCACCTCGATCACGGTGGCGGCGAGCGGCGGCGGCTTGACGATGGCGCGCGCGAAAATATCGGGCCGCGCCTGATTGCCGATGATCAGCGCGTCGCCGAAGCCGCGCGTGGTGACGAAGACGGTGGGTTCGCCGGTGCGCGTCAGCAGCGCGTTGGTGGCGACGGTGGTGCCGATTTTGACGAGCGGCGGCCCTGCATCGATGCCGCCGAGCGCACGCACGCCCGCAACTGCTGCATCGGCATACCGCGCCGGATCGTGACTGAGCAGTTTGAGCGTGCGGATCGTGCCATCGGGGGCGCGGGCGACGATATCGGTGAAGGTGCCGCCGCGATCGATCCAATATTCCGCGCTGCCGTCCCCCATCCGTTCCAACCCGTGTGCGTAAGCGGGCGTTGTCGCGGGTCGCCGATCGGATGGCAAGCGCCGCGGGTGCGCCTCCGCCGCTGCATGAACGCCAGAGCAGGGCAGGGGCTGGCTTGGCCTGAGGGGTTACTCCACAGCACCGTTGCCAAGACCTGCGGCTCATTTATACGACCACGCTTCGGGTGTTAAGCGCGCAGCATGGCGTGTCGTAAGCGAAGGGACGCCAAGCGATGGAAGCGATCTTGCACGATCCCCTCGCCGGTTCGCTCGGCGCGGGCCCGCCGTGGGCGAAAGGCGCACGTTGGCCCTCGTCCGCCATCATCGAGGGTCGCGCGCAGCAGTGCCTGGTCGTTTCGGGCCGGATTTGGGCCAGCCGCGTGAGCGTACTGCCATGATCTCGGCCGATGCTGCAGGACGCCGTGTCGCGCTTGGCCGCAATCTCACGCACGGGATGCTCGATGCGCTTGGGCGCGCGATCGTGATCGGCGACTATACCGGCCGCACCTTCCCCACCGAGGCCGAACTCGCGCGCGAGCATGGCGTCAGCCGCTCGGTCACGCGCGAGGCGGTCAAGATGTTGACCGCGAAGGGTTTGCTCAGCGCCCGCCCGCGCCAGGGAACCGTAGTCGAACCTCAGACGCGCTGGAATTTGTTCGATACTGACGTGCTGCGCTGGCTTCTGGAGCGCAAATTCTCGCTCCAACTCTTGCGCCACTTCTCGGAACTTCGGATCGCAATCGAACCGCAGGCGGCCGCGATTGCCGCGCGCGATGCCAACGCGGACGCGCTCGCTGCGATCCGGCGCGGGCTCGAACGGATGCGCGCCGCAGACGCGGGCGCGGACGATTCGCTTGAATCGGACATCGCGTTTCACGTGGCTGTCCTTCGCGCGTCCGCCAACCCGTTCTACGAACAGTTCCAGAGTGTGGTCGCAACCGCGCTGCAAACCTCGATCCGTTTCACCAATCGCTTCAAGGGTCGCAGCGCCAGCCTCCCCGCGCACGAGGCGGTCGAGCGCGCGATCGCTGCACGCGATCCCGCCGCCGCGCACGCGGCGATGGTGGCCATCATCGCCGATGTGCTGATCCTTATCGAAGAGGCGGCACGGTCCGAATACGCCGCCTGACCGGGCCGACGATCCAGCGCGGTTGGCGCGCGACCGGTCGGCACCGGCTCTCTCTGCACGCCTGTCACGAGAATCCCGAAGATCGTTTGCGCCCATCCGCTCGAAGAAAGCTGGGGATAAGGGAGAGCGGTGCTGCCGGAACCTGCTAGACGCTGATCAGGAGGAGTCCGGCTTGCCACCAATCTTGTTCGCGCCCCAGCGTCGCCTTCCGCTCTTTCTAGCGCTCGCGCTCGCCGCGGTCTGGCAGGCGGTATCCGTGTGGCACATTGCACATGGCGCCCCGGTCTATGTGTTCGTGCTCTCGTGGGCCGTTGCGGCACCGCTTGCGCTCGCGCTGATAGCGCTGGCCTTTCTACCCCAGGCTGGTCGTGGCATCGATCTGGAGGAGGTCGACGAGCGGGTCGAGCAAGTGCGCGGTCGCGTCGAGCAGATGGCTGCGCAGGCTGAAGCCGTGGCGGCGAGTCTGGGTGAGTTCACCCAACGGGTGCGGACCATTGCCGAGACCGCCGAGCGGCATGGCGAACAGCTGGCCCGCGCCGCGCGCGCCATCGCCACCGCCAGCGCGGACGCGCAGCGCGGCGCGAGCGGCGCAACGACCGCCGCCGAGGCGCTGGTGGCGACGTTGCCGCGCGTGGCTGAGCAGACGCGCGAGATCGATGCGACGCTGCGGCGCACCAACGCAGATGCGGAGCAGCAGCTACGCGCGCTCGATACGTTGCTGGGCGCGGTGCGGCTTCAGAACAGTGAATCGGTCGCTGCTGCGGACCAGGCCGTGGGCGCGATCGCCCGGCTGCTTACGCACATCAACGAGACTTCCAGGGACGCGACCGGTGCGATTGCCAAGCGGACGTATGCACTGGATGCGGCGGTCGATGGCGCGCTCGATCGGTCGACTGCGCTTCTGGATCGCGTGCGCGCGCAGACCGACGCGCATCTTGGGGAGATCGAATCGCGGCTGGAGGCGGCCCGGGCACTCGTGGAGACGATCGGCGTGGAGGGCGTGCGATCGATCTCGCAGCGTCTCGACGTGCTGGTCGGCGGCGCACAGAAGCTCAAGACGCTGTTCGCGGGGCACGAGGAAGCGAGCGCGGGGCTGCCCGAGCAGTTCGCGGACGCGGCGGGACAGATCGAGACGCGGCTTCGCGCGATGGACGAGGCGGGCGCGGCCACGGTCGGAGCGTTGAACGCGAGCTTCGGCCGCATCCATGGCGGCCTCGCGGAGCTACGCCTTCCGCTCGAAGCGGGTCGTACCGCGATCGCGACCTTGGCGGAGCAGGTAGACCAGCTGCGCCGCGCCTCCGACGAAGTGGCGGGCGGGCTGGAGGCACGCCTTCCCGCGACCGTCGAGCGCATCGACGCGCTGGGGCGAGGCGCTGGCGAGCTTGGCGCACAGGCCGAGGCGCTGCTCAGTGCGCTGGGCCAGGCCGATGGAGCCGCTCGAGACGTTGGCCAGCGCGTCGCGCAAGCGCGGCAGGAGACGGCCGCGTTGGGTACGCACGATGCGCAACGGATCGCGGAGCGCTTCGACGCGCTGGATGCGCGGATCGGCGAAATCGGCGAACGGTTCGGCGGACTGGAAAATCATGGCACGCGCAGCTTCGGCGTGCTCGGCGAGACGATAGACTCCATGCCCATACGCATCGCAGAGGCTGGTCGCGCGCATGACGGGCTGCTGACTGCAGCGGGCGAGGCGCTTCATGATCATACCGCCTCGGCCGAACAGCGGCTGATGGACATGGCTCGCTCGGGTGAGACGCTCGGCTCGCGGATGCGCGATCGCATGGCGGCCGAGATCGAGAGGATCGAGACCGATCTTGCCGCAATGCGCGCCTCGGCCGAGGAAGGGCTGGGAGCCTTAACGGAGGCGATCCGGGGTGCGCATGCGCAGGCGGAGCGGCTTGGCGAGCCAATCGCCGGATCGCATGCGACCGCGGAGCGCGTGCACGCGCGGCTGACGGACGCGCGGATTGAACTCAGGGAGCTCGGTACGGACCTGGCGGCTCACCTGCCCGCCGCGGCGATACGGCTCGGCGAGATGGAAGCTGCGGCGCATTCGCTTGGGGACCGCGTGGATGCGCTCACCAGCACCGCCCGCGATGGCGGGCAGGCGATCGGCGCGGTTTCGGATCGGCTTGCGAAGGAGGCGAATGCGCTGCACGCGGCGACGTCCGTCCTGAGCGACAATTATCGCCAAGCGGCTTCGATGTTCACCGAACTGGGCGAACGCGCGGGAGTGAGCCGGGACGAGCAGGCTCGCGCCTTCGCCGACCTGTTCGCGCGGCTCCAGGGCTCGGCTGCGGAAACTGTCGAGACGATGCGCAAATCGCTCGCCCATGTTATCGAGGAGGCCGAAACTGCGCTCGACCGCGCCGGATCGGAGCGCGCCGAGGTGGCCTTCGGCGCGCCGATCCGCCTCCAGATTGCGGCGGTCGAGGCCGCGACCGAGCGAGCGAGCGCCGCGACGCAGGCGGCGGCAGAGCGCATCGCGGGCCAGTTGCGGCGCGTATCGGACCATCTCGAAGCCGTGCAGGCCCATGCGGACGAGATCGACACGCACATGGACGTCCGCGTGCGCGACAGCCTGTCCGCACAATCGTCCCGTCTGATCGAGCATCTTCAGGCGGCAGCGATCGACGTCGGCAAGCTGATGGCCGTCGATGCGGACGGCCGTGCGTGGGTGCGCTATCTCAAGGGCGACAAGGGCGTGTTCGCACGTCGGCTCGTGGCCACGTTCGACGCGGATACGCGCCGCCGCATCGCACGCCACTACACGCACGACGGCGCGTTCAGCGACGAGGCGAACCGCTACATGGATTTCTTCGAGCGGTTGATGCGCCGCGTGCTGCGCGATCCCGAGGGCGATGCGATCGCCTCGACGATGGTGACCTCGGATCTCGGCAAACTCTACGTCGCGCTCGCACGGGGGGCGGGGCGCTGGGAACCGATGGCCTGAGCCCTCGCCATCAGCCAAGCGGAACGCGGAACGTCAGCGCCCACCAGACTACGCCCGCCGCGATCGCAACCGCGTAGGGCAGCGCCTCTCCCTCGCGCGCGAGGCGCGGGCGGCTCGCGTCGTCCCGCGATGCGAACGCGAGGCGCCGCAGGAGGTTGAGCAAGAGAACAAGCACACCCCCGGCAAGCGCGACGCCGAGGAGGAGAACGGGAAGCTGTCTGAGCCCCGTCCACAAGGCGAGCGCGGTCATCAGCTTGACGTCTCCCCCGCCGAGCCAGCCGTGCGAGAAAGCGAACAGGCCAAAGCCGAACATCAGCGCGGGCGCCGCCAGGTGCGACCGCCATCCGAACCCGGGCATGAGCAGCCCGTCCACCACTGCTGCGAGCGCGATCAGGACCGAAAGCCAATCGGGAATCTCATAGCGCCGCAGATCGGATGCCGCCGCGGCGAGTACGGCCGCGAACGCGATCAGTTCGGGCAGGTGACGAAGCGCGCTCAACGCCCGGGCGCATTCTCGCCACTAAGACGACCCGTCAGGTTCTTGAGATAGATAAGGTTGTTCCACGCGGTCCGGTCGAACGCGGGGCTGAGTTCCATTGCGCGATTGAAGTAGCCTTCGGCCGCCGCATAGTCGCCGCGTGCCATCGCCGCGAAGCCGATCGTGTTGAGATCGCGCGCGAGTGTGGTGCGGTTCGATCCCTTGAAGGCGGCTTTATAGTCGCCTTGTAACGCGAGCGTCAGACGAAGGTTGGTCTGAGCGGATTCGAGTCCGGGATGAACTACGAGCGCTGCACGCAGATCCTCGGCTGCCTCGGCATAGTTCCCGCGCAGCAGTCGTGAATAGCCCCGATTGGCAAGCGCGCTCTCCGAATCGGGAACAAGCGCGAGCGCATGACCATAGGCGCGATCGGCGGCGGACCAGTTGCGAGTGCGATCCGCGGCAACTCCAAGCGCGGTCCATGCGCGCACGAGCTTCGGATCGCCCGCGACCGCCGCATTGAGGGCATGGATCGCGGCCACATCATGCCCACGCCGCAGCTCGGCGATCCCAAACCCCTGCAGCGCGCGCGCGCCGACCTGCGGCTCGGCCTCCAAATGCGCGAAGGTCGAGGCAGCTTCGTCGAGCTGATCCGACGCGAGCGCGCATTCGCCAAGACGCAGTGCCAGCTCCACCTCTGGGGCGTGAAGGTGTGCGCCATCGATCAGTGCTCGCGCCGCGCTCACGCGGTTGTCGTGCAGCGCGGCATCGATCAGAGAGAGCGGATCGGCGGCGTGAGCGGACAGCGCGCTGACCAAAGGCGCGATCGCTGCGGGCGGTGCGTTCGCGGTTGCGCCCGGCGCGGCGGCAGCCACCCCCGCAACAACCACGAGCGCCGCCGCCAGCCATGTGCGCACGGTGATCATGCCTGACGTACCATCGCCGCGAACCGCTCGCGTTCGGTCTGCTCACGTGCCGAAAGCCCGGCGCGCACGCGGGTGGCGAAGCGGTTCAGTTCGTCATCGTCGCTGTCGAACATTCGGACATCGCGCTCGCCAGGCAGCGGCTGCTGCTGCACCCCGGCTGCGGGCGAGACCCACCGCCTTCGAGCGCCTCCAGTTGCCGCGATCATCGCGACCGATGCAGGCGCGCGCGCCGTAAGCCGTTGACGCGGCGGCATGGCCGGGCTTGGCGAAGATGCTGCGGTGTAAGTCGGCTGCGCAAACCTTGGCGCCAGGCCGGAGATCGCGAGAGCGATTTCCTCGTTCGACCAGCGCAGAACGCTAGTCGCGGCATCTGCCTGCGCAGAGCGTACCAAGGTCGGCTCCCGCATCAGCCCTGGCGGCTGCGCCTCCATTCGCCCCACGTTCGCAAGCGCGGTCTTGGCGTTCACCGCAGCCGTGTCGGCGGCGATCAGGCGTCGGTCATCCGCATCCGACCAGCCGCGTGCAACCACGGTCAATCCCGCCGCCGTCTGTTCGCCGGGCGATCCTTGCGCGGAGGCATGCAAGATTAGTCGCTGCTCGCCTTCGCTCGTGCGCTCGACCATCGTGTCGGTTGCCGCATCGGTCGGTTCGGACTCGGCGACGTCCGCGCGGATGGAGGCGATCAGCTCCAGCGTCCGCTGCGCGGATGCGCGCGCCGCGGGCTGATCGCTGGCCGCCGCGCGTTGGAGCGGTACGCGCGCGGCGGCATAGTCGCCCGTGATCACCAGCGCAAAGCCGAGATTGTTGAGCGTGACCGGATCGTCGGGATCGATCAGCAGTGCCGCTTCATAGAAGCCGCGCGATACATCGGGGCGGCCGAGCCGATCGTAGCATACCGCCACGCCGTTCAGCGCATCGACCGATCGAGGATCCGCGACCAGTGCCTTGCGGAACGCCGCGAGCGCCTCGGGCACATTTTCAAGCGCAAGGAGCGATTTTCCCGTCTGATATGCGTCGACGGAGCTCGATCGGGACGCTTCGGTCGCGCTGAAGCGGATATCGATTGGCGGGCCGCGGTGCGCGGATGCGCCGCTGGCGTCGAGCAGCAGGAGAACATCGAGCGAGAATGCGAGCGCCGGGGCGGTGCGCATGGCCTAGTGCCCGGCCACGTGTGCGCCGCCGCTGAACTGACCCCGGATTTTGATCACCGCGGGAAGCATCAGCACCGCAATCATCGTCGGCAACAGGAACACGACCACGGGTACGGACAGCAGCACCGGCAGGCGATGGGCTTTCTCCTCCGCACGCATCCGCCGCGCCTCGCGCATTTCGGCAGCGTAGATGCGCAGACCCTGCGCGATGCTCGATCCGAGGCGGGCGGACTGGTTGAGCAGCGCGACGAAAGCTGCAATCTCGGTCAGGCCCGACCGACGGCCGAGATTCTTCAGCGCGTCCTCGCGCGTGCGTCCGGCGCGCAGCTCGAGTGTCAGCGCGGCGAAAAGCTCGGAGAGGAGGGGATGCGCCTCGGTGATCTCGGCTCCGACGCGGGCGAAGCTGGCGTCGATGCCAAGACCCGCCTCGACGCATACCAGCAGCAGGTCGAGCGCGTCGGGGAACGCATTAAGGATCGCTTTGCGCCGCTCGCCCGCCTTTGACGAGATGATGAAGTCGGGAAGATACAAGCCAGCCGCAGCCGCACCCACGATCTCCATGTAGGTGTTGAGCGAGCCAGGATAGTGGGTGAGAGTGAAATAGGCCACGACGAGCGCGGGCATGCCGAGCGTCAGCAATGTCTTTGCAAAGACGAACACGCGAACCGCGTGAGGCTGCGAATAGCCCGCCAGCATAAGCTTGTTGGAGAGCGTATCGGCCTTGTCATCCGCGAGCGAAATCCCGCGCCGCTCGATCTCGCGGACCAATCGCGCCCAAGGTGAGCGGGTATGATCGGTCAGGAGCCGCATCTGATTCGGCTCGGCACTCATGTCTGCCGATGCCAGGCGTCGTCGGAGATCGACTTTTGGCTCGAACATCGGCGCCAACGCCATGACTGCCAGCGCGACGGCCGCAAAAATGACCAGTGAGACGAGCAGAAGCTGTGTGTCCGGTCCCGAAAACATCCTACACCTTTATCTTGATCATGCTCTTCATGACCACGACCCCCGTTGCGTACATCGCAAACATGATCGCAACGCCAGGCATGAACCAGCGGTCGTCGAGCACGTCCAGATAGAATTTGGGCTGCACCGCGAATAGAAAGCAGAAGGTGGCGACCGGCAGCAGGCTCAGCATCATGCCCGTGATCTTGCCCTCGCTCGAAAGCGCGCGGACTTTGAGGACCATGCTCGCGCGTTCGCGTATGACCCGGGCCAGGCCATCGAGAATATCCGCCAGATTGCCGCCGGTGTCCGCCTGGATCGAGACCGAGACCACGAACATCTGCATGTCCGGCGTGCTCACCCGCTCGGCGAGATTGCTTAGCGCGCGGCGCAGATCATAGCCGTAGTTCATCTCGTCGATGACGGTGCGGAACTCGGTCCGGATCGGCTCGGGGGATTCTTCAACCAGCAGGATCAGCGCACTCTGCACCGGATGCCCTGCACGCAGGCCGCGCACGAAGATGTCGAGCGCGGTCGGGAACTGTGCCTCGAATTTGCCGATGCGCGACGCGCCACGACGCGCGACGAGCGCCAGCGGCAGCGCCACGCCGACGGCGAGCGCAAAGACGAGCACGAGCAGAATCGCGGCGGGCGATCGGAATCTCCCCAGAATGCCCCCCAGCACCGGAAATCCGATTGCAATCGCAGCGGTCGCGCCCACCATCTTCATCAGGAAGCGCTCCGGCCGAGTGGTCATCCCGGCCTGTCCAAGCTGGCGTGTGAGGAATGCCCAGAGCGGGATTGGGATCCAGGCCGGCCCGCGCCGACCCGCATCGCGTCGAAGCGTGGCCCGGGCCGCATCGCCGGTGCTATCGGCCGCGAGCGCCCGCATCCGCTTGGCAATCCGAGTGTCGGATCCGCGTTGATCCTGCAGCAGGCGGTAGAGCCCGACCACCACGAGCGCGATCGCAGCGAACACGATCGCGTAGAACAGCAGCATCGCCTCGTCGCGGGTCATGCGACCACCTGCGTGTCGGAGAAGGGATTGAAGACGTGTTGGGGTATGTCGATCCCGCGCGCGTTGAGCACGCGCATGAAGTTCGGACGAACGCCTGTGGGCCGGAAACTGCCGATCACCTTGCCGTCAGCAGCGATCCCCAGACGTTCGAAGCGGAAGATTTCCTGGAGTAGCACCACATCGCCTTCCATGCCCGTTACCTCGGACAGTGAGGTCAAGCGGCGGCTGCCATCGCTCAGGCGTTCGAGCTGGAGCACGATCTGAACCGCAGATGCGATCTGGTTGCGAATTGAGCGCGGGGCGATATCCAGCCCCGCCATGCCGACCATCTGTTCGACGCGGCTGAGCGCATCGCGGGCCGTATTTGCGTGGACGGTGGTCATCGAGCCATCGTGGCCCGTGTTCATCGCCTGCAGCACGTCGAACGCCTCGCCCGAGCGGATTTCGCCCAGGATGATGCGATCGGGGCGCATTCGCAGCGCGTTCTTGAGCAGTTCGCGTTGTGCGATTTCTCCACGCCCCTCGATGTTCGCGGGCCGGGTTTCCAGCCGGACCACGTGGCGCTGCTGGAGCTGGAGCTCGGCGGAATCCTCGATCGTGACCACGCGCTCGTGTCCGTCGATCGCCGACGACATCGCATTCAACATCGTCGTCTTGCCCGATCCGGTGCCGCCCGAGATCAGCACGTTGCGCCGTGCGCGCACCACCCCTTCAAGGACCAGCGCGCAATCCGCGCTCATCGATCCCAGTTGGACGAGGCGAGCCATGTCGATCGGCGTCTTGGAAAACTTGCGGATCGACAGCACCGGCCCGTCGAGCGCCAATGGCGGGATAATCGCGTTGATACGGCTGCCATCGGGCAGACGCGCATCGACCATCGGCGAGCTTTCATCGACCCGGCGGCCGACATTGGCGACGATCTTGCCGATCACGCGCAGCAGGTGGCGATCGTCGGCAAAGCGCGTGCGCGTCTCCTCGATCTTGCCGAAGCGCTCGATGAACACGAGCGAGGCACCATTGACCATGATGTCCGAAATCGTCGGATCTTTGAGCAGGGGTTCGAGCGGCCCCAGACCCATCATCTCATCGACGATATCGTCCACGAGCTGGCGGCGCTCGACGAGATTGAGCGCATAACTTTCCTCCTTCAGCATCTCCGAGACGAGATCGCCGATCTCGCGGCTCACCTGATCGCGGGTGAGCGTATCGAGCGCGGCGAGATTGATTCGTTCGATCAGTTTCTGGTGCAGGCTGACCTTGAGTTCGGTGTGCTGATTGATCTTGGACAGCTCGGGGGCGGGCGTTGCGGCAGGAGCGGCAGGAGCGGGAGTGATTGCCGGAGAGGGCGCGCGCGCGCGATCGGGCTCGCGCCCGTCGGACGGAACCTCGGTCGGCTGCGGGCGCGTGGGCCACTTCACGTCGCCACCTCCGCCGCCTTGAGCGCGGCAGCAAGGGATTTCACCATCGCGCGCAGATCGCGCTCGGTCCGTGATCGCGGCTTTATGGCGGACAATGGTTTGCCCTGATCGATCGCCGAGCTGACGAGGCGATAATCGTTGGTGATCCCGAAATCGATCTTGCGTCCGATCGCAGCTTCGCTCTCGCTCAGATCGGCGCGGCCGAACAGCGGATGGATGATGCGGTTGACGACAAGCTGAACCCGATCGGCAAAGCCATTCTGCGCGATCACCTCGAGCTGCCGGCTTGGCCTGATGCAGACCGGGAACCGACAGGCCGGTCACCAGACACGTTATCGCCGACCTTTCGATCGCGTGCATCGACCACTCGGTCCACGCAGCCGGCAGCTCCAGGAGCACGATATCATAGGCTTCCGTCGCAGCATCGAGCACGCGGTCCACCCCTTCGACACCGACCGCGTCGAGAGGGCGCAGATCGATCGGTGCGCCCACCACCTCGAGACCCGAGCCGTGGCGCACAGCGATCGAGCGCAGCAACTCGCCGTCCAGCCGGGCGCCCGCCTCGATCACATCGGTCAGTCCGAGTTGCGGGCGCAAGTCCAGGTACAGCGCGGCAGTTCCGAACTGGACGTTGAAATCGATCAGGCACACTCGGGCGTCCGCCGCCCAGAGTATGCCGAGCTGCGTCGCGATGCTGGTCACGCCGCTGCCGCCGATCGCGCCGACGAGCGCGACGACCTGACCCCGGCGTGCCGGCGCTCGCGCACGCGCGATTACGCGGCCCATTTCGGTCACCGCGCGGACCGTCTGCCTGACATCGTCGAGCACCAGCGGGAAGGCCAGCGCGTCGGCGGCGGCCGCACGCATCGCGAGGCGGGTGCGATCGACGTCGAGATCGCGGATCGCGGCGATCACGGGAACGCTGCCCGCCAGATCGCGGGCGAAGCGTTCGAACTCGACGCGCTGCGTCGGCACGGCGGGATCGATCTCGAAAATAATCACGTCCGCGTCGCGCAGTTCGGCGGCCGCTGCGGCGACGTTGACGAGCAGCGCGCTGTCCACGCGCACGTCCATGTCATCGGCATCGCTGAGCGCCGCGGCTGCGGCCAGCGAGGTGCCGGGCTGAAGCAGCAGGCGGACACGCGTGGCGCGATCGTTCGACCGCGTCGGCTCCCCGATCTCGCGTCGGATGGGAACAATCTGCGCCGTGGCGGCGGGGTTCATTTCATCCCCGCTCAATTCGGGGTCTGGATGATCGGAATCGAGACAGTGGCCTGTTCTCCAGCGCCGCCCTGTCCGCCGATATCGGTCTTGCCGTTTGTCTTGAGCAGGGGCTTGAGCTTGCCCGCCCGGTAGCGGATCAGCGCGTCGGTACTGCGCTGCCCGTCGCCGCCCTCGATCAATGCGCCCTCGAACCGCGGATGCGGATCGGCGATCTGCGTTGCAATGTTACTGCGTACCGACGCGCCGAGTTCGGGATCGGGTTCGGCGCGCGCGGCGGTGGCACCAAGCGCGATCAGGCCGAGATATGCCAGCATCCGTCTCATAATCACCTCAATACATGCCCGTGATCGCCTTCGATGCCGCCCGGCTGGACGCTGGGTGTCTTGACGACCCCGCGCTTCTCGGACTTGCCGAACAGCAGGATGTCGGCATCGCCGGGCTGCTGGACGCGGTCGGTAGGCAGCGCGATCGCGTCCGCCGAGACGGGGCGCACGATATGCGGCGTAACTATGATGACCAGTTCGGTCTCGTTGCGATTGTAGAGCGTCGAGCGGAACAGCGCGCCCAGGATCGGGATGCGGCCGAGCAGCGGGATCGCCTTCACCGTGTCCTGGAAATCGGACTGGATCAGTCCCGCCATGGCAAAGGACTGACCGTCGCGCAGTTCGAGCGCGGTCTTGGCGCGGCGCACCTTGAGGCCGGGGATCTGCAAGCCCGAAATCGTGACGCCGGCTGCGGGGTCCAGCGAACTGACCTCGGGCGCGACCGAAAGATTGATCAGCCCGTCCTCGATCACGGTCGGCACGAAGGCGAGCGCGACTCCGAACTGCTTGAACTCGATCTGCAGGCGGCCGTTCGAGTCGACGCCCGTCGGCACCGGGAACTCGCCGCCAGCAAGGAAACTCGCGGTCTCTCCCGAGAGCGCAACCAGATTGGGCTGGGCGAGCGTATGGACGAGGCCCTGCTGCTCCAGCGCGTCGATCTGGAGCGAGACGCCCGCGCCGAGGAAGTTGGCGAGGAATTGAAGGGATTGGCCTTGGGATCGATCTGCGGGACCGAGTAGCCGCCCGCCAGCGGGCCGTTCGCGGTCAGGCCGTTCTGGGTGATTGCCCCATTGCCTACAGTGGTGTTGGTGGTGCGGATCGCGCCGTTGAATACCGTCAGGCTGTTGATCCCCAGCGCCTTGACCGTCCCGCGCGACATCTCGGCGAAGCGCACCTCCAGCAGAACCTGCTGCGGCTGGCCGACGTTCATCAGGTTGATGACCTTCTTGGGCGCGAAGGTCTCCGCCACGATCGCTGCACGTTCGGCCGCCGCCGCGCTCGACACCTTGCCCTCGAGCACGATCGAATCGTTGGAAACGCTCACCCCCACGTGTTCGCTGGGCATCAGTTCGGACAATCGGCGCTTCAGGCCCTGCGTGTCCGGACCTACCACCACGTCCACGACCGCGATGACGCCGCCCTTGCGATCGAGCAGTGTCAGGTTGGTGACACCGATCTTCTTGCCCATGACGTAGACCGCGCGGATCGACGTGGGCAGTACGTCTGCGATCTCGCTATTGCCGATCAGCGCGCGCGCAATCGGCTGTTCCACGCGCAGCGTCTGCGACTTGTTGAGCGCGACGTTCATCTCGGCGTTGCCATGCACGAGCATGGGCGCGGTCTGTGCGTAGCCGGGCAGGGGGCTGCCCACGAGGAGCGCGATGATGGGGACGATGTGTTTCATCAACTTGGCACCGCGTAACTCTCCGAGACCGAACCCTTTTGGGTGCCGCGCACGATCTCGATGTGCGCCGCCGCCTCGTGGCGTGGCGCACGCGCGACGCGCATTGCGCTGCGGTGGACAATCGGCGCGGGCGCGCGGCGCGGGCCGTCGTGTAGATCGGCAAGATAGGTGGTGGGCACGGCGGCGCGGCTTTCATCGGTGAGCGCGCGCAGCGCCAGCGTCAGCGTACCGCTGGGCAGATTGGAGCCGAGCACAAGCTTGGCCGCCTGTTCCGCAGTGACCTCGAGCGTCGCGGTACGGACCGGGGTCGGTTTCTCGTTCAAGGTGTTGGCGTTCTGCCCGATCGCCAGCACGCGCACGTTCTGCACCAGGAGATCGCTGATCGGCGTGGGCCTGGCGGCGTCCGTGCTGACGGTGCGCAGTGCCGTGCCGCCCGACTGTACGCCGGGCGGAACATAGGCGAGTGGGCGACGGCCGTTCGTGCTCGCGCCAGGCTGCGGTGCCGCGACGGCCGCTACGACCGAACTGGCCGCCGCCGCTGCCGCCGCGCTGTCCATCGCGCGCTGCGAGACGATGGTTTCGGTACGCGCCGCCTTCTCGGGCGGAGTGTAGGAGACGAAGATATCGACGCGGTCCCCGGGGGCGACGAGGCCCGCGACGCCGGTGGGTTCGGATACGTTGACCGAGATGGCGCGCATGGATGGACCGATGACGCCCAGCATCGAGAGGCGGTTGCCCTTGGCGGAGATCGCAGCATCGGTGATGACCTCGTTCACGCCGATCGGTCGCAGCGCAACCCGAGCGCCGTTGGCGACTGCAAGCGGGATGCTGGCGAACGCATCTGCGGGGCGCGACGCGGCGGGAAGCTCGATCAGCTTGAGCGCATCGGCCGAAATCTTGTCGCCGAACTGGAGGGCGCGGGCGGCGGCGACGACGGGGAGTGTCGCGGAAGCAACGACCGGCGAAGTTCCCCGTGGGCGCAGGATGGTGCGCGCAAGGACCACCCCGATCAGGCCGAGGATGAGCGCCGCGGCGAGCATGACGAGAGACGATCTACGCATACGCTATCGACTCTCCCGAGAGATAACTACATCAAAACCAGACAACGACGCGGTCTGGGATACTCTTAATAAATTACTTTGCCGTTATCAGCGCAGACGCGCTTTCCAGTACGCCGCTGATCGCCGATCCGAGGACGGAGAGACCCGCGAGCACCAGGAATGCGATGACCGCCGCGATCAGGGCATACTCCACCGCCGCGGCACCACGTCTATCAAGAAGCCATGCTTTCACGATTTGACCCCGAAAATCCGGTGCAGGGCTCGCGCGAACGCGAGCCCTGTCTCGGTTACTTGGCGTGGGTGCTGTCGAGCTTCGCGGCGGTGTCGGTCAGCGTGCTGCTGATGCTGGTGCCGAACGTGTTGAGTGCGACGACGATCAGGCCGCCGATCACTGCGATGATCAGCGCATACTCGGCGGCGGCGGCGCCGCTGTTGCTCTTCTTGAGGTTCGAAAGAAGCTTGGTCATGATTTACCCTTTTTACTAGCCACTGTTGAACTCGACTCGCCTGTGACCTCTCGGCTACAGAAAAGACGAGCAGAGCGCGACCGGAGTCCTGCCTGTCCACACCCCTACACTGAGTCCTGAACCGTTTCGGTTCGGACTCGTCATCCGGCTACACAGCTATTTCTGGGGCGTAAAGAGACAATTGCGATTGTTTGTTGGAAACAACGACATGACGGGGAATCTTAGTAATTTTTACACGTGCATCACCCTTTAAGAAAACCTATATAAATCAGAGCTTTACGGGGTCGCCTAGCAACATTCGGCTCCGGGTCGCTGTGCGACCGTATGTTGCAGCTCGGCCACAGGGCAATATCATCGTTCTAACTGCCACGATTCGTTTCTTCGCCATCCTGCACGAATAATGTTGACGATCCGCATTAATTGGTTAATCGAGTAGCCGCTGGCTTGACCGGCAAGTCGAACAGGCGGTGTTGGATGCGTGTCTTACGGGACCGGAAAGGGGCGGCGGCGGCTGAGTTCGCGCTCGTTTCGCTGCTGCTGATGACCATGATCTTCGGCACTTTCCAGTATGGTAGCCTGCTGTTCACCTACGTCGCGATGGAAGATGCGGCGCGTAACGCGGCACGCGCGCTCGCGGTCTGTGCCATATCCACCGAAAGCGATGCGATCGCGCAGGCCCGGCCGACGCTTCCTTCGTGGATCGCGGCGGGGAATTTCACCTTCTCGCTTCCAGCCACCGCCGATGCCAATGACGTCGCGTTCCAGATCAGCGTGCCCAGCAGCAAGGCCACGATCCTGTCTCTGGTGCCCATGCCCGAAATGCTGACGACCAGCGTGACGATGCGCTACGAACCGCTCTCCTACGCGCCCGGCTCATGCCTCTCCGGCGCCTGATCCGTGACAGGCGCGGTGCGGTCGCGACGATCGTCGCGCTCGCCTCGCCCGCGCTGCTGGCTTCGATCGGCTTCGGCGTCGATTGGGGGCTGGTCCAGGCAAACCGCAGCGCGCTCCAGACCGCCGCCGACGCGACGGCAGCGGCGGGGCGCGAGGTGCTCGATCCCTTCAGTCAGATCGACACGCAGCCCAGAGTCCTTGATACCACCCAACGCTACGCCAAGACGCTGAACATCGTCAGCGAAGGCGCGACCGCCAAGGTGGATATGGGCTGGTACGATCCCAGCACGCACAAGTTCGGCCCGCCCCAGACGAGCCAGAATGATGGCACGCTGTTCGCCAACGCGCTCCAGGTGACGATGAGCATCGATCACAAGCTGGTGTTCGGGCCGTTCCTGGGACTTGACACAATCACGCTGGCACGCCGGTCGATCGCTTATAAATGTTCCAACTCGGACTATCCCATCGCGCGGGTCGCGGACGACCTCGTGCCGCCGCCGCCGGACAAGCCCGCGATCTACCTCTCTTACGGCACGCCCAAGGATCCGACGGTGCGCGGTTGGGTGTACAAGAACCCGAGCACGGGGCGGTGGAATCCCGCGTATAAATTCTGGTCTCCCACCGACAAGGAAGATGTTTCGTTCGTCGTGACGCTGAGCGACGGGACGCTGCTCCAGGTCGACACATATTGTCGGGGCACTTACCTCGTGGTTCCCGATGCGTTCGATGTGCACGGCTATGTCAACTCCAGGAGGGTGATCTCGGCGGACGTCAATCGCGGGTCCACGAACAACAGTTTCGATATCTTCCCCGACCAGAGTAAATACCCGCTGGATAATCGCCATATCAGCGTGGATTATGCCGTGCCCGTGGGCGATCTGCTCGATCTCTACGGCGTCTACAAGCTGAAGCCTGCGGACTTGCGGACGATCACCTATCCTTGCGGCAATCCCTCCTCATGCCCGCAGCAGTGGATCGCCAACGCCAGCCCCAGCCCCGAACGTCGCACGACACTCGTGGAAGACGTGCGCAACCTTTTCTAGGCACCGCCGGGGGCCGGACAAAAATCGCACGCGACCCACCTCGAGGATCGCCCCCAATACCTTGATCCAATGAGTTTGCGACCGCCGACGCATGTTCGGCGCAATAGCCTTGCAAACCTGATCGAGCGGCGAACGGCGCTGGCGGGATTGTGGGCGGCCCTGAGGAAACTTCCTGTTCTTGGCGTCCGTCTCTTGGAGATCACGACGTGAACGCCAGCATCAGAAGTTCAAGTCACAAGGCTCGACCCAAAGAGTTCTCTGCACCCACGCCGGCGTCTACAACAAATTCAACGTGCAGCAGTTCCTGAGCGCCCGACCCACCCTCCGCGCTTTTTCTGGGCAGTGGCGCATACGACTTGGAGCGGCCGGTACCGCGAAGCTCATGCGAGCAGCGCCTAGACCGCAATCAGCGCACCCGAGTGCATCGCTATGAAGTCGTTTTGCTTCTTCCAACCTGTGGCTCGTGGGACACAGTGTGCAAACCGGTAACCGTTGCTCCGATTTCCGTGTGGTAGCTGAAGATGGAACCGGTTACACCGTTCATGTTCGGCGCAGACGTAAAAAATGTCGCATCGGACTGGGGCCCGATTGGCCCGTCTTTGGGGAGCTGCGCTTTGGCCAATGCCACGATCAGGGACGTCGCTCGCGCCGCCTCGGTTTCGGTCGCGTCGGTCTCGCGCGCGCTCAGCGGTCATGCGGCCGTGCGTCTCGCCACACGCGCGCGCATCGAGGAAGCCGCGCGTGGCCTGGATTACGTCCCACACGCGGGCGCGCGCAGCCTCAGCCTGGCGAAGGCGCACGCGATCGGCGTGGTGCTGCCTGATCTGCACGGAGAGTTCTTCTCCGAAATCGTGCGCGGAATGGACCGCGAGGCGCACGCCCGCGGCTTCCATCTGCTGCTCTCCAACATGCACGCCGATCCCGCGCATGCCGCCGTCGCGATCGGCACGATGCGCGGGCGGGTCGATGGGCTGGCGATCATGGCACCGGATATCTCGCCCGAACTGCTCGCCGCCAGCCTGCCGCGCGCATTGCCCGTGGTGCTGATCAACACCCCCGCCATCGGCGCACACCCCATTTTGTGCGTGGAAAACCGCGCGGCGGTCACCGCGATGACGCGCCACCTGATCGACACCGGCCGCCGCGCCATCGTCCACATCGCGGGCCCGCGCGGTAATATCGATGCCGACGCGCGGCGTGAGGGCTTCCTCGCCGCGATGGCCGCTGCAGGCCTGCCCGCGCGCGTCATCGACGGCGATTTCCACGAGGAGGGCGGGGCCGAGGCCGCGCGACGGCTGTTGGCCGATGGCGAGGCCGTCGATGCGGTATTTGCCGCCAACGACATGATGGCGATCGGCTGCCTGTTCGCATTCCGATCAGCAGGCGTCGATGTACCGGACCGCATTGCGGTCGCGGGCTTCGACGATATTCCCGCCGCGCGCTACGTATCGCCCTCGCTTACAACGATGCGCGTCGATATCGCCGAACTCGGCGCGCGCGCGGTGGCGCGCCTCGTCGGAGCGATCACCGGCGACGCGCCTGTGCACTTCGAAGCGCCGCACCCCGAGCTGATCGTGCGCGAAAGCACCGGGGGACGGCGAAAAATCATATCAGCGAACCAGAACGAAAGGGTATGCTATGACCAACCGTAAGATGATGATCCGCGCGGCGCTCGCGTGTGCGACCGCAGCGTGTGGCGTTCTCGCCGTGGCTCCTGCGATTGCGCAGACAACTACCGCGAGCGTGCTGGGGACGGTTGCAGGCGCGACCAGCGGCACCGTGACCGCGCGAAGCACCACTACCGGCTTCCAGGCCCGCGCCGCGATCGGCGCGGGGGGCGACTACGCGCTGACCGGTCTCACGCCGGGGACATATACGCTGACCGCGCCCGGACCCGGTGGGGCGACGATCACGCGCGAAGTGACGATTGGCATCGGCCAGAACCTGACGTTCGATTTCGGCCCGGCGGTTGCCAGCCAGCCCGTCGACGACAAAAATGCGATTGTCGTGACCGGCAGCCGCCTCGTCGAGACCCGCACGAGCGAGGTGGCGACTAACATCACGCCCGAGCAGATCCGGGTACTGCCGCAGACGGATCGCAACTTCCTGTCCTTTGCCGCGCTCGCGCCTGGTGTTCGCTATTCGGACAGCGAGACCGACAAGGGATTCAGCTCGGGCGCTTCGACCGCTAGCCAGGTCAACGTATTCGTCGACGGGCAGAGCCTGAAGAATGGCATCACCGAGGGCGGCATCGCTGGTCAGCAGAACAGCCGCGGCAATCCCTTCCCGCAATTGGGCGTTCAGGAGTTCCGCGTACTGACACAGAACTACAAGGCCGAATACGAGCAGGCCGCCGCCGCGATCATCACTGCGGTGACCAAATCGGGAACGAACCAGTTTCATGGCGAATTGATCGGCGCTTACACAGACCGCTCGTTGTCCGAAACCGATGCGATCAATCGCGGGCGCAATTTGCCCAAGCCCGCTTTCGAGCGCAAACAGTACGGTGGCGCCCTCGGTGGACCGATCATCAAGGACCATCTGTTCTTCTTCTTCACCTACGAAGGCAACGATCAAAACCGCGCCTTCAACGTGCAGGCGCGCGGCACGCCGGCGCAGCAAGCGGCCGTGGAGGCGAGTTCGGGTCGCAAGCTCTCCGAGTTTGCGGGCTCCTTTGTGAGCCCCTTCCGCGCCAAACTGTATTTCGGCAAGCTGACGTGGCAGCCCGACGATCGCAACCAGATCGATCTCAGCTACAGCCGCCGCGAGGAGACCGACGTCCAGGGCTTCGGCGACACGACCTCGTTCGAGACGGCGGAAAACAAAAAGAATCTTGTTGAAGGCTATAATCTCCGCTGGAAAATGAGGAACGATCGAGTATTGAACGAGGTGTCAGCTGACTACATCAACTATAACTTTAACCCGACGTCGATCAATCCCAATCTGCCTACCTTTGACTACGCAGGCGTGATTCGATTCGGAGGCAAGGACTCGACGCGGACGATCCATCAGAAGACCTATACGTTCCGCGATGATCTGACCGTATCGCACATCGACTGGCACGGATCGCATATCTTCAAGGGCGGCTTTAAGCTCGCGCTGCTAGATTTCGATTACATCGACGCGCGCGAGATTCAGCCGATCTACTTTTTCAACCAGGACGCGAGCAAGAACCTTGATTTTAGCTTCCCGTCTACGGCGATTTTAGGCACCGGCAATCCGCGGATCAAGGACTCGGATATTCAGCTCGGGCTTTTCGTACAGGACGACTGGAAGATCGACCGTCACTTGACGCTCAACCTCGGTGTGCGCTGGGATTATGAGACTAACCAGTTCAACAACAGTTATGTTACGCCGTCCAACGCGGTCGCGGTGCTACAGGGTTTGCGGCAGACTAATTACTTCAAGAGCAGCGACTTCATCAGCAACGGTTCAAACCGCGATCCTTACCCGTATGCGATCCAGCCACGCATCGGATTATCCTACGATCTCCACGGCGATCAGCGCTGGGTAATCTTTGGTGGTTATGGGCGCTACTTCGATCGTAACGCGTTCAACAATTCGCGTGACGAGCGCTTTCGCCAGCAATTTACCGATGGCCGTTTCGAATTTTCGCGCGATGGATTGCCGCGCAACGGCAGCCCGACCATCGTCTTCGATCCCAAATATCTGACGCGAGACGGGTTGCTTGCGTTGCAGGCACAGGCGCTGACAGGGCTTCCTGAACTGTTCGCCGTCCAGAACAGTGCCAAGCCTCCAAAGACCGATCAGTTCAGCCTGGGCGTCCGCCACCGCATGGGCCCGGTAGTTGCCTCGGTGACGGGTAGCTACATCATCGGCAAAAATGGCTTTACCAATCTGTTCGGATCACGCGATCCGGTGACAGGCAATTGCTGCGACACGGCGCTCGCACGGCAATATGGTTTCGGGAACGTGCTGGTCGGTCGGGATGACCTCAGCACGCGCTACTGGGGCCTCTATGTCCAGATCCAGAAGCCATACACGGAACGGTCGGGCTGGGGGTTGGACGTCGCCTACACGCTCTCCAAGGCGCAGCAGGACGGCAACGATCTGTTCAGCCTCGATAAGGCCATTCCGTCGGACTACGGCTACCGCGATAGGCCCGGCACCGAACGGCACGTTCTCGTGCTATCGGGCCAAGTCGATCTGCCGTTCGGCTTCCGCTTCTCCACCCTGTCCACCTTCAGCAGCGGCTCGGCGTTCCAGGTGTTCGATGCCACCAAGGGCTTCGATACCAATCAGGTCGTGATCCGTACCCAATATCCCGAGGCGAACTGCATCGGGATCTTCGCTCGCTGCGAGGTTAACCTCACGCTGGAAAAGGATTTCAAGCTGTTCCGCACGCACCAGCTCGGCTTCGCGGTCGATGTGCTGAACGCCTTCAACAACGATAACTACGGGAGCTTCCCAGGTTTCGTCTGTTGCGGGGGAAGTTCGGCCAACTTCGGTGATATCAAACAGGCCGGGAGCGTCATTACCCTGCCTCGGCGCTTTCAATTCCGCGCGTCCTACCGCTTCTAGACCCTCCGGGGGCGGAGAGTTCTCCGCCCCCGTTCTCAGTCGTGGAGTTACCGCAGTGATCACTCGCCGCTCGCTCGTTGCCGGAGGAGCCGCGCTCGCTGCGCTTGCCCGGCCCACGCTGTCGCACGCCGCGTTATCGCCACGTTCCCCGTTGATCGATCAAATCGAAGAGCGCACCTTCCGATACTTCCAGGACACCACGGACCCCCACACCGGCCTCGCCCCCGATCGCTGGCCCTCCGCCCCGTTCGCCAGCATCGCCGCCACGGGCTTCGCTCTCACCGCGCTCCCCATCGGCGTCACCCGCGGGTGGATCACCCGCGAACAGGCCCGCGCCCGCACGCTCGCCACGCTGCGCTTCTTCTGGACTGCGCCCCAGGGCGACGCGCGCGGCGGCACCACCGGCTACAAGGGCTTCTTCTATCACTTCCTCGATCTGCGCCACGGCCACCGCACGGGTCGCTGCGAACTCTCCTCGGTGGACACTACGCTGCTGCTCGGCGGCATCCTGTTCGCGGGCCAATGGTTCGACGCCGATCATCCGCAAGAAGCCGAAATCCGCCGCCTCGCCGCCCAAATCTATGCGCGCGTTGACTGGCGCTGGATGCAGGCGCGAAGCCCACGTATCGCCATGGGCTGGCATCCCGAAAACGGTTTCATCGCGCGCGACTGGACCGGCTACAACGAGGCGATGCTCGTCTACCTGCTCGCGCTCGCAGCGCCCGAGCATGGTGTCGGTCCCGACGCCTGGGCGGCGTGGTGCGCCACATACGGCGCGAACTGGCGCGGCGAGGGGGCCACACGCCACCTCGCCTTCGCTCCGCACTTCGGCCACCAGTATAGCCACGGCTGGGTCGATTTCCGGGGGATCCGCGATGCCGCGATGCGCGAGGCAGGGCTCGACTATTTCGAGAACAGCCGCCGCGCCACCTACGCGCAGCGCGCCTACGCGATCCAGAACCCGATGGGGTGGCGGGGCTATCGCGCCGACATTTGGGGGCTGACCGCGTGCGATGGTCCCGGATCGGGGAACGTGATCGCGGGCGACCACAGTCGCCGGCTGCGCGGCTATTCGGCGCGCGGTCCCGTCGGGTTCCCGGACGGCTTCGACGATGGCACGCTCGCCCCCACCGCCGCGATCGCCTCGCTGCCGTTCGCACCCGAGATCGTCGTGCCATGCGCGGAGGCGATGGTGCGGCTGCACGGTTCAAGAATTTACGGGCGCCATGGTTTCGCGGACTCGTTCAACCCGAGCGTGCGGGGGATCGGCGTGCATTCCCGCTTCGGCACGATCGACGCAGAGCATGGCTGGGTTGCGAACGATCGGCTCGGCATCGATCAGGGGCCGATCCTCGCGATGATCGCCAACGCCAGGGACGAACTGGTCTGGCGCACGATGCGCCGCAACCCGGTCATTCGGCGTGGTCTCGAACGTGCGGGCTTCACGGGTGGTTGGCTCGCGTCGGCGTGATGCCATGTCCGCGCGTCCGCGCTAATTTCAAGTACTGATGATCGAAGACGGGCTTGTGTAGTGATCGGGCTGCGCCTCGGTTCGGTCGCGCCTCGCATGTGTGCCAAGATATATTGCCATGGTAACTGGCTTTCCGACTCGTCCAAATAGATCGACGAGACTAACATAATGTGAAAGCTCTTCGTTACTGACGTGCAAATATATGGAACTTATGTGAGCGTATGTCGCAGCCATATCATCAAATCTGTTGACATGGTTCGATGCGAAAGCGCGCGGTCGCGCCTGAAGCCATAAAACTGAGCCTGCATCGCTATCGAACAATTTGCCTTTCCAATGAACGCTGCCGCAGGCGGGGCCGACGGTTTTGCGGCAAACATGATGGCTGGCATCGTGATCGGCGATGGGTCGACGACGCCTCGTTCGCTCCAGCCACAGTCCTTTCGGCAGTTGCTGCAGACCGCCACCGGCGAGACTCATCAGCGATTGCACCATCATTCCGGCCTTTCAGCAGTGCAAGACGGCACGATCAGCCGATCGGACTACCGAAGCCTGCTCGAACGCCTCCATGGATTCCATCGCGCTTTCGAACTCGCAGCAGGTCTCACCGCCGAGCGTAGTGTGTGGCTGGCGCTCGATATCGAGGCGCTGGGTGGCTTCGATCAACCGGGCGGCTCGCCGCCGCTATGTCCTGCCATGCCAGACTTCGATACGGCCGAAAGCGTCCTCGGCGCGCTCTATGTCGTCGAAGGCTCGGCGCTCGGCGGGCGTAGCCTGGCGCGTGGCCTCGATCGCCTGCTCGGGCCCGGGACGCCGCACGGTCGGCGCTTCTTCGAAGGGCGCGGTCAGGAAACAGGCGCGGCGTGGCGCGCGTTCCTTGTCCGTCTGGAGCACGCATCGAGAGAATCATCCGCGCGCGCTGCGGTCATCGAAAGCGCTGTCGAGACGTTTTCGGTGTTCGAGAAGTGGCTCAACGGTTGGAGTACAGCGGATGCCAGTTGAAATCGAGCCGATCACGGGCGTGATCGACGCCACAAATTGCGACCGCGAACCCATCCACATCCCCGGTGCGATCCTGCCGCATGGTGCGATGCTGGTGCTGGACCCGGACAGTTTGGAAGTCCTGCAGGTCGCAGGCGATACGGCTGGTCTGCTCGGCGTACAGATTGCCGCGCTGCTCGGTTCGTCCGCCACCGACTTGTTCAATCCCGAGCAGGTCGCGCATCTTCGCGCCCTGAATGCGCGGTTCGACCTTGCCAAGCCCCGTCACCTGCTCGATCCGGTGCTGCGCATCGATCCGGCGCGCCCGCTCGACGCGAGCCTGCATCGCAGCGGCGGTGCGCTCGTCCTGGAGTTCGAAGCCGCCGATATCGGCGACCGACTTGCCGCCGATCCGCTCGCCGGCGTGCAGGAAATGATCGCGGGTTTCGACGAGCCCGGTTCGCTTCAATCGCTCTGCCAGCTTGCGGCTGAACGTGTGCGCAATGTCGCGGGCTACGACCGGGTACTGGTCTATCGCTTCATGCAGGACGATTCGGGCTGGGTGATCGCGGAGGCGCGCGAGCCACATCTCGAACCGTTCCTCGATCTTCATTACCCGGCCGCCGACATTCCCAGCCAGGCTCGCGCGCTTTACGTGAAGAGTCCGCTCAGGCTGATCACGCAGGTCAACTACGATCCCGCACCGCTGACGCCGGTGAACAATCCGCGCACGGGCGAACCGCTCGACATGAGCCACGCCATCCTGCGCGACGTCTCGCCGATCCATCGCCAGTATCTTCGCAACATGGGCATCGATGCATCGATGTCGATCTCGATCATACAGGCGGGCAAGCTCTGGGGGCTGATCGCCTGTCATAACCACAGCCCGCGCCTGTTACCGCGCCACCTTCGCGCGGTGTGCGAGCTATTCGGTTCGATGTTCTCGCTGCAGCTCGAGGCGCGCGAGAAGGGAGAGCAATTCCACGAGCGGCTGGCCAGCCGGATGGTGCTGCAGAACCTGATGCTCAACCTCGCCAGCGCCGAAGACTATGCAGCCGGACTGACGCAGCAGTCGCCAAACCTGCTCGATTATATTCACGGTGGCGAAGCCGCGCTCGACGGCGTTCGCCGCGGCGGCGTGGCGGTCTGCGTCAAGGACCGATTGACCTTCCTCGGCATCACACCGAGCCAGGTCGAGATCGAAGCGCTGGTCGGGTGGCTGGATACGCACATGCAGCGAAGCGAGGGGGTTTACTCGACCGACCGCCTCGGGGAGGTGTGGGTAGATGCCAAGGCGTTCGCCGAGGTGGCTTCGGGTATTCTGGTGATCTCGGTCTCGCCCGACCATTCCGACTACATTATCTGGTTCCGGCCCGAGATGGTTACGAACGTCCATTGGGCAGGCGCGCCGGAGAAGCGCGTCGAATCCGGTCCCGACGGCGATCGCCTGGCACCGCGCCGATCCTTCGAGCTGTGGAAGGAGACGGTGGTCGGTCGCAGCATTCAGTGGACTCCCGCGGACGCGGACGCAGCATTCGATCTGCGCGTCTCGCTGCTGCACGTCGTGCTGCGTCGCATCAAGTCGGCCGCGCGCGAGCGCAAGGCGGCTGCTGACCGCGACCAGCTGCTGATGGCCGAACTCGACCATCGCGTGAAGAATACTCTGGCAAACATCCAGGCTCTGGTCGTTCAAACCAGCCGCAGCGCCGAATCGCTGACCGGCTTCGTCGAAGGGCTCGATGGTCGCATCCAGTCGATGGCGAAGGCGCATAGCCTGCTGTCCGAAAGCCGCTGGGAAGGCGTTTCGATCGGACGTCTGATGCGCGAGGAACTCGATCCTTACAGCAAGCGCAACAACGTCATCGCCCTGCGCGGGCCGGAGATCGTGCTGACGCCGAAATCGGCGCTATCTTTGTCGCTGGCTGTCCATGAGCTGGCGACCAATGCGAGCAAATTCGGTGCGCTGCAGTCTACTAGCGGCAGTGTAACTATAGAATGGGATGTGTCCGGCGACGGCGGGATCAAATTATTGTGGCGTGAGGCCGATGGGCCGGTAGTTCTGCCACCCACCCGGCGGGGCTTCGGCTCGACGCTTATCGAGCGTGCCCTTGCGATGGAAACCGGCGGCAGAGCGAAGATCGAATATCTGCCAGAAGGCGTGGTTTGCGAAGTCTCGCTGCCGGCAACTTCTGTTTCACGGCTCGCCCCCGAGCTGCCGGTGTTGCCCGAGATCATCGCGACAGGCCGCATACTAACTGCCACGATCGCTGATCCCTATCGCGTCCTAGTTGTCGAAGATTCGTTTCTCGTCGTCATGCTCCTTGAGGATCTGTTCGAGAAAATCGGCTGGAAGATCGTCGGACCGGCAACGCGGGTGGACGAGGCGCTGGAGTTCGCACGCTCCGAGACCTTCGACGCGGCCTTCCTCGATCTCAATCTTAATGGCGAGATGTCGTGGCCGGTAGCCGCCATGCTGCAGGAGCGAAACATCCCGTTCGCGTTCAGCACGGGCTACAACGTCGAGACCTTGCTGCCCGCCAGCCTCAAGGGCACGCCCATTGTCAGCAAGCCCTTCCAACCCGCTGAGGTCGAGGCATGTTTGCGACAGATCATCATCGACCAGCGCAGTCGGGACCTGGGCGAAGCGAGCGATGGAAATCGGGCGCTCGATCTTCGCTGAGCCGATGCTCACCCACGATTTGTCAGCGCGTCATCTCGCTCGTCTGCGTGACGCTGGCCAATGACACCGCTCGACCGTGAGTTTGCTGCCACTTCGAACATCCCCGCCATATCGGCGTTGCTCGAAATGATCTGCCGGACAACTGTCGTTGGCTTCGCTAATGGCCTGGATCGGAAGTTTCAAACCTGGGCGCGAACCACGGCTGGCCATGCGGGATCTTCGGCGGCTGCTGGTATCGTGCCACTCGAACGGTCAGGCACTTGCAGCCCGCCCGCCGGCGGTTCCCACGAACTCACGGTCGTGCCGTTCGAGGCAGGCGGCGATGGCCGCGGCGATCGGCTGCTCCGTGCGGTCGGCGACGAACAGATATTCGCCCCCCGGGTTGACCTCCAGAAATACATGCTCGCCTTCGGGCGTGACGCGGAAGTCGACCGCTCCATATTTCAGGCCAAGAAGGTCCATCAGCGCCTGCAACTTGTCCGCAACGTCGTCCGGCAGCCGATAGCGTGCCACCTCGGCGGTGCCGATGCCGCTGCGGTAATCGACCTGATGCTCGGCGTCCGAACGGAAGCTCGCGGTGAACATCTCGCCATCGATCGCCGTGGTGCGCAGATCGAGATCGGCCGCGACGAACTTCTGGAAGATCACCGGCGCGAACCTTACGCTGTCGATGCGTCCAAGATCCGCCGCCTCCACCCGCGCCGTCTCGCGTGGTGCTTCGGCGATGTTGCGGAATGCCTTGCGGATCACTTCGCCCGGCCCGTGCGTCCCGATGAAGGCGCGCGCTTCCTCGGGGATGTTGGTGATCAGCGTTTCGGGAATGCTCAGCCCCACCTGCCGCGCGAGCTGCAACTGTCGGATTTTACGTTGCGCCACTTCGTCCGCCATCGGCGGGTTCATCCAGAAACAGTCGATCGAATACCACGTCCCCATCAGCGCTTCGGTCGATTCGGACCAGGCGAACAGTCGCGCCACCTCGTCGGTGAGTGCCGGATCGAGCGTGATCGGCTTGATCCGCCGGTGCCACACCGCACCAACCTCCATCAGGTCGAGATCAGAGCCATCGGGCAGTCTGAACCCCAGCCGCATGTTGTCCGCGTCCGCGCCCATGCGCAGGCCGAGCTTGCTCGGGAACCAGCCGTTATCGACGATCGTGTAGGGGCGGGACAGGTGCTGCGTCACCCGACGCACATGCTCGTTGTCGAGGAAAGATATGATCAGGATCATGCGCGCTCCATGCGTAAACGCCCGGCAGTGAACCACCGGGCTATCGAGCTGTTTTGGGTTGACTAGTTCTGCCCGGCTGTGAGTTGCTGATAGGCCGCCGCGAGTTGCTGCGACATCGCGTGGCCCGCGTGATCGAGCAGGCCCGCCGAGGCGAGCTGGCCGAGCGCCGACAGGATATGCCGATAGGCTTCGGTGAGCTGCGCGCGCGCCGCATCGTCCGCGCGGCCGCCACCCGCGCCGCCCGCGCCATGCGCACCCTGCGCGCCGCCGAGCACGAACGGCTGTCCCCCGCCGCCGCCGCCGCCGAACACCGGCCCAGGGCCGCCGTGGGGAAAGCCGTGGTTCTCGAACACGTCTTTGGGAATATCCTTCGGCGGGTCCTTGTGGAAGTCCTTCGGCGGGTCCTTGTGGAAGTCCTTCGGCGGGTCCTTGTGGAAGTCCTTCGGCGGGTCCTTGTGGAAGTCCTTCGGCGGGTCCTTGGGAGGGTCCTTCCCATTATCCTGTACAGGGTTCTTGGGAAGCTGGGCCTGATAGTGGGCGAGAATTCGCTTTCTAGAGAGCGCCGTGGCGAAGATCGCCACCTCATCGATCAGGCCATAGAATGTTCGATGGATCGTGCTGCCGACAGGAATCATGCCCATCCGGTCGCCAATCGCCAGAGCGACTTCCGGGTCGTCTGGCGGCGTGTGTGGCCACTTGGTATCGATGTCGATCGCAGTCGTATTGATGGGAGTCGCGCTGTCCAGAATGCCGTTCAGGTAAATCCGGATCGCCAGCCCGTCGTAGGTGGCGACCACATGGGTCTCCGCACCCAATGCGACCACCCCGGTGCTGTCGGCAGCGACGACGTGAGGTGTTGAAGATCCGTCGTTCATGCGGAGTTCCACACGAACCTTCGCGTCCGGATTCACGCTCAGGCCGTATTGCGTCGTGCCCGCGTAACTCTCTTTTTCCAGGATGCGCTGCTGAAGGCCGGTCGGGCCGTCCCATCGAACCTTGGCTTCCATCGTTATTCGGGGCGGATTGTTGGTCGCACTGTTGGGAACGACAATTCGTCCGGTCGTGCCGTCGAACAGCGCCGCCGTGTCTCCGCCGTGGAAGCCGGGGTGCCCCAGCGTGATTCCACCGGTCGAGTAGGTTCCATCGTTGCCGTGCCCGGACGCATCGGCTGCTGGCGCGCTTACGGTAGCCTCCCCCAGGCGCCAGTAGCCGATTGGTCCGTCCGCCAACACTTCAGCCGCATAGGTTGCGAGTGCCATAGCCAATCCCCTCGATAGTCCCGCGAGTAACTGCCCGCCTCGGCCGAGCTACGATGAGCGGTGAAGACCGCCTTCGCCGCTCCACACATGCCGAGGCGGGTCTGCGACCTAGTTTTGCGCGCTTGTGAGCTGCTGGTAAGCCGCGCTCAATTGCTGGTACATCGCCTGACCCTGCGGATCGAGCAGCCCCGCCTGGGCAAGCTGGCCCAGCGCGCCCAGCAGTTGCTGGTAGGCCTGTGTGAGCAGCGCGCGCGCGGCATCGTCGCGTCCGCCGCCGCCGGCTGCCGGGCCGTGTGCTCCGCCGCCGAGCACGAACGGCGTGCCGCCCCCGCCCTGATTGCCGAACACCGGACCCTGCCCGCCGAACTGCGGCCCGGGGTTGCCGCCGCCTCCCGGGAACCCCGGGTTCTCAACAAGCTGCTTGGGATTTTCGAACCCCGGCGGCTTTTGCGGATCGAAAACCGCTTCCTTGGCATGTTCCTTGATGAAGTCCTTCAAGGCTTCCTTCGGAAAGTCCTTGTGGAAGTCCTTGGGATTATCCTTGATAATGTCCTTCGGGTTATCCTTGTGACCATCCTTCGGCTGGTCCTTGTGGAAGTCCTTGGGATTGTCCTTGATCACATCCTTGGGATTGTCCTTGTGACCATCCTTGTGGCCATCCTTGTGACCATCTTTCGGCTGGTCCTTGTGCAAGTCTTTTGGATCGTCCTTGATGAAATCCTTCGGGTTGTCCTTGATCGCTTCTTTAGGGCTATCCTTGGGATGATCCTTGACGAAGTCTTTGACCGGTTCCTTGATCAGATCCTTCGGCGAGTGCTTCACCACGGGCCCGCACGACACGCTCGATCCGATTGAACTGCGTGGCCCGTCAAGCGCGGCCTGGATCCGCGTTACCTGGCCGGTGCTGAACATTACCATCGCGGCGTCGTCGACATAGTCCATGTAATTCATGAACATGTCGCCGTTGGGGCCGTTCGAGCAACTGATGGTCGGGAACGGCGGATGGCCGAAGTTCGGCCCACCCTGGTTGGGCGTGTCGGCAACGGCATCGGTGCCGCCGCATCCGCCGCCGTCATCGCCCCAGATATGGAGGAGGTTCAGCCAATGGCCAACCTCGTGCGTTGCCGTCCGCCCAAGGTTGAACGGCGCGGCGGCGGTGCCCGTCGTGCCGAAGCCCGTATGCAGGATCACCACGCCATCGGTCGCCGCCGCACCGCCGGGGAACTGCGCATAGCCCAGTAGCGGGCTGGTAAGCTGACAGACCCACAGATTCAGATACTGGTCCCTCGGCCACGCGTCCGCGCCGCCCGTCGCCGCCGATTTGACCGTGTCGTCATGGCCGAAGCTGGCCACCGCCGTCTGCGTCCGGGTGACGCCGTTGGTCGCTGCGCCGTTCGGATCGTGCGTCGCCAATTCGAAGACGATCCGCGCATCGGCGGCGAGCGGCGCGAAAGGCGCGGGTACCGTCGAAACGTCGGGATTGGCCTTGCGGTAATCGCGGTTTAGAACCGCGATCTGGCTGTCGATCTGCGCCTGGCTGATGTTCTGGGTGGCGGTGTTGTACACCACATGCACCACCACCGGGATCTTGGTGCAGCCCGTGCGCTGCGGGGACATCAGTGATTCGGCTCGGAACGCGCCATCCTCGATGCGCGCGCGCGCCGCCGCATAACGCGGATCGGTGTTCAAAAGCCGCCGATGCACCTCCATCGTGCCGCATGAGCGCTTGGTTGGTGACGGTGGAAGCGCGTCCCCGCCATCGGGTCTGGCCCCGCCGCCGCCGCCGCCCGCTCCTCCATAAGCCGGGCCCCCGCCTGGGGCGTCGGGCTTGTTATCCGTCGGTTCGCTCATCATTCTTCCTCCTTCGTCACAAGGTTTGGAACGCGAAACGCAACCTGCCTGCCTTACTCCGCCGACAGCACCAATTTGTCCGGGGTCGATTGTGCGACGTGATATTTGCCCGACCAGCCCGGCGCGTCGATCGTCAGACGATCCCCCGCAATCGACCACGCCCCCGGCGTGCTCGTGGGCCGGTCATCGGGTCCAGGCGCGTTTGCATGCGCCACGCCCGCCTGCGCGATCTTGATTCCCCGGCGTCCGCGCGCGGGGGGGATCGGCGAACCGGCGGGCTTGAGCACGATCTGCCCCTGGCCGCCCTCCTCGCGCACTTCCACCCAGTCTCCGATCAACGTCGCTGGATCGAGTGCCATCTCGCCTCTCCCACGCGCCCTTCAGGCACCTCAAGAATTACGTGAATGTAATCCGAAATCGCGAACGACGCAAGCCCGCTCACAAATAATAAGGGGGGAGGGGGTGGTGTCGGGCAAAGGGGCCTTTGCGCCCAGGCCGAGTTAACCTAACAGCGTCCCCGCCATCATCCCGTCAATCTAGAGCTCGACGATCACCACCGAATACAACACGATATGGATCGACAGGGCTGACTGGTCCCGGGCAGATTTTAATGTCACCTGAGCGAAGCAGGGCGACCGAGAGGAAAAGCAGGATGGCGTTTTTGGGGCCAGTCAAGCCGATCGAAGCCAATCGAAGCGTCGAGGCGACGCACCGGTTGCGCCCGACACTCAGCTGGCCGCACCTGATCGCACTCGGCGTCGGCGCGATCGTCGGTACCGGTATCTATACGCTGACCGGCGTCGGTGCCGCGCGGGCGGGGCCGGCGGTGATACTGTCATTCGCGATCGCGGGCGCTGTCTGCGCATGCGCCGCGCTCGCCTATGCAGAACTGGCGACGCTGATTCCGCGCGCCGGGAGTGCCTATACCTACACATATTCGGTGGCTGGCGAAGTCCCTGCCTGGGTGGTGGGATGGAGCCTGATCCTCGAATATTCGCTCGCCTGCTCCACTGTCGCGGTCGGCTGGTCGGGTTATCTGGTCGGCTGGCTCAAGGCAGCCGGGGTCGCTTTACCAGCGGCATTGCTGGTCGGGCCGCATGCTGGCGGGATCATCAACCTGCCCGCCGTGATCGTCTCGCTGGCGATCGCTGGCATGTTGATGGCCGGCACGCGCGAGAGCGCCACGCTCAACATCGTCCTGGTGGTTATCAAGCTCGTTGCGCTGACGGCGTTCGTCGCGATCGCCGCGCCAGCGTTCAACAGTGCCAACTTTCACCCGTTCATGCCCTACGGCTTTGGCAGCCACGAGACGGGCGGGACGACGCACGGCGTAATGGCGGCGGCGGCGATCGTTTTCTTTGCCTTCTATGGCTTCGACGCGGTTGCGACTTCGGCGGAGGAAGCGCGGCGGCCGGGGCGGGATTTAACTATCGGCATCATTGGTTCGATGCTGGTCTGCACAACGGTTTACATTCTTGTTGCGCTGACGGCTGTGGGTGCAACATCCTATTTGACACTGGGCAACTCACCCGAGCCGCTGGCGCTCGTGCTGCGAACGCTGGGTCATCCCGCAGCCGCCTATCTCATCGCTGGCGCTGCGCTGGTCGCGCTGCCCTCGGTAATCCTCGTCATGATGTACGGCCAGAGCCGCATCTTCTTCGTCATGGCGCGAGACGGGCTTCTGCCGCGCTCCTTCGCCAAGGTTTCGAAGCGAACCGGGTCGCCGGTGCTCGTGACCGGAATCACCGGTGTCCTTGTCGCAGCGACCGCAGGGGTGTTCAGCTTGGGCGAGATTGCCGAGCTGGCCAACGCCGGCACCCTGCTCGCTTTTATTGCGGTCTCGGGATGCATGATGGCGCTGCGTCGGCGCGCACCTCATCTGCCGCGTGTGTTTCGTTGCCCCCAACCCTACGTCATCGGTGCGCTAGCGATCGTCGGCTGTTTATACCTGCTAGCCAGTCTCCCGGAAAAGACGCTGGTACGGTTCGCCATCTGGAACGTGATCGGGATCGTCGTCTACTTGCTCTATAGCCGCAGCCGCAGTGTGCTGGGGCGCGGCGATGTCGTGGAACACTCCGCGGGGCAGGCAGCATAGGGGGGCGGGATTAAGGTCAAATTAGCGTCATTCCCTACGTTTTTCGCCTGCGGCGGCGTGTTTGACGAAATGTAAGCGGGGCGGCAGCGACCGCCGTTGCATGAGCGTCAGGGTGGGGCAGGGGCCTGTGCGGCTCGATAAGTTGACTTAACAGCGCTTGTCAGCGGTCCGCCCGCGAATGTTTCCGCCACGGCGTGCCTCCCCCCTGCCATTGTCGGCCACCGTAGCTGATCAGGCATCGCATGAAGGCGGGATCGAATACGGCGTCGTGGCCTGCGTCGGATGAGCCGCAGGTGTGGCCCTCCGCGCTGGCGATCTCGGTCTGGAAATCCGATGGCGCGGCTCGCGCGACCTCCTCGATCGAGCTCATCTCGATCTGGTTGACCGCCAGCGTGCGCAGGCGGGCGAGCGTGGGAATCAGCCCGGGTGCAAGGCGCGCGATGTGCTCGGCGCGGGGATCACCGTTGACAAGGATATACAGTCGGCTCGGAGCCTCGTCCGCCATCGCGTGCGCGGCGGCGCGCTGGATATCGGTGACGAACACCGAGCGGCGGACGCCGCCGTCGAAATAGGGGTGGCCGCCCAGTTCCACTCGGTCGAACTCGATCGGCACGGCGGCGGACGCCAATAGCGCGCCAACATAGCAGTCCTCGCGCTCGCGCCCTGTGAGTTCGGCGGCAATGCGTGTGAGATCGATCGCGTACATCTCGCCATCGAGTGCGTCGACCACGCCGACAAGCAGCAGCCGACCCTTGGCGCTTTCGCGCGCCACCGAATTATAGATGGGGGCGAGGCTGGCGCGGACGCGCGTTTGCAGGGGACGCGTGTCCGCGAATGATCCGGCGAGTGCGCCGCGCGCGAGACCGCGGCGGTCGATGAGATCGCGCTCGCGGTCGATCGTGTAGGCGTGAAGCAGCGCGGAATCATAGGCGGTGCCGAGGAAGGCAAACGTCGCCTGCAGCGCACCGGTACTGACCCCCGTGACGAAATCGAACGCGGGGCGGGGATCGGCGTGCGCGCCCGACCATCCCGCGAGCAGCCCCGCGCCATAGGCACCCCACGGTCCACCACCCGAAAGGACGAGAATCGAGTGCGTCGGCGCGGGAGTGCCGTCGGGTAGG
Source organism: Sphingomonadales bacterium (assembly GCA_038238915.1). GTDB lineage: Bacteria > Pseudomonadota > Alphaproteobacteria > Sphingomonadales > Sphingomonadaceae > JAVVHE01. The sequence continues at coordinate 142,382 of JBBSFH010000003.1, forward strand.
GGTTTTTCGCTCGTGGTGCGTGGCCGCGAGAGCGCGCTGGTCATCGCGCTCATCAGCGGAGCCATCGACGAAGGCGTGGTGCGCGCGTCGGACGCCGCGTCATCGAGCCGGTAACGGAACTCTCCGAGGCGCGGACATGCGAAGCGCAGCGGCGTGCTCGCGCAGCTACCAAGCGCAAGCAGCAGCGCCAGCAGGAGTCCGTTTCGTCGCATGGCAGAAGCTAACATCACCCCGACTGCGCGCAAGCCCGAACCAGGGCTCAGCGCGGCAACTGACGCTGCTCGGTCGCGACACGTCCGATGCCGCATCCCAGGTCGTCAGGAAGGTGCTTGGGACTGCAGGCAAGTCGATCTGCGCAAGAGGGGGAAGGGCGTCAGCTACTTTTGCGCTTTGCGAGCCGCGTAGCGGGCGTCCCGCGCCGCTTTCATCTGTGCTGCGTCAGCAGGCTTCAACCGGGCAGCTTTGAGCGCCGCCGCGGCTTCGGCTTCCGCAAGGCTGGCCGCTTCGATTGCCACCTTTTGGGCCTTTGCCGCCGCGATGGCCGCGACGTTCGCGGCGCGTTCCTCGGCTCGGGTCTTGTCTTGGGCTTCCCGGGCCCGACGTCGTTCCGCCATCAATGCGTCATCAACCGGAGGCTTCGCCTTGAGTTGGGCCACGGCCTTTTGCCTGGCCTTCGTGGCCGACGCTACGCGATCTTGAAAGGAAGGGTCTTTGAACGAAGCCACGGATTATCCTTGATGGTGTGCTACAAATTATCTGCGCTGCCGAGTATGCGGCGATTGTCCCGCATTCAAGCTCACCAACGTCTGCACTGCGGGAGTGTTGCGGTGACCTGCTGTGCGCAGGTTTGGGTATCCGCAACAAGATTGCCCATCGACGGCCAACGCCATGCGGATGGGCGGCGTCCGACCCCGATCGTCCTTTGGCACCTGGACGAGACGGTGGTTGGCCATCAGGGGACTGCCGATCGCCTGCTGCGACCGCCACCGCGTGAAATCCAGCGCGGGGTCGGGGCTGTGCGCTTCGATGGAGTTAACCTGACAGCACCCCCGACTGGTCGGTTGAACAGTTATCCGCTTTGAGCTTACGTAAGCTCTTGCTACCCTGCAGTAGCACGGGCCAAGTGAACTGGCCCGTATGGGAGGAGCCGGAGATGACGAGCGCTGCGCATGTCGTGCTGACCGCGACCGAGCGAGTGCATCTGGGAGTACCCGCTGCGGAGGCGGTGGTGACCGAGGCCGAGCGCCTCGGCGCGGCCCGCGTGTTCCTGCTGACAAGCACCAGCCTAGCCGAACGCACCGACGAGATTGCGAAGATCGAAGCCGCGTTGGGCGCGCGCCACGCCGCGACGCACCACGGCATCCGGCCGAATGCGCCCAGATCGGACGTGCTCGCTGCTGCCACGCGCGCGCGCGAGGTCGGGGCCGATCTCGTCGTAACGGTTGGCGGCGGTTCGGTGACCGATGCCGGCAAGATCGTGTTGATCTGCCTCAAACACGATATACGCACCGTCGAGGATTTCGAGCCATTCCGCACGCGCGTCGAGGACGACGGTACCGTCGTGCAGCCGGAATTCGCCGCGCCCGACATCCGCGCGATCTGCGTGCCGACGACGCTTTCGGGGGGCGAGTTCAACCCGCTCTCGGGCGCGACCGATGAGCGGATCAAGCTCAAGCAGGGCTATTCGCAGCGCATGATGGTGCCCGTGTCGGTCGTGCTCGATCCCGCGATCACGCGGCACACGCCCGAATGGTTGTGGCTGTCGACCGGCATCCGCTCGGTCGATCATGCAGTCGAGACGCTGGGCTCGCTGCAATCGAACGATTATTGCGACGGCATCGCGGACAGCGCGCTCCGGCTGCTCGCTGCGGGGCTGCCGCGCGTAAAGGCGGACCCTGACGATATGGAGGCGCGCCTCAAGTGCCAGATTGGCGCGTGGCAATCGATGCTGCCGATCCTGGCCGGCGTTCCGATGGGGGCGAGCCACGCGATCGGGCATGTGCTGGGCGGTACCTGCGACGTGCCGCACGGCTATACCTCGTGCGTGATGTCACCGTTCGTGCAAGCGTTCAACGCGCCGGTGAACGCGGCACGCCAGACGCGGATAAGCGACTGTCTCGGCGCGGCGGACCGGCACGCATCCGAACTGCTCGACCGCTTCATCGCCGGGCTGGGGATGCCGCGTAGCCTGAAGGCGGTAGGGGTGCAGCGCGATCAGTTCCCGATTATCGCCAGGTACACACTGCTCGACTTCTGGGGGCGGACCAATCCCCGGCCGATCCGCAACGAGGAGGATGTGATGGGCATCCTCGAGAGCGCGGCAGGCTAGAGAACGCGTGACGCCGTGCGTAAGATCGCAGTGGGAAGGCCGCAGTTGTTTGCGGCGGAGGGCACCGTGACAGCGGACGGGACGAGGAGCGCGCGCGCGGCGACGACGCCGCTCAAGAGCGAAGTCGCGGCCTACAAGCGCCGCCGCATTGTCGAGGAGGCAAGTCGGCTGTTCTTCTCGGCAGGCTATGAGACGACGACGCTGGACGCGGTCGCCGAGCGGTTGCATGTCACCAAGCCGTTCATCTACTCCTATTACAAGAACAAAGGCGAACTGCTTTACGACATCTGCCAGACGGGGATCCAATTGTCGCTCACCGCACTTGAGGATGCGCTGGAAGTCGAAGGTACTGCGACCGAACAGCTCAAGATGGTGGTCGAACGCGTGGCGCGCATCATCATCGAGAACCAGCAATATATCAGTGTCTATCAGCGCGAGGAGAAAAGCCTCGCGTCCGAGGACGCGCGCCGCATTCGCGAACTTCGCCACCGGTTCGATCAGATCCTGAGCCGCCTGCTCGCCAGGGGCAAGCAGGCGGGCGAGTTCGAGTTCGATGACGCGTCGCGCACCGCGCTCTGGATCGGCGGCATCCTCAGCTGGATCGCCAACTGGTATCACGAGGGTGGCCGCTGGTCCGCCACGGAGGTCGTGATGGACGCGATTTCGATTGTGATGCGTCTGGTGGTCAAGCCACGATGAGCAACGACCCGCGCGTTCCCGACCGGTCTGTGTGCGTGCTGCGTTACTTGCTCGACCGCATGGCCGCCGAACGCCGCGATCAAGTTCATGTGGTTTTCGAGGACGGCGGATCGTGGACTTTTGCCGAGCTGCGGCGAAGGACAGTGGCGGTCGCGGCCGGGTTGCAGAAGCTGGGCGTCGCGCAGGGCGATCACGTCGCGGTGTGGCTTCCACACGGGCGCGAGGCGCTGCTGGCCTTTTATGCGATCAACTATCTCGGCGCGGTGTTCGTGCCCTTCAATACAGCTTATCGCGGTGCGATCCTCGAGCATGTGCTCGGCAATGCTGGCGCGCGCCTTCTGATCGCCCATGCGCAGCTGATCGGCCGGCTGGCCGACGCCGACACTGCGTCCATTGAACAGCTGATAGTGGTGGGCGACAGCGCGCCGCCAACGCGGTTTCCCACGGTCGCGTTCGCGGCGGTAACGGGCGCGGAGGCTGATCTCTCCCCGCCCCAACGACCAATCGAGCCGTGGGATCCGCAGTCGGTCATCTACACTTCGGGTACGACGGGCCCATCCAAGGGGGTGCTATCTTCGTACCTCCATCTCTACAGCAACGCCGGGCCCGAGGCGTGGCCGTTCGTTACCGGCAACGACCGCTTCCTCGTCAACATGCCGATCTTCCACATCGGCGGCCTCGGCGTCCCGTTCGTCATGCTCGCGCGAGGCGGCTCCATCGCGCTGATGGAGAATTTCTCGACCGAACGCTTCTGGGAGTTCGCGCGCACCAGCGACAGCACGGTCGCGTTCCTGCTAGGCGCGATGGCGACCTTCCTGATGAAAGCTTCGTCCTCGCCCGGCGACCGCGATCATATAATTCGACTGGTGATGATGGTGCCGCTGACCGGCATCAGCGCAGCATTCCGCGAGCGGTTCGGCGCGGACGTCTACACAATCTTTAACATGACGGAAATTTCGACACCGATCGTCTCTGAAGCCAATCCGACGAAAGCGGGGACGTGCGGGCGAGTGCGGCCGGGTGTGGAGGTGCGATTGGTCGATGGCAATGATTGCGAGGTGCTCGTTGGCGCGGTGGGTGAAATGCTGGTCCGTACTGACCGGCCGTGGGCGATGAACAGCGGCTACTATGGCAATGCCGAGGCGACCGCGCGCGCGTGGCGCAACGGCTGGTTCCACACCGGCGATGCGTTTCGATGTGACGCGGAGGGCTATTTCTATTTCGTCGATCGTGTGAAGGACGCGATCCGACGGCGCGGCGAAAACATTTCGTCCTTCGAGGTCGAGGCGCAGCTTCTCGCCCACCCGCATGTGCGCGAGGCGGCTGTGATCGGCGTGCCGAGCGAGTATTCGGAGGAGGACGTGCTGGCAGTGATCGCACCGGTTGAGGGATGCGCGATCAATCCGGCGGCGCTGCTTGTGTTCCTTGAAACGCGACTGCCCTATTTCATGATTCCGCGCTACATCCGGCTGCTGGATGATCTGCCCAAGACCCCGTCCGCCAAGGTGATGAAGGCCGAGCTGCGCGCGTCGGGCATTACGGCGGATTGCTGGGACCGGGAATTGGCCGGCATCCGGCTGAAGCGCGACCGATTGTAGCTGACCGCCGCGCTAGCCGGGTGCCAACCCCGCGCTAGTAGCTCAGTCCAAGCGTAACGCCGAAGGTTCGCGGAGGGGTGAGCGAACCGACGCGCACGCTGTTGAACAGGGGGGCGGTGATGATGTTGTTCGAGATCACGAAATGATCGGTCAGGTTGCGTCCCCAGACCTCCAGCGACCAGCTTTTCGAACTGCGATAGCGAAGTCCCGCGTTGAGCAGCGCGTATGGTGCCTGTGTGGCATCGGCGTTGTTGAACTCGGTGAAGAAAACGCGATCCTGCCAGTTGACGTCAGCGCGCAAGTTGAAGGATCCCTTGCTGCCCTTGTACAGTTCATAATCGGCAGCAGCCCGAAACGTGAATTCGGGCGCGTTCGACAGGCGGTTGCCCGACAGATCGACCTGCTTGAACGCTTGCCGGTAATCGCCGCTGGTGAATTTGGTGTATGTCGCGTTCAGGTAAGTGGCGAAGAGATCGAGTTGCAGCGCGGGAACCGGCCGCGCATGCAGTTCGGCTTCGACGCCGTAGTTGCGCGCCGAAGCGGCGTTGACTGTGGTGACGACGCTGTCCGCACCGACGAAGCCGACCTGAAGGTCCGAATAATCGATGTAGAACAGCGCCAGCGTGCCACTCAGCCGGTGATCGTGCGTGCTAGATTTGGCACCGATCTCGTATCCCCACGCATACTCGGGGTTGATCACCGGGTTCTGCGAGCCGACGTTGATGACGCCGGATTTGAAGCCGCGCGTGACCGAGGCATAGAGCAGGGTATCGTCGGTCGCCTGCCAGTTGAGCACGACCGTGGGCGTGAACGCGTCCCAGCTCTTCGCCTTGTCGGTCGATACGCTGCTCAGGAACTCGAAGCTGCCGACGCCCTTGCGCTTTTCGTAGCTGTAGCGACCGCCTGCCGTGAGCTTCAGCCGATCGGTGAACTTGTAGGCACCCTGTAGGTAGACGCCGTAGGCATCGGTGTCGACCGTACCCTGCTGGAGATAATTCTTGTCATTGAAGGTTGCGGCGGGCAGGCCGAACAGGATGCCAAGGTTGACCAGCGGAACGCGCACCGCGCCAGCGAGCTTTTCATGGAAATACATCGCGCCGAACAGAGCATCCCACCGATCGCTCTTGTAGGTGCCGACGAACTCCTGACTGACGGACTGACTGCTCTCGTTATAGTTGTTCTGCCCGAACAGCCAGACGTTCGAAGCGTCCAGATCGTCACGATTGAATCGGACGAAATCATGGTAGGACGTGATCGACTTGATGTCCCACGCTTCGTGGTTCCAAGTGATCGTTCCGGTGAAGTTGTTGCCGTGACGCTCGTTGATCGGATTTTGATCCGAATAGATGTTGCGAGGATTCAGTCTGATTCCGTTTTTCTGCGAGTAGGTAACGATCGAATCGCCGCCGAGCAGCGATCCCAGCGCGTTTTCGGGCGCAACGGTCGGACCGAAATAGTGGAACGCGTAATTATTGTCGTGTTCCTCGAAATGCTCGCCCGACAGTAGAAGATCGAACTCGGGCGAGGCCTTGATAAGGACCGAAGCGCGGATCGCCCACGCGTCGCGGTTGTCGATCGGGCTGCCCGTGAAGATGTTGCGCCCGTATCCGTCATGGCGATCATATTTGCCCGACACGCGGAACATAACCTTATCGTCGACAATCGGTCCGCCAACCCCGCCTTCGGCAGTGAACTGGTTGTAGTTGCCGTAGGTGAGATCGAGGTTGCTGCGCCACGCATTGCCCGGTTTCATCGTGACGATGTTGATCGCACCTGCCGTCGCGCCGCGGCCATACAGCGTGCCTTGTGGTCCGCGCAGCACTTCGACGCGCTCGATGTCGTAGAAGCCCGCGAGCTGCGCGGCGGGACGCGAGATGATCGCGCCATCCTGCAGAAAGGCGACCGCGCCGTCCGCGCCGAGATCGATGCTGGTGAGCCCGATGCCGCGGATGAAGGTGCGGTTGACGCCAAACTGATCGCCCACCGACAGGTTGGGGACCGCGCTGGCGAGCGAGCCGATGTTGGTGACGCCGCCCGCGCCGATCTGGTCCGCGCCGATTGCGGTGATCGATGCCGCAACTTTTGAAATCCGCTCGCTGCTGCGCGTCGCCGTGACGACGATCTCGCCCGGGGTATTTCCCTCCGACAGCGGTGCCTGTTGTGCCCGGGCGGGCACGACCATTGCCGCGAAAGCGCTTGCCGCGAGCAGGGCCGAGCCGCACCGATGCCGGGCGAGCGACGCCATTTGAGTCCGGTGTTCCATCAATGTCCTCCCCGACGATCGCTTTTCTACTTTCGCGTAAAGAATACGACATTCGAGTAGGATGCAAGGGGGTTCGGCGCGAATCGATCGATCAGGATCGTAGAAACCTCCGCCGGGTTGACGCGCATTGCCCGCGCCGTATCTACTGCCGAGTAGGATTCGTAGACTGGCGGGCAACTATCCGCCTCCAGCTCTGCGACGTGGACGAGAGAACGGAGGGACGCGGTGGACCAGTTCGCGATCGGCACCTTTCGGGTCCACCGTGTCGAGGAATGGCGCGGGCCTCTCCTCCCGCCGCGCCAGCTGTTTGCGCTGCGCGATCCGGGACCGCCGATCGAGGATGTCGATCTCGATGATGACCCAATCGAGGCATATATCCAGAGCTGGGTGATCGAGACGCCGACCCGCACGATCCTGCTCGATACCGGCTGCGGCAACCACAAGAACCGGCCCGGTATCCCGGTCTTCGGCGATCTCTCGACCGATTTCCTCGACCGCCTCGCTGCGATCGGCTTCTCGCGAGGAGACATCGACCTTGTCGTGTGCACCCATCTCCATGTCGATCACGTCGGCTGGAACACGTGCCGCGATGGCGATCGGTGGGTGCCCACGTTCCCAAACGCCCGGTATGTATTTCCCCGTGCAGACGTCGAATATTGGGATCCGTGCAACCGGGAGCGCTTTCCAGCGATGATCGGCGCGGCGGTGAACGCGGGGTTCTTCGACGACAGTGTGCGCCCGATCCTCGACGCCGGCCTCGCCGATCTCGTATCCGCCCCGGTCGATCTTGATGAGGGCGTTTCGCTCGATCCCACACCTGGCCATACTCCCGGCAGCCAGGCGATAACCATCGCCAGTGGTGGCGAACGCGCGATGTTCATCGGCGATGTCCTCCACCATCCGCTGCAGATCCGATATCCGCAGCTCAACAGCATCTTCTGTGAGGACGCCATTCGTGCGCGCGCCACGCGGCTGGGTGTGCTGGCGTGCGCGGCAGAGACGAACGCGGTCCTCGTGCCCGCGCATTTTGGAGACGAGCACATTGTGCGCGTCCAGCGCCACAGAGAGACCTTCCGCGCGGTCCCGGCCTTCGCGTGACCGTGCTGCCAAGCCAGCCATCGCGCAACGCCGATGCGGATTTCCTCGCCGCGCACGCGGAGACGCTGCGCGAGGCGATCGCCGCCGCCGATCCCGCGACGCTGCTGCTTGTTCTCGTCCAGCTGACGGGGGCGCGCGCGTGGCTGGACCGCGCCCGGCCGTACATCGCGGGACCGATGAATTACCACGAGACGATGCCGGATGAGATGCGCACCGCAATCCGCGCGGAGTTGTACGACACTCTCCTGGATCATGCGCGGCATCCTCGCCCATGGCCCCCGATCCCGAGCGGAGAACTGCTCAACGACATGCTTGGCACTGCGGCGGGCGGCGCGGTCAGCGAAGATTATGCAGCAATGATGCGCGAAGACCTCGATCCCGCGCACCACGCGCCACGCGAACTGGCGCGGCGCGACACGAAGGCGCGCGTGCCGGACGATTTCAACGCGATCATCATTGGCGCGGGAATGTCGGGTATCGGCGCGGCGATCTACCTGCACGAAGCGGGCATCCGCTTCACGATCCTCGAAAAGGGATCGGCGGTCGGCGGCACGTGGTACCAGAACACCTATCCCGGTTGCGGGGTCGATACGCCCAACCATTTCTACTCCTATTCGTTCGAACCCGATTTCAACTGGACGCACTTCTACGCAAAGCGCGACGAACTCTGGCGATACTTCGAAACCATTGCTGACCGCCACGATCTGCGCCCGCACGTCCGTCTCGGGACCGAGGTAGTCTCGACCACATGGGACGAAGCCGCCGCGCGCTGGACGGTAGTCTCGCGCGACCGGGATGGAGTCACCCAAACGACCACCGCACGCATCGTGATTTCGGCGGTTGGCATCCTCAGCCGCCCCAAATGGCCCGAGATCGAGGGATTGGACAGTTTCGTGGGCGTCAAGCTCCACAGCGGCGCTTGGGATCCCGCGTTCGACTGGCGCGGCAAGCGCGTGGGGCTGATCGGTACCGGCGCTTCCGGCCACCAGATCGGTCCGACCATTGCGCCCGATGTCGCCAAGCTATCGATATTCCAGCGTTCGCCGCACTGGGTCGTGCCGAACCCCAACTATTTCCTCGAAGTCTCGCCCGGCAAGCAGTGGGCGCTGGAGCATATCCCCTTTTACGCGCGCTGGTATCGCTTCCAGCTCTTCTGGGCGTTCGCGGACGGCCTGCACGACGCGCTGAAGATCGATCCGGATTGGGGCGATCCCGCGCGCTCGATCAACCGCGCCAACGATCGGCACCGGCAGTTCATGGAGCGCTTCATCAAGGCCGAACTCGGTGAGGACTCGCCACTGCTGGCCAAAGTGCTCCCGAGCTTCCCGCCCTATGGCAAGCGCATTCTGATCGACAATCACTGGTATCGCATGCTCAAGCGGCCCAATGTCGATCTCGTCACCGAGCAGATTCGCCGCGTCGTGCCTGAAGGCATTGAGACCGAGGACGGCGTGGTCCACCCGCTCGACGCGGTCCTGTGCGCGACGGGCTTCCAGGCGAGCAAGATGCTGGCACCGATGCGGGTCACCGGCCGTCGCGGTGTCGAGCTGCACCAGATGTGGAAGCCCGATGACGCCACCGCATATCAGGGGACGATGGTACCCGGCTTCCCCAATTTCTTCCTGCTGCTCGGCCCCAACACCGCGCTCGCGCACGGCGGCAACGCGATCTTCATCGTCGAATGCCAGATGCGCCTCGTGATGAATGCGCTGAACGCCCTGGTGGACGAGAACCATATCTCGGTCGACGTGCGCGAGTCCGCGCACGACGCTTACGTCGCCGAGGTGGACCGGCTGCATCGCGGAATGGTCTGGTCGCATCCGGGCGTCAAAAGCTGGTATCGCAATGCGGCCGGCCGCGTCTTTGCGGTGCTGCCGTTCCGGCTGGTGGATTTCTGGAAGATGACGTCCAGCCTCGACCGTGACGCGCTTGCCTTCAGCGATTGAGCATGTCAGCCGGACAACTAGCGGGCCTCAAAGTGGTCGAGTTTGCCGGACTTGGCCCGGTTGCCTTCGCCGGCATGATGCTGGCCGACATGGGGGCGGACGTGACCCGCATCGCGCGCCCGGGCGAGCCCGCGGTCAGCCCCGGCGATCCCGCGCTCGACATCCTGCTGCGCGGCCGCGCCTACGTCAGGCTTGATCTGCGCTCCCCAGGCGGGGTTGCGCAAGCCATGCCGCTGGTCGAACAGGCGGACATACTAATCGAGGGCTTCCGCCCGGGCGTGATGGAGCGGCTCGGCCTTGGTCCTGAACCGTGCGTCGCCGCGAACCCCGCGCTGATCTACGTGCGCCTCACCGGCTGGGGGCAGACCGGGCCGCTCGCGCACAAGGCGGGTCACGATATCAACTATCTCGCGGTCGCGGGCGCGCTGCATCCGATCGGTCCGGCGGGCAAACCGCCCGTACCGCCGCTCAATTACATCGGCGATTTCGGGGGCGGGGGGATGCTGGCGGTAGTCGGCGCGCTCGCCGCGCTCGCCGCGCGAGCGCGCACGGGACGCGGCGAAGTGATCGATGTGGCGATGGTCGATGGCATCGGCCTGCAGATGGCGATGCTATACTCGTGGCGGGCAATGGGCTTCTGGACCGACCGGCGCGGCGAGAATCTGCTCGATGGCGGTGCGTATTTCTATCGCTGCTACGAAACCGCAGACGGGGCTTATCTCGCGGTTGGCGCACTGGAACCGCAGTTCCACCGGGCCTTTATCGACGGTCTGGGCCTCGACCCGGCTGGGTTCGAGCCCCAATATGACCGATCGCGATGGCCAGAACGCGCCGAGCGCATTGCCGGGGTGATCGCCGGGAAGACGCGCGCCGCATGGGTGGAGGCCTTCGCCGATCTCGACGGCTGTGTGTCGCCGGTGCTCACACCCGACGAAGCCATCGACCATCCCGCCAGCCGCGCGCGCGCGGCGCATATCGAGGCGGCGGGACAATGGCAGCCCGCCCCCGCACCCCGCTTTGGGTGACCGTGATCGCCGTTGCACGAAGTCCAGGGTGGGGTTTGGGGGCTGTGCGCCTCGTCACGGTTAACCTGACAGCACCGACGGTTTCGCTATGGATAAAGCCCTCCAGAGCGATGTCGAGGTCAGCGGCGTGGCGGTGGTATCGTACGCGCTGAGGTGCCGCTTGGAGGAGCGGTCCTGTTCGGAGCGCCAGCCTGCGCTGGCCCTGCGGCCACGTGCGGTGCCGTTGTTGCGTCCGTTCTGGATGTGCTGCCTGCACCTGCGACGGGTGCCGCATTTCCGCCCGCCGGTGGAGGCGTGACCACCGTGCCACCCGAAGCACCCGTCGCGCCACTGCTGCCGGTTGCGGGCGGCGGCGGAAGCGGCGGTGCGACCACGCTTGCCGGGATCGGTGCCCCCGCGCTTGCCAGGCGCGTATCCATCGCCGTGCGCCGCGCCGTCTCGGCGTCGCGCACGCCTGCCGCGCGCGTGCTATCCGATGCGCTCGCCAGCCGTGCCTCCTCTTGCGGATTGAGCGTGTTGACGCGGATGCGGTCCACCTCCTGAACACCCGCGAGCCGGGCGAGCGGCACATAATCGCTGCGGAAGACAAGCTCGACCTGGCTATTGAGATCGACGCTGGTGTTCGTTTCCTCGGTGGTGCGCGTCTGTTCGGTGGTGACATAGCCGATGGTGTTCTTGACGCTGGCAGATGCGCCCCATGGCCCCATGCCGAAGCTGCCGCTGGCGGCGATCTCGTTGTGCATATCGAAGCTCGATCCGCGATCGTCGTTGGCGGCGCTGCGTGTATCGATGTGAAAGCGCATTCCCGCGCTGATCCGCCCGCTTTCGATGACGATGCGTTGCAGGCCCATCATCACCATCGAGGAGAGCATCTGCTGCCGGTTCTTCGCCATCGCCGCGCGCGCGAAGCCCACCAGGCCCTCGGGATCGCCGCTCGGCACAGGATCTTCGGGGCGCAGCAAAAGCCCGCCGCGCAGCGCGCCCTCGCTCGGCATCTGCTGTCCGGGTGCCAGGACGAGACGGGTCTCGCGGTCGCGCTGGGCTTGGGCTTCGGCGCGTTCGTCGGGCGTCATCGCGGCGCGATCCTCGGCACTGGTATCGTCCTCGGGGCCCTGGACGCGGAAGTTGGGGAATTTATCCGCGAGCCACGCGCGCGCGCCGGACACGCCCACCTGCGCGTCGGCGAACCCTTCGGTGCTGGCTGCTACGTTGCGGATCAGATCGAGATAGGCCTGCAGCTGCTGCTGGTTGCTATCGTTCATCGCCTTGAAGACGCCGGTGATCAGCTCGGTGACGAAGCGCGGGAAAGAGACCGCGTTCAGCACCGCCTGCGTGGTGCCCGCGAGCCGATCGGTGGCGACGCCCGAGTAAGCATGACCCGCGCCGCCCTGCGCCATGGCGAGCGGGGCGGGAGCAGCCTCAGCCTGCTGCGCGAGCGCGCGAGCTGTGTGCGCCACCTTGACGAGCGCGCCCGCGATCTCGCGGCGGGTTTCGGGATGGAGCGCGTGATAGCGTTCGGACGCGGTGAGCAGATCGCGGACTGCCCCGCGAACCTCCGGGGTTGGCGCTGCGCGTGCGAGGGCGGGCTGGCCCACGGCTCAGGCCGCGAGCGCCGCCCACGGCGAGCGCGCGGGCGCGGTCACCGGCGCGGCGGTTGGGCCAGTGGCGGGAGAAGCGGCGGGCGCGCTCGCCTCGCCGATCTTGAGCGACAGTTGCAGCCAATCGATCGCGGCGGGGATCACCGGATGATCGAGCGCGACCAGCGGACCGGCGGTCGTGACGAGCTTGGGCGCGGCGTCCGCCAGCCACGACAGGATCGTCATCCCCGCCGCCGCCCGGCTGGCGTGGAGCGAAGTGTGCACATCGGGGAGCCGACCCATGCGCAGCGCCCCCGCGACCGCGCCCCAGACGTCGTGCGCGCCAAGCGCGAGGCGCAGATCGGGGTGGTGGAAGATCGCGAACGCGGCCTTGATCGTGGCGAGCAGATCCTGCGCCATCATTACGGTGAGCCCGCTCGCAGCATTGGCCAGCCCCTCGGCAACGCGCGTGGCGGCGCGGCGCACGCGCGCCTGCTGCTGGAGGCCGCCCCACTGCGGATTGGTGGCGGCTTCATCGAGTTTGTAGAGCGCCTCGGTCAGTTCGATCATATCGGTTTCGAAATCGGCGTTGCCGGGATGATCGGCGGCGGCGACGCCGGTATCGCTGCCGAACAGGCGCGCGAATAGCGCCGCGCGCTCGTCCGGCGTGGCGCGCGTGTGGCGGTGTTGCCAGAATTGGGCGACATCGGGGGCGGCTCCGCCGAGTGCGAATGGAACGCCCGCACCGCTGAGCCCGGTCAGCGCCTCGGCAGCCCCGATCAGCCCGGCTGCATCGAGTTCGGCGGCAAGATACAGCCCCGCGATCGCGCGCAGTTGCGCGGAATCGGCGGTCGCGATGGGTGGCGGCAGGTCGATGCCCAGATCTTCGAGCGCCGTGGCAAAGCTGTGCGCTTGCGCGATCAGCCGCTCGGCCTCGCCGATCGCGCGCAACATCGTGGGTGCGTCGGGCGCTTCGTGGAGAGGACGCCCGGCCATCAGGCGTGCGCCGGGGCGGGCGTTGCGGCGGCGGCGGAGGGTTTGTTGGGATTGTACGGGAGCGAATTGCCCTGGATGACGCTCATCATCTCGGGCGTCGCCATCTTCTCCAGCGGCAGGTAATCGCTCTTGAAGTTGACGCGCACGTCGCCCGAGAGCTTGGCCTTGACTTCGGCCTTGCTTTCGCTCGTCTCATCGACCGCCGAGCCGACGGTGGCCATATGTTCCTGGACGTTTTCGTTGGTGTCGCTCGCGGAAACGCCCCAGCCGCTGAATCCCGCAGACGCCACGTTGCGGTTCATCGAGCTTTCCTTGTCGAACATCGATGCGCGCGCATCGGTCTTGGCAGTATCGCTCGCGCGCATATCGAACACGACTTTGGCATTTATTGACCCATCCGTAATAACTATGCGGTTTATACCGAGCATGACCATCGATGATAGCAGTTGCTGGCGTTGGCGAGCCATCTGCAATCTTGCGGCGGTGACGAGACGCGCCTCCGCGTTCGCGTCCGACAGATCAGTGATCGGCGGGTTGATGTTCATCTCGGCACTGATCTTGGCAAGCGCAACGGCGGGATCGTCGCCAACCGGCACGAGACGAGCGACGGGCGGCGCGGGATCGCCCTCGGCGAACGACGAGCTGCTCGAGATGTCGACAGCAAGCGCATCGGGAAAGCGCCCGGCGAGATAATCACGCCCCGCGCCCTCGCCGATATTGTCGGTCATGAATTGATCGACGGTCTTGGCGACGTTGGAGATCAGCTCGCCATAGGCTCGCATCTGTTGCATCGAACTTTCGACGATCGCCTGGAAGACGTTCTTGATCAGACCACCGACGAACTTGGGGAAATCGACCTTCTGCACCAGCGCGCCGAACTGCTCGACACCCTGTTTGACCGCGCCCGCCTCGAAATTTTTGCCGACTTGTCCGGGTAGTCCCTTGGTAAGTTTGCCAAAGTTCTTGATGCCATCTGCCTGATCCATCGCGCTCGCGGTAGGCGGCGTCGGCGTCGCCGACAGCGCGGTGCTCACCGCGTTCGGATCGGCGATGTAGCTCATCACTTTCACCATATCGCGCGCGAGCTGCTGCTGTTCGGGCTGCGGCAGTGCGCCAAACGCGGGGGCGGCGATCAGCATATCGCGCACCTGCGGACGCACGGCGGCAAGCGCCTGCCCGCTTGTCCAGCCGGGCGGATCGGCGAGCGCCACGGCCTTACGCCCGGGCGGGAGCGGCGGCGGGCGCGGCGGCGGCTGGCGGCGGCGTGGCCACGCGTGCCGACGGCAACACGTTGGGATCGACCGGCGTGGAGTTTCCCTGGATCGCGGCGATCATGCCGGGCGTCGCCATCTTGTCCAAGGGCAGGTAATCGCTTTTGAAGTTGACTTCGACCGCGCCCATCAAATCGGCCGACGCCTGCAAGGACTCGACGCTCGAATCCTGCGCCGCGCTCATCGCGGTGATGATAGGCTTATTCTCGAACTGGTATGTGCCCTTGGCGTAACGCTCGCTCGAACTGTCGACCGCGCCGTCCTTGTCGCGGGTGTAATTACCCTTACTGCTGCCATCGTAGGTGCCAGACCCCGCGTAGGTCGTCTGGACGTTGCCATTCTGGTCGCGCGCCATGTCCATCGCCTGCGCGCTACGCTCGAGTTTACGGTTTTCCGCCGCTTGGAACTTGAACATCACCTTGGCCGAAATCTTGCCGCTGGTGACGACGATGCGATTGATGCCAAGCAGGACGGTGCTCGCCATCATCTGCTGGCGCTGCTTGGCAAGCTGCATTCGCGCGCCGACGACGAGCGCGCGCTCGACATTCTCGTCCGAGAGATCGAGGCTTTTCAGCTCGCCGTTCTCGAAACTCATCGAGCTGTTGACCTTCGCCCGCGCCTCACCCTCGTCCACCCCCTCGCGCAATTTCAGCTTGGGCTGCGGGTTGTCGCTCATCTCGTCGACGCCGATTTCGAACATGTCGGGGAACTTTTGCTTAACATGATCGCGGCCGGCGTTTTCGGAGACATTGTCTTTCATGAATTCTTCCAGCGATTTGGCCACACTGGCGACCATCTTGCTGAATTCTTCCATCTGGGTAATCGACGTGTGAACGATCGCGTCGAACACGTTGGTGATCAGCCCGCCGACGAAGCCGGGAAAGTTGATGCCCTGGACGTAGTTGACCGCCGCAGTCACGCCCGCGTTGATCGCATCGGCCTTGAACCCACCCTTGCCGATCTCGCTCACTGCCTTCTGATGATCCTGAAACGTCCCCTCCTGTACCGGACCGAAGGCACGCGCTGCGGGCGCGATGCCAAGGCCACCCGGAAGCCGCTGGCCCTCAAAACCCTCGGGCGCAGCCAGATAATCGGAGACAAGCGCCAGATCCTTGGCGAGCGCGCGCTGCTTCTCGGGCGACATTGCAGCAAACGCGGGGCTACGCGTGAGAAGCCCGCGCACCGCCTCGCGCACTTCGGCGCGCGGGGTGGGCAGACGGACCGGGGGGGCGGAGGGCGGATGCATCGGACTTCACTCCGTCTTGGAAGGGATCAGGCGGCGAGTTGCTGGAGCGCCTGCGGACTCACCTCGAACTCGGCCGGACGCAGATAAAGGCTGATGCGCGGCGGCGCGTTGACGCCAGCGCGCACCGAGAGGATCGAGAAACGCCCGGGCCATACCTCGTCCTCGGGCGTGAACGCGGTCATCCAGCGACTGAGCGCGGCGAGTTCGCGCGGGCGTTCGGACATGCCGAGCGTCAGCAGGCTCAAAAACTCGGGCGGCAGATCGGGGATGCGCGCCAGCTGGACGTACAGCTCGAATTCGGGGCCGTGGTGCCCGATCCCGAACGCCATCAACGCCGAGGCGGGAGGAAGCTCGAAGCGCCCGCCGAGCACCAGGCCCAGGATTTGCATGATGCCGGGCAACCGCTCCCCCATCCCCAGTTCGTCGAGCACCGGACCGAGATCGGAGAGTTTGAGCGCATCGGGATAGATGAACGTCAGCCGCTGGCCGCCCATATCGCGCTGCGCGCTGATCGTGGTGAACAGCGGCCTCAGCCCCGGCAGCATCCGCTGCGCGGTGGTGACCACCTGGAACAGCGCAGGCGGCAGCTGCATCATCGCGGCGGGCGAGGTTTCGTAATAGACCTTGGAGGCATACAACCCGTCGCTATCGGTCGCAGCGCCGAAGAACGCGCCATAATCGAGGTTGTCCGATCCGAACCCGCGATAGGGTTCGGAGCGCTCGTCGAACCAGCGCAGCGTATCGCGCCCCAGGAACGCGCCGACCATGCGGCGCATCTCGCGCGTCGCCTCGTCGCGCCGGTCCGCACCGCTTGCCTGCGGGGGCAGCGGTTCGATCGTGAAGCGGAGCTTGACGGGCTGCGTCTCCGAAAAGCTCGGCTCGAACGGTGCGGCCATCGGCGAGAGCGCGTTCCTCGCATAGCGCGGATCGCCTGCGGGCATCGGAAAGGTGCGGCCGATCAGGTCCGCCATCGGCGGTCCGGGATCGGCGGCTCCCAGCGCGCGCGCCGCCTGCGCGAGCCGCTGGGTGACCTTGGCGGAGAGGGGTTGGATGCGCATCATGATGCTCTCTCCCTAGTGACGTTGTGCGTTGCCGTTGCGCATTCCCATGCCCATTGCCGCGCCCGGGATCTCGTCCAGGAACTCGCGCGCGAACGCCGGGATCTGCACGGGTTGCGAGGTCATCACCGGAGACATTCGCGGCTGGCTCATCTCGTCCACACGGCTGTCCGACGTGGCGGTATCGGCGAGCCAGAGTTCGCACGCGTTGACGAGATCATAGTCGGACGGGTTTTTGGTCGCCTGGCTCGACAGCGTTGGCGCGGGCGAGCGCACGTCCATCATGTCGATCAGCACGCCCATCGGGCGCATGATCTTCACGATGTTGTTCGCCAGCCACGCGGTGATGATCGCGCCGCAGGTCGCGAGTACGCGGTAACGCGAACTGGTGCGCGCGCCGTGGAGGTCGCGCGTGGCGACCACGTCGATCACGCCCCACATGTCCTTGGCACCATGCGCGGCCTTGATCTCGGGATCGTCCAGGAGCGCGATCATCTGCTTGATCTCGCCCTGCAGTTCGAGCGCGGCGTAGTAAGTCATGCCAAAGCCGTGCAGCGACAGATTGGAGGCAAGATCGCGCGCCGCCTTGCGCATCTGCTGTGCTCCGGTTGCACTCGGCATCGCCGCGCGCAGCAGCTTGTCGACGTCCTGGTTGCGCACGAACTGCGAGACCGAGGAGACGAAGCGCAGCCACAGATCATTAAAATCGGTATTGCCCTGGATCGCCGGATTCCCACCCGGCTGGCCCATCGTCATCGCGTAGAGATCGCGCCGCTCGGGCTCGCTCATGCGGTTGGGCGATTCCTTCCAGCGCTTGTAGAGGATTTGCCCGGCATTGCCCTTGCCGATCGCGAGCATGCCATTCTGGGCATTTTCGAGCAGCTTGTCGACGACCTGGAAGGCTTTTAGCTCATCGAGCATCGCCGCGCAGATCACCGGCCCCATCAGGCGCACATTGTCCGACACGATCTCGGTGTTCGAGACCGCGTCCAGATCGGGCAGATCGATACCGATTTCGCTGGTGACGCCGTTGCCGGCAATGTTCTGGACCGTATCCAGCGCCTCGCTGACCTTGCGGCTGAGCTGCGGCGTGAACTGATCGACTTGCTTGAGCGCAAGCGCGCGCATCACCTTGGCGAACTCGGTCGCATCTACGTTCTGTGCGGGAGGGTGGGTGCCCTGTGTGTAGTTGGTACTGCCGTCCTGGTCATCGGCAATGGCACCGAGCTGGCCCAGAATGGCGAGCACGCGGCTGGATAGCGGCTTGTACGATTGTGCCTCGCCAACCGCCTTGAAGAAGGCCTTCCCCATAGCGGGCATCAGTGGGCTATCGGCGTCGGAGATCAGCGCGAAGTCGATGAACTGGTCTTGGGGCTGATCAGCCGGGTTAGGCGGCACATAGCCAAGACTGATTTTGACGGGGGGCGGCGTCACGCCGTCCAGCACCAGCAACCCGATTGTCAGCGCGCAGTCCACTGCGTTCGCTGTGTTGAGATTGCCCTTGAGGAGTTTGAGTGCGACGCCCGGCGGCTCGGAATCGAGCGATCCGACCGGATTGCCGAGTGTATCGTTCAACAGGCCGGTCCGGGCGTTGAACTGATCGCGCGCGGCAACAAACAGCGGATCGCAAAACTCGCCGCGTTGATCGTCGATGACGTCGAGCGTCAGCGCGATCCGGGCGCGTTCGGCCTTCTCCTCGATCGAATAGAAAACCTGATCGGTCTCGCGGCCGACCCCCTGGCCGCCACGCGAGCGGGCAGAGCGATCGAGCTGGATCAATCGTTCGTTCAGCCGATGCCGTTCGGCAAGCTCGCGCTGGGCGATATCGCGGTACTGGATGGTGGTCACACTCATGGCTGGTCTCCTTTGCTCCGGTTGGCCTTTGCGTTTGCGTTGCGTGGCCATCATCCGTCCTCGGTTTCGGGTTGGTCGTGGTCGATGAAACGATCGACCGCAGCGAGCGCGGCGGCGGCATCGAGTACCCCCGCGCCGCAGCCGGGTGCCGGGCCGGGGAAGGTACGCGCGGACGCGGCTAGCAGGTGCTTGATCATGGGCGGATCGAGCGGGAAGGCGCGGCGTTCGGCGCGCGCGATCATCAGCGCGACCGTCGCGGTGACGAATGGCGCGGCAAAGCTGGTGCCCGTCGCGCGCTGATAGCCTTCGAGCGCAGCGGTGAAGACGCGCTCGCCCGGCGCGCACAGCGCCACATGATCGCCGCGCGTCGAGAAGCCGGTAGGCCGCATGTCCGCGCCGACTGCGCCCACCGCGATCACCTGCGGGTAGGCGGCAGGCCAGTAGACGGTTTCCTTGCCGTTGTTGCCGCTCGCGGCGACGAAGGCGCAGCCGCGGTCCGCACCATAGGCGATCACGTCGGCGTGCGGCTTGGGGATATGCGCTCCGAGCTGCGCATCGTCTGTGCCGAAACTGAGGTTGAGCACGCGCGCGCCCAGATCGATCGCGAGCTTGGCGGCGGCATCAAGATCGGCGATCGCACCCATGCCGATCGCGCCCGCGCGCCCTGGCAGCCGGGCCGCGCCGAGCGCGCGCATCGGCAACAGCTGCGCCTCGCCCGCCATCCCCGGCGGCATATCGAGGCCGAGCGCGCCGATGATCGCCGCGCAGGCCGAGCCGTGGCCGACATAATGATCGACCGGCTCATGATCGGGATTGTTCCCGCTGCTAAGGATCTCGACACCTTGGGCGACATCGCTCTGGCCAAGATTGACGGTATCATAGCCCTGGCGGAAGCGGCGCGCGAATTCGGGGTGGGTGGGTGCGACGCCGCTATCGACGATGCCCACGATCACGGTGCTGTCGCCGGGTTCGTAGGCGAGCGCCTGCGGGCCACGGATCATCGCCCACGGCGCCCACATCTCCCCGTCGTCGACCGTTTCGACCGCGAAGGCCATGTCGAAAGGATTGGCGGCGACATAATTGGGGCTTGCCCACTCGACCGTGCTTACAGCCGAGAGCGCGTCGACCAGATTGCCGAGCGCGGTGGTGCGATCGGTTTTGATGAGGAAGGTGCGCGCGAGGCCGCTCGTCTGTTCGGCGTCGGTATAGTGGCGGTTGCGGGAGCCCTTGCGGCCGATATTGGCGGCGGACGTATGCAGCCGCGCAATCGCAACCTCGCCGCCGTGCGCATGCAGGATGCGATCGATCGCGCCGCCGTCCATCGTGCGTGCCGCCGGAGCCGCGTGGTCGCGCACGTCGTTTCTCGCGGGGATCGCGGCAGGCGCTTCGCCGAGCGCCACCTTGAGTAGCAGCGAGCCGGGCAGGCAGTAGGCGCTCGATCCGGGCGGAACCCAGGGCGCGGCGAGGCGGCGCATCGTCATGCGTGTGCTCCCGTGCCGTTGATTGCGCCGTTAGCCACCGGCGGCGGTGGCGCGAACGGGCGCAGATCAAACGCCATCGAGGTGGCGACCATAGGCGCGGGCTCGACGCGAAGTTCACCCGCCCATTGATGCGGCGCGGGTGCGAGCAGCAGTTCGTCCGCGCTCGCCTTCACCACCGCTACCGGCTCGCCGCCAAGCGTCACCGATGGCGGCCCCGCCTGCATGAGGTTGCGCCCGCGCACGCGCATCAGCGGCATGTCGCCCTCGCCGCCGGGGACGGGCACCACATGCTCCATCAGCGGCGCGGACGCGCGTTCGAGTGCCTTGCGCAGCCGATCGATGGGCAGGTTGGTCACGCGCCCGATCGCTGAATCGCCGCCACGCGCCATGCTCTCCTTGAGCTTTGAGACGGTGCGCACGCCGACCCATTCGAGCTTGCGGCGATCCTCCTCGGACAACCCGTCGCCCAGTTCGTCGAGCGAGGTATCATGCGGACCGTCCGCAAACGCGACCGCGTTCTCCTCGATCATCGGCCGGGTGATCGCGGCGAACACGAGGTGGAACACGCTCGCCTGCACATCCGCCGCCCCGGCCGGGCGAATGCGGATTTCGCCCGCCGTAAACTCCACCTGCGCGCGCAGATCGAGCGTGATGTCCTTGATCGCGAAGGTGAGCGGCAGATTGAGGTTATGCGCCTTCACCGCCATCGCGGTCTGCGCCTTATCGAGCTGGCTTTGCACCGCCTGAATGAAGTTTTCGAGCGGGAGGGCGGCGGTGGCGGTGGTCATGGCCGTGCCTCCCACGTGAGGTGGAGGCGCGAGGGGGGCGCATCGAACTGGGTTCGTGTGACGGTGCGCGGGAAATCGGCGAACAGCGCGCCGCCGGTCCACGCGATTTCGATGGGGAGCTTCATTTCGATGCGGGTGACGCGCACGCCGACGCTACCGCCCGCGACCATTGCGCCCTCGGCCACCTCCGCGATCATATCGCCCATTTGGCGCCGCGCGCTCACCGTGTTGCTCCAGCGGGTGCGGGCGGCGGGGCGGACGCGATCACGACCGGCGGGGGCAGCGTGGCGACGGCGCTTGGGGGTTGCGTTGGTGCAATCGGTGGCGTGGCAGCGCGCTGCGGTCCGCGCGCGTGGCGTTCGAGCTGGCCGCGCTTGGCATCGTCCACGAAACGATCGAGCGGCACGGTCTCGCTGGCGAAGTTGATCTTCACTTCGCCAAATAACTGCGCCTTGAGTTCGCTATCGGCCTGGACATTGACGCCCATGGTCGAAACCTTCGTCGTCGGAGCGTCGTAGGTGGTCGAGCCGCGCGCTCCCCACTGTGTCGCATTGCTTTGCGGATCCGAACCGGTCGCATAATCGAATTTCTTGTGATCGGCAGCAGACGCGCGGAAGCGGACGTTGGCGTTGATCGAGCCATCCTTGACCACAACGCGATTCATTCCGAGCAGCACCATCGTCGAGAGCGTCTGCAACCGCTGCTTCGCCACGGTCTCGCGCGCATGGGCGAGGATCTGCTGTTCGAGCACCTCCGAAGTCAGTTCCTGTCCTTCCAGGCCATAATCTGCGAGCACGCGCGGTGCCTCCGCCTCCCCGTCCGGCCCGGCTGTCCTGGCGATCGGCACCAATGTTGGTGTGCCGCTTTCGTGGTTCAGCGCCACGTCACGCGGATATTGTTCGACAAGATAGTCACGCGCCTGGTTCGGCGTGACATTCTCCTGCGTGAATTGTTCGAGCGGCTTGGCGACGGCTGCGACAAGGTCGGCGAAGCTCTCCATCTGGCGGATCGACGCGTCGACGATCGCGTCGAACGTGCCGTGGACCAGGCTGGCAACGAAGGCGGGGAAATCGACTTCATCGACAAGGTTGCCCACGCGCCGCCCGAGCGCGTCGGTTGCGAGTTCGCGCTTGGCGGGCGGAGAGGCGGGCGCTGGCGTTTGCGACGCGCTATCGGCGGGCGGGCCCGCCGCGTCGGGAATCTCGCGCCCGAACGCATCGCGCGCGAGGCTGCGCACGAGCGGCGCACGGCCGTAACTCGGCGGTGGAGGAGGGGGGCGCAGACCCGGCACGTGCAACCGATCAGGCGCTGACGTGGAGGGGATCGAGTTCCCATTCGTTGGTGCGGTCGTGACGCCCATCGCCGTGCAGGATCACGCGAACCGCCGATCGATGCTCGGGCTGCGTGGCGTGGGTGAAACGATGGCGCAGTTCGACCGTCATCCCCGCAACCGTCTCGCTGTCCGGCCCGTCGAGGACTTCTCCCTCGACCGCAAGTGACCAGCCGTCGCTCAGCCCCGCATTCTCGGGCATCACGCGCACATCGCCGACCGTGCCGCCGCCATAATGCCACGCGATCTTGACCGCGCCGAAGGTTCTGCCGTGCTCGTCGGGCATTCGGGGCCAGTCCGCGACGCTGATCATCCCGGACTGGATATCGGCGTTCATCATGACTTGCGTTCGAGGCGCGCGCATGCCGTCCAGCTGTTCGAGCGAGAAGGTTACCCCGTCGCGTGCGGTGGTTTCGGTGCGGCGCATCCCCAACGGCGGCGGCCCGACGTCCAGCCCGCGCGCGGCGGTGCGCGTGGGCGGGGGCGGGGCCATGCGGCGCGGCGCGTAGGATTGCGCGTAGCCCGCCGGAGGCGATCCCCGGTTGGGCTGACGGCCGCCGGTGTCGGGCGCGTACATGATTTGCAGGATATTGTCCTCGACGCGCGCTTGCCGCATCTCGTAATCGTTCATGAACTCCTCGAAGCGCATGATGTAGCGGCTGCCTGTCGTGTGTGTATCCAGGTAGCTGCCGGGCGCTTGCGGTGTTCCGACCACGCGGTCCCAAGGGTCGGCGACGCGAACATAGGCGTTGGTGCCGTCCGAATAGAGGCCGACCACCACAACCGCGTGACCGCTATCGAACCCCGTCTGCCCCGGTGCCATGAGTTTGGTGACCACCATCGGGCCGTGCGCTTCAACCAACTGGCGGAAGCCATCGACGTTGAAGCATTGCGGCGGCCCAACTTCGAGTCCTACCTGCTTGGCAAACCGCGCCCGGGCCGCAGCGAGCGGCGATTGCCCGTCGGTGAGCGAAATGGCGCACAGCCGCGCCAGCATGTCCTCGTCTACCGATACGCGGTCGCGCCATCCAACAACCATGGCGGTTGCAGCGCCGACGCAGGTCGTACCGGTATGCTGCGGAACCAGGTCCACATCGTCCCAGGTGACGCTGAACGCGCCCGAGTCCATCGCGCGCGCGGGGGTGGATTTCGCATACGCCAGCAGATGCCCGAACAGCCCGCCCGAGGGCGCGGCCTTCAGGTGGCCGATGTAGCGCAGCTTGGAGAAGTCGAAGCGCAGATTGGCGATATCGTCGGGCGAGGCCCAGTTGGGCTGTTCCGACGTGAGCGGTTGTCCTGCGGCGCGATAGGCTTCGAGCACCAGTTCCGAACAGAAAAAGCTGTCGTTGGAAGCCGTGCCCATGTCGATTCGGCCCGCGAACGCGCGGCAGCGGTCGGACAGGCCGTTGGGAAGCGCCGAGCACAGGCGCTGATCGATCTGGAACAGCGCCTGGCGCGCGATGCCGATGTGGTTGTAATCCTGCCCGATGTGGGCGGCGGCGGCGTCGGCCACCTGCTGGCGCTGATCGCGCGTGAGGCCGGGCACCCGGAACGCGACTGCGACCGTGGCCGAAGCGATCGCGTCGCCGAGAGGCACCATGCGCACGCCCTCGCCCACCGCTTCGATCACCTGCCCGCCCTGATCCACATACAGCATCACGTGGCTGACCTGCCCGCTGGTGGCGGCGCGGATCGCACGGCTGATCGTCGCGTCCGTAGTCGAAAGGATGATGTCGCCCACCTGGAGCGCGTTCATCCCGATCGACTGGCCGCCGACGCCCGGATCGAGCGGGATTTCCGCATCGAACAGGCGGGCGGTGCGCGGGGGGAGGCCAAGCGACTGGCCGGTGGGCAGCGATACGCGTTGCTGGATCATCTGCATGAAATGATCCCAGTCCCACGGCGCGGCGTTGGGACAGGATGTATGCGTGGTGTGCGCGTCCGCTTCCGAATGGCCGATGATGTGCGTGCGATCGGTCGGGATCGAGTATTTGTCGCAGAGATAGCTGACCAGCGCGGCCGATTCGGCGTATTGGATATCGGTGGGCGGTAGCGCAGGCAGCGTGGTGCGCCCGTAGGTCGCGCCGCGCTGGTTCACGCAGACGTGCTCAATCCCGATACTGCGCGAATTGACCCCGTGTGCGTGCCACGCGATGTCCAGTTCGCGCACGAACTGCACGATCTCGCCATCCTGGCCCACGAGGTAATGAGCGCTCGAGTTCGCGTCGGCGCGCGTGAAGTGGCCAACCGTGCTTCCGGTCGTGTTCGCGTCGGTGATGTGGATGACGACGCGATCGATCGTGCGGCCCGGCCGAGAGGTGAAGGCGGGCGAGGCCTCGAAGCGCGATGCGCGCGGGTAATCGGGCGTCGCGGCGAGCGCGCCTGACCATGCCTGCGTCTGCACGGACGGATCGCTCGCGGCGGGGCCCTCAATCCCCATCGTATCGGGATCGACGTCCATCGCACTGGCGCGCGGCCCGCATTCTCCGAGCGCCGCCGCCATGCCGAGCGTGGTCGCGACCGAACGCTGGACCGAGACGTAGAAATCGACCGGCGAGAAGCCTGCGCCCACGCCCACCTGCGCGCTCACGCCCTGGAAATTGGCCTGGGTATCGAACAGCGCCGATGCGCCCGCCACGATCCCCTCGCCGCCCGAGATGGTCGCCGAATTGCTCCAGCCGCCGAACGCATCGATCGCGCCACGTATCACGGTGATTTGCACCGACGCATTGACCGACAACACGAAGCCGACATCGAACTGCGCGCTGCCGTAGACGCCCAGGCTGTTGTCGGGACCGAAGATGATGCCAGCCCCCAAAGTGCCGCCCGCGCCCAATCCTGCGCCCACGGACGGCCCGAGGCCGATCGACACGGGCGTGCCCGCAGCAGCCGATGCGGTTGCGGCAAGGCGGAGTGCAGCGATCATCGGTGCGAGCGGGCCGGTCAGCACCATCAGCGCGGCATCGGCGGCCACCCGCGCGACGCCGCTCAGGCGGGTGACCGGGGGTGCCGTCACCGGGTTGCGCACGGACCCGATTGTCACGTCGTTCGACATCGCGCTCGCGGGGCTTCGTGTGCCGTTCCATGCCATCGACTTGGCTGCGGCGGGGGGTGGGGTCGATGTGGCTGGGGACGGCGTTGCTGCCGACGTGGACGGGGCGGATGCGCTGGCCTTGTCCGGCGCTGGTGCGGTAGGCGCAGGCGCAGGCATCGGGCCGAAGCCGTCGTCATAATGCGCCGCAGGTGGCGGATTGGTGTTCGCGGGCTGACTGCTTGCGCGTTCGGCGGGGCGCTGGCCGGGCTGGGCGGTATCGCCAGCCCAGTCGAGCAAACCCTCGCCCGGCCCGCGCGCCCGGCCGGGGATTACCCGCACCCGGCGCAGACTGCGGCCGGTCAGCGCGCGTAGCGAGACATAGGGGCTATCCGTAGTGGGGAGGACTTCCACTTCGAAGGCCCCAGGCCCTGTCGCGGGCGCGGTTGCGAGCCCGAAATAGAGCTTCTCCGATCCGACGAACCGCGCGAGGATTTCGGGCGGCAGCACATAGACCGCCTCGCCGCGAGGGGCTGCGAGCGGACCGCCCGCACGGCTCGAATAGAAATTGCCCGCCGAACGCCGCGCCTTGCCCTCGGGTGCCAGCAGTGCGGGATCGGTCGCGACGGCCACCTCGGCGCGGCGAGGTTCGCCGTGGGTGCGGATGGTGAAGCCCAGCATCGGGAAGCGGTCGTTCACCTCGAGGCGGGTCGGGCGGATCATCGCTGGCATGGGGCTACCTCGGTCCGATGGGCGACGCGGGCGTCGCGGGGTTGGTGTGCGTTGGAAGCGGACGGGCACGCGCGCGGATCGCGCGGCGCTCGAAATCGGGGACGCTGCCGAGTAGCGCGCTGAGCGCATCATCATCGGTGACCTCGGCAATCGGTCCATGTGCGGCCTCGAAGCGCTCGACCGCGTCCGAAAACAGCCGCGCGAACAGCTTGGCCTGCACCGGTCCCGCCACGATGCGCGAATGGACGTGGACCGAGTCGGTCTCGGGGCGGAACTGGCCGAAATCCAGCAGGAACTCGAAGGCATTGTGGCCGACTTCACAATAGTTCGCGTAAACCGCGAGCGGTGCGCCGTTGGTAGCCGGGGCGAGTGCGGGTGGGGTCATCACGCAGCGCGATGCAATCGGCGTGCCAAGCCGAAACAGCGCGGGTGAGGGCGGGAGACAGCGTTCCGGCGATCCGATGTTACAAGCGCGGTGTCACATCGGCCCCGGCACTGCGAGACACCCGTTACACGCCAACGCTGCGTTCGATGTTGTAGTGCGCAAGCTTGCGGTAGAGCGTCATGCGCGACCAGTTGAGTGCCTTGGCAGCTTCGGCCTTGTTCCACCTCGTCTGCGTCAGTGCTTCGAGCATCCTGTCGCGTTCGTGCGATCCCTGCTGGCGATAGGGCGCAAGCAGCCGCGCAAAGGCGGGCGGCAGGTCGCTGAAGTGAATCGTGCCTCGCGGCGGATCGATGAATAGCGCCTCGGCGAAATTGCGCAGTTCGCGCACATTGCCCGGCCAGTCATGCGCGAGCAGGCAAGCCATAACATCCGCATCGGGGCGCCCCACGCACCCGCATTCGCGCGTATTCAGCTCGTCGATCGCTGCGCCAAGAAGCAGCGGCACGTCCTGAGCGCGTTCGCGCAGCGGCGATAGCTCCACGCGCGCGACGTTCAGGCGGTAATATAGATCGCTGCGGAACTTGCCGCACGCGATGCGCTGCTCGAGCGCCTGATTGGTCGCCGCCACGATCCGCACGTCGATCGGCTGGCTCGCATTGCCGCCAACGGGCCGCACCTCGCGCGCCTCGATCGCGCGCAGCAGCTTTGCCTGCGCGTGGATCGGCATCTCACCGATTTCGTCGAGGAACAGCGTGCCGCCGTTCGCTTCCACCATCTGCCCTCGCCGCGTGGACTGCGCGCCGGTAAACGCTCCGCGCACGTGGCCGAACAGTTCGCTCTCGACCAGCCCCTCGGGCAGCGCCGCGCAGTTTAGTGCCACGAATGGCCGATGCACGCGCGCGCCAAGCATGTGGATTGCGCGCGCAACCCGCTCTTTGCCCGTCCCCGTCTCGCCGGTGATGAGCACGGTGGCGGACGAGCGCGCGACCTTGGGCAGCCATGCACGCAGCGCGACGATTGGCGGGCTTTCGCCGAGGATGCCCCCCGTCTCCTCCACCAATTCTCCCCTTTGCGACCGCGCCACCGAGACCGGCGACCGCCATCGACGTGGGCGGCAGTGAGTCGCGGCGCGGGACTCGATCCGGCTTGTGGATAAGTTGTCATACCTACGCTCAAAACGCCACCGCTCTCCGCCGGACGTGATCCGCCATGCGGTATGGTCCTGTTTCCGTTTCACGCTCCGCTTGCGCGACATAGAGGTACTGCTCGCCTGTCGCGGGATTGCGGTCTGCTGTGAGGCGATCCGATGCTGGACGCCCATGTCTGGTGGGTTCTACGCCAGGAATCTCTGGCGTGGCGGCTGCAAACAGCGGGCTGCTGGCACCTACACGAATTCATGGTGAAAATTTTCGATCAGAGGCAGAATGTCGTGGTCGGGTAAAGTCCTCCGAACCTCCTGGACTCCAGCGTCCGCTGTGGTGCCGGTCTCCGTTTCTGGTGCGGGCTGAGCGAAACTCCACTCGGGTTTGCGGCACGCCTGACCGCCAGCAGACTGCACGAGGACAGTTGTCGCTTACAATGGCTGTTTTTCGTCTGGCTTGATCCGCCACGCGGCGTGGTTGTATTTCTGGTTTATGCAGCTGTTCGAGGAGATGGTCGTGCGGAAGTGGCGGACGCGGGTGACAGGTGACGCTGCCTACGTGCCGCGAGTTTCGTCCATGGCTACACGCGCCTGCCGGTGACTATTGACCGCAGCTGATCGACTTTTTCTGGCGGGCGCACGCGGTGTAGCATCGCGCGATACGGCAGGCGCAACGTCAGGAACAAGTCGCGTGCAGATACTCGGCCAGTCGGCCTTCACCGGTACTGCATCGAGCCGCGCGCCGCTGGCGGTTGGGCGGGATAATTTGTTCGTTGGGGAGAGCCGTGGTGGATAGCTTTGATTTCGTGATCGTCGGCGGTGGCTCTGCAGGTGCAGCGCTTGCAGCCAGGCTTTCAGAAGACCCAGGCGTGACCGTTGCGCTGATTGAGGCGGGCGGTCGCCCCCCGCCGCGCGAAGCGATGCCGGCCGCCTGCGTCAGCCTGCAACTCGATCCCGAAACCGATTGGATGTTGACCGGCGATCCCGGCAAGGGCGGGCGCGGGTTCAACAACCGTCGTATGCCGGTGCCGCGCGGCAAGATGCTGGGCGGCTCGTCGGGGATCAATTATATGGTCTGGGTCCGCGGCCACCCCGGCGATTTCGACAATTGGGAGCGACTGGGCGCGACCGGCTGGAGCCATGAAGCTGTGCTGCCCTGCTTCAAGCGCATGGAGGCCGTCGCGCAGACCAACGAGGCCAGCATCGACCGCGAGCAGCGCGGTGCCAGTGGCCCGGTCGGCGTTGGCATCCGGTCCCCGGTGATCCCGGCTTCACGCGGGTTCGTCGAAGCGGCAGTCGCCGCCGGCATTCCCGAAGGCGATTACAATGGCTCGGGACGCTTCAATGCTGCCGGTGTCGCCTCGCTGGTGCAGACGAACACCAGCAAAGGCCAGCGTTCGAGCACCTTCCACGCCTATCTCGAAAATGCTGCCGAACTTCGCCCCAACCTCACCATCATCACCGGCGCATTGGTGACCAGGCTCAACCTTGAAGGCGAAGGCGCGACGCTGGCGGCGACCGGTGTCTGTTACCGCGATACCGCAGGCGAACTGCACGTCGCGGGTGCCGATCGAGAAATCGTGCTTAGCGCTGGCGCGGTCGGTTCGCCGCATATCCTCATGCTTTCGGGCATCGGTCCTCGGCGCGAGCTTGAAGCGGCTGGCGTTGTCTGCCGACTGGACCAGCCGCACGTCGGCAAGCATCTCAAAGACCATCTGTACACGCCGCTCATGTTCGAAGCCCCGGGGCTCGGCGTGGCGGTGGACGAGATCAACCTTTCTGCGGGCCCCGATGCGCTGCGCGCCCCTGGCGGGCCGTTGCCCGCCGATCCAGCCAACGATCATGCGCTAACGGCCGAACAGCTTTCCTTGAAGGCGGAGGCCGAACGCAGGATCGGCGAATGGCTGGAAACCGGAAGCAGCCTCGTCGCCTCGTCATTCTACGATGCGGTCTGCTTCTTTTCGACCGGGCTGGGTACCCCGCATACGCATGACGCACAGATCGGCTTTCTGCCGATGGCCAACACCGCCGATGCGCTGAGCAAGGCGATCAATTATGATCTGAACCAGCTTGTCGGGGACGCGGTCGATGCGCTCGACACCCACCGCGAGGGTATTTCGGTTCTTGCCAGCAACTGTGTGCCGCGCAGCGAGGGCGAGATCGTCCTCACCAGCGCCGACCCTGCGGTGCCCCCCGAAATCAATTTCAATTATTTCGGCGATCCTCATGATCTGAAGGTGATGGTGGCGATCATCCGCCGCACGCTCGATGTCATGGCGCACTGGCCTGGTCCGGTGAAACCCGGTCGCTGGCTGGTGCCGCCGGGACTTGCAAAGCTGCACGGCTACCAGCACGGCGATATGCCGAGCGATGCGTTGCTCGAGAGCATGGCGCTGCATTTCGGCACGACGATCTACCACCTGTCCTGCACCTGCCGCATCGGCAGCGTTGTCGATCCGCAACTGCGCGTGACGGGCGTCCAGAACCTGCGCATAGCCGATGCCAGCATCATGCCAGAGATCACCAGCGGCAATATCAACGCGCCCTCGATCATGATCGGCGAACGTGCGGCCGATATCATTCGCGCTGACCATCGATTATGCGCTGCGGCTTGAACCACGTTCCACAGTTGCAAGCGATGCGCCTCGACCGCGATAAACAGTTGCTCGGCGCACCTACATCTCTTCGTGGGCTAGGCGCGCTTTCCAACCGATCCGCGCCACTTGCGTGCCCGAACATGTGGGTCGAGGTGCGCTGATGGCCGATCACGATCCTGGAACCCTGACCGCTGCGCCGGAAGGTTCGGCCAGCCTGGATGTCGATGTACTGATCGTCGGCGCCGGCCTGTCCGGGATCGGCGCCGCCTGGTATCTGCAGCAACATTGCCCCGATCGCAGCTTCGCGATCTTCGAGGGGCGCGCCGCGATCGGCGGGACGTGGGATCTGTTCCGCTACCCCGGCATTCGCTCGGACAGCGACATGTACACGCTGGGCTATGCCTTCCGACCCTGGACGCAGGCCAAGGCGATCGCCGACGGCCCGTCCATCCTCCAGTATGTCCGCGACACCGCGCACGAGGCCGGAATCGATGCGCGCATCCGGTTCCATCATCACGTCAGGCGTGCGCGCTGGTCGAGCGAGGAGGCGCGGTGGAGCGTCGAGGCCGAGCGTCTGGACAGCGGCGAGGTGGTTACTCTGACCTGCCGCTGGATTCACATGTGCAGCGGCTATTATGATTATGCCGAAGGGTATCTGCCGGAATTCGCCGGGCGCGACGACTTCAAGGGCAGGTTCGTTCATCCGCAATTCTGGCCCGAGGATCTCGACTATACCGGCAAGCGTGTCGTAGTAATCGGCAGCGGCGCGACTGCGGTGACGCTGGTGCCGGAAATGGCCAAGTCCGCCGCGCACGTGACGATGCTGCAGCGCTCTGCGACCTACGTCGTCAGCCGTCCGGCGGAGGACGGGTTTGCCAACTGGCTGCGCCGGAACCTTCCGGCCAAGGCTGCCTATGGGATCGTGCGCTGGCGCAACGTGCTGATGCAATTGTTCTTCTTCCAGCTGTCGCGGCGGCGACCGGCGATGATCAAGAAACAGATGGTAAAAGGCGTGAGCGACGCGCTCGGACCCGATTACGACGTCGCCAAGCACTTCACGCCAAGCTACAATCCATGGGACCAGCGCGTGTGCCTGGTTCCCGACGCCGACCTGTTTGCCGCAATCAAAAGTGGCAAGGCCGCAGTGATGACCGACACGATCGACACGCTCACGTCGGACGGAATTAAACTGGTGTCGGGCGAGGAGTTGAAGGCTGATGTGATCGTCGCCGCGACTGGCCTCAAGGTGCAGTTGCTGAGCGATGTCGAGTTCAGCGTTGACGGCGCGGTACGGCGATTGAACGAAACGCTAACTTACAAAGGCCTGATGTTCAGCGACGTGCCCAATCTGAGCTACAGCTTCGGCTACACCAATGCATCGTGGACGCTGAAGGCCGATCTGACTGCGTGGTTCGTGTGCCGCCTGCTTAACCATCTTCGCGGCCGTGGCTGTCAGATCGCGGTGGCGCATCGCGACCCCGGCGTTACCGAGGCGCCATTTCTCGATTTCACGTCGGGCTATGTCCAGCGTGCGGCCGCGATCCTGCCCAAGCAGGGCGCGACCAAACCATGGAAGCTCAATCAGAATTACGCGCTCGACATGGCCGCGCTCAAATTCGGCAAACTCGAGGACGGAGTGATGCAATTCAAGGCATGCGCGCGCGCACTGGAAGAACTGTCATGAAGCTTGCCGGACGGACTGCGGTCATCACCGGCGCAGGGAGCGGGATCGGGCGCGGCATCGCCCGCGCGCTCGCAAGGCGCGGCTGCAACCTCGCATTGGCCGATATCGACGAGGCGGGGATCGACGAAACGGCCGCGCTGGTCGATACCGTCAAGGTCAGCCGCCACCGCATCGACGTTGGCGACCGCGACCAGTGCCTCGCGCTGCCCGCTGCAGTGCTCGCCGAGCATGGCTGCGTCGAGTTGCTGTTCAACAATGCCGGGGTCGCGGTCGGCGGCACTTTCGAGCAGGTCGACGAGGTTGATTTCGACTGGCTGATCGGGATCAACTTCACTGCGGTAGTGCGGCTGACGCGCGCCTTCCTGCCCCATCTGAAGGCCCGCGACGAAGCCCGGATCGTCAATACTTCAAGTCTGTTCGGGCTGATCGCGCCACCCCATCAGGCCGCTTATTGCGCGAGCAAGTTTGCGGTCCGCGGCTTTTCGGAATCGCTTCGCAACGAGCTTGCGCTGGCCGGATCGACGGTTGGGGTGAGCGTTGTCCATCCGGGCGGGATCAGCACCTCGATCGCACGCAATGCACGCGCGCCAAAACACGTCACCAACGCGCAGGCGGTTCAAGCCGAAGCGATGCGCGCCGACTTCGAGAAGAAATTCCTCAAGATGCCCCCCGAACGTGCTGGGGAGATCATCGTCGCGGGAGTCGAGCGCGATCGCGCGCGCATCCTTGTCGGCAAAGACGCCAAGTTCGCGGCCTTGATCGAGCGCCTGGCACCTGTGAGCTATTGGAAATTCCTCGGGCGGAGCATGGGCGCATGAGCAAGGGTAGATGGGCAATCGGCGCGGCAACCGTTGCCGCGGCAGCGGGCGCGTTGTTCTTCACCGCACGCACGGCGCGCAAGGCCGAAGCCCTTGTGCCGCGCGATGGACGCATGATCGAGGTCGACGGGCAGCAACTCCACGTTGCCGAGATCGGTGCGGGCCCACCGTTGCTGCTGATCCACGGCTTGGGCGGCCAGATGCGCAATTTCGGCCCCGACCTTATCGACGATCTGGCACGCGACTATCGCGTGATTCGTGTCGACCGGCCCGGCTCGGGCTATTCGCCGCGTGATGCGGGCACTGCGGCCGACCTGCGCACGCAGAGCAGGCTGATCGCCGGACTGATCGACATGCTGGGCCTTCAGAAGCCGTGGCTGGTCGGGCATTCGCTGGGCGGCGCGCTTGCGCTCACGATAGCGGTGCTGCACCCCGATAAGGGGGGCGGCCTGCTGCTGATCGCCCCCGCAACGCAGCCCGTAGAACCGACCGCGCTGCCCAAGGCCTTCAAGGGGCTGATGGTGCCACCGTGGATGCGCGCAATGATCGCGCACAGCATTGCCGTTCCAATGTCGATCCTGAAGTCCAAGGCGGTACTTGGCGAGGTTTTTAAGCCTGAAGCCGTGCCCACGGATTTCGCGATCATGGGTGGTGGCGCACTGTCCATGCGGCCGGCGGCGTTCATCGGCGCCTCGGCCGATCTTGCCGAAGCCCTGACCAACATGATGGAGGTCGTTGCCGGTTATGGCGGTCTCAAGATACCAACGCACATCCTGTTCGCGCGCGGCGACGCGATCCTCGACCACCGCATTCACGGCGAACGAACGGCAGGCGAAATTCCCGGCGCGCGGCTGACGCTGGTCGAGGGGGGGCACATGCTGCCCTTCACGCAAGGGCGCGAAACCGCGCGGTGGATTCGCCGCGCGATCGAGGGGAGCACCAGCGGCTGACGGAAGTGCTGCCGACCGGGTCATCGGTCATCGCAGCTGACTGTCTTTGCTGCCGCGGCGGTTGATCCCTCCGATGACCGGCTTCGCATCCAGGTTTGACTGGCACGCCACGCACGTAGCCGCGCCTGGAAGCGCGCGGCGCCGACCGGACGGGATTTCGCCGCCGCACACTTCACAGTTCGCTGGCCCATTACCAGACGGCATCCTCGCGCGTGCGATCGTGACCGCGTCCGCGATCGTGTCGTCGATCTGATCCTGGACCGCGCCGTCGCGCGTCCAACCTCCAGCCATGTAAGGCCCTTCTCCCAACCCGGTGGGTTTCTAAACGCATGATGGAAGAAAACGGTAACGTCTGGCCGCAGTTTTGCGAGGCAAAACCGGCTGAGCAGACCTCGGTGTTGCACGATGTGGCCGAGCAAGCTCAAAGGCGTGATCGACGACGGAAAGCTGTTCGATGGTCCGACGAGACAATTGCCAGGCTCGGACGCAGCGATCGGCGCAGACATTCGTTCAGAGGTCGAGGTGGAAATTATGATCGACAGCGTAACCGAACTCGACCGCGTCAGGGCGGAATGCAGGAAGCTCGTCACCAAGCGCTCGATGATGGCGGCGGGTGCGGCGGTCGTGCCGATCCCGGGTGCCGACATTGTCGCCGACATCAGCCTGCTGACCACCATGCTGCCCGAAATCAGCAAGCGGTTCGAGCTTGATCACGCGCAGGTTGACAAGCTCGAGCCGCACGTCGCGCAGAAGGTGTTTGTGATGGCGTCGAGCATGGGCAACAACATCATTGGCCGGATGGTCACCAAAAGGCTCGCGACCGCGTTGTTGCGACGCGTCGGGATGCGTGTCGCCACGGCCTCGGTTGCGAAATATGTGCCTTTTGTCGGGTCAGGCATCGCGGCTGCGATAAGCTTCGGTGCGATGAAGCTGGTCGGCAACTCGCATATCGAAGACTGCTACCGCACCGCCAAAGCGCTGCTTTAAGGCCGATGCGTCAGCCACCGCTTCCCGCCCGACGTGATCCGCCACGCGGTGTGGCGGTGGCGGGCGGTCGACGACGAAGGCGAGATCCTCGACGTCTTGCTTCAGAAGCGGCGGACCAAGGGCACTGCGCTGAAGCTGTTGCGTAAATCGCTGAAGATTACTGCCATTCACCTCAAGACACCACCGACAAACTCGCCTCATATCGCGTCGCGATGCGCGATTTCGGTTTGACCAAACGCCATCGCCCTGGTGGCATGCGCGCCAACATGGGCGGCGGCGCATCAGACATGGGCGGCGGCGACCGCCGCTGCATGACGCCAGAGCGGGGCAGGGGCCATTGCGAGCCGACGGGGTTAACCTGACAGCACCGTGCGACGTGCGCCGCCACCGGATACGATCGCCCCGCACCAATTGGCAGCCCTTGTGGTCCAGCCCCCGGAACGGCATCGTGAGCGAATGGCGGGACGATCGGCGACTTGCTACCGGGGCCGGGCGGTGGCCGGACCAGGACGACTTGCTGTCTGCGCGCGCGAGGTCGAGCCGCTGCGCAGCCTTGCCGCCTCGCTGGAGCCGCGCTGTGCGGACGGTATTGCAGGAGCCGACACTTCGACCGTCATCGCGCTGGTCGATCACTTCCGCTCGCTCCAGCGCCTTTCGCTCGTGGCCGGCGATGAAACATGCCATCTCTCGCTGCGCCCGCTCACCCGCGGCACGACCGATTTCGTTCTGGCGAGCCTGTCGGACGCGCGCGATCTCGAAGATGCGATGCGTCGCGTGGCGCGCGCCTACAACGTCATCCACGGCGGGAGTTTCAACCGGGTGGAGCAGCGTCGCGATCGGCTGATCTATGTGATCGATGACACCGCGTTCCCCTATGCGTTCGCGCATGGCACGGGGACGTCGCACGCGGTGGTCGAAGGGGTGCTGATTTTCCTGCACGCGATGCTGTCGATCGCCGTCGGCGAAGATCTGTCGAGCGCGCTGCGCACGGTGCGGACGCGCCGTCCGGTGCGTCGTGCGCCCGATGGGCTCCTGGCTTTCTGGGCGACACCCGTCCGGTGCAAGGCCGAGGTTTACACACTGGAGTACGATGCATCGGTTGCCGATCGTCCCGTGCGCGCATCGACGGCGGGAGCAACCAATACGAGCGCAGTCTATGATCATGTGATTGCGATGATCGCCGCGCGCGAGACGATCACGTCCGCCGTCGATTTCCCCGCCCGTGTCGGCGAGACGATCGCAGGGGGCACGATCGATCAGCACCATGTCGCGCGCCATCTGGGCGTGAGCATTGCGACGCTGCGTCGGCGACTGACGCAATCGTCGGTCAGCTTCCGGGACTTGCGCGCCGAAGTGCTCAGCACGACCGCCAAGGCGCTGCTGAGCGAACGCCGCCATGCGAACGACGTGGCCGAAGTGCTCGGCTTCTCCGACGGCCGCAGCTTCGCGCGAGCGTTCAAGAGCTGGAACGGCGTCACGCCGACGGCTTACCGCGCGGCGCGAGAGGAGGGTGCAGGCGGGTGAGCGAAATTGTCCTGCCATACAGACGGGCCGGGTCATCGACGCGGAGGCTCCTGAACCCCTAGCATCGGGACAACGTCGGCGTCCGCTCAGGGGCGATCGGCGATGATGGGAGGGATCGTATGACCGTCGCCAAGCGCCGGACGCGGCTGATCGCGCCGCTGTGCCTGACGGCCTGCCTCTCGGCGGGAATTGCCGGTCCCGCCAGCGGACAGACCACGGCGACCGACGCCGCCGCCGCCGAGCCGGTTCGCCTCGATGAAATCGTCGTCACAGCGCGCCGCCGGGTCGAATCGCTGCAGGATGTTCCCGTCGCGGTCTCCGCGTTCAGCGCCCGGCGGATCGAGGATTTGCAGGCGAAGGATCTGTCCGGCCTGCAATATGCAACGCCCAATCTCTACCTCGACAAGGGCGATGCCTCGAACGCGGTTATCTACGTGCGCGGCGTCGGCCAGAACGACAGTCTTGCGTTCGCCGATCCCAGTGTGGGCGTTTATGTCGATGATGTTTTCATCGCGCGAACGCAGGCGGCCTTCCTCGACCTGTTCGATGTCGAGCGCGTCGAGGTCCTGCGCGGGCCGCAGGGCACGCTCTATGGTCGCAACACCATCGGCGGCGCGGTCAAGTTCGTCTCGACGCGGCCGCCCAAATCGGTCGACGGCTATCTCGAAGCCGATGTCGGCAATTATAACAGCTATTCGATCAAGGGGCGCGTGGGCGGCCCGATCGCGGGCGATGCCCTGCGCGGCAAGGTCGCCTTCGCCTACAACCGGCGCGACGGCTACAATCACAATCTGTTCACGGGCAAGGACGATGGCGATGTCCAGTCCTTCGCGGGTCGCGCTTCGTTGCTGTTCACGCCCTCGGACCGGTTGAACTTCCTGCTCAGCGTCGATGGCAAGATCGATCGCCCCGATACGTCGCGCAGCCCGACGCGCGTGACGCCGATCACCGGCGCGGTGGGCAAGCCGCTCTCGCTCGTGACGCTCCCCGCAATCAAAGACGATTTCACCGTCGAAACCAACGCCAACGGCCTGAACGACCTGTCGGGCTATGGGATCGCGCTGACCTCGCGCTTCAATGCTAGCGACCATCTGACCTTTGAATCGATTACTGCTTATCGCGCGCTAAAATTCGATCTCAAGCTGGATACCGATGGTTCGCCGCTGCCGATCCTCGACATTCTGCTGCGCCAGATGGAGAGGCAGTTCAGCGAAGAACTTAGGTTGAACTATGATGATCACCGTCGGTTCACCTTTACCGGTGGGCTTTATTATTTCTATGACTATGACCGGACTTTCTCCGGTTATGATGACGGCTCCGCTACGATCTTCGGCTTCCCAATCGTCGTGTTCGGTTTCCCCACTTCGGCGCTGGCGCAGACAACGCAGGTCACCAACAGTTACGCGGTCTTCGGCGATTCGACCTTTGCCTTCATGCCCAAGCTCAGCTTGAGTGCGGGGCTGCGCTACACACATGAAGACCGATCATCGGGCCGTGTCTTCGAGAATTTCTTCGATCCCACCGTTTCGGTCATCCGGAACGCGCCGCCGTTCCTCCCAGGCGTGGGCGTGCCCGGTACGCCGATCAGTGGCAGCGTTGGCTTCGATGCCTACACGCCCAAGGCCTCGCTGTCGTACAAGCCCAGCAAGGACGCGCTGCTGTATGCGTCTGTTTCGCGGGGCTTCAAGAGCGGCGGCTTCGACGGTCGCGCCGCAAGCGCGTTCGCCTTCACCGCGTTCCGCCCCGAATATGTCTGGAGCTATGAAGGGGGCGCCAAGACGAGCTGGGCAGAGGGGAGCTTCACCGCCAACCTCGCGGTCTTTTATAATGACTACACCGACATCCAGGTCACATCCTTCGGCGCTGATCCGGTGACGGGCGTGTTCACCAGCCTGTTCACCAACGCCGCCAAGGCCAAGACCTATGGTGCCGAGCTCGAACTCGCCGCGCGGCCGAGCCGCAACCTGTCGATCGACGGCACGGTCGGCTATCTCTACTCGCGTTACGATCAATTCAACATTCTCGTCGGCGGCAAGATCACCGATGTCAGCAACCGCCCGCTCGTCAACGCGCCGCGCTGGAACGCCTCGCTCGGGGCGACCTACAAGGTTCCGCTCAATCCGAAGCTGGATGCAACGCTGCACCTCGACGGGGCCTACCGCGACAGGGTGGTGACCGAGATCACCGCCTCGCCGCTGCTGGCGCAGAGCAGTTACGGCCTGCTCAACGCCTTTATCGGCATCGGCTCCAAAGACAATCGCTGGGAAGTGCGCGCGGGCGTCCAGAACCTGACCGATCATCACATCCGGACGCAGGGCTTCAATCTTGCGGACTTCCCGGGCGTGCAGGCCAGCTTCCTCACCGCGCCGCGCACCTACGACCTCAAGGTGATCCACCGGTGCTGTCAGGCTAACGCTATGAGTCTCCGCCTCGAATGCGAGCTGGGTGAAACCCACTCGCGTTCGGGCTATGCCTGACCACCAGCCGAGTGCCCCATGAAACCCGTCTCCTACGATCGCCACCGCTTTCCGCCCGACGTGATCCGCCAGGCGGTGTGGCTCTATTTCCGCTTCACGCTCAGCTTGCGCGATGTTGAGGAACTACTCGCGCAGCGCGGGATCGAGGTCAGCTACGAGACGATCCGATGCTGGACGCGCAAGTTCGGCCAGGTTTTCGCGTCCAACCTGAGGCGCGCGCGCCCTGCCCCGACCGGCCGCTGGCACCTCGACGAGATGGTGGTGAAGGTGGGCGGCAAGCGTATGTGGCTTTGGCGCGCGGTCGACGACGAAGGTGAAGTCCTCGACGTCCTCCTCCAAAAGCGCCGCAACAAGGGCGCGGCGCTGAAGCTGCTGCGCAGATGGGACTGTTAGGAATTCCGTGTATGGCTGGGCGGTTGAACATCAGCCGACCATGGCCTTGGTGAAGCGCTCGCCGAAGATGACGGCGAACTGGGCCTTGGCCATCGACCACTCGCGTGGCGGCATCCTCCACGCTTTTTCGAGGCGGTTC